>JBBIRB010000033.1:0-29159 GCA_037442025.1 Bacteroidales bacterium | reverse complement strand
TGTTGGCGATAACGTAGGCGATGTTGCCGGAATGGGCGCCGACCTATTCGAGTCGTTTGCTGCTTCAATTCTTGCCTCGGCGCTATTGGGTGCTGCTGCCTTTATTAACCACGATCCAATAATTCAAAACAATGCTGTAATTGCTCCAATGCTTATTGCCGCAGTTGGTACTTTGCTTTCGATTATTGGTGTGTTTATGGTACGCACAAAGGAAGGTGCTACTCAAAAACAGCTTCTTAAATCGTTGGGCTTTGGTGTTAACGTAAGCGCGTTCCTAATTATAATTGCATCGTTTTTAATTTTATACTACCTACAACTTCCAAACTACATTGGTATTTGGGGCTCTATTATTGTTGGACTTATTGCTGGTATTGGCATTGGACAGTCAACCGAGTACTTTACAGCATCGGCTTACCGCCCAACGCAAAAAATTGCCGAGTCGAGCAGTACAGGGCCAGCAACAGTTATTATTAGTGGCGTTGGAACCGGTTTAATTTCGGCAGCAATACCTCTTGGAATTATTGTTGTTGCCATTGCATTAGCCTACGGCTTTGCCACAAGTTTCAATTTTTCAGTCGATACGCTTAACTTCGGGTTATACGGAATTGGAATTGCTGCAGTTGGTATGCTTTCGACCCTTGGAATTACCCTAGCAACCGATGCTTATGGCCCGATTGCCGACAATGCCGGTGGAAATGCCGAAATGAGCCACCTTGGCCCAGAAGTCCGCAAGCGCACCGACGCTCTCGACGCTCTTGGTAACACCACCGCAGCAACGGGTAAAGGTTTTGCAATTGGAAGCGCAGCCCTTACTGCACTTGCGCTGCTAGCATCGTACTTCGAAGAGATTCGTATGATGTTTGTTAAATTCTTAGACAAGCCTAATGAACTCATAAATAACGTTCCTGCTATCGAAGCAAAATTTATCGATTTTGTTGAGCATTACGAAATTCACCTAATGAACCCAATGGTTATTGTTGGCGTGTTTATTGGCGTTATGGCTGTATTTCTTTTTAGCGGTATGACAATGAATGCTGTGGGCCGTGCTGCACAAAAAATGGTCGACGAAGTTCGTCGTCAGTTCCGCGAAATACCTGGCATTATGGAAGGAAAAGGAGAACCCGACTACGCACGTTGCGTAGAAATTTCAACCAAAGGCGCACAAAAAGAAATGCTCACTCCATCGCTTATAGCATTGTTTATCCCCGTGATTGTAGGTGTTGTATTTGGCGTTCCGGGCATTGCTGGTTTGCTTTTGGGAACAATATCGAGCGGTTTTGCTTTGGCCATTTTTATGGCTAACGCTGGTGGCGCATGGGACAATGCTAAAAAGTATGTTGAAGAGGGTCACTTTGGTGGCAAAGGATCCGATGCTCACAAAGCAACCGTTATTGGCGACACCGTTGGCGATCCTTTTAAAGACACATCGGGTCCTAGCTTAAATATTCTTATAAAGCTTATGGTTATGGCTTCGGTTGTAACTGTTGGAGTAGCCGTTTCGTACCATATTTTCTAGGTATATACTTCGGATTAATCCTTTTGTCAAATGATAAGTTAATCTGATTCAAGTATTTTTGAAATACAATTAAAAACGGGAGGATAAATAACCTCCCGTTTTTTTTTATCCCATCCACGTATCCCGATCGAGACTCCTGTACTGTATGGCCTCGGCAACATGCTCAGGCCTTATTGCTTCGCAACCCTCGAGGTCGGCAATTGTTCGCGATACTTTCAGTATGCGATCGTATGCTCGAGCCGAAAGCCCCAGCCGTTCCATTGCATTTTTGAGTAATGCGTTTCCGGCCTCATCGAGCTGGCAAAAACGGCGAATGTGCTTGCTGCCCATTTGGGCATTGCAATGAATTCCCTTCCACTCAACAAATCGTTCCTCCTGAATGGTGCGAGCCCGTATTACCCTTTCTCGCACATTAATCGATGGTTCAGCGGGTGGCGCCCCAGAAAGTTTCTCGAACGGAACGGGCACCACCTCTATATGCATATCAATTCTATCGAGTAGCGGTCCAGATATTTTATTTAAATATTTCTGAACAACCCCCGGAGAGCAAACGCAATCCTTCTCGGGGTGATTGTAATATCCGCAGGGACACGGGTTCATTGAGGCTACCAGCATGAAAGAAGCAGGATACTCTACCGAAAACTTGGCCCTTGAAATGGTAATAAGCCTGTCCTCGAGCGGCTGACGCATTACTTCAAGCACGGTTCGTCTGAACTCTGGCAACTCATCGAGAAATAGAACTCCGTTATGAGCCATTGAAATTTCTCCGGGCTGTGGGTATGTACCTCCCCCAACAAGTGCTACATCGGAAATAGTATGATGCGGGCTTCGGAAGGGTCGGCGGGTAATGAGCGACGTGGCACTATCGACCTTGCCTGCAACCGAATGGATCTTGGTGGTTTCTAACGCTTCTCGTAGGGTTAAGGGTGGTATGATGGTAGGTAATCGCTTGGCCAACATTGTTTTTCCAGCGCCTGGCGGGCCAATCATAATCAGATTATGTCCTCCGGCAGCAGCTACCTCGAATGCACGCTTAACGTTCTCCTGACCCTTTACATCAGCAAAATCCACCTCATAATCGTTAGCATGCGACAGAAACTCTTTACGAGTATCGATAACTATGGGCTGAAGGGAAGTATTCCCATTAAAAAAGTCGATTACTTGGTGCAAATTTTCAACCCCATAAACCTCGAGGTTGTTAACTACTGCCGCTTCGCGGGCATTTTGTGCGGGGACAAAAAGACCCTTGAATCCCTCTTCGCGGGCCTGAATAGCTATGGGAAGTGCCCCCTTAATGGGTTGAACGGAACCGTCGAGCGAGAGTTCGCCCATAATAATGTATTCGGCAAGCTGGTCGCATTTCATTTGCTCCGATGCAGCCAGCATACCAATTGCCAAAGGTAAGTCGTACGCAGCACCCTCCTTGCGTATGTCGGCCGGAGCCATGTTAATTACCACACGCTGCTTCGGAAATTTGAGCCCATTCGATTCGAGAGCCGTTGCTATTCGCTGTTGGCTTTCGCGAACGGCATTGTCGGGCAGACCAACAAGATAAAAATTGATACCCTTACCAACACTCACTTCAATGGTAATGGTAGTTGCCTTGATGCCATGAACGGCGCTGCCAAAAGTTTTAACAAGCATACTTCAGAAGTTTGAAGTAAAGATAAAAAAACAATCCGAATAGCCTAAGACCATTCGGATTGCATTATTAATGGGGTTTATTAAAGTTTGCTTGCTATTTCCTTTGCCAGCTGCTGGTACTCATCGGCAGTGAACTTTGCCCTTGGTTTACCAAAGTAAATATCGGCTTCGGAGTTAAGGGGCACCAAATGAATGTGCGCATGGGGTACTTCGAGCCCAATTACGGCAACTCCCACCCTTTTACAGGGAACTACCTTTTCGAGAGCAATAGCAACTCTTTTAGCATACACCATCATCTCGGCCAGGGTTTGGTCGTCGATTTGAAAAATGTAATCGACCTCGGTTTTGGGTACAACCAATGTATGTCCCTTTACAAGCGGATTGATGTCGAGAAAAGCCAAAAATTTATCATTCTCGGCCACTTTATAGCAGGGTATTTCGCCTGCAATGATTCTGGAGAAAATGGTTGGCATGGCTTTCTGGTTCTATGATTAACGTGAAATTTCTACAATTTCAAACTTCATTAGCCCCGAAGGCACCTGAACCTCTACAACATCGCCTACCACTTTGCCTAGCAGTGCTTTTGCAATGGGAGTACCAACCGAAAGTTTGCCCTCCTTCAGGTTGGCTTCGGTTTCGGCTACAAGCATGTACTCAACAATAGCTTTTGTTGTCAAATTTTTAATTTTCACCTTATTAAGGATCTGAACACGGGTAGTATCAATCCTCGACTCGTCGATTATTCGTGCATTGGCAATGGTATCCTCGAGTTTAGCAATCTTCATTTCGAGCATACCCTGAGCCTCTTTGGCTGCATCGTACTCCGCATTTTCCGAAAGATCGCCCTTATCGCGCGCCTCGGCAATCAATCTCGATATGGCTGGCCTTTCAACCGAACGAAGCTGTTCCAATTCGGTCTGTAGCTTTTTTAGGCCTTCCTCCGTTAAATAAACAACCTTGGTCATACTCAATTCTCCTTTGTGATATGGGTAAATAAAAAAGAATTCCGACGAATCGGAACTCTTTGCTGGAAGCAAATATAACGCTTTTTTTAGAAAATCAATAGTTTAATTGCAAATTATTTCGGGGCGTAAAATATTTGGGATTAATAATTTCCGAGTAAATAATTGCCTCTTTTAAGTTGAATTTCTTGTGCTTTTGGGTTAATAAATTTCCTGTTGCTTCAGCTGTCACTTCCTCCTCTTCGTCTACTCCGGTAATGGCCGATTTTGAAATTACATCATCGTCAAAGGCAAAGGCCGATTCCCCCTCATTACTTGGGGTGAAAACCAATGGCTGATATGTGTCAACCGATTTAAATTCGGCAGTTTCGGGCACATCAAGCGATTCAAAATGGGCTGCCTCGGGCTTATCGAACTGGCTTTCTGGAGAATCGAGGTACTCCTCTGATTCATATCTATCGTCCTGTTTACTATAATAGGTTACAGGCTCATTTTCCAGAATAGGTTCGGGCTGCTTCTGGGAGCCAAACAAGAAAGGCAACTGCTCCTCGAGCGATTCCTCCTCGGCAAATGGGTCGAACTGTTTTGCAGTTGGAGCTTTTTGTGCCTGAGCCTCCTTTTTCTTCTTCTGTACTACTCCATTTACAATGGCTAGTACAATGGCTATTATAATGTATAGAATGTTGTCGATATCCATAGAGTCAATTTTTTATTTCCAAAACATTAATCTTTGCATCAGGGTTTTGCTCTTCCTATTTCGCTTTTCTGTTTCTTTCTGGTTCTCTTTCATGCGCTTTTGCGCATCGGGATGTTGTTTTTCTAAATGTCTCTTGGCCATTTTGGCTCGTGCTTTTTCGCCCTCCTTCTTTGCCTTTTCCCTTTTTGCATTTGCCTTCCGTTCCAGCTGACGGGTCTTCTTTTTCTCGCTTCGAGCAATCTTCTCCCTTCTACGCTGATCGCTTCGGTTGGTTTTCTGCCTCCCATCGAAGCCTATATGCAGTTCAGAAGGAGTGGTTTTTTTACTACAACCTGTAGAACCCAACCCGCCAACTAAAAGTATAGCTGCAAATATAGGGTAAAAAAACACCCTTTTGACAGTGAAAAGTATACGTTGCCGTTTCAAACCTCGTTTTTAAAGAAAAAAGAATAGTTTTGCAAAAAAAAACATGAGAAAGACAAATATAGCTCTAATTACAATCATTGCATCGGCGTTAACCTTTTTTTTGAGTTGCGGCGAAGAGGAGCCCATAATAGTGCCCGATGTGTATGTTAATTTCGATATAAATCTCGATTTACCTCAGTTTTCGCCACTTAACGCGCAGGGTAATGCGGTTAAAAAGGGAGGCGAAGGGTACGACGACAACGGTGTTGTAATTTACCGACGCTTCGATGCAACTGACGGACAGCCGTATTTTGCATTCGATGCAACCTGTCCGCAGCATATTGGCGTAAGCACATCGGTTAACCTCGACGGAGCCGGGGCCAACCAAACGGCAACTTGCCCTCATTGCAATACCCAGTATTTTCTGGAGAATTACGGATACCCCAACAAAGGATACCCGCTTAAACGATATAGAGTTTCACAAATGGGCCGAATTCTTCGTATTACCAACTAGCGTTTGGGTTCAGCCAGCAGCCTGTCGTCGATTAGCCGATTTTTGTACTGCTGAACAACAGCCTTTACTATTTGCTCCAGTTTATAAGTCATTTGTTCCTTCTGGCTCTTAATGTTTTGCCTGAGCATTGGGTCGGTTTGATAATTATAAAGCCCTAACGAGTGCTGGCCGTCGAAAAGCAACAGGTACTTATCGAATACCAGCTGGTATGTACTATTTGAGTAACTTATTGTAATAGGTACCGATGCCTCGTCGAATAAATTCTTGCCGAAGGCAACAAAGGGCTTGCTAAAGTTTAAATACGACAGGGTAGTTGGCAATATATCGATATGCTGTGCGGGCGTATTGCTTTGGCCAATTAAATTTCCAGAGGGATGGTGGAAAAATATAGGAACCGAAAAGCCGCCCAGAACATTTTTGTACTCTTCGAGCCAAGGTTCATTGGGATGATCGGCTGTAAAAACAAAAAGGGTATTAACGAACCATGGTTCGTTCTTAATGGCATTGTAAAACCTACGCAAAGCATAGTCGGTATAACCAATGCACTGGTGTATTGGCAAATGCCCCTTGGGAAACACCCCTTCGTACCTTGGAGGAATTTTAAAGGGATGGTGAGAAGTAACCGAAAAAATTCCGGCACAGAACGGCTGTGGCAGCTCCTTTAGTTTCTGCGCAAAGAACTGAAAGAATTCCTCGTCCCAAATTCCCCACATTCCATCGAAATCCTTGCTGTTACCGTACTCAGTCATGCCAAAATATTTATCGAACCCGTGCATGGTTGTAAAAGCCTGATGACCCATTGAGCCATTGGGTGCCCCATGAAAGAAAGCGGATGTGTACCCGTGGGGCTTCAAGAGCGTTGCAATGCTATTGAGGTTATTTGCAGAATATGGAGTAAGCACGAATGGTTCAACCATCATGGGTATTGAAGTTAAAACCGATGGAAGAACATCGATGGACTTTCGCCCATTCGAAAAGGAATGTTGAAACATGAAACTTTGGTCGATAAGCGAATCGAGAAACGGCGTAAAACCCCGGTAGCCCTGTTCGGACAAATGCCGATTGTATGCTCCAATGTATTCACGCCCAACGCTCTCCATTATAATAATTACAATATTCATGGGTCTAAAGGGTTCCTTCGGTTCGAATTGGTGCACTGGCGAATAGATGGCGCTGAGCTGCTCTTCGCTGGGGTAATACGATACCCTCTCGAGCCCTTTTACACCAATGGTGCGATAAATGGAAAAGGGGGTATTTAGCACTATGGCCGTTTCGAGGGGCTCCTTAACAAACTCACCGGCATTACTCAGCGTTATTGGCCGTGTGCTATGCCGGAAACCACCACGAAGGCCTGCCACTACAAGCCCCATACAAAGGGCCATCACTACCAAACCACTTGCCGAGTAGGTTGCATGTTGTACCAATCCTCTAGTTTCGAAGAAAGCCTTTGGCTTTCGATAAAGCACAACCAAAAGCGCAGTTAGCGCTAACCAAATTAGAATAACATACCAGTAGTCGACAGAAAATTTCAGAAGCAGGGGAACAATATTGGTTTCATTCTCGAACTCGGCAAAAAGCGTTGCAGTGGTGCGACGAAGAGTAAAACGGAAATATACAATATCGGCAGAGTTGGCCAGAATGGCCACCGAGTTGAAAATCCAGAAAATCCATTTTGCAATATTCTGATAAACATTGCCATATCGAAAAGTAACGGGAAGCAGCATGAAAACTACGTAAAGCAAATTGGTGTAAAGTACAGCCGAAAGGTCGAATTTTAAGCCTCCCAACAGAATGGTTAAAAGTCGATCTGTTCCCACTTCGCCAAAGTACCCCCTGTTGAACCAGAAAAAAAGCAGGCGCCCAAGCGTGAACACCAGCATAACCAGCAGAAGGTTAAATGCTAAAGCGGTATAAATATTATTTTTAAACCGAATGGTTCGAAAGTAATGAGCAATATTATTATACATGGGCTAATTTTATTACGAAGGCAAAAGTAATGAATTTAACCTCTCGCAATGCCAAACTATTAAAACCTGAAGTATATAAATGGCTGCATTTGGGCCGATTGGGTTTGAAAAACCACGACAACAATGGCCAAAATAATCAGTATTTTAACTACAATCGGTGTTCGAATGAAAGCCCCTCTGTATCTCTCCTTAATCCTTACTGGCAGGCAATGAATAACCATGGCAACTAAAATAAGTGACAGCGACAGATAGTAGCCCCTAAAAACCTCGAAGAATGAAGCCCAGCCAAACCTATGGAACATTTGCAAAAGCATATCGTGGGCGTGCGAAAAACTGGGAGCACGAAAGAATACCCACGAAAGACATACCACGTGAAAGGTAAAAAGGGCCGACACCAACCTTTTCCAGGGAGGAACAAGCAAACTGCGCCTTGGAAATAGGCTTGTCCATACTTTATGCAAAGCCAGAGCAACACCATGTATGGCACCCCAAACTAAAAACCGTAGGTTAGCACCATGCCAAAGCCCACCCAGTAGCATGGTTACAATCAAGTTGCCATATGTTCGTAATTGACCTTTTCGATTTCCTCCCAAAGGAATATAAAGGTAGTCGCGCAACCACGAGGAAAGAGAAATATGCCATCGCCGCCAGAAGTCGGTAATATTTACCGCTTTATAAGGCGAATTGAAATTGAGTGGCAGCTTGAATCCCAGCAGTATGGCAAGCCCCATAGCCATGTCGGTGTATCCCGAAAAATCGCAGTAGATTTGAACGGCATAGCCGTAAACGGCTAAAAGGTTCTCGAGCCCCGAAAAACTCAATGGGTTATCGAATACCCTATCGACCAAATTGAGCGATATGTAATCGGAAATAACCATTTTCTTTATTAATCCATTAAGAATAAGAAAGGTTGCATATGCCAACTCGCGCTTTGAAAGGGAGTAGCGCTGGTATATTTGCGGAATAAACTCTGCAGCCCTAACAATGGGACCGGCTACCAATTGAGGGAAAAACGAAACATAAAATCCAAAGTCAATTATATTTTTTACAGCACCAACCTTTCGACGGTAAACATCAACGCTGTAACTTATGGTTTGAAAGGTAAAAAATGAAATTCCAACGGGCAGCACTATGGAACCCGTTTCGAATGTTGAACCTACAATAATGTTGGACCAATGGGCCAAAAAATTGAAGGGCAGAATGTTACTGCCGAACAGCTGGTTTGCTGTATCGGCAAAAAAGTAACTATACTTAAAAAACGAAAGCAACCCTAGGTTTACTACCACGCTTAATGCCACAAGCAGCTTTCGTTTCCATTTTATTTGGCTCGAACTAATAAGTAACCCTATAAAGTAGTCGACAAGAGTTGAAAACACCAGAAGGAAAAAAAAGTACCCGCTCGATTTGTAGTAAAAGAGTAGGCTAAAAACCAATAGGTAAGCGGTTCGTAGTTTACGGGTTTTATAAACCAGCGAGTAACCCAAAAGGAGCAATGTAAAGAAAACCCAAAAAATACCCTCGGTAAATATTAGGGGGTGGTTTTCGGTGTAGGTAAAGAACCAACTGGCTATTTGCTCAATTCGCTCCATTTGTTTATGTGTATTTGCTGAACAAAGGGCTCGTTGGCTGAAAACTGGCCAAACTCTATCAGCGCCTTAAATAAAAGTTGCCCTTTAAGGGCATAGCCCTTTTCGCTCAGGTGCAACATGTCGGGAGCCGCCAATCCATTTTGCTTCCATATAGCCATGCTTCCTTCACCACCCATTAGCGAATAGAAATCCCAAACTGTACATTCGTGGTTAACAGCAATTTGCATGATGCTTTTCCTTACCATTTCTATTCGTTGATTTGGCTTAGCACCCTTTAAAAAATGGTCGTTGGGGGTGGTAAGAATCACTAAGGCATCGGGTAGTTCCCTTTTTATGCCGCCAATTAGTTGGTTCAAATTATTCTCAAAAGTTTCGGCTCTAAACGCATCGCTAAAAGCATCATTTGTTCCCAATGAAACAAGAACAATGTTTGGACTAGCCAAAGGGAGCTGCTCAAAGAAGCTAACCGACTGGAGGAATGATGCCGAACTAGCACCATTTACACCCACAGCATGGTAAATAAGCTTCGACTGAGAGTGAAATAGTTCTGCACCATATAGTTTGAACCCTGAGGAGTTGCTTGAATCGGTATAGAAAACTTCAAACTCTGTGGAGTTTTCTGGTAATTGATAGAGGGTATAGCCTGCACCCTGTTTCAACACATTGGCTTGACGTATAGCAACCCCTCTTCCCTCGAAGTACAGTCCAACTCTATTGAAAGGTTGAACCGAATTTCCGTTTCCATTCATTTTGAAGTGCAAGTTGCTCCCGGGCCAATAGGTTCGCAGATAAATTCCAGTTATTCCGAATGTGTCGATAGCAATACTTTTAGTTACCCTAAGCGACTTCCAATCGCCCTGGGCCACTACACTATAATCCTTCGGATTGGTTGTTCCTGCAACGCTATAGGGAAACACAATACCTCTCCCTGCAAGGGAATCGGAAAGCCACCAGGCAAGTAGCCTTCGGGTTTCGCCCGTAAACAGGTCGGCCTGAACATGTGAGTCGCCAATATGCAATACTCTAAGGGGCCTTTTACCCTCAGCAGCCATCCATAACATATTACGAAAACGAATTTTGTCATCCATTTCGGGTGCTTGCAGTAATTGGTTCTTTTCGCTATCGAAAAGACGCATTGGCAAATCAAGCCTATTGCCCCCTACAAAAGAATGCATAGGCAATGGCTTGAATGCTGAAAAGCTAACAATCACAGTTAATAGTATAACGGAAGTTAGTGGCATATTTTAGGGGGCTTCTGCTTCAGTAACGGTTTTGGTTTGCTCTGCTCGGGTTCTGATAAACTTATCGAATTCGGCATTTAGGGCCGTATAGAACATTTCAGCAATTAGGTTTGCCCCACGTGGCGAAAAGTGAATATAATCTTTCGATGCCAAAGGTGGTTTTGCATTTACCCAGGCTACCATTGAGTTTTGACCTCCCATAGCTGCGTAGCAGTCCCAAAACGCTACTCCGCCCTTTTGGGCTGCATTGCGTTGAGCATTACGTATGGGTTCAATGTTTGGGTACGAAACAAAACTGGTCCCCTCTTTTCGGGCCACATCTGAAACTCCAATTACAATAATCGATGCATGAGGATTAGCTGCTTTGAGTGCTTGAATTTGACGGTACAGCTGATTCTCGTAGTAATCGTAACTGCTCACCACGTGTGGAACCAAATTTACACCGAACTGGAGAATAATAAGTTTAACATTTAACATTTGGAAAAGGCTTTTCAGTGCTGCAGGGTCGGCCCGAGTAAAATCGGTTCCCGAGCTGCCCCTTATGGCAATGTTGTCAACCTGCATGCCTACTTTTCCTTCCAACGACATAGCATAAAACATTGGGCTCGCATCCCCTTTAAAATCGACACTGAACGAATTAATATCGGGGTTAACACCCAAGAAAAGTTGACGTAAATGCTTGCCCGATTCAATCATCTCTGCTTCTATTGCTTTACCCTGCGAAACTAATGAAACCATGAATGGTTCTGAAACATCTGCAAAAAGCAATCGAAGCCTATTAAAGGGTCTGGTTTTACTACCTGTTCGTTTTAGCTGAATGCTGGCTTCCCAAAAGCCGCCCTTCGAAAAAATTCCTCTATTGCTGGTAAAAATACTGTACCCACCTAAAATACCAAATCGATTGCCCAATGCTGTTCCCTTGCCCATATCGGCTAAGGTTACTTTTTGCCAATTGCTCGAGTTGGAATGGATTATCCCTGCAGGCTGGTAGCTGTGAGGTACCAAATGAAGGAGTCCTACACCCGAACCCCCAAATTGTTGCTGAAGTCGCTGCCTCAAGTACGATGTAATCCGATCGCCCTCAATTTGGGAGTCGCCATAGTGGAGAACCCTAACAATATTTTTTTTGGGTTGCCCCTCAGCAAGGGCGTTAAAAAACTCCGACAATGCTTGCTGCGTCGTGTCGGGGTATTCAAGCTTAACAATGGTCTCTTTCAATGCTTCCGCATTAAAACTTTTGGTTCCAATTCTCGCTGTGCTGTCCAATGCAGCAATCGGAATCGAATCGGTTATGAGCGAATCTAACTCCATTGCTACTGAATCGGGGGAAGCAATCTGGTCGAGGCTATCAATCAAGAAACCATAACGTTGAACGTGTGGGTGCAACTCTGCCTTTTGCGAGTCGGTTTGGGATTGATAACTAAGAAGGTTATTAATATCCGGGTATTTAATAGAAACACCAAGAACGGAAAAGCCTTCACTCGAAACAAAGAACGAGGGGGTGCTAATAACCAGTAGGAATAGCAAAAAGTAAACAAATACCCTGAAAGGCTTAACCATGCAAAAAGTATTGACGAAATCTTCAAGTCATCAAAAATACAATTTTTATCTACATACTGGTTTTTGATATTTTTAGCATCGAAATCAATGCAAAAGAAAAACGCCCAGTTTTGGGCGTTTTTTCTGTCGTCTCTTATATTATTTTATTTGCTGTACCAGAGCGCACCAAGGTTTAAACTTACAAAAAACGGCATATCGTTAACGGGAGGTAAGATGAAGATTGAAAATTTAACCTGTGCCTTAGGAGCAATTTTATTCATTGTTGAAGTAAAGTTGCTTCCGTTGAAATCTATTGAAAACCCAGAAAAGTTAAAATTCGATTGAGCTTCTCCGTCCTCAGGAATATATGTGCTATAAACAGGTTTATAATTCAATTCTATAGCGGCTCCTCTCCAGTTCGTTCGGTCGATAAACCTACCTAGCCCAATGGTTAGCCCTGCATTCATGCTGACATCTAACTGATATGATGTGGAAGTAACGGCATCAAACCCGGTTCCAGGGAACTCAATTTCGACTGAATTTGCTGATCCAGCCAAACCATATCCAAAATGGAAACTAGTCCATGAAGTGGGGCCTGCTTTGTATTCAGGAATTTTTAAGTTAAAAATGGTTTGATTGAATGCCATATTCAATCCTGCTCCAGTAATCCAAATGTCGTCAGTTTCCTTGTATAGCACCGACAGTCCTCCAACAAATGAAGTACCGGTGAGCAACCCTCCCTTTTGCAGCCATTGCTGGCGAATGGCTTCCGAATCGAGTTCCTTCTCGCTCTGTAAAGTAACACTTTTATTTGTCCTGTCAATAAGTACCTGCGAAGCAGGTTCACGCTGCGACGTGCCAACATTTGTTTGCTGTTGAGCAGGGGCTGAGGATTGAACAGCCAGTGCCTGTTTCTGCTTTTCGAATGCAGGATTATCGATGGCCAGAAGGTAAACGCCCATATCGGCAAAACCCGTTTCGAAACTGTAAACACTACCCTGTTCCGCCTCAAAACTTAGCGTTTTGCTATAAATTGAAGAATTTACGAGCAATTCAATGGTTCCTTTACCCGAAAATACCAATCGGTAGGTAAAAGTCGATCCATTTTCAATATCGCCGATGTGCTGATTGTTAATCAGTATTTTTACAGTTGAAAAGGCACCAGCACTGCTTTTGGGGCGAACAAACTGTAATGTTACCGGGCTACTCTGCGCCATTGCAATGCCAGCCCAGGCAAAGAGAAATAGTAAAATAGATGCTTTTTTCCTGGGAAATTATTTTACTTGTTTAGAATTAATTTAAATAACAAGCGTTCCCATGTTTTGTTTTCAATCCTCAAAAAAAATTGAACAACGATTAGCAAAAACAAAAAAAGCGCGATTAACCGCGCTTTTTAAATAAAGTGAATATTCGTTTTTACGAATTGGTTTTAATTTTCAGCATCTGACCAGGGGTTAACCTATCGGAAGTTAAATTATTTATCCGTTTAATTTCTGTAGTTGTTATGCCAGGGTGCATTTGCGATATTTTCCAAAGCGTATCGCCCGATTGAACTGTATAATATATATATCCGTCTGTTTCGGTTTTCTGTTCGGTTATCCCCATTTTCTTGGCTGTACTCTCTTTAACATATATATCGAGTTTTTGACCAATGCGAATACGGCTTCCACGTATATTGTTCCAATCTCTCAGTTGGGCAACCGATACCCCGTAGCGTGAAGCAATTGCACCCAAATTATCGCCATCTTTCACTTTATAAACAATTCGCTTCGAGCCCTTGGGCACTTCGTGCCGGTACGATGAAGCATACCGAGAGGGATTGATTTCGTTATTAGGATTGAAAAACTCGTTGCGACGATGTGCAAAAATTTGCTCCTGCTTGTCGATAAAAGGTCCTACATGTTCAAGAGGTAGCTTTAGGGAATGCTGTTTATTCTTTGCGGGAATAATATCGAGTTTGTAGTGCGGATTCAAATCGCGCAGAACCGAAAGAGGAACTCCAAGCACCTCTGAAATTTGCTGAAAGTGCAGCATGCCACTTATCATAAGCGTATCGGTAGTTGGAGGTAAAGTCATTGGCACGGGCTTCAAATTATGCTCTGCATGGTATGTTAATGCATAAGTTGCTGCTATGAATGCAGGAACATAACCCCGTGTTTCGCGGGGAAGGAAGTAGTAAATATCCCAATAGTTCCTTTTGCCTCCAGCCCTTCGTATAGCCTTATTCACATTGCCAGGTCCACAGTTATATGCAGCAATAACCAGAGTCCAGTCGCCGTAAATGGCGTAAAGATCCTTTAAGAATCGAGCTGCAGCGTGCGATGAAAGAATGGGGTCGCGTCGTTCATCGACAAAGGAGTTGATGGTGAGCTTATACATTCGCCCTGTGCCGTACATGAATTGCCAAATACCCGTTGCTCCGGCACGCGATACAGCGCGTGGGTTAAGTGCCGATTCAATAACAGGCAGAACGCGCAGTTCCTGAGGTAGCTGGTACTGATCGAGGATCTCCTCGAAAATGGGGAAATAGTAGTCGGTAAGGCCTAGCATTACCTCAACCTTTGAGCGCTGTCGCTGGGTATATACATTAATGTAACTCCGAACAATATTATTGTAGGCCAGGTCGAAAGCCGACGTTATAGCGGCTAATCGATTTTGGTAAATCGAATCGGGGAACTCAGGTAAAATGCCAATGCTATCAACATCAACCCCAATGACCATACTATTTGTGTCAACTGCTTGCTGAACATACCATAGGTTCAGGAGGCTATCGAGATTTTTCCCAAATCCATTCATTAGTTCGAGCGACTCAAATGTGCTATCGGGGTATATACGAATGGTATCCCTTCGGGTCGATTCTACTGCCTGAATAGGGGTTACCAAAAGCATTAATGCTGCAACAAGTAAAAATTCCTTTCTCATCGATTATTGTTTTGATTTAAACGATTATATTAAAGACGCTGGGTAAATTCCGAAACAAAAATAGTTAAACGTAGCAATTTCGATACTTTTAAATGAATTTTTAACAAAAATAAAGGAAAACAGAAGTGCTCTATCAGAATCGTAAGCCAATATTGAACCCAAGCATTGGCTTAGGAATGCTGCTGCCAAAGGAATTAGTTGGGCTTATTTGGGGACTTACCCTAAGGGCTAACTTTTCATCTACATTCCAATTGAAAAGGTGAGCATCCACATTGGCATCGATGATGTTAAGAGCATAGAAAGCAACCATGCCCAGTATTGCCAAATCGCGATTACGCTTATAGGCTGTTACGTAATACTTCAGTCCCTCCTCACTTAAAAGCCCAACGAACTCATCAACAGTATCTGTATTACCATCGGTTCTAATAAAATACGCCGAACGGAATCGGTTATAGCCTCTATTATTGAAATCGACTACATAGTAAATGCTGGCCATACCTCCTATAACTACGGGCACTTTCCAATAATTACCATTATAAATTTGGCCCAGTCCCGGAAAAATTGCCGATAAAACTGTAGCGGTAGTGGGTGAGTGCTTTTCTTTGGCATGAACAAAAACGGCATCGGCCACGCTTGCGAGGTAAAAGGCAGCTGCACCAGCGTACAGCAGGTTCCTCTCAATGCGCTTGGCTTCCATCTCAATTTTAAGTGGTTCGTTGAAACCCATTTCGGAATGTGAATTATACTGCCCCCGAAGGGATAAGTATTCTAAATTGGACTTATAACCCATGTAGCCTAAGCCACCCATGCCTCCATAAAAAATGGGAAGTTTCCAATATTGCTTGTTTATTACCTGCCCCGAACCCGGAACAATATGGGCTAATTGCCATACCCTTACCGTTTTCAAGGAGTCGAGCCGGAGTTTGGGTGAACTGGCATGCAATGGGAATACCGTACATAAAAGGAGCGCAACTGCTAACAGTTGCGCTTTAATGATTCTTTTTAATGTGCCAGAGCCTAACACCCTTGGTATAATATTGTTTGAACTGCTAAATGCTAATTTTCAATGGTTATTGCTCGCCAATTCGGTTGAATTTCTGAACTATTTCATCCAGTTCGCCCTGCGAACGGTACGAAATAACAATTTTACCCGAACCGTTGCTCCCTGCTTTTACCTGAGCGCCCCAACCAAAAATTCTGCTTAAAGTTAATTTTAACTCATCAATTTCCGAAAGTTGGTCGGACTCTTCGTGTTGTTCGTGGTCTTTTACTTTTTCAGCCCTTTCGGATATGTTTCGAACCAAATCTTCGGTTTTGCGTACAGAAAGGTCCTGCTCCAGTACCTTTCTATAAAGTTTGAGCAACGAAATGGGATCGCTTTCAAGCGAAACCAATGCACGGGCATGGCCCATAGAAAGTTTTCGTTCTCGGATACCCAGCTGCACCTCTGCTGGTAACTTTAATAGCCTCAGGTAGTTGGTAATGGTAGTCCGCTTCTTTCCCACCCTTTCTGATAGGGTGTCGTGAGTTAAATTACACTCATCAATTAAACGCTGGTAACTAACGGCTACCTCAATGGCATCGAGGTCTTCGCGTTGAATATTTTCAACCAGAGCCAGTTCCAGCATTCCCTGATCGTTGGCAGTGCGTACATAGGCAGGAATGGTTTTTAGCCCTGCTATTTTAGAGGCACGTAGCCTGCGCTCCCCAGAAATGAGCTGGTAATTACCATCCTTCTCCCTAACAGTAATGGGCTGTATAATGCCGAGTGTACTAATCGATTCAGCCAGTTCATTCAACTGCTCCTCATCGAATGTACTTCGAGGCTGGTAAGGATTTGCTTCAATTTTATCGATTGCTATTTCAGCAACCGGGCTATGTGATGCCTGAACTTCTTTCTTTTCTTCGCGCGATTGGGTAACACTTGCATCCTCAATTAAAGCTCCCAATCCTCTACCCAAAGCCATTTTTTTTGTCATGCCCAAAAAATTATATGTTAAACTACTAGGCGTGTGCCGGAACCATTCCGTTTTTCTGAAGCAACTCCTTGGCCAAATTAATATAATTGGTCGATCCGCTCGAAGCGGCATCGTAGAGTATAACGGGTTTCCCGTAACTAGGCGCTTCGCTCAGCTTTATATTACGCTGAATAATTGTTTCGAATACCATTTGCTGGAAATGCTTTTTTACCTCCTCCACTACCTGGTTCGACAATCGCAAACGAGCATCGTACATGGTAAGAAGAAAACCTTCAATTTGCAACTGGGTATTTAGGCGGGTTTGAATTATTTTAATGGTGTTTAGTAGCTTGCCTAACCCTTCGAGAGCAAAATATTCGCATTGTACTGGAATAATTACCGAATCGGCAGCCGTGAGGGAATTAACGGTTATAAGACCCAAAGATGGAGAGCAGTCGATAAGAATGAAATCGTAATCATCTTTAATTTTATCGATTACCAGTTTAAGCCTTTTCTCCCTTTCGGGCAAATTGAGCATTTCAATTTCCGAACCAACCAAATCGATGTGGGAAGGAATCAAATCGAGCCCATCGATTTCGCTCTTCAGAATGGTTTTGCGGGGATCGATATCGTCAACAAGGCACTCGTAAATGCTGTTCTCAATGTTACGTAAATCGAATCCTATACCCGAAGTAGCATTGGCTTGGGGATCGGCATCCACAAGAAGAATTTTCTTTTCTAATACTGCCAAACTGGCTGCCAAATTAATGGCTGTTGTGGTTTTGCCAACTCCGCCCTTCTGGTTGGCTAATGCAATTACTTTTCCCATATTAATTGGTCTTTATAATACTGTCAAAAGGCACAAAGATATTGTTAAAGCACCATGCTACCTTGCCCTTGGTTTCTGGAATATGAACAATCAATTTCAACTTATCAACACGTTATTAACAAGCATCGGCTAGCCGACAAAACTAGCAATTATATCTATTTTTTCAAATAGTGGTCAACCATTTTATCGGTTCAGTGTATATACAAGCCCCCTGATTAGGACTAAGTATTGGAAAAAGTTGACTGGCAGCACTTTTTTTTAGGGGAGAAGAAATTACCATTTAACAATCTGGTAACATTTTGCGTTCTTTAATTATATTTGCACCCTTCAAAAATGCTTAAATTGGAAACAGAAAGTAAGTGGTTTGCCATTGTAAATCCCGAAGCGGGTAGCGGAAAAGGCCGCACCGATTGGCCAATAATTACCATGCACCTGAAAGAAAAAGGTGTTGAATTTGACTTTGCGCTAACACAGAAAAAGTATCATGCTGTTGAGTTGACCGTGCGGGCGATAAATGATGGTTATCGAAAAATAATTTCGGTAGGAGGCGATGGCACACTAAACGAAGTAGTGAATGGCCTTTTCATTCAGCAAATGGTTTCACCCAGCGAGGTGGTTTTAGGTGTAATTGGCGTGGGTACCGGCAACGACTGGCAACGTATGTATGCCTTACCCGATTCGTACGAGGGAAAGGTAGATACGCTTATTAATACCCGATGCTTTTTACAGGATGTAGGAAAAGTGGAATATTTCGAATCGCGCTATCCCCAGTCGCGCTTCTTTGCCAATGCTGCAGGCGTTGGTTTCGATGCCCAGGTAGCTCAAAACACCAACAGGCTAAAGGAAAGTGGACGTCGCGGGAAGCTGCTTTATATTTTCAGCCTGGTTAAAACCCTATTCAGCTACAAATCCACTATTGTTAGCGTTGATGTTGACAACGAAAAAATTGGTGGTAAAATTTTCAGTATAACTTTGGGTATTGGCCGATACAATGGGGGAGGCATGATGCAGGTTCCCAATGCATTGGCCGACGATGGCCTATTCGATGTTACTGTAATTCGCCATGTGAATCGCCGGGAGGTGATTCGAAGTGCCTATAGACTTTACAACGGAACCATACTAAAGCACCCTAAAATAACGGGGCATCAGGGCAAGAAGGTAGTTATTTCGTCGAAACCCGCTGTGAACCTCGAGGTGGATGGCGAATCGCTAGGAACCTCCCCATTTACCTTTTCAATTATCCCCAAAGCTATTAAGGTTGTAGTAGGAGCTGATTTTAAGGAAATGGATGTTTCTTCAAACTAGCTAGTAGGGATCCACATCGATTGAAACTATAACCGCTGCGAAGGGCTTGTAATCGAGCATTTTCTCAATATGCTTGGAAATATGCTCCTTAGCAGCTGATAGATTTACATCGCGGCCCAGCTTTATAATAATATCGCGGATAAAATACTCCTGAATTTTCCCTATTATTGGCTCTTCGGGCCCTAAAACCCGATGCTGGAGGAACGACCTGAGGCTATTTCCCAAGCTTACCGATGCGGTTTCGAGCAACTGGGCATTTCGGTGTTTCAACGTAAGGCGGATAAGCCTGCAATAAGGCGGATACAAATACTGCTGCCTTTCAGCCAGCTGGCTTCGAAACAAGCCTTCAAAATCGGTTGAAACAACCTGCTTTACCACAGGGTGGTTGGGGTTGGCAGTTTGAACGAGCACTCTCCCTTCTTGGTTTCGTCGACCAGCCCGACCCGCAACCTGAGTCATTAGCTGAAAACTACGCTCGTAGGCCCGAAAATCGGGGAAATTAAGCATACTATCGGCATTCAGAATCCCAACGAGACCGACCCTATCGAAGTCGAGCCCCTTTGTAACCATTTGGGTTCCCACCAGAATGTCGAGCGCCCCATCCTCGAACTCGCCAATAATTCTTTCGTACGATGAACGCGAGCGGGTTGTATCCAAATCCATGCGCCCTACCCGTACTGTTGGAAAAAGTAAACCCAACTCATCCTCAACCTTTTCGGTACCAAAACCTCGAAAGGCCAAACGGGGGCTCCCGCAAGCTAAGCAGGTTGAAGGCTGATCTGCCGTAAAGCCACAGTAATGACAAACCAGCTGATTGGCCTTTTTGTGATAGGTAAGAGTAACCGCACAATGCTTGCACTGAGGAATCCAGGCACATTCGTCGCACTCAACATAAGGGGAATACCCCCTACGATTCTGAAAAAGTATCATTTGCTCTCCGCGCTGCAACGACTGGTCGATAGCAGCTACTAGTTGCGGGGCAAATATTGATTTCATGAGCTTCTTCTTACGGGCAGTGAGCGTATCAACAACTTCAATTGTTGGCAGGTTTACTTTTCCAAATCGCTCTGTCAGCGTAACCAATCCATACTTTCCGGTTTGGGCGTTGTAGTAGGTTTCGACCGATGGTGTTGCGGTTCCCAGCAGCACTTTAGCACTATGCATTGATGCCAGTACAATGGCAGCATCGCGGGCATGGTAACGGGGAGCGGGATTGAATTGCTTGAGAGTGTTTTCATGCTCCTCATCAACTATAACCAACCCTAGCCGCTGGAAAGGCAAAAATATGGACGACCGAACGCCCAGCACCACATCGTACGATGCCAAATGGCTGCTGGATCCATTAGAAAGCAATCCATTATAAATTTCAACCCGTTGGCCATCGCTGAATTTACTGTGGTATACTCCTACTCTGTTTCCAAAGAAACTCTTGAGTCGGGTAATAATTTGGGTTGTTAAAGCAATCTCGGGCAGAATGTAAAGAACTTGCCTGCCCTGTTCCAGCTGCTCAGCAATTAGTTTAATATAAATTTCGGTCTTACCGCTCGAGGTAACCCCGTGCAGTAGCACAACTCCACGCTCTCCAAGCTGGCTTTGAATACTATTATAGGCAACGAGCTGGGCAGGAGAAAGCTCAACGCTACCAAACTCATTCTCGTTACTAAACTTAAGCCTCGATACCTCTTGTATTTCAACTTCAAATACGAATTTTTCTATCAAACTAGTCAACGATGATGGCGAAACCTGTGCCTTCTCGAGCAAATCCTTTCGCTTTACCCAACCCGAAAAGGTATTGCCATTCGGAACAGTAAGCGCAAGGAACGCCATAACGATACGCTGCTGGGCTTCGGCCCTTTTGAGCAATTCGAAAAGCGCATTCACATCGGCATCGGTTTTTATATTCCGATGAAATCGCACGTAGGTTTCGGTGCGAGGCTTATAGGCCAATTGCAGCTCTTCCTGAACCGAGATAATACCCTTATCAAGCATCGACTTAATAACCGCAATAGGGTTTTTCGCATTTATAGTAGCCGAAAGCTGCTCAACTGTTTGGCTCCCTTTAGTACGAATGGTGTCGAAAACCAACGCTTCGGATGCAGTAAGGTCAACATCGTCGAACTCTAGCTCGTTATTGGCAGTAACTAACGTTTCGCTTTCCATTTTTAACCCAGAAGGAAGTGCTGCTTTCATTACGTCGCCCAATGAGCACATGTAATATTGGGCCATCCATTCCCAAAACCGAAACTGAACGGGGCTAACGAGTGCCTTATTATCAATTACTTGAAGTATGCTTTTGGTTTCATAGTTCTCGGGGGGCACATTATGAACAGTGTGTACAATGGCTGCATACACCTTTTTTTTGCCAAATTGCACAGCAACGCGCTTGCCCACAGCCATTTCTTCGCAAAACTCGGCAGGAACAGAATAGGTATAAAGCCTGGGTAGGGCAAGTGGCAGAACTACATTGACAAACATTTGCTGGCCCATATGAAAAACTATTTCACTTTTTTTCCATTTCAGCCCCAATGCATCTAATGCGCTCGGCAACCTGCTCCATGAGCCATAGAGGTGTTGAGGTGGCACCGCAAATGCCTACGTTGAAATGGGGTTCAAACCAGTTGGCTTCAACTTCGCTTGCCGAAGAAATAAAATAAGAGCTGGGATTAATGTTCTTACACACCTGATATAGCATTTTGCCGTTGGAGCTATTCTTTCCGCTTATAAAAACAACTACGTTGAATTTGGGTGCGAACTCGGCTAATTCCTTCTTTCTGTTACCAACTTGGCCACATATGCTTTTATGCAAAGTAAAAGTTACGGAACTACCTGGCTTTACCTGTTCCATCCGTTTTTCAATTTCATGTGCAATTTGAATGTATTTATCGGGGCTTTGTGTAGTTTGAGAGAAAAGTTCGATGGGCCGTGAAAAATCGATTCGGTCAATTTCTTCAATGCTGCTAATTAAAATGCTTTGCCCTTCAACCTGCCCCATAAGTCCAACAACCTCGGCATGATCCTTTTTGCCGTAAATAACTACCTGCCCATTAGTTTTCTGCATTCTTTCCCACCCCTCTTTCACTTTTGCCTGTAGCTTGAGCACTACCGGGCACGAAGCGTCGATGAGTTTAATTCCTAACTCTTTGGCTTTACGGTAAGTTTCGGGTGGTTCGCCGTGGGCACGAAGCAACAGGGTTTGCCCTGCAACTTTATCCATTTGGGCGTGCGATATGGTTTTAAGCCCACTTTCGGAGAGCCTACGTACTTCCTCGTCGTTATGAACAATCTCGCCCAAGCAGAATAGCGAGCCCTCTGCTTTCAGTTCCTCTTCGGCTCTACCAATGGCTTTAACCACGCCGAAGCAAAATCCTGAACGATTGTCGATTTCTACCTGCATGAAACTACCCCTTCCTGATTTCTTTCAGTTTTGTTTCTATTAGCTCCATTACCCACTCCATTTGCTGAGAAACGGTTAGGTTTGAGTTGTCGAGAATTATGGCATCGGGAGCCTGCCTCAGAGGCGAAGCCTCGCGCGACTGATCAATACGGTCGCGTTCCAGTATGTTAGCCAGCACCTCGTGGAAACTAACCTTTTGCCCCTTATCTTCCATCTCTTTGAGGCGCCGTTGGGCGCGAATTTCGGGTTGGGCTGTCATGAAAATTTTCAGTTCAGCATTGGGGAAAACCACTGTTCCAATATCGCGACCATCCATTACTATTCCCTTGTTTTTACCCATTTGTTGCTGCTGTTCAACCATTTTTTCGCGAACCATGGGAATGGCTGCAACCAAACTAACATTCTCCGAAACCTTTAATGTTCGAATTTCCTCCTCCACATCGGCTCCATTAAGCAATGTTATCCATCCTGTGGAGTCGGTTTTTGAAATAAACGAAACTTCGGTATGCTGCAACAAATTGGGAAGTTGCTCCAAATTAACCTTGCCATTGGCAATTAGGTTTTGCTGTATGCAAGCGAGGGTAATGGCCCTGTACATGGCTCCACTATCAATATAAATGTAACCAAGTTTCAATGCAATTTGCTTGGCAAATGTGCTTTTCCCACAGGAAGAGTGCCCGTCGATGGCAATTACTATGTTATTATTATACAAGTTAGTTATGTTTTGTGTATGTAAAAATGGATACACAAATGTACTACTAAAAAAAATTTCTACTGGGTATTGTTAAAAACTCGAGCTAAAATCGATTTTGGAAATTAAGTGGCAAATAGAATGCTCTTTTGTGTATACGCAGAATTATTCAACCAACCTTTGGTAACAAACAAAAAACCGGGGTAAACCATTGAGGTCGGATTGATTTTGAGTATATTTGTAATATGAATACAAGAGATATCATTATAGGTAAAATTTTGGAACTTTCAAGAAAAAAGTATCCCGATGCAGAAATCTATTTGTACGGTTCCCGTGCACGTGGAGATGCAAAACCTTTATCTGATTGGGATTTATTAATTTTATTGAATTCAAAAAATATTCCTTTTGCTTTAGAAACCAAAATAATGGATGAATTTTATGAAATTGAATTAGAAACAGGTGAAATTTTATCTCCTTTAATCTACCCAAAAGAAGAATGGAATATAAAATACAGACAGACTCCACTTTATGAGAATATTAAAAATGAATCAATTAGATTAATATGACAGGTGAAAAAGGTGATTTAGTAAAATATAGGCTTGAAAGAGCCAAGGAAACATTGGAGGACGCTCAACTTCTAATTGAAAGCAAAAGATGGAACTCGGCCATTAATAGATTATATTACTCTGCATTCTATACAGTTATTGCATTACTGCTCAATGAAAATTATAAGACTACTACTCATAATGGTGTAAAATCAATTTTCTCAGAACAATTCATCAAGAAGAATATTATTTCTCAAGAATTTGGGAAAAAGTATTCTCAATTATTCACTTGGAGACAAAAAGGAGACTACGCTGACTTATTTGACTTTACTGAAGAAAAAGTTTTGCCCTATTATGACTTTGTAAAGAGGTTCATCCTAGAAATAGAAAAAATCATAACCGACTAATTGCCAGTTGCCAATAAGGGGTATAGTTAACCAGCCTGTCGCCTGCCTGCCGGCATTGGCAGGGCTGTCAGGTGGGGGCTGATTTAGGTTTTCTGACTTGAATGACCTGTTCGGATTTATTTCATCGTTTGATGAAATTGATGCTCGATCTCCCACGCTAGCCAGACTCACCGCCAATACTAACTAAAGTTTACTTCGGGTGAAAAAATCGTCGAGGTTAGTACCCAACGAAAAATGGCTGGAGGCTCCTGCCAAATGGTAGGTTGCGCGACTGAATGAAATGTGGAACCGATTAATTTTAATACCAATGCCCCAACTAAAACCAACAGTCGATGCTTTTTCCTCAATTTTCAACTCGTTTCTGCGCTGAAAATTATAACCGCCCCTGAGGTAAAAATTTTTTACTGGTACAAATTCTACTCCCAGTATTAGGTGACTTAAAAACTCGTTACCCAGTTCTTCAAACCTCGAGGGCTTGTCGGCATTAGTATCGCCAAAAAATGCGGAACTCTCCTTTTTGCGCTTATAATAAAGATTGAATTCTTGTATTTGCTGAAAAGTAATAACAAAGCGGAAGGGTGCATGCTTGAGTTTTTGACTTATTCCCGCTACCAGTTCGAAGGGTAAAGGCTCATAGGTGTCTGCTGCGTAGGGTGTAACCATGGTTCCCAAATTGCGAACTACAACCGATGCGTTAAACAACCGATGTGGTCCTTGGTAACTTGCTCCAAGGTCGGTTGCTAACCCAAACGACCGGTACTGCTCAAGGTGCGAGTATATGGGCTTAAGGGTTATTCCGAAAGTAAAAGCACTATCGATGGTGTAAGAGTATTGTAAATGAAGGGCCATGTCGTAGCCCGAAAAAGAACCTGTAATTATTCCAGTCTCATCGGCTAGAATAAAGTTTCCGTGCGACACATGCTGTAGGCCAATGGCAACATTGCCATACTTGTTCAGTGTTCGGGCATACGATACAATACCGTAGCGAATATCGTCGAAGTAGCTAACGTACGATAAACTCAACTGGTTATGTAGGTCGCTTCGTAAAAGCGAAGGGTTTACAAACGAAGCCCCAAGGTCGCTCTCGTCGAGCGCTGCAATTTTACCTCCTAATGCAGCAACGCGGGTGTGGGTTGCCAAGTCGAGAAACCGGTAGGTGCTGCCTCCTCCAATTTGGGAACTAGCTACTTGCCACGTAATAAAAAGGAATACGAATAGGGCTATGCGTAACACTTGGTTTTTTTTTGTGAAAATAGTGAAAATTGTTTTGATGCAATAACAAAACTAAATTGTTAAAAGTTTATTGTAAGACGAATAATAACGTTCGCAAACGAAGAATACTTTTTAGTTCCAACTGCCGTTTTATAAATAATTTGCTTACCAATAATTTATTTCCATTAAATTTGCACACCTTTTTTACAACTATTACTCGTGCTAAAAAAAAGAGAACCAGTAGGTTTCATTATTAATCCCATTTCGGGCACTCAGAGCAAAAAGAAGCTTCCCGACATCATTGTCAAGAGCCTCGACTCTAAACGATTCGAGCCTGAAATTGTGTACAGTAGCTGTCCGGGAAACGCCCATAAGTTAGCCAGCGATTTTCTTACCAGCGGTCTGAGTAAGGTAGTGGCGGTTGGGGGCGATGGAACTGTAAATGAAGTAGCCAGCGCCCTTATCGACACAAAGGCCACCCTTGGCATTGTACCCTTGGGTTCGGGAAATGGTTTAGCACGCCATTTGCGCATACCCCTTACCCCAGAGCAAGCAATACGCAACATTAATAATGGCCGGATTTCCATGACCGATTACGGAACCATAAATAGCATCCCTTTCTTCTGCACTTCGGGTGTTGGTTTCGATGCGCACATTGGAAATAAATTTGCCCAAATGGAACGAAGAGGGTTCTTTTCATATGTGAAAACCATATTCAACGAATTCTTCTCGTACCATCCACAGCAATACAAGCTAAACTTAAACGGTTATGTAACCGAACGGGAAGCTTTCTTAATTACTTTTGCTAACGCATCGCAATGGGGTAACAATGCCTACATTGCCCCCACGGCCGACATTACCGATGGTCTTCTCGATGTAACCATTGTGTCTCCCTTCCCAAAATTCGTTTCTGTTGACCTTGGACTGCGTCTTTTTCGTAAGAAAATAGGCAATAGCCGCTACGTTGAAACCTTCAGGGTTAAAACGTTAGGTGTTGAAAGGGCAAACGAAGGTTACGTGCATTTCGATGGAGAACCATGCACGATGGGCAAAGAAATTGAAATTTCGATAAAACCTTTGGGTGTCAATATTTTTATTCCCTAATAACCTACCTTCTCTCTTTCCTTATTGCTTCGAGTACGTTGAAAACCACCGGGCAAACGGATGCATTCTTTAAAGTTAACGTAAGAATTTGTTTCATTTTCTTTCGGTCGGTGTGAGGGTACTCGCGGCAAGCTCGTGGGCGCGAATGGTAAATGGAGCAAAGGTTGTCTGCCTGAAGAAAAGGACAAGGGGATGTTCGGAATACATAATCGCCATCGGTATCAACCTCGAGATATTGGTCAACTAGCACCGAAGGTTTAATTCGAAGTGCCTTAGCCATTCGCTCCGCATCGTTGTATGTTACAATGGGGCTAATGGTTTTGCAGCAATTGGCACAGTTTAAGCAATCGAACTGGCTGAATGCATTGGCATGAGCATCCCTAAAAAGTTTATCCACCACGTCATCGGAGTTGCGCTTCAACTCTTTTACTAGTTTTGCGTGTTCCTCGCTCCGTGCAGACGCTAAACGAACCAGCTGCAATGCATTGAACTCCATTTGCTACTGAACAGAATTTGTTCGGCCCATTTGGGCTATTAGTACCCCAAAAATTACCACCCCAATTCCTATTAGTTTTACGGTTGTAAGCGGTTCGCCCATCAGAAAATAGGCAAATACAGCCGTAAGCACGGGAATGGCATTGGTAAAAACATTGGCTTTCGATATGCTCAATTTTTTCACAACGTAAGTGAAAAGCAAAAACGCCAGGGTCGATGAGAAAATTCCCAAATTAACCAGTGGTATAATTACACTTCGGTCGGGTACTACCGAAATGAAGTGGTTAAAATCGACAGTAACGAAAAGGGGTAAGAAAAAAAGGATTCCTAAAGAATTCTGATAGGTAACTATTGAAAAAACATTATACCTGTTTCCTAACCTCCTAAGCACAATGGCATAGCCTATAGCGGCTACTACAGAAATAAAAAGAAGTAGCACTCCTATTAAATTCAAATCAATGCTGCCAAAACCAGTATGAAATACTACCAATCCAACTCCCAGAATGGAAATAACAATTCCCAAAAAATTGACAAGTGTTATCTTTTCTCCTAATAAAAAGTAAGCACCAATTGGACTGAATAAAGGGATTGTACTAATAATTACAGCCGCTAATGTTGGCGATACCATACTAACTCCGTAGCTTTCGGTTAGGAAATACAAAAAAGGCTGAAAAAAAGTGAGTAGAATGAAATGACGTAAATCTGAAAGCCTCATTTTTTGCAATTTTCCCATCATTAAGGTAACCGACACAAGCAAGATACTCGAAATAATAAGCCTTAAAAAAACTAATGTAATGGGCTTATAAAGCTCGAACACCTCCTTATACCATATAAATGATAACGCCCAAAAGCACATGGAGAGCATGGCTGCCATGTATATAGCCCATTTCGAATTTCTCATTGGAGGAGTATGTGTATGATTTTTAAAATTGCGCAAATATACTTTAAGTAATGAGCTATTGAAACACCCAATAGTTTATTGGTTTTTATTTACTCATTTTTGCAATTAGCGTTGGTTCCTAACCCCTTAACAATTGCACTTTTTTAACCCAATTTGCGCATATTTTGAATTATTCATTACCTTTACCATGGTTTTGAAAAAACACTGGTTTCAACTCAATATAATATTTTCAACGCCATTGCGGATTTGCTTATATATTGAAATTTATTACCAATGAGGCTTACACTTAGAATTGCTACTGTTCTGGCTGCCACCTGCGTTACAATAGGCGCAGTTGCCCAGACTGCCCGTTTGAAGCGAGCCAACGACCTGTACGATGCCGGGGGCTACTTCGAAGCCATTGAACTGTTTAAAAAGGATTTGGACAAGGTTGCCAAGGAGGAAATGGGCATTTACCTATACAAAATTGCCAATAGTTACCGTTTCATTGGCAATGCCAAACAAGCAGAAATATGGTATGCAAAGGCCATTCTTCGCAATGCTCCCGATCCCAAAACATACTTTTATTATGCTGAAATGCTCAAAATGAGCGAAAAATACAACGAGGCGCTTGAACAATACCAAAAATACCAGGAGCTGGTTCCCAACGACCCGCTTGTGAAAATTGGAATTGAATCGTGCCAGTTGGCCATTAAATGGAAGGAAAGCCCTTCGGGCTACCAAATTACCAACATGCGCCCCATTAATAGCCGCCAAAGCGACTTTTCACCCGCATTCGGATCCGACGATCATACCATTCTATACTTCACCAGCACCCGCGACGAAGCAACCGGATCAAAAAAACATGCAGGTACAGGTGAAAAATTTACCGATATTTTTGTTACCGAACGCGATCGTGCTGGCAAATGGAGTAAGCCCCAACCTCTCGAAGAGGCCATTAATACCGATGCCGACGAAGGAACACCCTCGCTTACACCCGACTTTACAAAAATGTACTTTTCCCGTTGTCGCACAAGCAAGCGCAACAAGTTGGGCTGTGAAATACTCATTACCGAAAAACGCGAGCAGGGTTGGCTGACTCCTGAAGCCCTACCTCTGGCCCCCGATAGCATGGTGGTGGCTCACCCATCCATCTCGGCCGATGAACTCACCCTCTATTTCGTAAGCAATATTAGAGGAGGATTGGGCGGAAACGATATTTGGAAGGTAACTCGAGTTAGTGCAAGCGATAACTGGGGCGAACCCGTTAACTTGGGACCCCAAAGAAACACGGCGTCCGGGCGGCGTGGGACATGGACGTCGAGGCCTGGACGCACTTCTCG
>JBBIRB010000032.1:0-29304 GCA_037442025.1 Bacteroidales bacterium | reverse complement strand
CCATCGGGATTATGAAATTTGTAGTTGCGGCTCATAAAGCAAATTTAACTTTTTTTGCTTCATTACCACACGACAGGAGTCGTGCGGTAGCGGGGCGCCCCATCCTTCTCGTGTATTTTGTAGCCTGTTGACATACTTTTTTATAATTCTATCTCTCAAACCCAAAACTACAAAAATAATTTGATTATGCTAGTAACGCAGGCGCAGCCAACCGCAGGTTGGTAAACCTGCTTATAATAGACCGGCGGCGGTGCCTACCTGCCGGTAGGCAGGCAACCGCCGCCGAACGTTGTTTCGTTTATTTAATTTTACAACCTCGGCTTAACGGAGGCAGCCTCAGCTCAACGAGGGCAAAAAGTTAATAAAGCAAATATAAATAACTTCTTTGCTTGTTTACCACGCGTGAGGACACGCCTGTCTGCCGACTAGGCAGGCGCGGTAGCGGGGAAGTCTGGAGACTTCGCCGAGCGAGGGACCGCTACTTAGCAACGACGAAGTCTGGAGACTTTGCCGAGCTAGGGGCTCAATCAGTTAACCTCGGGAAAACGGGGAAACCAATTATAAAGAATACTATCAATTTGTTTTAGATTTAATGAAACTGATTCGTAGTATATAATTGTGTCATTAAATGGGCACTTGGTGTGATACTCCATCCAATAGCCCATCATGCTATCGCATTGTATTTCATTATTGGAATAATAAAAAACAACCACCAGGAGGTTGTATAAATTATTCACCTCCGAAGGAATTTTATAGAAATCACCTTCATTAATTATCACATAATCAAAATAATTAACTTGATATTCGATTATTTTACCTAAGTAAAAAGGGTTATTCTCTTTGGTCATTTTACTAATAATATTTGAAGTCGGCGAAAAATCAATACAACTTGACTCTGGAAAGTGATGTGAAATGAATGATTTAGATATTGGTTGAATTTTAGGACATAGAATCCGCTTACTATTATATTTTAATCCAGTTCTATAGGCTATATACTTAGCAATGAAAATATCTGAAAATAAAATAGAAGTCATAGTAAGTACGAATAAAAGAATAAATGAAATTAATAGTTTACCTTTTACTTTACTTAAATAGTTGATCAAAATATGGAGTTTCTCCAAGGTAGATGTTTTTTTCTTGCTCACTTATTTGCTTATTATAATTGTTAAACACATAAGCCCTGCCAAACTCTTTAACTGCATTTCTAAATGCTGCTTCAACATCTGAAGGTATTGGTTTTTTCTCGTTTTTAAGTTTAAAATACGGTACAACATCATTAAAATAATAATACAAAAAAGTTTGTGACCATTTATCGGTTTGATAAGTCCATTTATATGGTAGTTTTTTGGGATTTTGATTTTTTAAACTCCCCTCGCCAATATAACCACCATTAACATAATATACAAATGCTTTTGATACTTTCACATCAGTTTCTTTAACTATCATATTGTTTAGTCTTCCAAAAATTAAAAACTCACTTGCATGGTATAGTTCTTCAAATACAGTAGAATGTCTCTTTACTGTTGTTTCAATCCCTTTTGAAACATAATTTGGTAGAAACCTAATTACATGAGGTTTGGTCTCAGTTCCATCTTGAATTAAAAAATATCCATTTGTTTCTTTGTCAGCATAAGGATCTCCTAGTTGATATAATTGAAAACTAAAATATTGTGAAGAATTTTTGAGGTTATTATAAATGTTTGAAAATCCTGACCAAACATTAATAATTTCAGAAATAGTAGCATTCAATTCATTTTGTAATTTTTCGGGTAGTGCTTTATAGTAACTAAACGCCGCCCCATCCTCCATATCATCAAATAGCCCCGTGGTGGATTCTGGGTTGTGGATTAGGTCCCACTGGGGTTTTAGCAGGGCGTGGGCGTGGGAGTAGTCCATAAGGTTGTTGGTGGTGCCCTGGGGTACGGCGGGGAATGCCTGCCTATCCTGTTTTCAACAGGAAGCCGGCAGGTAAATATGGCGCAGCCTAAGGCATAAAAAAACCGAAAGGGGCAGCAATGCCCCTTTCGGTTTAAACTAATTTGTATTGTGGATTACATCATGCCGTCCATACCGCCCATACCCGGATGTGCGGGGGCAGCAGCCTTTTCCTTCTCCTCAACCATGAGGCACTCGGTGGTTAGTAGCATGCCAGCTATGGAGGCTGCATTTTCCAGAGCTACGCGGGCCACCTTGGTAGGATCGATTACTCCGCTCTGGAATAGGTTCTCGTACTTGTCGGAGTGGGCGTTATAGCCATAGTCGCCCTTGCCTTCTTTCACTTTCTGAACAACAACTGAGCCTTCCATGCCAGCGTTTTCAACAATTTGGCGTAGGGGCTCTTCAATGGCACGTTTCACAATGTGTACTCCAGTGGTTTCGTCGGCGTTGGCTCCGGTAAGCTTCTCGAGCGACTCGATGGCGCGAATGTAAGCTACCCCGCCACCGGGAATAATACCCTCCTCAACTGCTGCGCGGGTTGCGCTCAATGCATCGTCAACACGATCCTTCTTCTCCTTCATTTCGGTTTCGGTAGCTGCACCTACGTACAGTACGGCAACTCCACCAGCCAGTTTGGCTAAGCGCTCCTGTAGCTTTTCACGATCGTAGTCGGAAGTGGTGTTCTCAATTTGCAGTTTAATTTGGGCAACACGCTTGTCAATATTCTCCTTCAATCCTCCTCCATTTACAATGGTAGTATTCTCCTTATCGAGGGTAATTTTCTCTGCTTTACCCAGCATGTCCATTTTAGCTGCATCGAGGCGAAGGCCTTTCTCCTCGGAGATTACTACACCACCGGTAAGAATGGCAATGTCTTCGAGCATTTCCTTACGGCGATCGCCGAACCCTGGAGCTTTAACCGCAGCAATTTTCAGCGATCCACGCAGCTTGTTAACCACCAGGGTAGCTAATGCTTCGCCCTCCACATCTTCGGCAATGATAAGGAGCGAGCGACCATTCTGAGCAACAGGCTCTAGAACGGGCAGCAGGTCCTTCATGGTCGATATTTTACGGTCGGTTATAAGAATGAATGGATTCTCGAGTATGGTCTCCATCTTGTCGGGGTTGGTAATGAAGTATGGCGAAATGTAGCCACGGTCGAACTGCATACCCTCAACCACCTCAACGGTAGTTTCAATCCCTTTGGCTTCCTCAACAGTTATTACGCCCTCTTTCTTTACCTTTTTCATGGCCTCGGCAATGAGTTTACCAATTTCAATGTCGTTGTTGGCCGAAATGGTAGCTACCTGCTCAATTTTCAGGTAGTCGTCACCAATGGCAACCGATTGTTTCTTTAGGTGATCGACCACAGCTGTAACGGCTTTGTCGATTCCGCGCTTCAGGTCCATTGGGTTTGCTCCTGCGGTTACGTTTTTCAGTCCAACATTAACAATCGATTGGGCTAAAACGGTAGCAGTGGTTGTTCCATCGCCGGCGTCGTCGGCAGTTTTGGAGGCAACCTCCTTAGCAAGTTGTGCACCCACGTTCTCGAGGGGATCGCTCAATTCAATTTCTTTGGCTACGGTTACGCCGTCTTTGGTAATTTGGGGAGAACCAAATTTCTTCTCAATAACCACATTGCGTCCCTTGGGGCCCAGAGTTACCTTAACGGCATTGGCCAGTTGGTCAACTCCCTTTTTAAGCTGCTCGCGCGCTTCAATATCGTACTTAATAATTTTTCCTGCCATAGTAGTATATTTTTACTTTTGGTTTATGTTAAAATCTGGTTTGCAATTAAACAATAGCCACAATGTCAGACTGCTTCATAATGAGGTAGTCCTTTCCATCGACCGAAATTTCGGTTCCTGCATACTTTCCGTAAAGCACAACATCGCCCACTTTAACCTCCATGGTTACATCCTTGGTTCCGGGGCCGGCGGCTTTTACGGTACCTTTTTGGGGTTTTTCTTTGGCGGTGTCGGGAATGTAGATTCCGCTAGCAGTTTTCTCTTCTGCTTCCATGGGCTCAACCAGAACCCTATCGGCCAATGGCTTAATTTTTACTTCAGACATGTTAGTATGTTTTTAAGGTTAAACAATTTTTCATTTACGTGGTGCGTACTAGCGAATGGCATGCCAAAGGGTAAAACTGCCGTTTCTGCAACTGAAAACCTGACAAAATCGCTTTTAAACTGAATAAGTAATTTAGTATTGGCTTGTAATGTACTAAAAAACAAATAGGTGCCAGAATGTCATTCTGGCACCTATTGGATAAGTGAAATTTATTTTTTATTCCTGTTCGGGCTTTTCGCCTCCCTGTTCTGGGTTAACCTGAAAACCGGGTGCTTGCTGAGGGTCAGGAGTGTTTTCAACCTTGTCCTGAATGGCCGAACGGGGCCCTTCTTCAGTACGATGTTCAATGGAAAATGCAGCCAGAAGGCTCAATACTAGCAATGAAACTGCAAGGGTCCATGTTGCTTTCTCTAAAAAATCGGCAGTTTTTCTAACTCCCATTACCTGATTCGACGAGGCAAAGTTGCTGGCCAAACCGCCACCTTTGGAGTTTTGAACTAGCACTATTAGTGAGAGCAGAACGCTCACGATGATGATTAGAACGGAAATAACAAAGTACATTTCGGTTAGGTTTTAATTATTAATTGGGCTTTTGGCCTCTTATTTTTTCAATTTGACCCGCAAAGTAAACGCTTTTTTCTGGAAATTTCAAACTTAATTTCTCGTAAATTGAAATTGCCTTATCCATTAGGCCCTGAGCAAGGTATATTCGAGCCAATGGCTCGCTTATTAGGTCGTCGGGCTCCTGAAGCGAGGGTAACGATATGTCCTCGTTTTCGGTTCTGGCATCCTTGGGGTCGGGCGGAACAATTCGCGGATTAGCCTCAATAAAAGCATCGATTAAATTTTGCTGCTTCGTATTAGGCTGTATTGCTTCGGGAGTAGTATCCGGTGCTTTTTCGGATTGTTTAGCCCAACTGGGCATGAGCGATTGGTAATTACCATCATCAATGAAATCGCTTGGAATTTCGAGAGTGTACAGATGTGCATCGATAAAAGTGCTTTCGGGCGGCTTGTGTTCCTTATTCCCTTTTTCTTCATTGGCAGGTTGAGCATACTCACCCAAATCGAGCAGGTCGGTTTGGTGCTGCGAATTTGCTTCTGGTTCAGCTTCGATGGTCAAAACCTGCTCCGCAGAACCCGACTCATCGGCTAGAGTGAGAGTGGCCTCAGTGGTTCCGAGTAGCATCGATTCTGTAGTATTGGCATCCTTTTTTTCTGAGCCTACATTTTCTGGTTGTACTGAAACAATGGGATTAAGTAAGTTGAAAAGCCGTTTACGGTCGGTTACAATGGACGAAACCTGCGAAAAGGTCTTAGTATAATCGGGGTTGTTCCTATCGGTGTGCGAAAGGAGCATGAGTACTCTGGCGGCCACAAAGTAAGGGTAATGCTGTAAAACGCTATCCAGCATTTGTGTGTCGGGCTTCTGATCGATGCAAGTGTAGAATTGTTCCTTATTCATGGCTTACCAGTTTGCTACGGAACTATTAAAAATATCCTCAACCAGTTTCTCAACAATTTCGCGTACCAGTTCGCCCTCAAGGTTATTAAATGGCAAACGGCTATCGTAATCGGCAAAGCGACTGAACGTTTTATCGAAGTTCTGTTCGGGATCCTTCATGTTCACATATTTTACACGAATCGATATGCTGAGCCTGTTTTGTGCGGCGGTTTCGTTGCCCTGAATGGTCACAGGCGATATTTGGTAATCGCGAATTTCGCCAGAAAAGTTGAGATCGCCAAAGTCGGATACCAGGTTTAACTTTGTTTGCGTAGCAAATCTGTTTTTTAGCTCCTCTGTAAAGTAGCTGCTCAGGGTGGGATTCACAATGGGAGCCAGATTCTGAAAGAATGCAACGCTTACGGTTTTCACATCGGGCGAAATGGATGCCCCAGTAAATGAATACTTCATAGAGCAACCAACCTGAAAAAGTGAAAAGAGCACGATGGCTGCCAATATTTTTCCTTTGTTTATCATTTCTTGTTGGTTTGCTATTATTCGAGATTGTACTCCTTAATTTTTCTGTAAAGTGTTCGTTCGGAAATGCCCAGCTCCTGAGCGGCATTCTTTCGTTTACCTCCGTGTTTTTCGAGGGCTTTTACAATAAATTCCCTTTCCTTGTCGATAAGCGAAAGCGATTCCTCTGTAATCTCTTCAGTATCGTGTATAATGGGTTGATCGTTAACCATGCTTACGCTCTCGGGCTGCACTATGGGGCCCTTGGTTATAAGGTCGACCCCTCTGTAAAGGTTGCTAATTATATTAGCTGCCTCGTCGGGTTGGAGGTTCCTTGCCGGATCATTCTGCATGATTCCGAGAACCAACTTCTTGAGCTCGTTCACATCGTTGCGCATATCGAAAAGAATTTTGTATAATATTTCCCTTTCATTGGCAAACGAAGGCTCTTCGTGCCCTCCGTTAATAAGAGCTGGTAATTTTGTGCTAAAATAGTCGGGTAGGTATCGCGAAAGTACCTCGGGTGTTACGGTACGTTGCTCCTCAATTACCGAAATTTGCTCGGTTACGTTTTTCAGCTGGCGCACGTTTCCGGGCCATTTATAGTTCATGAGCATTCTGCGTGCTTCGTCGTCGAGGGTAATAGACGGCATACGGTAGCGTTCAGCAAAATCTACTGCAAATTTTCGGAACAGGAGAGGTATATCCTCATTTCGGTCGCGCAAGGGTGGAACAATAATGGGAACGGTATTCAAACGGTAGTACAGATCCTCGCGGAAACGGCCATTTTCAATAGCCTGAAATAGCTTTACATTGGTTGCAGCGATAACCCTCACGTTGGTTTTTTTCACTTTCGACGAACCCACCCGAAGGTATTCGCCCGTTTCGAGCACACGCAACAGGCGGACCTGGGTTGAAAGGGGAAGTTCGGCCACCTCATCGAGGAATATGGTTCCGCCATTGGCTACTTCGAAGTAACCCTGACGGGCTTCGGTGGCACCCGTAAAGGAGCCCTTTTCGTGCCCAAATAGTTCAGAATCGATGGTGCCCTCGGGGATCGCTCCGCAGTTAACAGCTATGTATTGCCCGTGCTTGCGGGCACTGAAGGCATGAATGATCTGAGGGAAAACCTCCTTGCCCGTACCACTTTCGCCGGTTATAAGCACCGAAAGATCGGTTGGAGCTACCTGTCGGGCAATATCGATGGCGCGGTTAAGGCCAGCCGAATTACCTATAATTTCGAAACGTTGTTTTATGCGCTGAACATCCATAGTTTTTAATAAATCGTTCACAACTGACAAAATTACATAAAATAGATTTAAGTAGTTACATAATACAATGGTTTAAGCGAGTTCTTCCCAAATTTATTACATTTTAGCTGCTGTATATGCTGCCAATTCGACAAAAAGGGCAGGTACCAATTGGCCCTGCCCTTTCAATATCCCTTATGTTAAAGGTTACAATTTGCGTTTTACTTCTACCTCTTGGAAGGCCTCAACAATGTCGCCAACTTTAATATCGTTGAAATTGTTAATGTTCAGTCCGCATTCGAATCCATGCGTTACCTCTTTAATATCGTCCTTGAAGCGTTTGAGAGAGCCCAAATCGCCGGTGTAAACAACAATACCTTCGCGAATAAGCCTTACTTTTGAAGAACGTATTATTTTTCCTTCCCTCACAATGCAGCCAGCCACCGAGCCAACCTTTGTAATTTTGAAAACGTCGAGCACTTCGGCAGCACCAGTAATTTCTTCCTTAATTTCGGGCGAAAGCATTCCTTCCATAGCGGCCTTCACTTCATTAATGGCATCGTAAATAATGGAGTACAAGCGGATATCGATCTGTTCTTTTTCGGCCAGCTTACGTGCGCTGGTTGATGGGCGTACCTGAAATCCGATAACAATGGCATTGGATGCAGCTGCCAGCAGGATGTCCGATTCTGAGATCTGACCCACCGCTTTATGGATAACATTAACCTGAATTTGTTCGGTTGAAAGCTTGATGAGCGAATCGGACAGCGCTTCGATGGAACCATCCACATCGCCTTTGAGTACAATATTGAGTTCCTGGAAGTTGCCAATGGCAATACGCCTACCTATTTCGTCAAGGGTAATGTGCTTACGTGCTCTCATGCCCTGCATGCGTTGTAGTTGCTCGCGCTTGTTTGCTATCTCTTTGGCTTCCTTATCGGAGTCCATTATGTTGAAGTAATCGCCTGCTAAAGGAGCTCCATTCAGTCCGATAACCTGAACAGGCGACGAAGGCCCTGCTTCCTGAATGCGTTTCCCCCTTTCGTTAAACATGGCTTTTACGTGGCCAAAGTGGGTTCCTGCAAGCATAATATCGCCTTGGCGAAGGGTTCCGGTTTGCACAAGCATGGTGGCAGTGTAGCCACGTCCTTTGTCGAGCGACGACTCGATAACCGTTCCCACCGCTTTTTTGTTGGGGTTGGCTTTCAGGTCGAGCAGCTCGGCTTCGAGCAGAACCTTTTCAAGTAGTTTTTCAACATTTAACCCTTGCCTGGCCGATATATCCTGACTTTGGTACTTACCTCCCCAATCCTCTACTAAGTAGTTCATGTTAGCCAACTCTTCTTTAATTTTCTCGGGGTTGGCATTGGGTTTATCGATTTTGTTTATGGCAAAAACAATGGGTACGCCGGCAGCGCTGGCGTGATTGATAGCCTCAACGGTTTGGGGCATCACATTGTCGTCGGCAGCCACTACAATAATGGCAACATCGGTAATTTTGGCTCCGCGGGCACGCATGGCCGTAAAAGCTTCGTGGCCAGGCGTATCGAGGAACGTTATTTGGCGGGTTTCATCTATTTGAACGCTGTATGCACCAATGTGCTGGGTTATGCCCCCTGCTTCGCCGGCAATAACATTGCTTCGGCGAATGAAGTCGAGTAGCGATGTTTTACCATGATCGACATGCCCCATAACCGTCACAATGGGCGGGCGATGTACTAAATCCTTGGGGTCGTCCTCTTCAACGCCAATGGCTTCCTGTATTTCAACACTTACAAATTCTACTTTATAGCCAAACTCATCGGCAACAAGCGCCATGGTTTCTGCATCGAGCCTTTGGTTAATAGATACCATAAGGCCCAGGTTAATGCATACTTCAATTACACTTGTAGCAGGTATATCCATCATGCTTGCCAACTCGTTAACCGATACGAATTCGGTAACTTTGAGCACCTTTTTATCCTGCTGCAAGCGCTCTATTTCTTCCTGTTGGCGGGCGCTTACCATATCGCGCTTTTCGCGGCGATACTTCGATGTTTTTGTTTTTGAACCTTTTGAAGTTAACCTTGCAAGTGTTTCTTTAATTTGGCGTTGAACATCCTCTTCGTTTACCTCTTGGCGCAGCTGCTTTTTTTTCTTCTTTTTCTGGTTTTGCTGATTTTGTTGGTTCTGAGAAGTTTTTGCCTGATGCTGCTGGGCTGAACCCTTATTGGGGGCGGACGTGGGTATGGTAACCTTCTGGTTCTCTTTCTTTATCCTTTTCCGTTTTTTCTTTTTATTACGTTCACTCTCTCCATTTTCAGGACCCTGAACTTTTTTCTTGGCTTCGAACGATTCGAGATTGATTTTACCAACAACACGAGGGCCACTCAGTTTCTCAACTTCCGAGCGGAAAACTTCGCTTTCCTTTGGAGGGGCCACGGGTGCTTTTTCCTCTTCTACTTTGGGCTTCTCTGTAATTTTTACTTCTGGCTTTGCAGACTGAAATTCCTTACGAGGAGGGAAGTTTGTTTTTGAGGGGGCCTCGGTTTTTTCCGTTTTCGAAACTTTCTTGTGCGAAGCCAACTCAACCTTCCCAACAACTTTAGGTCCGGCAATTTTTGGGGCCTCAATTTTTTCAACCTTAAGCTCCTGGGCTTTAGGCTCCTCTTTTTTTACTGTCCCCTCGGGTTTTGGTAATGCTTCGGCTACAGGTTTTTCGGCAGGTTTTTCTTCCTCTCTAGGTGCAGCGGGCTTCTTCTTGCCTGCGTCAAGATCGATTTTACCGGTTATTTTTATCTCTAACTTCTTGGTTGGGGTTTCAAATATTTCTCGGGATTCGGTTGAAGTTTTAACAATAACCTCATCAGGAACATCGGCTGAGTCGGAGTCATCGTCGCTAGGGTGGAGGTCAATGTCTTCAATTGATACCGACTCTTTTTTGTCGCGTAAGTTTTTAAGGCTCACCTTTTGCGATTCCTTCTTCAGATGCCTCTCTTCGCCAAACTCTTTCACTAGTATGTCGTAAAGTTCGGGCTCAACCTTGGTATTGGGATCGCTGGTAATGTCGCGACCCTTTTTATGTAGAAATTCCACTAGGGTGCTTATTCCCACGTTAAACTCACGTGCTAGTTTACTAAGTCTTATTGCCTTTTCAGCGTTTGTCATATTTGGTTACTGCTGTTGGTTTGAATTTAAAAATGCAATGGTTACTCGAACTCGGCTTTCAGTATACGAACAACTTCTTTAATCGTTTCTTCCTCAAGGTCGGTTCTGCGAACTAACTCAGAGAAAGGTATTTCAATCACACTCTTGGCCGTATCGCAACCAATGCCCTTAAGTGTATCGATAATCCAAGCATCAATTTCGTCGGAGAACTCATCGAGATTCACGTCTTCTTCGTCTTCATTGGCATTTTCACGGAAAACATCAATTTCGAATCCGGTTAGCTGGCTAGCCAGCTTAATGTTATACCCGCTTTTTCCAATGGCTAGAGAAACCTCGTTGGGCATGAGGTAAACCTCTGCTCGTTTATTGGTTTCATCGAGTTTAATTGCGGTAATTTTAGCTGGGCTAAGTGCTCGGGTAATGAAAAGTTGAATGTTATTGGTAAAGTTAATAACATCGATATTCTCGTTGCGTAGCTCGCGAACAATGCCGTGTATACGACTTCCCTTCATACCTACGCAAGCACCAACGGGGTCAATACGTTCGTCGTACGATTCAACTGCCACCTTGGCCCGCTCGCCGGGGATGCGCACAATTTTTTTAATGGTAATAAGGCCATCGAAAATTTCGGGCACCTCTAATTCAAATAGGCGCTCGAGGAATACTGGCGATGTGCGCGACAGAACGATTACGGGGGTGTTATTTTTCATTTCAACCTTAATAACTACCGCTCTAATGGAGTCGCCCTTGCGGAAGAAATCGGTAGGAATTTGCTCGGTTTTCGGAAGGAGTAATTCGTTGCCTTCGTCGTCGAGCACAAGAATTTCTTTCTTCCAAACCTGATATACCTCACCAGTTATTATGTCGCCAATCCGGTCGCGGTACTTGGAGTAAAGGTTGTTCTTTTCGAGTTCGAGAATTCGTGATGTTAGGTTCTGGCGGAGTGCAAGAATGGCTCGTCTGCCGAAATGCTGAAGCTTCACCTCGTCGGTCACTTCTTCGCCCACCTCATAGTCGTCGTCAATCTTTTTTGCTTCGGTTAGCGAAATTTGCCGGTTTGGGTCTTCTACCTCACCATTCTCAACCACTTCGCGGTTTCTCCATATTTCAAAGTCGCCCTTGTCGATATTGATAATTATATCGTAGTTATCGTCGGAACCATACATTTTAATGAGCATGTTACGAAAAACATCCTCTAGCACGCTCATCATGGTTGGCCTGTCGATGCTTTTCAGTTCTTTAAACTCGGCAAAGGTTTCAATTAAATTAAGGTTGTCCATTTTGATTATTAAGGTTTTAAACTATCGGAACAATATAACTTGTGTTGTTGACTTCACTTCGGAATACTCAAATTCTTTGGTAATATCTACCAGCTGCTTCTTCTTGGTTCCCTCAACCAACATTTTTTGTTGGAAAGCGATAGAAAAATGGGTTTCGCTTGCTGCAATTAGTTTGCCCTGAAAATTTTCGCCAGAGTTAAGGAGCACATCAACCATGCGGCCAACATTCTTTATGTATTGCCTTGCAAGTAGTAACGGTGAGGTAACCCCAGCCGACGATACTTCCAACTCGAAATCCTCAACTTCTCTGTCGAGATTGCCTTCAATGTGCCTACTAACTTCAACACAGCGTTTTATGGGAATGCCATTATCGCCATCGATTACAACCACAATGTGGTTTGAACCCGATACATTTACTTCAACCATGAATTCGGTTTCGGCATCTAGAACCTCGGCGACCAGCGCTTCAATTTTGGCTTTACTAATCATTACTTCACTTATCTGTAATAAAACAGGGGACTAGGTCCCCTGGCTCTTTTGCGGTATGACGCTGCAAAAATACACTTTTTTTTTAACTCGCAAAAATATTTGCCTGAATGTTAGCCAAATAATGTATATAAAAATAGTTATTTGGAGTATTCTTGTTCCATCAAAACTCCAATTCGAACTGTTTTTTGGGTAGAAATGGTATTTCCAAATAACAAATTTGTACATTTAACTTTTCAAAAGCATACACAATTTATAACATCCATTTAGAATGCAGTTTACTAATAAAAAAAAAATTGTAAACGATCCGGTTCATGGTTTTATAAGTATTTCCTATCCCATTGTATTCGATCTGATTGAACACCCCTATTTTCAAAGACTCCGACAGATTAGGCAGCTCGGTTTAACCTACTTGGTTTACCCAGGAGCCAACCACACCCGCTTTCAGCATGCACTCGGAGCCATGCACCTTATGGAAACGGCAATTGCTGTACTGCGCACAAAGGGTTTTTCAATTACCGATAACGAAGCCGAGGCTGCTTCGGTGGCCATTTTACTTCACGACATTGGGCATGGTCCTTTTTCCCATTCGCTCGAATTTAGCCTGGCTCAAAATGTTAGCCACGAGGCTGTTGGTAGGTGTTTCATGCATGAACTGAACCCAGAATTCGGAAATAAGCTGGAAATGGCAATTGCCATTATCGACGATACATACCCAAAGCATTTCTTTCACCAGTTAGTTTCGGGTCAGCTCGATATGGACCGCATGGATTATTTACGGCGCGACAGCTTTTACTCGGGCGTTACCGAGGGTACTGTTGGTTCCGAACGAATTATTAAAATGCTCAATCTAGTCGACGACCAACTGGTAGTTGAAGCTAAAGGCATATATTCTATCGAGAAGTTTCTCATTGCCCGCCGGCTTATGTACTGGCAGGTATATTTGCACAAAACGGTTATTGCAGCCGATCAGGTACTTTCGAGTTTACTTCTTCGAGCCAGGGAAATAAATAGGAATGGATCCCGAGTTTGGTCAACCCCTGCGCTCGAGTTTTTTCTGACGAACGAGGTTTCACTCAACGATTTTCTATTACAGGGCTCAAACATTTTACCCAATAAAGCCCTATCATGCTTTGCCCTTCTCGACGACAACGATATTATGAGCGCTGCTAAGCAATGGATTCATAATTCCGACGAGGTACTTTCTACACTAGCAAAAATGCTGGTGTATAGAAAGCTCCCCAAAGTGGAAATGCGTAACAATCCGTATGCTGCTCACGAAGTTGAGGAAAGGGTTGCCCATTTTTACCAAACCCATCCCGTTTTAAAAGGTTATGGAAGGTTTTTTGTTTCAACCGGTTCGGTTAGCAACAATGCCTATAAGCCAACCGACGAAACCATTAGTGTTTTGCTAAACGATGGTTCTCTGGTCGATGTTGCTGAAGCCTCCGATGTGCTGAATGCACAGTCGCTTTTACAGGAAGTGCGAAAATTTTTTATTTGCTACCCAAAGGCTGAAGGGAATATTTAATTTATTTATATAGTTTTGTGCCAATTTAACAAAATCATAACATGGAGTTAACAGCAAAAGCCATTGCTGATTTTCTGAAAGGAGAGATAGAAGGCAATCCCGATGTAAAAGTCAGCAATGTGGCCAAAATAGAAGAGGGGAAGCCCGGAACTCTGGCATTTCTCTCGAATCCGAAATATGAGAAGTATCTGTACACCACAAGCGCCTCCGTAGTTCTTATAAATAAAGATTTTATTCTCGAAAGGCCTGTAAATGCTACTCTAATAAGAGTAAACAATGCTTACGAGTCGTTTGCTAAATTACTCGAATTGGCCAGTTCCATGCAAAAGGGCAAGATTGGCATTCACCCTCAGGCTATTGTAGAACCCACAGCAAAAATTGGAAAAAGCGTTTACATTGGAGCCTTTTCGTATATAGGAGAGGGTGCCATTATTGGCGACAACGTTAAAATATACCCTCAATGTTACGTGGGCGACCGCTCCTCTATTGGCAATAATTGTACAGTATATGCTGGGGTAAAATTATACGACAGCTGCATTATTGGCAATAATTGTATAATACATGCTGGTACTGTAATAGGCTCCGATGGATTTGGTTTTGCACCACAAGCCGATGGAAGCTACCAAAAAATTCAACAAATTGGAAATGTTGTAATTGAGGATAATGTTGAAATTGGAGCCAATGCAACAATCGATAGGGCTACTATGGGTTCAACTGTAATTAAAAAGGGTGTAAAACTCGACAACCTCATTCAAATAGCACATAACGTTGAAATTGGGGAAAATACGGTAATGGCTGCCCAGTCGGGAATAGCAGGTTCGACCAAAGTGGGAAATGGATGCCTTTTTGGAGGGCAAGTTGGCGTGGCTGGTCACATAACCATTGCCGATGGGGTAAAACTATCTGCCAAAGCAGGAGTTACAAACAATTTGAAAACACCCGGCGAAGTTCTGATTGGAGCTCCGGCTATAAATGCTAAAATGTTCAGTAAATCATTTATTTACTTTAAAAATCTTCCCGAAATTAGGCTCGAAATAGATGAGATGAAACGGAAAATTGATCAACTGTCCGAAAATCTCAATCAAAAGCTTTAACTTCGCAAACTAAATTTTAAGTTTTTTTTATGTCGGAGAAGCAAAGAACAATCCAACAGGAAGTTACCATTAAAGGCAAGGGCCTTCATACTGGAGTAGAGGCTGTATTAACTATATGTCCCGCCGAAGAAAATACAGGTTATGTTTTTCAACGAATCGACTTGCCAAACCAACCCACAATTGAGGCAATTGCCGACAATGTTGTTGATACTTCTAGAGGTACCACACTTGAGCAGAATGGTGCTAGGGTAAGTACCATTGAGCATGTGCTGGCTGCACTCTCGGGAATGGGAATCGATAATGCTCTGCTTAAAATTTCGGGACCCGAAATGCCCATCATCGATGGTAGTTCGCGCTACTTTGTTGAAGAAATTAAGAAGGTGGGCGTTGTTAAGCAGGAAGCCGAAAGGGTTTTTTATGTTATTAAAGAGAAATTAGTATACTCAGAACCCGATAAAGGGATTGAAATAGCTGCGTACCCCGACGAATCGTTTAGCCTCGATGTGCTAATTGACTACAATTCGAGAGTTCTTGGCCACCAGTTTGCGCAGCTACCCAACATTGCCGATTTTGAGCAGCAAATTGCCCCTTGCAGAACCTTTGTGTTCTTTCATGAGCTTGAGCCGCTGCTCAAAAACAACCTAATTAAAGGGGGCGACCTGCAGAATGCCATTGTAATAATGGAAAAGGAAGTGCCACAGGAGGAGCTCGATCGTATTGCCGATATATTCAATAAACCCAGAGTGCACGTTAAGCCAGAGGGGATTCTGAATAACCTCGATTTACATTTCTCCAACGAACCTGCTCGTCATAAGTTGCTCGACCTGGTTGGCGACCTAGCTTTAGTAGGACGAAGAATAAAGGGGAAGATTATTGCACGTCGTCCCGGTCACCATGCCAATACCGAATTAGCTAAGATTATTCGGAAAATGGCACGCAAAGAGGCGCTAAAGCCCAATGTGCCCGAGTACGATGTGAACCAGCCCCCATTAATGAATATTCTCCAAATTCAAGAAATTCTACCCCATCGACCTCCATTCCTATTAATCGATAAAATTCTTCACCTCGATGAAAATTCTGTTGTAGGACTGAAGAACGTAACCATGAATGAAGGTTTCTTCATTGGCCATTTCCCCGACGAACCCGTAATGCCGGGTGTGCTTCAGGTTGAGGCTATGGCTCAGGTTGGAGGAATTTTGGTTCTTAGTACAGTTCCCGACCCCGAGAATTACTTGACCTACTTCCTTAAAATTGAAAGGGTTAAGTTTAAAAAAAAGGTAGTACCAGGCGATACTATTATTTTCCGTCTCGACCTGCTTGAACCTATTCGTAGAGGAATTGCTACCATGCTGGGTCAAGCGTTTGTAGGCGACCAGCTGGTTATGGAAGGAGAACTTATGGCGCAAATAACAAAAATTAAATAGTACATGAATCAACCTCTTTCGTATATACATCCCAATGCGAAAATTGGCAATGGGGTAACCATTGAGCCTTTCGCCTACGTTTCGGGCGATGTGGTTATTGGCGATAACACATGGATTGGTCCCAATGTTACCATTATGGACGGTGCCCGAATTGGCAGCAACTGCAGAATATTTCCGGGTGCTGTAATTTCGGCCATTCCTCAGGACCTTAAGTTTAGAGGCGAAGTAACTACTGCTGAGGTGGGGAACAACGTTACCATAAGGGAGTGCGTAACTATTAATAGAGGCACTGCATCTAGGGGATTTACCAAGGTTGGTAACAACTGCCTTTTAATGGCATATGTACATATTGCACACGACTGTGTTGTTGGTAATAATGTTATTTTAGGGAATGCTACCCAGCTGGCTGGTGAAGTTGAAGTTGAAGATTTCGCCATCCTTTCGGGTGGTTGCCTGGTTCACCAGTTCGAACGCATTGGAAGCCACACCATGATTCAGGGCGGATCGAGAGTAAACAAGGATATTCCACCATTTGTAAAAGTTGCTCGCGAGCCCATTTCGTATGTTGGACTAAACTCCATTGGTTTGCGCAGGCGCAACTTTTCACCCGACAAAATTGCTGAAATTCAAGAACTTTATCGCATTCTGTATAATAAAGGGCTGAATGTTTCGCAAGCCATTGCCGAAATTGAAAAGTCGATTCCTCAGAGCGAGGAGCGCGAAATGATTCTGAATTTCATTCAAAATTCTAAACGGGGTATAGTGCGGGTTAATACCGGCACTTACGATGAGGCCGACGACTAAATTTTTTTCTTATACAAAAAAGAGGGGAAATCCCCTCTTTTTTTATTCTTTTACCGATAGGGTATATAGTAATGCCTCAACCTGGCGAAGGTAATTCCTCTTTTTAAATCGGGGGGCGTATACATAAGCTTCGGCAGTGATGACCAAATTTCGATTCTGGTCTATTGTAGTAAGGCTAATAAATGGACCTCCCATGGGGTGAGCATGAACATCCCACAAGCCTCTGAGCTGACCATAATACCTGTTTTTATAGTTGAACTGGTTAAAAATTGGCTGAATTTCATCGAATGTTGTCATGTAGCTCCCAGCAGTTGGCCCCGGAACTAATGCATTGAGAAAACTATTGCGCCTTTCAACCAAAAATTGTGTTGTAAAGTTGTTTTTATCCTCGTAAGGGTATGAATAAATAAAAATGCCCTGACTAGTATTGGGGGTTTCGTACGATATCCAAACAAAGTTGGTAGTGTCTTTATTTAACTTGTAGCCTTTTGGGAAAGTCATGGTAGCCCCAAACTTTTTCTCAATTAGTTGTCCTAATCCTTTTTCCTCAAACTTGGTAGCGTTAGCAATAACTCTTTCGCGCTCGGCTAATTCGAAAATTTGAATCAATTTGTCCTTATCCTCGTTCAGCATTCTTTCAATGGCCGGATAGGTTGGCCCTACTACATTTACAACCATTTGAGGGGTTGCCCAAATATCGCGCTGAGCAATTATTTCAGCTTTGGAATATTCATTACCTGCCTTAACAACAACTATGTTTCGATGGGTTTTGAAAATATCGCTGAAACTAAGCGTTGGAACCCACACCAAATCGAACATGGGTTCTTTTTGGGGAACCATGGGGTAATCGGCTTTTATTATTTCAGAAAAGGTTTTACCGATGGACTCTTCCCACAGCGATTTATCCAATATAATAAGCAGTTCGCCTGCTGTTCCTGTAACATTCGGAAGTGATGTGTATCTTCCGCTGCTATCGCGTTTGCAGGCTGTAAAGCTTGCTCCAATAAGAAACAGGACTACCAATATTTTTAGGGATTTGCTAAGCATGGTATATTTATTTTAATTTGTTTTTGTGGCTTACTGTGGATGCTAACTTGTTATACTTTCCATAAAAATTTTAAAACTTTTTCAAAAATAGAGAAAAAACGCTGAAAAAATAAAACTACACTCTAGGGCTGAATACCCAACTGCTTGAGTTTGCCAACCACTTTCGGATCGGCCCATATTTCAATTTGTTGCCCTGCCGATAGTTCGGGAGTTAAGGTTGGGTTCCAAGCCTGCAAGTCGTCGATAGTGCAACCATACATTATAGCTATTTTATGAAGGTACTCACCCTTTTTTACAGTGTGTGTAAACCTGCTTTTTTTGTGAGTACTTCCTGTCGAATTAATTTGGCTGTCGTTAGTCATTTTTCGGGGCGTGCCCTCGTAAATGGCCAATTCGTTTTTAATAAAAGCGCTCACCTTTACCGAGGGTATACGAATAGGAGCCGGTAGGTTGGGTTTAGGCACAAAGCCTTGCCGGTACATAGGATTTAAAAACTGGAGCTGCTCCACAGGAACACCAATAAATTGGGCCAGAACGCTTAAGTGGATAGGTTGCTTTATTGAAATTGTGTCGGTTTGTGAGAAATGTATTACGGGTTCGGATTTAGCTATACCATGCGCAGATGCGTTTTGAAACACATAAGCTGCAGCAATAAAAGCTGGTACATAGTTCTGAGCGGCCACGGGCAGCGAGGGGTACAGTTTCCAGAAGTTGGTTTCACCGCCAGCTTTTTGAATGGCCGCCCTTACTGCTCCCGGTCCAACATTATAAGCAGCCAAAGCCAAATGCCAGTTATTAAAAATTCTATACAAATATTGAAGGTACACACATGCGGCCTCGGTGGACTTTAAAGGGTCCATTCGCTCGTCAACGTAGCTGTTCACTTCCAGATCGAACATACGACTGGTATTTATTTTGAATTGCCATAAACCAACGGCTCCAGTTGGTGAAACGGCAAGCGGATTAAGAGCCGATTCAACCACAGCCAGATATTTGAGTTCGAGTGGAATGCTATACTTGTCGAGCATCTCTTCGAACATTGGGAAGTACAAATTGGCCAAACCCAACATTTGTGCAACCTGCTCGCGGCGTTCAAGGGTGTAAATATCGATGTATCGTTTTACCAAAGGGTTGAAATCGAAGTCGATAGGCGATAGGTTGTCAATCTCAGCAATGCGGTACTCGTAAACCAAATCGGGGTAAACCGGAAAGGTTTCGATGGCATTTCGGATCGAATTGCTGTCGGGGAAGATTTTCAGTTTATGAAGTCCATCGAGCGAATTGCCCACGGGGCACCCCGTTTTTTTATTCGAGATTTTGCCAATTCCGAATGCCAAAGCGGATGTTGTAAGCCAAAAAGTGGCAACAACAAGAGCAGCAAATACCCGCCTTGCAAGCAGAAGATGCATTCCAACTAAATTACTTGGTTTTCTCTTCGTCGGTTTCTTTTCCGCCTTCGCGAACCCCCTTTTTGAATTCGCTAACGCCTTTTCCTAAGCCGCGCATGAGTTCGGGAATTTTACGACCGCCAAAAAGCAGAATAACTATAGCAACAATGGCAAGGAGTTCCCAACCCCCTATCATTCCTGCAATTACAAGTCCCATCATAATTGTTATATTTTAGTTTATTTAAAAAAGGTACTTCACAATATCGTTAATATTTGCAAACAGAACCAATCCGAGGATAAAAATCATTCCGGCAACCTGTGCGTACTCCAAAAACTTGTCGCTGGGCTTTCGTCCGCTAATTAGTTCGTAAAGGAGGAAAAGTACATGCCCTCCATCGAGCGCAGGTATTGGAAGTATGTTCATTAACGCCAGGATAATGGATAGAAAGGCGGTAATTCCCCAAAAGGCTTGCCAATCCCAGGTGCTCGAGAAAATGCTGGCAATTGTACCGAACCCTCCAACCGACTCGTAAGCTTTGGTTGAGGGCGAAAAGATCAGTTTGAGCTGCTTAGCATAATCGGAAAGGGTTTGGAAACCCTTTTTAATTCCGGCAGGAATGGCTTCAAGGAATGAATAAGAAAATGTGCTAACAGCAATGAAATTATCGAGCGAAACATTGTAAACTCCTACCAATCCACTTTCGGGAACCTCAATAGTACTGTTAATTTCGCTGCCATTGCGTAGTACAGTAATCTCAACCCTGTTATTCTTGTTAGCCTGCATGGCGGTTCGGAACTGGTCGAAAAATTGGGCACTACTCCCGCTAATAGCCACAAGGCTGTCGCCGGGTTGCAGGCCAGCTTTAGCAGCAGCCGATTCGGGAACAACTCCAGCAACCACAAAGGGAAATCTGGGAGCCAGAAGGGGGCCCTTTACTTTCAGTAATCTAGGCAGAAATTCTTTATCAATTGAAACTTCTAAAGTATCATTATTTCTAACCAGAGTTACCCAAGCAACCTTGTCGAGTACAATTTTCGGAACAATTTGATGGTATCCATCAACCTTTTTTCCATCGAGTAGAAGGATTTGGTCGCCATTTTGGAAGCCCATTTCCTGGGCTAATGGTTCAGCAACTATACCGTACTTGAGGTTTTCAGTTTTTATATATTTTTCGCCCCAGGTGTATAGCACCATGGAGTATATAACAAGTGCCAACAGAAAATTTACAAGTACTCCGCCAACCATAATGAGAAGCCGCTGCCATGCTGGTTTCGATCGGAATTCGAAGGGTTGGGGGGGCTGTTTCATCTGCTCCTTATCCATCGACTCGTCAATCATTCCCGATATTTTAACATAACCTCCCAGCGGGAGCCAGCCTAAACCGTATTCGGTTTCGCCCTTTTTAAATTTAAAAATGGAGAACCACGGGTTGAAGAACAGGTAAAACTTCTCGACTCTTGTTTTGAAAAGACGGGCAAACATATAGTGCCCCATTTCGTGAAGAATTACCAGAATTGATAGACTTAAAAGAAACTGAAGTGCTTTGATTAGAATATCCATTGATTATTGAATTAGCTGAAATTAAACTTTGAATTTTTTCAAAAAACTGGTTGCAATGTATCGAACCTCTGCATCGGTTTGTTGGTAATCGTCCAACGAGGGGTTAGCAATGTAGCTGACTCTCGAAATACTTTCTCTCAATATTTCGGGGATGGCTAAAAAACTGATTTGGCTATTTAAAAACGCAGCTACGGCAATCTCGTTGGCAGCGTTGAGTGCACAGGGAATATTTCCGGCCCTAATCATGGCTTCGTAGGCAATGGAAAGAGCAGGGAAACTGTTTAGGTTGGGTTCCTCGAAGGTAAGGCTGGCGCACTGAGAAAAAGAAAACCGGGGGAAATCGGATTGTATTCGCTTAGGGAATGCCAGGGCATACTGAATGGGCAATCGCATATCGGGAAGTCCCATTTGGGCCTTTATGGAACCATCGGTGAACTGTACGAGCGAGTGTATAATGGACTGGGGGTGAACCACTACCTCAATTTGGTTGGGCGAAAGCCCAAAAAGCCATTTGGCTTCAATTACTTCAAAGCCCTTGTTCATCATTGTGGCCGAATCGATAGTAATTTTATTTCCCATGCACCAGTTGGGGTGGTTCAAGGCATCGGCAAGGGAAACACCCTTAAGCTGGTCGTACGTTTTTCCGCGGAAGGGGCCACCCGAAGCGGTAAGTATAACTTTTTCAATTGGGTTGGTTTCGCCAACTAGGCATTGAAATATGGCCGAATGCTCTGAATCGACCGGAATAATGGGAACTTTAAATCTGTGAGCTAAATCCATTACCAATTCACCAGCAACCACCAAGGTTTCCTTGTTGGCAAGAGCAATTGGTTTGCCTTTTTTTATGGCATGAATGGTGGGAATTAGCCCAGAGTAGCCCACCATGGCCGACAGGACCATGTCAATACCATCCATCTCAACTGCTTGTGCAATGGATTCCTCACCCGCAAATACTTTGACACCAAGCGGCTCTAATTCGTCCTTTACTTGCACATACTTACTTTTATTGCCAATTACAACCGTATTTGGTCTATGCTCTCGGGCTTGGCAAATGAGCGATTCGGCGCTATTGTTGGCAGTAAGCAGTTCAACCTCGAAAAGTTCGGGGTTTCTGCTAATCACATCGAGGGCTTGGGCTCCAATGGAACCAGTCGATCCGAGTATGGCAATGCGTCGCTTCACAAAGAGAATTGAAATATTCTGAATACAGTTAGAAAGTTATATACTTCTCAGGGTTAATGGGGTTCCCATTATGCCAAAGTTCGAAGTGTAAATGGGGTCCAGTAGTGAGCTCGCCTGAGTTGCCAATTATTGCAATTGCCTCGCCGGCCTTCACTTTTGTACCTGCCCGTTTTAGCAGCTTGCTATTGTGGCGATAAACCGAAACCAAGTCACTTTCGTGCTGAATTTGAATTACATAACCAGTTTCCAGGGTCCAGTTGGAAAGAATTACGGTGCCATCGGCAATGGCAACAACTACCTCATTGGGGGAAGCAACCACATCAACTCCAAAATGACTCTGTTGGACGTTAAAACTATTGGTAATAACTCCCTTAACAGGAGGAAAGAAATGGAGACTGGAGAATCCCTGCTTTCCCTTTCGGGCATCGGTAACCGATAGATTGTATAGTTCCTCCTCTTCAATTTGCAATCGCAAAAGCGAATCTTCAACCGAGCGAGTGAAGTTAATATCTTTATAGCGTATAGCCGAATCGGGCATGCTTTCGAAGCTGTTTGGAGCTTCGCCTCGAAGTATGGCATTCAAGTTACCCAAATAGTTTCTCCATTGAACTACCTCGCGCTCTAAACTGTCCACTTTTAGTGCATTATGAACAATATTTCGGCGGGTGTTGCCATCGGGATAGCCCGGAATGAACTCCCTGAGCGGTGTAAAAGCTATGAGAACTGTTACTATTATAACCAGAAGTATAGCTAAACTTCCAACTACGGTTATAACATTTAGCCTCGAAAGCCTAAGAACCAGCACCTCTTCGTAGGTTTGATCGTTGTATATGCTGAGTCTATACTTGTCCTTCAGCTTATTAATGTACTTCTTTTTGGACTTTGATGTCGACATATTTTTTCGTTCGAATTGCCACAAAGATAGAACTTTTTGGTTTTTATCATTCTTTTTCATCTATTGCTTTATGTAACCGCTAACGTTAATAAATGTTGAGCCTGTTTGTCGGTTTATTTAAAAATGAATTACATTACATCGGCAACTAAACAATATTATTTACATTTACCAAAAATTATTGGCTTTTGACCCTGCCATCGAAACATATGACTCCCCAGGAACTCAGTTGGTTCCGTCGAATATACGACCTGTATTACGAAAGCATTCGGAATTTTGCCTATTTCAAAACGGGCGATGCATCCTTTTCCGACGATGTAGTGCAAGATACTTTTGTGAAATTTTGGGAGTACAGAAGTAAAGTTCGTCCTGAAACCATTAAAGCCCTGCTTTATACTATTGCCTCGAATATTATAAAAAACGAGTTTAAGCACAATCAGGTTGTTTACCGCTTCGAGCGGAACCAGCCGCAAAGTGGCGAGTTTGAGGCTGCCGATCACGCCATACTTTCGGAAGAGTTCAACTCTATGCTGCAAAATGCAATTGCCAGCATTCCCGAAGGAGCGCGTATTGTGTTCCTGATGAGCCGAATAGAAGGCCTAACCTACAATGAAATCGCCACTAGGCTTGGATTAAGTGTAAAGGCTATTGAAAAACGCATGTCCGAAGCTTTGGCTGTGCTTCGTACAAAAATCGATTACAAACTATGAACAGCGAGGAACTAAATAGGGGCATAGGGTCGTTCCGGGGTTCCGACGAGGAACTACTTTCGCTGTTCAATGGTATGGCGGTACCAAAATCGGCTATAGGCAAGGATGAACTTTGGAATGAAATAACTGCAAACATTGAATCAATAGAGCAAGCTGAGCGCTTCAAAGGCCGACGTGCCATGTGGCTGGCTGCCGCAACCATTGCTCTTATTGCTGCGTTGGGTGTACTGCTTCACCGTGAGTATGCAATGGTTGCATTCGATGTGCCCAATGGCAAAATGTTGAGCATTGTTTTACCCGATTCGTCGCAGGTTACAATTAATTCGGGTTCGTTACTTAAGTTTAGGCGTTACCGTTTTGTTGCCAAAAGAGAAGTTTCGCTTAATGGAGAAGCCCTTTTCAAAGTTCATAAGGGTCAAAGCCTGTTTACCGTTAAGTCGGGTACTAATAGGGTAATTGCTAGGGGCACTATTTTCAATGTGAAAAGCAGAGAGGGCCTTTTTGTCGCTGAATGCATTGAGGGAGAAGTGGATGTTATTAATAGGGATGGTACGTTGGTTCAGAAACTGAAGGGAGGCAAAGGCATGCAAATGAGTAAAGCCGACGATACCCCTCAGGTATTCGATGTAAATGAACAGATTGTTGCAGCTTGGACTCGAGGAGAGTTCTATTTCAGTAATGACGAACTTAATAAAGTTTTTGCAGAGGTTGAGAGGCAGTTCAATGTTCGAATTCATTATAAAGGCTTCAGCCCGTCCCAACGGAAGTACTCAGGCTTTTTCTCCAACGATAACCTTACTGAGGCCCTTCAATACATTTGTATTCCAATGGGTTTAGATTTTTCATTAACCCAAAATGGTAAAGTAGTTGAAATCTTTCCTGCTAAACAGTAGGGGAAAAAGGTACTAATTTGTATAAATCGTAAACAACACTTACCCATGCTAACAAACAGAAGACCGATTGTTACGGCAATAATGTTTGTTATTCTGTTTTTGTTTCCCTTTGAGTGGTTACCTGCCCAAACCGTAAGTATAAGCGCAAAGCAACGACCACTTGCTGAAGTTTTACAAACCATTTCGGTCAATTACCAAGTTAAAATTGCCTACGATAGCGATTTGGCAAAGGAAATAATTGTATCTGTAGCGGTAACGCAACGTACACCCCTCGAGGCGGTTGAGCAGGCACTATTATCCACCAATCTTGAGGCAATTCAAATGGCCGATGTGATAGTTGTACGGCCAAAGGCCGAAAAGGCTCAGCCACACTCAGCTGCTCCTCCCGCCCCCAAAATATTCAAGATTCTGGGCGTTGTGAAAGCCATGGGGAGCAGGGAGCAGTTACCCTATGCTGTAATTTCGATACTGGGTACCGATATTGGCATTACCTGTAACAGCGATGGGTATTTCACAATTTCTACACAACGCACCGATACAATCCGTTTAAAGGCATTCTATCTGGGTTTCAATCCCAAAGAAATTATTGTTGTTCCACCAGCCCAGTCGAAAATGGTGGTGGTTGAAATGGAAAGGCAGGAACTCGTGATTGAGGATGTGCTGGTTCGCGTAAAGCAGCCCGATTTGGTGCTTACCGAGAACAATCCGGGGATGGTTGCATGGAACTCGAATCGCAATACCGATATCCCTTCGCTGAATGGGCTCGACATTTCAGCCCCTTTGCAGCTCCTTCCCGGAGTGGATGGAACTACCGAGAGTTCTGCGGGTTTGCTGGTTCGCAAATCGGCCACCGATAAAAACCTTATTACCTACGATGGTTTCACCATATACCAAATCGATCATTTCTTTGGAGCCTTTTCGAGCCTAAATGCCAAGGCCATTAAGGATATTAGGGTGTACAAGGGTGGGTTCGATGCCCGCTGGGGCGGACGTGCCTCGAGTGTGGTAGAAATTACCGGAAAAACCGGAAATGCCAATGTAACAAGGGTAGATGCGGGACTAGATTTGCTCAATTTCGATGCTACTGTTGAGGGCCCTATAGGACTAAAATTCACTTATGTTGTGGCGGCTCGGCGTTCGTTCAGCGATTTGTATCGTTCATCGCTTTACTATAGCCTCATGGAGAGTGCGCGTTCCGATATTTTCTCCATCAACAGCAGCACGCCCTCCTTCTTTAAGGTCGATATCGATGAGCCCTCCTATACTTTTGGCGATATTAGCCTGAAGTTAGCCTACCGGCCCACCGAGAAGGATAACATATCGGTTTCGGCATATAGAGGTATCGATGCCACTAACCTGGAGCGTATTCAAAGTTTTTCAACCCTAACGGAAAAAGCCGATTGGGGTAATGGTGGGGTGGGGTTGCGTTGGGCCCGGCAATGGTCGCCCATTTTATATCAGAGCATTAACGTAGGAATATCGAAGTATTCCCTTCAATTCAACCATGCCGATAGCACTTTGCGACGAAGGCAAAACAGCACCGTGCGCGATACTATTATTAGGGCATTGATTACCGACAATAGTATTACCGATTTTAATGCCAACTGGCATAGTGGAGTAAAACTAGGAAAATGGGCCGAAGCCCAGATGGGTATTCAAACCAATGGGGTTCGAATTCATTTATACGATTCTATAGCGCATTATACCAATAGTTTTGAAGTGATTGATACGTCTCATGTTAACGACCAAAGAATGCTTCAATCAACCCTTTGGGGCCAATACGTATGGGCGCGCGGTAAATTATCGTCGTTCAAGTTGGGTTTAAGGGCAAACCATTACTCAGTTACACAAAAAATGTATTGGGAGCCCCGTATTCAGGCTGCTTTTGCATTCAATAAAAGTTTTACCCTGCGCGCCTCGGCAGGCAGGTACTACCAGTTTGTGAACCGAACCCTCGATGTTTCACAATCGGGTTTTCGTAATGTTTGGAATATAGCCGATGGGCACCAGTATCCCGTTGTACACTCCGACCAAATAATGGGAGGGTTCCTAATTCGGTTTTGGGGTCTTACCTTCGATGCGGAGGCATACTATAAAACAACCAGCAATTTAACATACAATCAAACCATTCTAAAGCGGGTTGGGGGAAGAATTAAACAGGAGAAGCGGATAATTACCTACGGTAATAAGGCTACCGGGATCGATGTGCTTGTTCGCAAGGAATTTCAAACCACCCATGTTTGGGCTTCGTACTCGTTAACCCGAAGCATGAACCAGTCCGATTTTTTCAACTGGGGACAACCCTACCCCGCAGCCGACGACCAGCTGCACGAACTGAAACTGGCTTGCGTTGGCAAATGGAGGCACTGGGGCTACAATGCGGTATGGATTTATGGCTCGGGGAAACCCTGGGACGAGCCGCTGTTTACAACTTATATGAATTTATCGCCCAATTACTCAAAAAACGCAAATAGGCTACCATCGTACCATCGGCTCGATTTGGGGTTTAATTATACCTTTTTAACCAAAGGAATAGAAACCAAACTTGGCATAAACCTTTTTAATGTTTACAACCATAGCAATACACTGGCTACGCTTTTTAACTTATCCAGCACGCCATTGCAAACCTACCTGCAAACCGGAACCCCATTGGAATACACCAATTTTTATGGCTTGGGCTTCAACTGGTCGCTATATCTGAACGTTAAGTTTTAGTTTTGCTAGGGTTAGGTATTTTTTTGGGGAAATAGTTTGTGAATGCCAAATTTGTATTATATTTGCACGCAATAAAAAACGACACACGTAGTTCTAAAGCATATTGCGGGGTGGAGCAGTTGGTAGCTCGTTGGGCTCATAACCCAAAGGCCGTAGGTTCGAGTCCTACCCCCGCTACTAAAATAACCTGTTATTCGGCTGAGTAACAGGTTATTTTTTTATGGGCACATTTCGGGGACGGTTTTGTAAAACATCCGCTCAGTTTATTTGCTTTTGTGAGTTCCCTCGCTTCTGCGCTTGCATTGTTGGTTCTCTGACGAGTTATTATTGGAGAATGGGATATTATGCCTTCCAGTTTGGTTGATTTTAATTTGCCTCTGCCATATTCAAAATTTCTTATTATCAGTCTTATTGAATCTGCTAACCACTCAACTTAGTTGCTTTAAGTAACTTATTCTTCCATTGGTCCCACCTAGCCATGAATTCATCTAAATTTCTGAATTTAAAAGCCTTATCAAGTGTATATTGAATAACTTTATATTTCGAAAACGTTCTTCTCAACAATTTCAAAACTATACAGTTATGAAAAAATCATTAGTTTTTGTGTCTATTGGTGTTTTGCTGGTAATCCTTACCGGATGTGCAACTATTGTAAGTACCTCAAAACAGAAAATTAGCATCGTTTCGCAGCCCGAAAAGGCAAAGGTTGCAATTTACGATAGCAATAATAAAATGGTTTGGGCAGGGGAGTCGCCTTCGAATGTAACACTTAACAGGGGTAATGGATTCTTTAAAGGGGCTACGTATAAAATTGAAGTTACTAAACCCGGCTTTCAAACCATGACCCTTCATTTAAAGTCATCAACCAATGGTTGGTATGTTGGGGGAAATTTAATTGCAGGATTTGTGGGTTGGTTAATTGTCGATCCCTATACTGGTGCCATGTGGGTGTTGAACCCAAAAAATTTCAATGTTCAATTAAGTAAGTACGACCAGCAAGCCGAAGGCTTAAAGGTGGTAATGTTAAACGAAATAAATTCGGAGATTCTGCAAAACGAATCTGCTATACAGGTTAAATAATAACATTTGCCTAATTGAATCATTCTTATCCAAAAACTAAACGTATGAAGACAATTGTAACCTATATTTTTTTAATGTTAACGGTTCTGGGTGCTTTGGCACAGGAACCAATCGTTATGAAATTTTATATTTCAAACAAGGGAGGAAGCCCTATTGAGAAAGTTCAACTCAAAATTCATAGTCAAAGCTATACAGTAAGGGCTAATAATCCTTTAACTTTTAACATTACACCAAACTATAAATCCCCATTGCAACTCAATTTTAAAGCGACATCGATTGGGGAGGTAAGTTACTTTTTCATTCCTTACCCTGGCCAGAGCTATGAGTTTGAACTAACGAACACTAGTGGCCAACTGCAGGTTACCCTTGTTAACTCTGAAAGCGTTAAGTTGGGTTTAATCGAAGGTGTAGATGAAAAATCCATAGCCGATATTCAAAAGAAGCAGGAAGAAATTATTATAAATAGAAAAAATTTAAGTTTAGGTTATACACTCGAAAAGGAAGGAACTTCAAATATTATTCGTGAAGAGTGGCTTAGGTTAGGTGGAAAAGTAAAATACCTTTCTGTAGGAGCGTTAGTTGGTTACTATAGTATGGACATGGATGAGTACGGAACAATGAATGGATTTGGAGGAGGTATTTCTGCTGCAATCAATCAGATAAATCTGGTAATTCCAGAGTACACAACAGGAAAATCGAAATGGAATTCCCTAAATTATGGAATGGGATTGGATCTTCAAATTTATAGTTCCTCGCTCAGCATGCAAATGGGCGGCGTAAAATCGGAGATGAAGATTTCAAATGTTGATTTTTGCTTCATGGGTAATATTGGATGGACCTGGGGTTTTG
>JBBIRB010000031.1:0-30708 GCA_037442025.1 Bacteroidales bacterium | reverse complement strand
AAAAATATTTATATTATCCTCTCAAAAAGTTGCATTCATTACTTGAATTTGGTTTTGAAAACGAGAGTGACTATGAGGGGAGTGTCCTCAAATCAGATACTTTGAATAGAAATATTGGGGATATGGTCAAGCTGCATATATCTAGCCAATCCCAGCCAAGTTATAAGTTTTATATTTCCTTAAGAATTAATAATGAATTTTCGGACGATGTAATATTTTTCACAGATGGACCATCACTTATTGGTTATGATGAAGAAAATGGTGTTGAAAGGGAAATTTATCAATTAAAAATATTTTTAACCCACATCTCTCTCAACAAAGGTGATGAAATTAAAGTAATATCTGTAATCAAGTCTGCTTCTGATGTGAAAGTTGAAAGGGAGTTGATAATAAAAATTAAATGAATCGGCTGGGTAATTGGATTTTAACTCGCCAATCGGTTTAAGCTGACGGCTGTTGCTGTGTGTCGGAAGACGAATGAACGGTTAGTTGTATGGCCCGAACCCGAACCGCAGGCACGAAAAAGATTCCCTGTCCGATGCCGAGTCCGGCTGAAACCCACCCCTTGTTAGCGGCTGCACTTGATTATCTTAGTATTACGTGATTCCAGTTTTCTCCTTTCCTGATTCTCGACACTTGCATTTCGCTAATGCAAAACAGTTTAGCAATCGTCGATTGCGAAATACCTCTTTTGAGCATTGATTTCAGTTGTATTACATCATTTTCTGACAACTTGCTATTTGTCACTACTTTCTTCTTGTTGGGCGAGTTGTATTTTTTCCTAAAATATTCTCGATACTCGTTTTTAATCTCTTCTTGCGTTACCCATTTAAGATTTGTGAAATGATTGTTTCTTAAATTTTTGTCAATGTGGGTAACTATCAAGTGCTTCTCGGAAGGTTTTTTTAACCATATATCTGCAACCAACTTATGAACATAAAATCTTTTGTTCTCATCGTTAATCCTTAAACTAATAATCTTAAAGCCCTTATTGGTTGAACATTTTAGAATTTTTCCGTCATCGCGATTTATTGCAAAAGATTTTATCCTGCCGTAGTTGCTAATTTCGTAACGATTATTAACTTCAGGGATTATTTTCCAAATTTCGTCGTCTATTTTCTTAAGTTTTCGCTTATTCAAGTTCATTGCAAATATATTGGGCTAATTTTTCCGCAAAACTAATCAATCATTTTTAAAAATCTTATGTCTTGAGTTTTGTTATTGTTGCCGCTAACACTTCCATAAGTTCAAAATAAACATTTCGCACCCACCTCTCGGGAAGCCGGGAACCGTAGGAGAACCTCTCAATTACTCCCTTCGGTTGTGAGTTTCCCTCCGGTTGGTTCATAAACACTATAAGACCTGGAATTTTTAAAATAAATACATATACAAACATACCTTTTTTGTTGTTTATATATGCTTTATGTATTCAATAATAAAAAAACTTTTGGTTATATTTAACCTGTTCTTTTATATTGAGATTGACAAATACTAAATACTATATTTTAACCGGTTTGTTTTCGTGGTGCTGCGCTATAGCATTTACACAGCAATTTCCACGTAAGGTGCTCGACAATCCCATTGATAATGCTCAATGGTTCAATAGCCATTTAATTGCAGAGGAGGTTCGAGCATTCGATGTATCGTCAGTAACCGACACTTCTCAGATATTTCTGATTAATGGCTATGCCGAGCATTCCATTCAAAACCCAAACGACTGGAGTTCAATTCGACAGGGAGTTTACCCTACTTCTGTAACTATTGTATTCACTAGGCAGCCTGTAAACTATTCCGATTGGAAAACGGATTACCATCTGTTACTGGCAAACCGAATTAAGCAAGTTATTGCCCTCGACAGTACACTTAATTCAGACCATATAAAATGGAGCATTATTTTACAGAATAAGGAAACTACAACCCAAAAGGCAACAATGTTACCCCATGGTATACTTATAGGTTACAGTAGGATTGATCCCCTACCGCCTGCTCGGCGAACAATGGTTCAACTTACAGCAGAGCCCAAAAACATTATGGATGAGTGCCGCCAACGGCGTCAAATTAAAGAGCCAATTGCGCAATTATCCGAAAACGAATTGAAAGAAATTCTTTATCCCCAATCGGTTACAAACCGAAATATTGAATACCAAAAACCACAAAAAATGGAAAGGCTAAAAGAGCCTGAATGTCCATCGTTTACCTCACGGGCTCAGAAACCAAAGAGAAATATTTTTGATAGGTTATTCAGGTAGAACCTACCCTACTTGGTATTCGGCTACTTCAACTGCAATTTCCTTCTCGGTACAAATTTTCTGAACCTTATCCTTTATATCCACCACCTTGGCGTAAGGTAACCACCCAAGAGCAATAACTTTCTTTTTGCCGCTTCGCTTAAAAAATGCCATGTAAGTCGGACCCAAACGGACCTTTTTAATGGTTTGCCAAATTATTTGTTCGGGCACTTTACGGAGCATGCTAAACTGGTACTCAAGTGCATAATCGTCGGCATTAATAAATATTTTAGTGCGCGAACCTGCAAAAAGCAAATAAAGGAAGTATCCAAACTGCAACATATATAAACCTAAAAAGATGAAAAGTAGCGCTTGACCTACAATATGCGAAAGCAGGTAGATGATAACACCAGTAATGGCAAAAATTAAGGTTAAAAGAATGGCAAAACGTTTAAATTTTGCACCTTTTTCTTCGGCTTCGTTAAGATTTATTGAAAATGGTTCCATGTTTTTAATTGTTTGGCAATACCAAAGGTAAAAAGATTAAGAAATGTTACATCTTAAAGCAGAAAAAAATGTGATCGGGATTTTATAATACCAACAAAAAACCCCTCATAGGAGGGGTTTCGATTTATTAATGAATTTTTTACCATGCAAACAGTGGAAATCCATGCATTAGATCGTTAACCTTTTTTCGAACGGCAGCAATGGTAGCCTCGTTATCGATATTCGAAATTACCTCGTCAATCATATCGACTATCAGGGGCATGTGCGCTTCCTTAAGGCCACGAGTAGTAACTGCTGGCGTTCCAACACGAATACCCGAAGTTAGGAAAGGCGAACGCGAGTCGAAGGGAACCATGTTTTTATTAATGGTTATATCGGCTAAAACTAAAGTATTTTCAACCTTCTTACCAGAAATATCGGGGAATTTGGTACGCAGGTCAATGAGCATTGAATGGTTGTCGGTACCACCCGAAACTACCTTGTAACCTTTTGCCACAAAAGCTTTAGCCATAGCAGCAGCATTCTTCTGAACCTGCAACTGGTAGGTTTTAAATTCGGGCATAAGAGCTTCACCAAATGCAACAGCTTTTGATGCTATTACATGCTCCAGCGGGCCTCCCTGTATACCGGGGAATACGCTGCTATTCAGAATCTGCGACATCATTTTAACTTCACCTTTGGGAGTCTTCAGTCCCCATGGGTTCTCAAAGTCTTTGCCCATGAGAATAATGCCACCACGTGGCCCACGGAGGGTTTTGTGTGTGGTTGAAGTTACAATGTGGGCATATTTAACAGGATTGTTCAAAACGCCAGCAGCAATGAGTCCTGCAGGGTGAGCCATATCGAACATGAAAAGGGCGCCAACCTTATCGGCTATTTCGCGCATACGCTTGTAATCCCACTCGCGCGAGTATGCCGAGGCGCCGCCTACCAGCAGCTTGGGCTTATGCTCCAATGCCAACCGTTCCATATGGTCGTAGTCAACCGTTTCGGTTTCGGGGCTAACCTGATACGAAACTGCGTTATACCAAATACCCGACATGTTTACGGGCGAACCATGCGAAAGGTGTCCTCCATGCGAAAGGTCGAGCCCTAAAAAGGTATCGCCGGGTTTAAGCACAGCCATGAATACCGCCATGTTGGCCTGAGCTCCCGAGTGGGGCTGCACGTTGGCGTATTCGGCACCAAAAAGCTTCTTGAGCCTATCAATAGCCAGCTGCTCGGTCTGGTCCACAATTTGGCAACCGCCATAGTAGCGAGCGCCAGGGTAGCCTTCGGCGTACTTGTTGGTTAGCACCGAACCCATGGCCTCAAGTACCTGAGGACTAACGAAATTCTCAGAAGCAATTAGTTCAATGCCATGCATTTGCCGTTCCTTCTCCTGCTCAATCAGGTTGAATATTTCAGTATCTCTCATCATGATTATAAAAATTTATCGGGGTTTAAATTGTAAGCAATTTACCAACCCATATCCTGCAGAAGGCGCATAATGGTGGTTCGCTGAATGGGCTTGGTTATAAAACCTTTCATGCCAATATTCATGCACTCATCTTCCATATTGGAATTGGCAAAGGCAGTTTGAGCAACAATGTTAAGGCCTGGGTGCTGCTGTAAAAGCTGGCGGGTTATTTCAAGCCCATTGATATCGGGCAAACGAATATCCATTAAAATAAGGTCGGGCAGGGTGTTGCGGGCAATATAATCGAAAGCCTCAGTGCCACTCTTAACAAAATCGACCTGTGCGCCAGTGGTTTTAAATATTTCGCGGTAGAGGGTACGGCTAATGCTATCGTCCTCAACAACCAGTATAATTTTTCCAGCGCAATTTATATTTTCGCTCATGTTTAGCTATTTACAGGGTATTTCGAGGTGCAAATATAAACAACTTATTGAAAAGTAGGTTTAAAACGTTTTCATATTGATGAATTGCAATTCTTTGAGCAAAACATATGTAATAATTGAGCTTGGTGGTGTTAACCTACGAGAAGAATGAACTGTTGAGCTTGCAACTACTTAAAACTATTCAGCATTAGGTCAATTTTATCGAAAAGTTCACCAACACCCAGCGCAGCCCAAAGAATGAAAAGGCCTAAAAGTACTTTTAAAACCCAATGGATTGAAAAGCCAAACCACTTCTTTGAGAGCGTATTAGTCCATGGAAAGTAAACCATTGAAAGCAATACAATAAATACCCCAAAAAATGGATCGTTGCCCCAGAATGTGTTTATTACGCCAATGGCAAAAAAGAGTACCCCAAAAGCTAGGCTTAATGCCCACCAAATAATACTTCCGTTTTTCATAGTGTTTAGTTTTAGGTTTGTTTCGAATTACCGAATAAATTCGGCCAGCAGTTTCATTTTAAAAAAGAGGTTGGAGAATTGCAGGCCCATGCTCGACCTCTCAATTTGGTGTAGCGACCCGTGATACTGCTTCTGATTGCGAAGATCCTCTATCTTTTCGTCGATACTTTTAAAGAGCCATTCGCAGTCCTTCCCTAAGTATCGGCCATTCCGCTCGTCGCGAATATGATGCGCCTCAATAGTTCCTCTCTTTATGGTTGAAAAGGCAAACCGAACCTCGCGGGCTTTCTGAATGCGTTCGTTCTTCAGTAACGACAGTAGCCTATCGTAATCAACCTTTTTGCTTTTCTGCGCTGTTTCAAATGCTTTTAAGTTGAGTTTAAGCTCGCGGATTAGCAGATCCCTTGTAGCCCTATTGCTCTTAACCAGCTCGCCCAGCGAGGAAACAATATCGGCAATATTCTTTATACCCGAAAGCCAACTCCAAGCCATATTCATTCACATTTAGTTCCCAAAAATAACGAAGTGCAATGTAAACTAATATATTGTTTTAACTATTTTTTAAATGAATTAAAACTTAATCATAACTTCGTAAAAATTGCTCAACACAATTGTTAATTTTGAACCTATCGCATTATTCTTTTTAATCGAGCTTGATATGCCTGCAAGTAGTTACGTTTTAACCTATCGTTTAGGAAAGAGGCATCTATTAAACCCATTACTTTATCGATGTTTGATGTCATAAACTCCATTATTCTCTTTGATTGTTCGGCAGGTATACCAACCTGCTGAGCCAGAATTCCAAACTTATTGGAGATAGTACCTTCATTAAGGTTCTTGGGCAAAAGGCCATCGTCTAAAGCAAAATCTTTATCGTCGATATGTATTCGAGTGTTCAAAAGATCATAGGCAGGGCTTAGCCTGAAATCGCCCATGGGGGTTTCCAACAGGGAAAAGTTTTTTAAATGAGCATCGCCATTGGAAACCAAGTAGTTAAAAACCAGCAATTTGAATAGTTTTTGCGCCTCGGATTTATATGCTGGTATATAGGTTCTCATTGATTCAAATAGGTCGAGGTAACATCCAATATATTTGTATTGATCTCCATGGGTTTGAGGTGTTCTTCGTGCCAATGAGGCAAAGTCTTCTTTTGCCCACTTGCTTCCATCATCCTTAATGTCGAAGCGTTTTGTTATGTATGCTGGAGCACCGTCCTTAAAAAAAATTAGAGCATTTTCAGCAGTTTCGATACCAAAAACCTGACGGGCAATCTGCATAGTTAAATGCTCGTTGGCGGGCATTTGGTCGGCATTCTTACCAAAACTCGGTATGGGCTTTAAAATATAAGTACCCCTCTCGCCCTCTCTAGCAAGGCGTAGTTTGTTCTTTTCCAATACAACCGAGAATTTTTCCTGAACACCCGATATTGATATTCCTTTCTGGTTCTGCTGAAACAGGTTATCACTTTCACTCCCAGAAGCTGGTGAACTATAAGGAAGTATATGATTCACCTTCCTACCATTGAACATTCGAGTTAGTGCAGTTTTGCTGTAGGTGTCATATCCTTGGGCCAGTGTTCCAGGACAATATTTTAGTTCAGGTACGTTCATGCTATTAAACCTTTCCAACGGTTACTGCGCCTATGGTATCGTGCTGTGCCGTGGCAAGCAGCAATCCGAAATGATCATCGGCATCTATTCGTAACAACCTGCAGGCCAACTGCTTATTTGCCCCTTCGGGCAACAAACTGAAGAAAAAAGGAAAAAGGTGCTGCGAATAGAACTCCTGATGCGTTTTTGGGAGCGTTAAACTTATTGAAGGTTTTGCGCTGTCGGCTAGCCACAGATTGCTGTAGCGGAATGTAAACGAACCATCATCGTGTTGGATTAAAAGACCAGCCTCCTCGTTCTTATAGTATATTTTTGCGCTTCTCATTTGCTACCTAATGGTTTTTTAACCTGTAAGCTTACCTCAAGACCTAATACATCGGCCAGTTTCTGTAAGGTTTTTATTGTTGGATTACCTTTGCCACTCTCGAATTGTTTCAGGGTACGAAGCCCAACACCTGAAAGACTGGCAAGGATTTCCTGAGTTATCCTAAGCATTTCCCTTCGTTCCTTTACAGTTTTTATTAATTCGTTAATGTGCATTATATGGCTCTTTTAGTTGCGAATATATTAACATTTTACATTTAAAACAAATATAGTGCTTTTAAGTGCACTAAATATAGATTAATTTATAAACATTTAAAAACTCAAATATTAACTACACCTTTTCATGAACTATAAACCATATAGTTATGAATAAATTATTTGTATTTGTCTAACTTTTGCATACTTTTATAATGCATTCATTATAGCAATGATATACTTTTTCATATTATTAATTGAGCAAATCCAAATAAAAAAATCAAAAAGGGATATATCGGAATATTAGCACGCACAAAAAAGAACAACAAATGCACATTAACAAAAAAAATGAAGCCCCTCACTAACCAAACATGAACTCAATTGCATTCATAGATACCGAGATTGAACCAAAGAGCCAAAAGATTCTTGACATTGGAAGTATCAAGGACGATGGAAGTTCTTTTCACAAAAATTCACTTACTGAGTTCATCCATTTTTTAAACGGTACAAAATACATCTGCGGACACAACATATTCAATCATGACTTAAAGTATGTAGGCAATGCATTGGCAAATGCAGGAGTAAATACCGCAAATATCATCGACACACTCTTTCTTTCTCCCTTGCTTTTTCCAACCAAGCCCTATCATGCACTACTAAAAGACGACAAACTGCAATCGGAAGACACAAATAACCCCTTGAACGATTCTATCAAAGCAAAAGATTTGTTTTATGATGAAATTGCTGCCTTCAAACAAACCGATGAATCACTAAAACAAATTTTCTACTTGCTGTTGAATGATAAAAAAGAGTTCCACGCCTTTTTCCTTTTCATTTCTTATACAAGCGAAAGTTCTGAACTTGAAAAACTCATTAGAAGTAGGTTTAAAAATGAAATTTGCGAAAATGTTGACCTCTCAAAAATAATTTCAGAACATCCAATTGAGTTGGCCTACTGCTTGTCTCTTACAAGTTCTTTCATTCTCAACAAAAAAACACATTCTATCACACCTCCGTGGGTGCTTAAAAATTATCCCGAAGTTGAACGAATAATGTTCCGATTACGCAATAAACCTTGCATTTCTGGTTGTACATATTGCAACAATGCATTAGACATACACAAGGGACTGAAAAGATTTTTTGGTTTTGATTCTTTCAGGACTTATGGAGGAGAACCGCTACAGGAGAAAGCGGTTAAGGCTGCTGTCGACAATAAATCAATACTTGCGGTATTTCCTACAGGTGGAGGAAAGTCAATCACCTTTCAAGTTCCTGCTTTAATGAGTGCAGAAAGTTCTAAAGGATTGACCGTTGTAATATCTCCTTTGCAGTCGCTAATGAAGGACCAGGTTGATAATCTTGAAAAGGCTGGAATTACAGAGGCTGTAACAATAAATGGCTTGCTTGACCCAATTGAAAGAGCAAAATCATTCGAAAGAGTCGAAGATGGTTCCGCTTCCATTCTTTACATCTCACCAGAGTCGTTGCGTTCACGAACAATTGAACGGTTGATTTTGGGAAGAAAGATTGTTCGTTTTGTCATTGACGAAGCACACTGTTTTTCTTCATGGGGGCAAGATTTCAGGGTTGATTATTTATATATAGGCGATTTCATTAAGTCAATCCAGGAGAAGAAAAATCTTGAAGATGGAATCCCCGTTTCATGCTTCACGGCAACTGCAAAACAAAAGGTTATTGAAGATATCCACGATTACTTTAAGGAAAAACTTTCAATTAACCTTGAACTCTTCACTTCCAAAGCATCGAGAACTAATCTTCATTATAAAGTTATAGAAAAGGGGAGCAAAGAAGAAAAATATCAAACAGTAAGAGATTTAATTGAGGAGAAGAATTGCCCAACTATCATATATGTTTCAAGGACATACAGAGCCTATTCACTTGCCGAACAGTTAACTAAGGATGGATATAACGCCAAGCCATACCATGGCAAAATGGATGTGCAGGAAAAGACAGCAAACCAAAATGCATTCATTGAGGGAGATGTACAGATTATGGTTGCAGCCTCAGCTTTTGGAATGGGAGTAGATAAAAAGGATGTTGGAATGGTAATTCACTATGACATTTCCGATTCACTAGAAAACTACATACAGGAAGCAGGGAGGGCAGGGCGAGACGAAAAAATTGCCGCCGATTGTTTTGTTCTGTTTAACGAGGAAGACCTTGGAAAGCATTTCTTCCTTTTAAATCAAACCAAACTTTCCATCAAAGAAATCCAGCAAGTTTGGAAAGCAATAAAAGAGATAACTAGATTTCGCTCTTCAGTTTCGAACTCTGCTTTAGAAATTGCACGCTTGGCAGGCTGGGACGATAATGTTGTTGAAATTGAAACAAGAGTCACCACTGCCATAGCAGCATTGGAAGATGCTGGCTATTTGAAGCGTGGACAAAATATGCCAAGAATTTTTGCCAATAGCATTCTTTCTAAAAATGCGCAAGAAGCCATTGATAAAATAAACGTATCAGAAAAATTCGAAGAAAAGCAGAAGCAAAAGGCAATTAGAATTATCAAGAAACTATTTTCAAGTAAAAGCAGAAAGCAACAATACGACGAAACAGCCGAATCAAGAATTGATTATATCAGCGACCACTTAGGCATTGTAAAAGAGGAAGTGATAAACATTGTAAACCTTCTACGAGAGGAAAAGATTTTGGCCGATGCTAAAGACTTGACAGCTTTTATAAAAAAGGGAGAGAATAAGAACCGTTCACTGAACATTGTTCTATCCTATAGCAAAATTGAAAATTTCCTACTCCCACTTCTTGAAGAACAGGAAAAAGTATTTAATATTAAAGAACTTAATGAAACCGCTGAATCCAATGGCTGTGATGATGTAAATACTAACAAGATCAAAACCATTATCAATTTTTGGGCAATTAAGAATTGGATTAAGCGTCAAAATATAGAGCACCCAAAGAATCATATTGCATTACTCAGTCTTCTGCCAAAAGAAAAACTTAAAGAAAAATTAGAGAAACGTCATGAACTTGCTCGGTTCTTAGTAGAATATCTTTACGAAAAGAGTATTCTAAATGCCTCAAAGGAAGACTCAAGTAAAGAAGAAGTATTGATAGAATTTTCGGTTCACGAATTGAAAAATGCTTATGAAACCAGCCAGAACTTATTTAAACTAAACATCAGTATTGATGATATTGAAGATACATTATTTTACCTTTCTAGAATTGACGCAATAAAAATCGAAGGAGGCTTTTTGGTTGTATATAATCGCATGACTATTGAACGCTTAGAACAGGATAATAAAAAACGTTACACAAAAGACGATTACGAGAAACTCAACCAGTTTTACGAAAACAAGATTCAGCAAATCCACATTGTTGGCGAGTATGCAAAAAAAATGATAAGCGACTATAGAGATGCTCTTCAGTTTGTTGAAGATTATTTTCACTTAAATTACTCTTCATTTCTAAGAAAATACTTTCCTGGCAGTAAGGCCGATGCTCTCAAATTGAAAATGACTCCTGCCAAATTCAGAGAATTATTTGGGGAACTATCACCAACTCAACTGAAAATCATTAAAGACAATGAAACTAAGCACATTGTAGTTGCCGCTGGCCCTGGAAGCGGTAAAACAAAAGTTTTAGTGCACAAATTGGCATCGTTACTCTTAATGGAAGATGTAAAACATGAGCAGCTTCTTATGCTTACTTTCTCAAGAGCAGCAGCAACAGAATTCAAAAAAAGGCTACTCAAGCTTATAGGTAATGTCGCTAACTTCATTGAAATTAAAACTTTTCACTCATACTGTTTCGACCTATTGGGCAAAGTTGGTAGTCTGGAGAAGTCAGATATTATTCTAAAGAAAACACTTGAAAAAATCAAAAATAAAGAAGTAGAAGCATGTAAGATTACAAAAACTGTTCTGGTAATTGATGAGGCACAAGATATCGACGAGGATGAGTTCAACCTGATAAACGCTTTAATGGAGCAAAATGAAGATATGAGAGTGATTGCCGTTGGCGATGACGACCAGAATATCTTTGAGTTCCGAGGAGCAAGTTCTAAATATCTTGAACAGTTTATCACGGTAAACAAAGCCGTCAAACATGAGTTGGTAGAGAACTACAGAAGCAAAAACAACCTGGTGGAGTTCTCCAACCAATTTGTAAAACGGATTAAGCACCGACTAAAAGACACTCCAATTATTGCAAAGCAAACAGATAATGGAAAAATTAAATTGGTAAAATATCAAAGTGCCAATTTGGTTACCCCTCTTGTGAACGACATACTCACATCAGACCTCAAAGGCTCAACATGCGTGCTAACTAAAACAAATGAAGAGGCATTACAAGTTACAGGACTACTATTAAAAAATGGATTGCGAGCAAAGTTAATTCAAACTAGCGACAGCTTTAACTTGTATAACCTTGCTGAAGTACGGTTCTTTTTAAACAAACTGAAATTGGATGATGATGTATTTGTAATAAGCGATGATGTTTGGAGTGAAGCTAAACGAGAACTGGCCAACAGATATCGAAACAGCACAAAACTAGAAATATGCAACAACATTATTAAAGATTTTGTGGAGACCAATACTAAAAGAAAATATAAATCAGACCTAGAGGTTTTTATTCGTGAATCGAAGGTAGAAGATTTTGTTACCCACAATGGCGAAACAATCTTTGTCTCAACCATTCATAAAGCCAAAGGTAAGGAGTTTGATAATGTCTTTCTAATGCTCGAGGATTTCAACCCTTCAACAGACGAAGCAAACCGACAGTTGTACGTTGCGATGACAAGATCAAAACAGAATTTGACCATTCACCTGAACTCCAATTATTTCGACAACCTTTCTGTAGAAAATTTGGAACAACGGAAAGACAAAAACACTTACCTACCTCCGAATGAACTGGCAATGCACTTAACCTTCAAAGATGTTTGGCTCGATTATTTCATTAACAAACAGTATTTGGTATCTCAACTTACAAGCGGAGATACTTTAACCTTGAACGGTGATGAATGTTTGAACCCCAAAGGACAATCGGTTTTAAAATTCTCCACACACTTTATACATCAAATTGAGTCGATGAAGCAACGAAACTATGAATTGAAACGCGCAAAAGTTAACTACATCGTATATTGGTTAAAAGAAGGAGCAGAACACGAAGTAAAAATCATCCTGCCAGAACTTCACTTCGAGAAAAGACCAGATATGAGTTAAACTTCTTTTGAAAACTATTATTACTTTTTCTAAATTGACAGGTAAAGTTTTCGTCGTTTTACATTGCAGATATTTACTTGCTCTATATTTCAACTTTACCGCTCGACCCCACATGTGTAGTCAATTATTTATTCAATGGGTAGGAACGAAAAAGGCTCTCATTTCTGAAAGCCTTATTTTTGTTAGGTAGCGAGAGGCGGGATTGAACCGCCGACCTCATGATTATGAATCATGCGCTCTAACCAGCTGAGCTACCTCGCCATTACATTCGTAATTTTTGCACTTTAGCGGGGCAAAAGTAAAAAATATTTCGTTCGCCGCAAACCTTTCTACTAAAAAAATACGTTTGGTGTCGGTGCTACTCTCGTTGCTCTGCTTAATGATATTAACATTCGGCGCAATTTGGTGTTGATAAATAAACAGTCGCCCACTATTGCAAATATGGCATTTATGTATACCTTGCATAAAGTGTAAGGAAAAAAGAAAAATACGCAAGCATGAATACAACTACTGTAGGATCGAAAATTGAGATTGAGTTCACCATGAACACCTCTCCATCACTTCTTTTTAGCCGCCTTAGCACTCCATCGGGACTGTCGGAATGGTTTGCCGACGATGTTTCAATTCAGGGAAATGTTTATACTTTTACCTGGAACCGAATGGAGCAGAAAGCTGAAATCGTTTCGCTTAAAGAGAATAAATTGGTTCGGTTCCGCTGGATTGATAAAGGAGATACCGACGACGCATACTTCGAATTCCGAATACTTCAGCACGAACTTACTGGCGATTTGGCCCTTCACGTTACCGAGGCCCTGGCCGACGACGATGCCGACGATGCTATATCTCTGTGGAACTATCAAATTGGTGAACTCAAGCGCAATCTGGGCATATAACCTCTTCATACTTTTTCGCGGCTACTTCCGTTTGTAATTGCTAAGGGAATAAAAAAACTGTACTTTTGCCCTTCATGTAAGCGCTGTAACTGTGAAAACCCTACACCTATTCGTACTCCGCTCATACCTGGGTCCCCTCATAATGACCTTCTTCATTGTTATGTTTATTCTGCTCATGCAGTTCCTATGGAAATACATCGACGATTTAGTGGGAAAGGGTCTCGAGTTTAATGTAATTCTCGAACTATTACTCTACGCATCGGCTGGGCTTGTACCCATGGCTCTGCCCCTTTCTACACTTTTAGCCTCGCTAATGACTATGGGAAACTTTGGCGAGCATAACGAGCTGCTGGCCATGAAATCGGCTGGTATTTCCTTGCCTCGAATCATGAGCCCACTTATTGTTCTTACCATACTTATTTCGGTTGGGGGCTTCTTTTTCTCAAATAACGTACTTCCCTACACCAACCTGAAAATTTCGAGCCTCCTGTACGATGTGAAGCAACAGCGTCCCGAACTTCAGTTGAAAGTAGGCGTTTTTAATAACGACATTGATGGCCTGAGCATAAAAATTGGCAGCAAGGATCCCAAAACCAACCTCATGCGCCGAATAATGATATACGACCACCGCTCCAACGAGGGCAACCTGATGGTTACGGTTGCCGACTCGGGATACATGCGAATAACCAACGATAGCCAATACATGATTGTTACCCTTTTTAGTGGATCGACCTACGAGGAGATTAGCGAAAACTCGCCAAACCGACGACAGACCATCAAAAAATACCCCTCTCGTAACAACCGTTTTGAGCAGCAGGAAATGATACTAGAACTTAAGGGATTCGGGTTGCAGCGAACCAACGAAGATTTCTTTAAAAGCAGCTTCCACGCCATGAACCTAAACCAGTTGGCCCAAACTGGCGATTCGCTTTTTCGCGATATCGATGATCGTACAAAGCAGGCTGTTAGGAACATGGCCAACATTTCGCTACTTAAAAACCCCAATAGTTTTAGCCATAGCTCGTTACGAAATCCAACCTATATTCTCAACTCCGACTCATTATTTAATTCGCTTAGCAGCGAAACACAACTCAGAACCATTGAACGAGCCATTGCCAATGCCCGCCAATCGAAAAATTACATTGTTTCGGTAAAGGACGATTTGTACCATCGGGGCAAGCATGCTGTTCGGCATATAGTTGAGTGGCACCGTAAATTCACCCTGTCGTTTGCCTGTTTCGTTTTCTTCTTCATTGGTGCTCCATTGGGTGCCATAATCCGAAAGGGTGGTTTGGGAATGCCCGTTGTGGTTTCGGTTCTGTTTTTTGTTGTTTACTACATCATTTCTCTCACTGGCGAAAAGTTTGCCCGCGAAATGATTTGGGAGGTGAACACCGGAATGTGGGTTTCTTCCTTTATACTCCTGCCATTGGGCGTATTCCTTTCGTACAAAGCCACTACCGACTCAGTAATTCTTAATGCCGACTTCTACATACTTTACATTAAAAAATTCTTCATATTTATTGGGAAGAATAAGCCCAAAAAAGCATGAAAATACTGGTACTGGCCAACAAAGTTCCTTTTCCCTCTAAGGATGGAGGTGCCATAGCAACACAAAGCATTATTGCTGGGCTGGCAAACAATGGAGCTCAGGTAACCGTACTGGCAATTAGTACTCCCAAGCATTGCACAAGCATTAGCGACCTTCCCCAATGGCTTACAGATGCTGCCAAATTTCACATTGTACACGTAAATACCAATATAAAACTCGTTAAGGCATTGTTCAACTTGCTTTTTTCAAAAAAACCCTACAACGCGCAGCGTTTTGTGAACAGACGGGTAACCGAGCAGCTTGAGAACCTTTTAAAAAACAACCAGTTCGACCTGATTCAACTGGAGGGACTATATATGGCCCCCTACATTGCAACAACTAGAAAGTACTCCTCTGCCCCTATTGCACTGAGGGCTCACAATGTGGAATACGAAATATGGGAGCGCAGCGCACGCATTGAAACAAATTTTTTAAAAAAGTGGTATTTAACCAATTTGGCAAAAAGGGTTAAGCGCATGGAAAATCAATGCCTTAGTAGCATCGATTTGCTGGTTGCTATTTCGAAACGCGACGAGGATATATTGCATCGCATGGGCTTCAATGGTCCCTCAACCACATCGCAAACAGGCCTCGATGCCAAAAAGTTCCTTCCCTGCAAGCAACTGTCGCATAGTAATTCCCTATTCCATTTGGGGGGGCTCGACTGGTTGCCCAATCAGGAAGGGCTACTCTGGTTCCTTAATAAATGTTGGGGAAGGGTGCTCAGTTCGCAGGCCAATGCTAAATTTTATGTAGCCGGGAGGAATGCACCCGCCAGTTTTATTGATGAAATTACCAAATTTCCCAACGTGGAGTTCTGCGGAGAGGTCCCCAACTCACAGGAGTTCATTTGCTCAAAGGGTATTATGGTTGTTCCCCTGCTTTCGGGCAGCGGTATGCGAATAAAAATTGTAGAGGGCATGTTTTTGGGGAAAGCCATTGTAAGCACTTCTATAGGGGCCGAAGGTATTGAAGTGGAAAATGGTAAGCACATGCTAATTGCCAACGATCCCGAAGAGGTTGCCAAGCAAATAATTGAGTGCTTAACCAACTACAATTTAGCGGCTAACTTGGGTACCAATGCCCGTAATTTTGCGCTTGCCCATTTCGACAACAACTCCATTTGCGAGCAATTACTACATTTCTACAAATTGGCTTGCGCCAAATAGAAGTTTTTGCATATTAGTGACTTTTTGCATGCCCCAAAGGCAATTCTTTTTTCTATTTTTGCCATCTGTAAATAAATAGCCCTATTAGCGTGGAAATTGTCTTTTGGTTATCGGTTGCTCTAATTTTTCACTCATACGTATTGTACCCCACAATACTTTGGCTGTTAGCATGCAAAAAAAAGCCCCGAACCAACACCTACCAATTATCCGACGAACTCCCCACCGTATCAGTAATTATGGCAGCCCACAACGAGGCGCTGGTTATTGGAAGCAAAATTGACAGCGTATTCAACACCTCTTACCCTGCACACAAATTGGAGCTGCTCGTGGGTTCCGACTGCTCAACCGATGATACCAACAACATTATCAGAACAAAAGCCGAACAGTATGGCCGCATTACCTTTCTTGAATTCAACCAGCGGCAAGGCAAGGCTAATATTATGAACCAGCTGCTCGACAAGGCAAAGGGCGACATTATTGTATCCACCGATGCCAATGTTATGCTCAATGAACATACGCTTTTCAACTCTATAAAATATTTTAAGGACGATAATATTGGCCTGGTAGACACCCGAATGACCAACACGGGCATTAAAAGGGAGGGCATTTCGTTTCAGGAAAGCAGCTACATATCGCGCGAGGTAATTATTAAGTACCGCGAGGGGTTACTTTGGGGTGCCATGATGGGACCCTTTGGAGGCTGCTTTGCCATTCGCAAATCGGTGTACCATAAAGTGCCCCGCAATTTTTTCATGGACGATTTTTACATCAACATGAAGGTGCTTGAGGCAGGTAAAGCAACCATTAACAGCCTGGAAGCAACGGTTACCGAGGATGTTTCGAATAATTTGAAGGAGGAGTTCCGCCGAAAAATTCGCATATCGATCGGAAACTTCCAGAACCTATCGGTTTTTTACAGGTTGCTTTGGCCACCCTACAAGGGAAGAAGTTTCGCTTTCCTATCGCATAAGGTTCTGCGCTGGTTTGGCCCAATTTTCATTTTAGCGGCACTGTTATTCAATTTGGCTTTAGCATTTGGGAGCGTACTTTATCAAATTATTCTTGCAGCGCATATTGCTGCTCTTTTCGTTCCGCTTTTCGATTTCGTTTTTCGTACCTTTGGGGTGAATTTCAAACTGTTTCGGTTTGCAACCCATTTTTACAGCATGAACCTGGCTCTGCTTTTTGGGCTATTCAAATTTTTAAAAGGAGTTAAAAGCAATGTTTGGCAACCAACCCAAAGGCTCCAGTAGCCTGAATACCATAGAAGAAGCTATAGACGACCTCAGAAATGGGAAGATACTGATTGTTGTTGACGATGAGGACCGTGAAAACGAGGGCGACTTTGTATGTGCCGCCGAACTGGTTACCACCGAAATGGTAAACTTTATGGCCAAGCATGGTCGCGGCCTCATTTGCGCTCCCCTTTCGGAAAGCCGATGTAGCGAACTGGAATTGAACCTTATGGTGGGCAACAACACCGCGCTTCACCAAACTGCATTTACCGTTTCGGTGGACTTATTGGGACAGGGCTGCACAACGGGCATATCGGCCTACGACAGGGCAAAAACGCTTCGGGCGCTGGTCGATCCGGACACCAAACCCGAAAACCTAGCCCGACCCGGTCATATTTTTCCGCTTATGGCTCGCGAAAAAGGCGTTCTTCGCAGGGCCGGACATACCGAAGCTGTAGTTGACTTAACCCGCATGGCGGGTCTCAAGCCCGGCGGTGTGCTTGTTGAAATTATGAACGACGATGGCTCCATGGCACGACTTCCCGAACTGCTCGAAATAGCCAAAAAGTTCAACTTAAAAATAATATCCATTCAGGACCTTATTGCATACCGCTTACAATTCGAAAAAATAATTGATAAGGGTGCCCGTGTTAAAATGCCCACCGATTTTGGAATATTCGATCTGATTCCTTTCCGTCAGAAATCGAACAAACTCGAGCATGTTGCACTGGTTAAGGGAACCTGGGCCGACGATGAGCCCATTCTGGTACGGGTACACTCGTCGTGCGTTACAGGCGATATTTTCCATTCGCAACGTTGCGACTGCGGTTTGCAACTGAAAAAGGCCATGGAAATGATTGAGAGAGAGGGCAAGGGCGTTCTGGTATACCTAAGCCAGGAAGGTCGTGGCATTGGCCTCTTTAATAAAATTCATGCTTATAAACTGCAGGAAGATGGGCTCGACACAGTTGAAGCCAACATTGAACTGGGCTTTGAACCCGATGAGCGCGACTACGGGATTGGCGCAAGCATTCTGCACGAACTAGGCGTTCGGAAAATGCGCCTCATATCCAACAACCCAGTAAAAAGAAAGGGACTAGAGGGTTACGGGCTCGAAATAATTGAGAATATCCCTCTCGAAGTACAACCTACCCCCTACAACGAGTTTTACCTGCAAACCAAGCGCGATAAAATGGGGCATCTCATTCTAATGAACCCTCCAAAAATCAACGAGTAGCATGAACTCAGGTCCCTCAATTGTTTTCATGGGGACTCCCCATTTTGCCGTTGAACCCCTCAAAGCCATAATTAAAGGAGGTTACAATGTTAGTGCCGTTGTAACCGTACCCGATAAGCCCGCTGGAAGAGGTTTGAACCTATCCCAATCGCCAGTTAAGGTTTTTGCTCAGGAAAATGGGCTGAGGATGCTTCAGCCCGAAAAACTTCGAAGCGAAGATTTCATCAACGAACTTGTACGCATTGCTCCCGATATTATTGTAGTTATTGCTTTCCGTATGCTACCAGAGTCGGTTTGGAGCATTGCCAAATTGGGGACTTTCAACTTACACGCATCGCTATTGCCCCAATATAGGGGTGCAGCTCCCATTAACTGGGCTATTATAAATGGCGAGCGCCAAACGGGGATTACAACATTTTTAATCGATAACCAGATTGATACCGGAAGCGTTCTTTTTCAGGAGGCCACAGATATAAAGCCAAACGAAACTGCCGGAGAACTGCACGACCGGTTGATGGAGATGGGAGGCTCATTGGTTATTAAAACCATCGATGCGCTTTATAAAGGGGGTTTTGAAGCTCTGCCCCAAAGCCAATTATTGGGAATGGGCCAATATGTAAAAATGGCCCCAAAAATATTTAAAGAAACTTGCCAAATCGATTGGACCAAACCAGCCCAGGAGGTTCATAACCACATAAGGGGTTTAAGCCCTTACCCGGGTGCTTGGAGCCGCGTAGCTTTACCTGATGGCAGCCAAACCACAGCTAAAATTCTAATGAGCCAACTTGCCGAAGGCAATAGCCTAAACCCAGAAAATTGTCCATTATTGGTGCCTTGTGGTATTGGCGCTGTGTGCATTAACCAAATTCAACTTGCCGGAAAGAAAACCATGCCTGCAGCCGATTTCCTGCGTGGTCTTCGTGGCAATGGTACACTAACCTTTAGTTAATTCTATTCGTTGGCTGGGATACGTTTTATAAGGTATAATTTCTGTCCTACTTCAGCCTCAGTTCCCTCTACCATTCTATTCTTTTGGTAAAGCTTCTTCAGCTTAATGCCATAGGTTTGCGAAATGCTCCACATTGTTTCTCCCTCCTCCACTACGTGGAAAGCGTGATTAACTTCGGCTTTTCGGCGTTTTGGCTGAATGTAAAGTTCCTGGCCCGGCTCCAACATGGCATTGCGGTCAATATCGTTGTACTTGGCCAATTGCCATGGTAAAAGCTGCAACTCCTTGGTAAGCGATTGGTATGAATCGCCCTCCTTCACCTTGATATACTTAATGCGATTCCGCATGAAAACGCCCCTCTCCCTAAATAGGTCGATGGTAAAATTGTCGGCATCGATTCGTTGACCCATTCCTTTTGTGGGCGACTCCACTTCAACCACTACACCCGAATCGAACCTATTCAACCGGTTATCCTCAATAATTTTAATGAGCATTTCGCCGTAACGAGGATTTGTGGCATAGCCTGCCTTTTTCAACCCATGCGCCCAACCCTTGTAATCAGTAGGTTGTAAATCGAAAAGGAAGGCATACCTTCGGGCTCCCCGAAGAAATTCTGAATGGTCGCGAAACGAATGTTCCACCGAAGAATACTTTCTAAAGCACTCTCCCTTTGCATCGTCATCGTGGTATATTTTGGGGCCATTCCAGGTTTTATGGCACTTTATTCCGAAATGGTTATTGGCCTTCACGGCCAAAGTGCTATTGCCATTGTCGCTCTCGAGCATACCCTGAGCTAGTATAATACTTGCAGGTACTCCGTGCTGTTTCATTTGCCTAACGGCCATAGTACTATATAAATTTATGTACTCATCGCGAGTAATTTTTCGCTGTGCTAATAGCGATTGACCAAACAATAGAAGTGCAATGAGTAAAATATGCTTTCGAGCCATTTCAACGATTTTGGTTGCAAACCTACACCAATTTTCAAAAAAAATTGCAACCTGTGGTTGGAATTGCCTTTAAAAAATGTAAAAATGGATTCGAAATACCGATTTTGGGGATTATTTGAATGAAATATTGTAAAAAAAAGTTAGGTTTGCGTTCTTAAGGCAATAAACTACTCGTATGGCCGATTTCAAAAACGTTTCATTCCGTTATGCCGAATTCCAATCGGTAGAATCTCTTCCTAAAGAGTTCCATGAATTGACCCGAAAAGCCGTTGAAGCCCAAAAATCGAGTTACTCGCCGTACTCGCATTTTTCGGTAGGTGCCGCATTGCTGCTCGAAAATGGTGAAATTATTTGTGGTAGCAATCAGGAAAATGGCGCCTTTCCTTCGGGGCTTTGCGCCGAAAGGGTTGCTCTCTTTTATGCTGGAACCCGATTCCCGGGCGTTGGGGTTGTGGCTATGGCTGTTTCGGCCAACTTCAAAGGTATTAGAACTGCTGAGCCCATTTCGCCATGTGGAGCATGCCGGCAGGTGATGCTCGAAACCCGTAATAACGGACAAAAACCAATGGCAATAATAATGATTGGCGAAAAGCGGGTTTACCTTATCGACGATTGCTTGCACCTGTTACCCTTCAGCTTCTCTAAGGTTGATGAGGCCATTAAGGGCTAGAAAGCCGCAATAATTTTCCGTAATTCGGCATTGGGCATATAACCCTCGGCATCCTCCGAATACTCGGGCTTAATGCGTTGCACATAGAACATATCGATTTCGCCAATGTTTTTTGCGGGAAATTTTCCCCTGTAGTTGCAATCGATATAATTTTTAATGTACTCGTGAGTAGCCTGCGACACGTTCACCATACCCGGATCGCTTGCTGTTTCCATTCGGCTTGCCAAATTTACCGTATCGCCCCAAATGTCGTATGCAAAACGCTTTTTGCCAATTACCCCTCCGGCTAGTGGGCCGGTATGTATACCAATTCGAATACGCCAAACGGGTCTTCCATCATCCTGGCATTTAATTGCCTGTTCCTCAACAAACTTCTGCATTTTAAGGGCGGCAATTACAGCATCGAACGGATGGCTCTTATTGGTTTGGGGTACACCCCCAACGCACATGTAGCAATCGCCAATGGTTTTAATTTTTTCGAGGTAGTGCTGGGTTGTAATTTCATCGAACTTTTCGAAGTAGAAACCAAGCACATCGAGCAAATCCTCAATCTCCTCGTACATGCTCGAAATTCGGGAAAAACCAACAAAGTCGGCAAACATAACCGATGCTTCCTTAAACTTTTTGGGTTTTACAAATCCCTTTTTCTTAAGCTGATGAGCCGTTGTGGCTGGCAAAATGGCATGCAGAAGATTCTCCGACTTTTGCATCTCTTCTTCCAGCGAGGCTTTCTGGCTCTCAATCTGGTTTCTTTGGTCGTCGAGCAGCTCGTTGGCTTTTTCTAAATGCTCTGCAATGGAAAGTAAATGGTCGTTCTTTTCAATTAGCTCCTCTTCAGTGCGTTTCAATTCGGTTATGTCGGTTTCAATGGCGATTATTTTATTGAAATTACCATTGGGGTCGTAAATGGGAGTAAGCGATGTTTGTATAAACTTTCGCTCATTTTTGGGTGTAATCCAAAGGGAATCGTAAACCACATATTCGCCATTGTCGCGGCATCGCTGCATGGCATTTCGGGTAACCTGCTTCATGTTCGACTCGAACAGGTTGTTGCCAAACGACACCTTAAACTCATCCAAATTACAACCGTATAGTTTTTCAAAACCATCGTTGGCCCAAATCATTTCGCCATTTCTATCGATTATTACAAGCGAATTGCCTGCCATGCTTGCTGCTTGGGTTATGTAACTAAATTGCTCCGATTGCTGTAGAAATTTCGAAACCCGCTTGGTTCTTTCAATCCCCATTGCAATTCTGAGTTTGAAATGCTCAGCATTGAATGGCCACACTATAAAATCTTCGATGCCAAAATTCAGCAGCGAACCTATTTGGGCCTTTTCAAAATTTGAAACCAGTAGAATTAATGAAACCCCAGCTGTTTTTGGATTTGTATTCAGTGTGTTGAGCAAAGCAACCAAATTTTCACCTTCAAAATCCTGATCGATAAGTGCAAGGCTGGGCAGATGGTTCGTAAGAAATTCCTCCAGTTGCTCCATTCCGTGAACGCCAATCAAATGAAAACCAACCGGTGAAGAGCCCAGCGCAGATTCGATGTGCTGCTTAATTTCGGCCGATTTTGAAAGAAGTAATACGATTGGCTCCATTTTGCAAATAAAAGACCACTAATATATAAAAACAAACTGCCACATTGAAATAGCAAAGCTATATAGAGGGAAACTTTTTCGAAGGTTTGCTATTTATGTTTTTACAATTTAGCAAATTCGTGCCAAAGGGTATCGTTGGGCGTTGGAGCAACTATTTGTACAGCTTCCTCTGTAACAGGGTGAACGAATTCGAGCATTCGCGAATGGAGCGAAATGCCTCCTCCCGGATTTGATCGTGGGGCTCCGTACTTCAAATCGCCCTTAATGGGTAAACCTATAACTGCCAGCTGTGCTCTGATTTGGTGATGCCTACCCGTGTGCAAGTCGATTTCGAGAAAGTAGTACCTTTCGCTTTTGCCAACCAACCTATACGTAAGTGAAGCTTCCTTGGTGCCCGGCTTGTGCTCGTTATATGCGTACGAACGGTTTTTATGCGGATTTCGGAGAATATAGTGTTTCAGGGTATCTGTTTCTTTAGGAGGCGTATTTCCAACTATGGCCCAATATAACTTTTTTACCTTTCCATCGCGAAAAAGTTCGTTCATCCGGCTTAAACCCTTACTGGTTTTTGCCATTAGCACAACGCCGCTAACAGGTCGGTCGATTCGATGAATAACCTCAACAAATACGTTTCCGGGTTTATTGTCGCGAACTTTTATGTACTGCTTCACCTTATCAATCAGAGGTTCATCGCCTGTTTCGTCGCTTTGAACAATATCGCTGGCCAATTTATTTATGGCAATAAGGTGATTATCCTCGTAAAGCACCCGAAGTGCAAAATCGTCCATTTTTTAAATTTTAATTTAGTACTGCTCCCTTTCATTGGGGAAGTCGAGTCTTTTTACATCTCCAATGTAGGTTTGGAAAGCCCCAAGCATCTCGGCATAAAGATTATGGTAGCGACGCAGGAAGCGAGGAGAAAATTCCTGAGTAATTCCAAGCATATCGTGGGTTACAAGCACTTGCCCATCGACTCCGGAGCCAGCACCAATACCAATTACAGGTATTTTAAGTTCGCTAGCAACCTGTGTCCCCAATTTGGCAGGAATTTTTTCGAGAACAATTGAAAAACAACCAGTATTTTGGAGAATATGCGCATCCTCAACCAGTTTAAGAGCCTCCTCCTCGTCGCGTGCACGAACAACATAAGTTCCAAACTTATGAATAGATTGTGGCGTAAGACCCAGATGCCCCATAACAGGAATTCCGGCAGAAAGAATGCGTACTATGGAATCGACTATTTCTCTCCCACCCTCCAGTTTCAATGCGTCGGCACCAGTCTCCTTCATAATCCGTATAGCAGAATTGAGCGCCAACTTGGAGTTCCCTTGGTAGGTACCAAAAGGCATATCGACAACCACAAGGGCCCGTTTCACACCACGAACTACCGACTGTGCATGGTAAATCATTTGGTCTAAGGTTATGGGTAGTGTCGACTCGTGGCCAGCCATTACGTTCGATGCCGAGTCGCCAACCAGAATAATATCTACTCCTGCTGCATCGAGAATACGTGCCATGGAGTAATCGTAACCGGTTAGCATAGCTATTTTTTCGCCCCGAAGTTTCATTTCGTGCAGCACATGCGTGGTTACCACCTTTGCCTTGCTTTCTGTTGACATATCGATTTGGTTTTATTGGCCAAAGCTACAAAATTATAACTGAATGCAAACGGATAGGATACTTATCTTTCGTTTTACTTTTACACCTCATATCCCTTGTCATACCAAACAAACAACCAACCGACGATTTGTCAGTTCAAAATGCATTTTTATAATAAACTGATTATTCGAAACATACACACTTCATGCGGCTATTAACTACCAAATAAATATTCCTCATTTCACCGCTGAGTGCCATATTATCATAAAAATTGCCTAAAAAACCCATTGGCATAGAGATTGAAAATGCAAGCCCGACACATTGAGTATACAACCAAAATAAACTATACATTACAATGGCTAAAATTATTGGAATTGACCTGGGAACTACCAATTCGTGCGTTTCGGTTATGGAAGGAAACGAACCAGTGGTAATACCCAACAGCGAGGGGAAACGCACAACCCCCTCAATTGTAGCATTTGTTGAGAACGGTGAGCGTAAGGTTGGCGACCCTGCAAAACGTCAGTCCATTACCAACCCCACTAAAACCATTTACTCCATTAAGCGATTCATGGGCGAAACCTTCGACAAGGTGACAAAGGAGGTTGAGCGCGTTCCCTACAAAGTTATTAAGGGCGATAACAATACACCCCGCGTTGTTATTGACGATCGTAAGTTTACACCCCAAGAAATATCGGCAATGGTTCTTCAGAAAATGAAAAAAACTGCCGAAGACTTTCTTGGTCAGGAAGTTACTGAGGCGGTAATTACTGTTCCGGCCTACTTCAGCGACTCTCAGCGCCAGGCCACTAAAGAAGCCGGTGAAATTGCCGGACTGAAAGTTCGTCGTATTATTAACGAACCCACCGCTGCCGCTTTGGCATACGGCCTCGATAAAAAATCGAAAGATATAAAGGTTGCAGTATTCGACCTGGGAGGTGGAACATTCGATATTTCCATTCTTGAACTGGGCGATGGAGTTTTCGAAGTTAAATCGACCAATGGCGATACCCACTTGGGCGGCGACGATTTCGATCAGGTAATTATTAACTGGCTGGCCGATGAATTTAAAAAGGACGAGGGCATCGACCTACGCAAAGACCCCATGGCGCTCCAGCGCCTAAAGGAGGCTGCCGAAAAGGCTAAAATTGAACTTTCGAGTTCAACCCAAACCGAAATAAATCTTCCCTACATTATGCCTGTGGATGGAATTCCCAAGCATTTGGTACGCACGCTTACCAGGGCCCAATTCGAAAAACTTTCCGATTCGCTCATTCAGGCTACCATTGAGCCCTGCCGCAAAGCACTTAAGGATGCAGGCCTTCAGGCATCAGATGTCGATGAGGTAATTCTGGTGGGCGGCTCAACCCGTATACCAGCAATTCAACAGGTAGTTGAGAAGTTCTTCGGTCGCACCCCCAGCAAGGGCGTTAACCCCGACGAGGTTGTGGCTGTTGGTGCTGCCATTCAGGGTGGCGTTCTCACGGGCGAAGTGAAGGACGTATTGCTGCTCGATGTAACTCCGCTCTCGTTGGGTATTGAAACAATGGGCGGTGTATTCACAAAACTGATAGATGCCAACACAACAATACCCACCCGCAAAAGTGAAACATTTACCACTGCTTCAGACAATCAACCCTCAGTTGAAATTCATATTCTTCAGGGCGAACGCCAAATGGCCAAGGACAATAAGACCATCGGGCGTTTCCACCTCGACGGTATTCCACCTGCCCCTCGCGGAGTTCCTCAAATTGAAGTAACTTTCGATATCGATGCCAACGGAATTCTCCACGTTTCGGCTAAGGATAAGGGTACTGGCAAGGAGCAGCGTATTCGCATTGAGGCTACCACCGGGCTTACCGACGATGAAATTAAGCGCATGCGCGATGAGGCCAAAGCCAACGAGGAGGCCGACAAAGCTGCACGCGAAAGGGTTGATAAGCTGAATGCTGCCGACAGTATGGTTTTCAATACTGAAAAACAGCTGAAAGAGTTTGGCGACAAGATTCCGGCCGATAAGAAAAGTGCCATTGAAGGAGCTCTCGCTAAACTGAAGGATGCTCACCAAAAGCAAGACATACCTGCTATTGATGCTGCCATGGCCGAATTGAACACTGCTTGGCAAGCAGCTTCTGAAGAACTTTACAAGGCGCAGCAGGGTCAGCAAGGGCAGCAGCAACCTCAGGGAGAGCCTAGCGGCAATTCCCAATCGGGTAAAACCGAAAAGGAAGTAACCGATGTGGATTTTGAAGAGGTAAAGTAAGCTCCTATCAAAACCATCATATACTCCACCTAGCCCCCGAAAGGGGGCTTTTATTTTTTGTGGGGCCAAAACAATTTTCTAGGTTTGCATAATGTTTGTATAAACTGAAAACAACCAAATAACATTCAATGGTTAAACTATCATTTACATGCCTATTGCTTTGCATATACCTGCAAACCATGGCGCAACCCACCGATACGCTCTGGAACCAAACCGATAACCTGAACCGCAAACAGGGGCATTGGAGAAAGTATTACAAAAATGGTAGCCTTGCTTACAAAGGATTTTTTAAGGACGATAAGCCACAGGGCAGCATGATCCGCTACTACGATACCGGAAAAATGAGAGCAAAACTTCAATTTCATATCAATAGCGACTCGGCATCAGCAATTTTCTTCTATAACAATGGAAAGGAAGCGGCCCGTGGCAAATTCTTTGGAACCCAAAAGGAAGGGAAATGGGAGTACCTGCGACAAAACGGTCAGGTGGCTTTCACCGAAACCTATAGCAAGGGTCAAAAGCATGGTTTGTTTGTTACCTACTACCCAACCGGCGAGGTTTACGAGGTTATAAAATGGGAAAATGGATCAAAAGTAGGGCTTGCTATTACTTATTTTCCCAATGGGCTTTACAAATCGACCGTTACTTATGGCAATGGTATTGAAAATGGCCCTGTAGTTACCTACTACGAAGGGGGCAAGAAGCGACTCGAAGGGAACTATTTGAATGGATTCAAGGATGGCCCCTGGATGCTTTTCTCGCCCGAAGGGAAAGCGCTAAGACAAATAGTTTACAAAAAGGGCAAAGCCAACAACGAGGACGACCTTCTAAAGGCCGAAACCAGCGAACTTGAAATGCAACTTCGCAACGCAGGACGTATAGGCGAGCCCGAAATGGATGACTTTGTTCGACGAATGGGTCTATAACAAAAAACCTCTCTTACCGAGAGGCTTTTTGTTACGTTTAAACTTCTACTTAAACAGCATAGGCACCAGGTCAACCACGCGGCACGAGTAGCCCCACTCGTTGTCGTACCACGAAAGTATTTTAACCATGTTGCCCATTACCATGGTGCTGTCGGCATCGAAAATGGAGCTGTGCGAATTGTGAACAATATCGATTGAAACAATTGGGTCCTCGGTGTATTCCACAATACCCTTCATGGGGCCTTCGGCCGCTTTTTTCACAGCAGCATTTACTTCCTCCTTGGTTACATCCCTTTTCAGGAACGCTACAAAGTCGACCAGCGAACCGGTTGGGGTTGGAACGCGAACTGCTAAACCATCGAGTTTGCCTTTGAGCTCGGGAATTACTTTACCTACCGACTTGGCAGCACCGGTAGTAGTAGGAATCATTGATACAGCAGCTGAACGGGCACGGCGAAGGTCGCTATGGGGTGCATCGAGAATGCGCTGGTCGTTGGTGTATGCATGTATGGTATTCATGAAACCCTTTTCTAACCCGAAATTATCGTGCAGAATTTTTACAATGGGTGCCAGGCAGTTAGTGGTACAGCTGGCATTCGAAACGCACTTGTCTTCAGGTTTCAAATCGCTATCGTTAACGCCCAATACAATCATGCGGTCAATTTCATCCTTGGAGGGTACGCAAAGGATTACCTTTTTTGCGCCATTTTTAATATGGTCGCCATAACCACCCTTTTCGCTTTCGCGTTTGGTGAAAATGCCAGTCGACTCAACAACCACATCGGGTGTAACTACCCATTTAATATTTAACGGGCTCCGCTCAGCATGAACAGGGTACTTGGTACCATTAACAATTATGTTCTGTGCATCGTAAGAAACGTTTCCGTTGAACTTACCCTGGGTCGAATCGTACTTCAGCAGGTGAGCAAGGGTTTTGGTATCGGTGAGGTCATTAATTCCAACAACCTCCATTTCGGGACGCTCCAACGCAATTTTGAATACGTTGCGGCCAATTCGTCCAAAGCCATTGATTGCAACCTTAATCTTTGCCATAGTTATTTATTTTAGATTTGAAAACTGTTTGTTTTAAACTGAAAATCCACCTCAAAGGTAGCTATTTAAACCGAATTAAAACTAAATATGCCCTCAAGCATCGACCGAAAAAACCGAAAACGGTTGCTTCCAAAACCCATGGCAATTTAAGTACATTTAGTACCTTTGGCGGGCAAAAAAAATTGAAATGGTTTCTCTCAATCAGGTTACGGTATCCTTTGGTGGTTTCGATTTGTTTCGCGATGTGAGTTTCAATATATCTCCCCGCGAAAGAATTGGATTGGTTGGCAAGAATGGTGCTGGCAAAACTACTCTTCTTCGAATAATTGTGGGTCAGGTCACCCCAACTTCGGGCTTTGTGGGCATCCCAAAGGATACAAAGATTGGCTACCTGCCCCAGCAAATGGATGTGGCCAACAGCCGAAACGTATTGGATGAAACTATGCAGGCCTTTAGCGAAACGCTCGCCCTTGCCCGTGAAATGGAGCAGCTTTCGACTGAAATGGCCCACCGTACCGATTACCATTCCGAAAGTTATATAGCCCTCATTGAAAAATTGGCCGAGAAAACCGACCGATTCAACCTGATTGGCGGTAACAACCTGGAGGCGCAAGCCGAGGTTACGTTGCAGGGATTGGGCTTTAAACGATCCGACTTTTCTCGCCCAACCCGCGAGTTCAGTGGAGGTTGGCGCATGCGCATTGAACTGGCCAAAATTTTGCTGCGCAAACCCAATGTGCTCCTTCTCGACGAGCCCACCAACCACCTCGACATTGAATCGATTCAATGGCTCGAGGAGTACCTAAAAACTTTTCCGGGTTCTGTTGTACTCATTTCGCACGACAGAGCCTTTCTCGACAATATAACCGAACGCACTGTGGAGCTATCGCTGGGGAAAGCCTTCGATTACCGTGTTCCCTATTCCAAGTACGTTGTGCTCCGAAGCGAGCGCCGCGAGCAGCAGCTGGCTGCCTACCGGAATCAGCAGAAGCAAATTGACGACACCATGGAGTTTGTAGAGCGTTTCCGCTACAAGGCCACCAAGGCCAACCAGGTGCAATCGAGATTGAAACAGCTCGATAAAATGGAAATTATTGAGGTTGACGACGAGGACCTATCGGCTCTTAACATCACGTTTCCGCCTGCTCCCCGCTCGGGCGAGGTGGCGGTAAAAATCGATGAGGTAGCCAAGGCTTACGGCAATCTCACGGTTTTTAGCGGTGCCAACATGGTTATTGAACGGGGCGAAAAGGTAGCTTTTGTAGGTAGAAACGGAGAAGGAAAAACTACTCTGAGCCGAATAATTATTGGCGATCTCGACCATACCGGAAAAATAACCATTGGCCACAACGTGAGCATTGGGTACTTTGCCCAGAATCAGGACGAACTAATGAACCCAAACCATACGGTTCTGGAAACCATCGACAGGGTGGCTGTTGGCGATATACGCACTAAAATGCGCGATATACTTGGGGCTTTTCTTTTCCGTGGCGACGATGTGGACAAAAAGGTATCGGTACTTTCGGGGGGTGAACGAAACCGGCTAGCTATGGTTAAGCTCATGCTGCAACCCTACAACCTGCTCGTTCTCGACGAGCCCACGAACCACCTCGATATGCGCTCAAAGGATATTCTTAAGAATGCCATCCGCAAATTCGAAGGGACCGTTATTGTGGTATCGCACGACCGAGAATTCCTCGATGGGCTGGTTTCGAAGGTTTACGAATTCCGCGATGGCAAAGTGAAGGAACACTTGGGTGGTATTAACGAATTTTTACAACGGCGCAGGCTCGAAAACCTGAAAGCACTTGAGGTTCGGAAAGAAAATAGCCGCTCCCAGGCGTTAGAAAAAAGCAAAGCCGAAAGCAAGCAGCAATGGCTCGACCGCAAAGAGTTCGACAAGCAAATACGTAAAGTTGAAGCAAATACAGAAAAGACTGAGGCGGAAATACATGCGCTCGAAAAGCGTATTGAAACTATGGATGCCCTGTTGGTTTCGCCCGAGGGTTCGAAGGAAGCCGATGCCGATTTTTACATTCGCTATAATGAAATAAAAAAACAGCAGGTAACACTTATGGATCAATGGGAACAGCTTTCGATGGAGGCAGAAGAGCTGAAAGAGAAACGCAAGGAGATGGAAGGATAGTGGGTTGGTTTTTGGTATAGTTGTTCGTTGATAGTTGTTCGTTGATAGTTGTTCGTTGATA
>JBBIRB010000030.1:3670-33418 GCA_037442025.1 Bacteroidales bacterium | reverse complement strand
TAAAAAAACCAACAAACCCATTCTGCCTGTTGTAATCGATGGCACTTTGGAGGCGCTTCCTAAAAACGGTTTTATCATTAAGGGTAGTCAGAAATTTCGAATACAAATACTACCCGAAATAAATCCTGATCGTTTTAATCATTTAGAACCCTCAGAAATAGCTCAGTTGGTTCATGGTATAGTAAGTCATAATCATAAAGAAATTGCACCAAAATACTACCTATAGGTTTCATTGTTTTTTTAAATTTCTTTAAATACCTTGCAAAACAAAAATTTCTGTGATTTTGTCTTAAACCAAATAGTTGGGTTATCAACTTTTTAAAAATTAATTACGATGCCGTATTATTACAAGCAAGCATTTCTTTTTTTCTTTCTGTTATTAAATTCCTCGGGGGTTTTTGCCGATTTGCCCGAACAAAAACCTTCAGCCAGGGCTGCTGCAATGGGCAACCTGGGAGTTTCGCAAACCGATGGATGGTCGGTTTTTCATAATCAGGCAGGGCTACCCTTCGCTGGTGGCATATGGATTGGTGCCCACCATGAAAACCGATTTGTTAGTCCCGATCTTAATTTCAGCGCACTGGGAGTGGTATTGCCTGTTTGGAATGGGGCCTTTGGTTTTTCGGTAAAGCGGCTAGGTTTCAGTTCCTTTAGCCAAAACAAATTGGGTATTTCTTACGGAATGAAGTTAGCACCACGCTTCAGTGCGGGTGTTCAGGTTAATGCACATCATATTTTTATTGAAGGCGAATATGGCCAAACCACTGCCTTTTCTGCCGAAGGCGGAATAATGTATAATCCCACCCAGAATCTGACTATTGGCCTTCATATAATCAATCCTACTCGCAGCAAAATATACGAATCGGAACGAATACCAACCCTCTTAAACCTTGGTGTTTCTTATAAATTAGGCGAAACCCTATTAATTTCTACTGGCGCTGAAAAAAACATCGAAACCAAGCCCAGCCTGAAAGTTGGTGTTGAATTCGAGCCCATCCAAAGCCTCTTCTTCCGAACTGGATTTTCAACAGAGCCTAATAATATTGGGTTTGGAATTGGCTACCATTACAACACATTATTTTTAGATTTGGCCTTTACAAAACACCAGTTTTTGGGTTACACCCCCCATGTGTCGCTATCATACACATTTGGTAAAGAATCAAAGCCAAAACCCGACACCTTGCAACCATGAGAAAGGGAATAATTGTCCTTTTGATTTCAATGGGATTTTCATTCACAGCCTCGCTGTGGGCACAAGTTTATCAGGCCGACCCACAAGGGATTATTGCAAACATTCTTGAGGAGATTGCCTCTTCTACAGAAGAGGAGATAGATCTGGATGCGCTAGCCGAAGACTTGGTTTTCTTTCTTGAAAACCCCATTAACCTTAATAATACAACAGCTGACGAACTTAACAGGCTGGTGTTTCTATCCGACTTTCAGGTTATGAGTCTTCTCGATTACGTGAAGAACAGCAGTGGCATGCTTTCGGTATTTGAACTTCAAATGGTTTTTGGTTTCGACTTTAACGATATTCAAAAATTATTGCCCTTTGTAACGGTTATTCCTGTCGATAAAAAGCCCGATTTGGCATCGGGGCTCCGATTTGGTCGTAACGATCTTTTTGTCAGGGCCAAAACGCTCCTAGAAACGCAAAGGGGGTATACGCAAGCCCCAAGTCCCAGTGTTTCGCGCTACGCGGGGAATAAAATGTCGCTATACACCCGCTACACATTCAAAACCAGAAGAAACTTTCAGGCAGGTTTCGTTGCCGAGAAGGATGCGGGAGAGGAGTTCTTTGCCGGATCGAACCCAAACGGGTTCGATCATTATTCGTTTTATGCCCAACTTACCGATGTGGGTCGAATAAAATCGTTGGTTGTTGGCGATTTCAATGCCGATTTTGGTCAGGGCCTAACCCTTTGGAGCAGTACCACATTCGGAAAATCGTCGGATGTTATGGGATATCGGAAGCGTGGGCGAGGAATTTACCGTTACAGTTCAACCAACGAAAATCAGTTTCTTCGTGGTGCTGGAGCCACTGTAAGATTTGGCAAATTCTACATTTCTGCCTTCGGTTCGTACAAAAATATCGATGCCAATATTTCGGATTCGCTAATTGATGGCGAAATTGTTTTCACTTCGCGACCCACCAGCGGGCTCCATAGAACTCCTAGCGAAATAAGAAACAAAAAGACCCTGGGCGAAATGGTTGTTGGAGGGAATATAAATACTTCTCTGAAAAACTTACGAATTGGTGCAACGGGCTCACTTGTCAACCTCGACGGCACATACGGTGGCGCTCCGCAACTCTATAAGTCATTTGAGCCAGCCCTAAGCAACAGGGTTAATGTTGGTGTCGACGCCAGCTATTCACTGGGAAACCACATGCTATATGGCGAAGTTGCACATACACTGAATTACGGCTCGGCTCTCATAGCCGGAGGAACTTTTCGGCTTCATCCGTTGTTCAACATGGCTATACTAGGTCGGAGTTATGCTAAGGATTATAGCTCCTACTACACTGCAGCCCTGTCCGAAGGTACTGGCAATGCCAATGAAAAGGGGCTGCTTTCAGCTTTCAGCTTTAAACCCATAAAACATTGGGAAATAAGTGGCTACGCCGACTTCTTTTCCTCAACCTGGTTTCGGTACAATGTAAGTTCACCATCAAGGGGCTCGGAATATCTACTGCAAGCAACCTATTCGCCCCGCTCGAGCGTTTCCTTCAACCTACGTTACCGTTACAAGCAAAAAGAAAAGAATACCACAGTCGACTCTTCGCAATTACGGTGGGTACTCCCCTACAACAATCAGAGCCTTCGTCTTCATTGTGCATACAGCCCAACCCGAACCATTGAGTTGAAAAGCCGCATTGAGTTTTCGTGGTACGAAGCCGAAGAAGGGAATCCCGAAAAGGGCCTCCTGATTTATCAGGATGTGTCGTACCGTCCGGCAAAAATTCCTTTGACCCTTACCGCTCGATTTGCCATTTACGATACCGATGGATGGAATTCGCGTATATACGCATACGAGAACGATGTGCTTTATTCCTTCTCAATACCAGCGTATTACTCCCAAGGAACCCGATTCTATATTATTGGGAAATATTCGATTAATAGAAACATCGATATTTGGGTGCGTTATGCTCAAAGTTACTTTGCCAATACAACTAAAATTGGGTCAGGGCTCGATGAAATTCAAGGGCCAACACGAAGCGATCTGCGAGCCCAGATACGTATCCGTTTCTAATTTGTAATGAACAATAGAGTTCAAGCTAAGAAGCATCTGGGGCAACACTTTTTGAATGAAAAGGGCATTGCTCAGAAAATTGTGGAAGGCCTTGTTGCTAACAACAACCAGTGGGTATTGGAGGTTGGCCCTGGAATGGGAATTTTAACAAGTTCCCTGGAGCATCGATTTGGTGAAAGACTTCGAGCCTTAGAAGTTGATAGCGAATCGATAGAATACCTTAAGGTGCACATTCCCTCTTTAGGCAATAGGTTAATTCACAACGATTTTTTAAAGTTTGACTTTGATCAAATTCCTTCCGGAAATGTTGCTATTATTGGCAATTTCCCTTACAATATCTCTTCACAAATCTTTTTCAGGGTTCTAGAAAACCGGCATCGGGTCGACGAAGTGGTAGGTATGGTGCAGCGTGAAGTAGCGCTCCGCATTTGCGAGCCTCCCGGATCAAGAACCTATGGCATACTGAGCGTTCTTCTGCAAGCTTTTTACAATATTCAATACCTTTTTACCGTACACGAAGGCTCCTTTTCGCCACCCCCCAAAGTAAAATCGGCGGTAATAAGGCTAACCCGCAACGGCACCGAAAGGTTGAATTGCAACGAGGAACTATTCTTCAGAGTGGTTAAAGGGGGCTTTAATCAGAGAAGGAAAACCCTGAGAAATTCTATTCGTAGCGCATTCCCCGTTATTAGTATTCAGTCGGATTTGCTCGAAAAACGCGCTGAGCAGTTATCTGTCGATGATTTTGTTCGGTTGACAAACTGCATCGAAACAGCACTCAAAAATAGGTAAGCCTAAAAGGTGAACTATGCCTTAGTATTGATTGCCTCAACGGGGCTAAGTCGCGAAGCAGTCCATGCGGGTGCAAATCCCGACACAATACCTATTACTGCCGAAATGGCAAGCCCCCTGATAATATTTGCCGCCGTGAGTACTATGCTAAAGTCAGAAGTGTTACTGATTAGGGTTGTAATACCAAAGACCAAGAGTAGCCCTATAACCCCACCTAAAATTGATAGGAGAACTGACTCATATAGAAACTGGAAAAGAATAAAGTAGTTCTTAGCTCCCAAGGCCTTTTGAATGCCAATCATACTGGTTCGTTCCTTTACCGAAACAAACATGATGTTGGCAATACCAAAACCACCAACAATAATCGAGAAACCGCCGATTATCCATCCCGCCAGGTCAATCATTTTAAAGATATTGTCGACTCCCTGCCTAAGCATACTTATTTTATTCAGGGCAAAGTTGTCTTCCTGAACCGGTTTCAGCTTACGTTGAGTTCTAAGAATACCTCTTAGTTCATCGCTCAGGTCGTCGGTTGTAACACCATCCTTTGCTTTAACCATAATCCAAAGGCCAACCCTGCGTAAATCGACAAATCCTTTTGCAAAATTAATGGGCACAAGAACTATATCGTCCATGCTGTTATCGCCAATTGCCGACTTCCCTTCCTTTAAAAAAACGCCAATAACCTCAACCTTTCGCCCTCCAATCTTCATTGTTTTCCCCACAGGGTTTCCTTCCTGAAAAAGTTCGGAGGCTATACTAGCACCAACAATGGCCGCGGGTCGTCCCGATTGCATTTCGAAAGGTGAAAAATATCGCCCCTGAGAAATTTCAAAGGATCGAACCTCCTCATAATCGTTGGAAACGGCCATTACACCAGTATTTGGAGATGAGTTGTTTTGGTACTTAATAAGCTGATTAACTTGCAAGCAAATAACGGAGCTCTGTGTTAGCAAACTTTTAGACCTTATGGCATTTAAATCTTCGAAAGATGGCTGGGGCCTATTCATAAACTTCCACCAGGTATATTCTCCATCCATTATCCATGGCCATTTCTGTACATACACCACATTATCGCCAAGCGATTGAATGCTATCGCGAACGTTCTTCTCCAAAGAATCTACTATGGTAAAAACCGATATTATGGCAAAAATTCCTATAGTTATACCAAAAAGCGATAAGAAAGTGCGCATTTTATTAACTACAATTGCCTGATAGGCAAACGACAAACTTTCGCGGGTTAATTTTATTAATATAATTGCCGAACGTAACTTCTTCATGGAAAGTGTCTGTTAAAGCATTGGAACATCAAATATAGGAAACAGATCGATTGAAAATGAGTTAAAAAGACAAATTAACATAATTTGGGATTGCTAATATTATTGAAGTTGACATTAACATTTTTTGCTATTTTAGTCGGCGTAAAATAATAAGAATGATCATTACAAAGAACATCGATGAAATTCGAACTGCTGGCGCAGTAATAACTATAGGCCTTTTCGATGGATTTCATCTGGGCCATCGTGAATTAGTTGGAAGAGTTGTTTCTCTTGCTAAGCAAAAAGGGATGCCCAGTTTAGTTATAACCTTCTGGCCTCACCCACGTTTGTTTTCAAATGGAAGTACTCACAAATTTAAACTTCTTACGTCGCTCGAAGAAAAATATAGTTTTTTTAAGGAAGAAGGTATTGAGGGGGTTCTTACCATTGATTTCAACTCGAACTTTGCAAACATCTCTGCAAAGGATTTTGTTGATACTTATTTAATTTCAAAGCTTCGAATAAGCCATATTGTGGTTGGTCATAACCATTCGTTCGGGCACGGGGGAGAGGGCAACTACTTGATGCTCGAAAAATATGCAAAAGAAAAACATTTCAGCACCGAAAAGTTACCCCCTGTAAAGGTCGACGGAATGGCTATTAGTTCAACTAAAATTCGGAATGCCATTGAGGTAGGCAATTTAGCGCTTGCCAACCGAATGTTAGGGTACCCATACAGGTTAACCGGAACTATTGATGGCGGACAACAACTGGGCCGGTCTATTGGTTTTCCAACTGCTAACATTCTGCCAATCAATCCTGAAAAATTAATTCCTGCACGAGGTGTTTACGCCGTTTGGGTAGTATACCAGAACAAGCCATACCCTGCTATGCTAAACATTGGAGTAAAACCAACGCTTGGCGATGGGCTTTGCGAAACCATTGAAGCCCATATCATTGGATTCGACCAGAATATTTATAACGAGAGCATAACCGTTCTTTTTCAGGAAAAAATTCGCGAAGAGATGAAATTTTCCGGCCTCGATGAGCTAAGGAGGCAACTGGAGCGCGATAAGGAAACGACCTTGAGCATTCTGGGTTTTACCGACTGATTTATTTATTGTAATTTTGCCGAACTTATTCCCTAGTTACACGTTAAATCGATTCCGTATTTATCACAATTATTCCATATGAACACTACAGCAATTGAAGCAATCCCATACAAGGTTAAGGACATGAGCCTAGCCGAATGGGGAAGAAAAGAAATAAGCATTGCCGAGAAGGAAATGCCGGGCCTCATGTCGGTCAGAAAAAAATATTCTACCCAAAAGCCTCTTAAAGGGGCACGTATTACCGGGTCGCTCCACATGACAATACAAACCGCCGTTCTAATCGAAACATTAGTAGATCTTGGTGCCGATGTTCGCTGGGCCAGTTGCAATATTTTTTCGACCCAGGATCATGCTGCTGCTGCCATAGCGGCAGCAGGTATACCCGTTTTTGCCTGGAAAGGGGAAACCCTTGAGGAGTACTGGTGGTGTACTGCACAGGCTCTAACATTTCCAAATGGTATGGGCCCAAACCTCATTGTCGACGATGGAGGCGATGCAACCCTGTTAATACATTTAGGATACAAAGCCGAAAAGAACGCCAGCGTTCTCAACAAGAAAGCAGAAAACCACGAAGAGCAAGTTATTCTCGACCTTCTGAAATCGGTTCTGGCTGAAGACAATCAGAAATGGCACCGCTTGGTTAGCGAATGGAAGGGCGTTTCGGAAGAAACCACTACCGGAGTTCATCGGTTGTACCAAATGATGGAAAAAGGCGAACTGCTAGTGCCCGCAATAAATGTAAACGACTCGGTAACCAAAAGCAAATTCGACAACCTTTATGGTTGCCGTGAGTCGCTTGCCGATGGCATTAAGCGAGCTACCGATGTAATGATTGCCGGGAAAGTGGTTGTAGTTTGTGGTTACGGCGATGTGGGTAAAGGATGCGCAAAAAGCATGCGCGCTTATGGTGCCCGCGTTATTGTTACCGAAATTGACCCCATATGCGCTTTACAAGCAGCCATGGAAGGTTTTGAAATTAAACCCATTGAAGAGGCCCTAAACGAGGGGAATATTTACGTTACTACAACAGGTAATTGCGATGTGATTACCCTTGAACATATGCTCCAAATGAAGGATCAGGCTATTGTTTGCAACATTGGTCATTTCGACAATGAAATTCAGGTAGATAAACTTAACGCAACTAAGGGCGTTCGAAAAGAAGCCGTTAAACCCCAGGTCGATCAGTATTTCTTCCCCGACGGGCGATCAATATTCATACTTGCCGAAGGCCGATTGGTAAATTTAGGCTGCGCAACTGGCCATCCTAGTTTTGTGATGAGCAACAGTTTTACAAATCAAACTTTAGCCCAGTTAGAACTTTGGCAAAAGAAATTCGATGTGGGTGTTTACCGCTTGCCCAAGCACCTCGATGAGGAAGTTGCTCGCTTACATCTTGAGCAGTTGGGAGTCAAATTAACTCTTTTAACCCCAAAACAGGCGCAATACATTGGCGTTCCCGTCGAAGGCCCCTACAAACCAGAGCACTATAGGTACTAATATAAATCGCAAAAAAATCCCCGAAAATTTATTCGGGGATTTTTTTATGGAAGGCAGAATACTAATTCTATTTTTGGCTCTTTATCTTTCCCGAGCCGCTAATCTTGGCGTCAATCAAGGGGTTGCCCTTATATAAAACATCGCCGCTTCCGGCAACCCTTGCTTTAAGATTTTCTTTCGCCTCAACAAATGCATTCCCCGAACCCGCAATGCTTACACTTGCATTTTCGAACTCTATTCCGTGAACCAACACATCGCCCGAGCCGGCAATATTAATTGAAACTTCGGTGGCATTTCCTTTACCAGCTAGTATTATATCGCCCGAACCGGCGATTGAAGTTGATAGCGATGCGACAACTAAATTTGTAATTTTAATATTACCACTTCCGGCGATTGATGTTTTGAGACCATCCGCATTTATTGGAGTTACAGCTTCAATATTGCCAGAACCCGCGATAGCCAATCCCTCAATGCTGGGCATGGTAATATGCACCTCAACTTTTTCGTTTCTGAATGAGAAGTTCATCCCCCTTGGAGTTCTAATCTTAAGCCTTCCACCTTCTACCTCAACTTCTATTCTCTTAAGAAGATCCTCATCGGCTTTAATTAGAAAAGAATATTCGTTTCCCTGAGTGAGAAAAAGATTGCCTGGAACGGCCAATTCAACCGAGGTAAAATCTTTTACTTCCTTTCTCTCTTCAATTACTTTTCCGTTTCCAACGCATGCAACCAAAATTAAGGAGAATGATAGGGATGCGTAAATGAGCGAATTTTTCAAGAATGTTTTCATGGTTTTTATGTTTATTGTTCAATTAAAACCAAATGACGAAAATGGGTTGCACATTGCTGCATTGCTAACAAAAACATTTCCTAATATTGCAAACTCAACTAATTGAGCATTCACCATGGAATATTCTTTTTATCACAACTATAAAATACAGATTCGATTTAATGACATTGACTTGCTAGGGCATGTAACTAACTCCGCATACCCTCAATTTTTCGATCTGGGTCGAATGTCGTATTTCGAAGGGGTACTGAAAGAACGAATGAACTGGCTTGAAGAGGGGCTAATTTTAGTAAGCATCCATATCGATTTCAAATCGCAAATTACCCTTTTTGATCAGGTTATAGTAAAAACCAAGATTTTCCGGATTGGAAATAAAAGCATTTCCATGCTTCAGGAATTACATAATGAAACTACACAAAGCGTTGCTGCGGTTAGTAAAGCCACAATGGTTGCCTACAATGGAAGGTTAAGCCAATCAATTGAGATTCCCAAACGATGGCGTAATCGAATAGTTAATTTTGAGAGGGATATTAACTTTCAGGAATAAATATCGAGAAGCCCTTCTGGAAGTTGAACCGTAATGGATCTTGCTTCCAAATTAACATCAAGAATAATATCTTCGGAGGCAGGAATTATAACTTCGTTCCCTTTCAAATCCTTTACAAAAAATACTGCATTGGCAGAGTATTCTTCGTAGGCAACAATCGCCCCTATTAACGAACCCATTTGGTCGATTAATTGAAAGCCTGCTAGGTCTTCGAGGGATACTTCCCGTCTTTCTTTTTTGTGCTTAAGGTTCGCCATTATCTTTAAACCAACAAACTCTGCTGCTTCGTTTGCTGAGTTAATAGTATCGAACTTTACAATAACTATATCGGGGCTATTGCCTCGAATATTTTCAATAAAAAAAGGAACCGGTATCGCATCTATTAGGATGAATACCGATTCCAATTTATTCAATTCGGTGGGTTGCGTATTTGGAGTTAGGACAATTTGAAATTCTCCAGCTACTCCATGAACACGCTTAATGGTGCCAATCTCAACTATTTGAGTGCGGCTCATTTGCCCGCAGCCTATTGCTCGGCAGCTGGTTCTTCCCCTGAATCTCCTTCGAAGGGTGCTTCAGCTGTTTTAGCAGCGGCAGCAGCTTGCTTTTTAGCAACCTTTTCGGCTTTTGCCTCGCGAACCTTAGCTTCGGCTTTAATGCGCTGAGTATGCTCATCGCGTTTGCCTTTGGTAATTTGGTCCACTTTGGCCTGAATTTTAGCCTCCTTTTCTTTGAGCCAAGTTTGAAACTTCTCTTCGGCTTGCTCTTGGGTTAGGGCGCCTTTTCTAACACCATCTAGAAGGTGTTTCTTCATCATTACACCCTTGTACGATAGGATAGCCCTAACGGTATCGGTAGGTTGAGCGCCTTTTTGCAGCCAGTCCAGTGCACTATCGAAATTGATTTCTATAGTAGCAGGATTGGTAATCGGGTTGTACGAGCCAATCCGATCAATGTATCTGCCATCCCGTGGCGCCCTGCTATCTGCCACCACAATGTGATAGAAAGGAGCTTTCTTTCTACCTTGGCGGCTAAGTCTTAATTTAACAGGCATACTTTTACGCTTTTTTAATGGTTAAACCTACTTTTTTAAGCCCCGCAAAGGTATAACTTTTTTATTTACTGAAAACATTTCCAGTAAAATAATAAACAACGAACTTTATAAACCTGATTGGGATTATATTTCTTTTACTAAAATATTTTCATGTAAATTTTTCACTTTTGCCATGAACGACCCATGGATGCTCAGTATTTTTTCCATCTCGGGGGTTTCGGGGCCAATTGATGTGCCCTGCATGTCGAGGGCGTTAATAACTGACCAAACTGTGAACTTATCAACATACTGGGCTGGCTGAAAAGCATGGGTTTTAGGAATATCGGTAATGGTTTCGGAAACTATACGGCAAGCCACCAAGTTGGTTAGCAAACTCCGAACCAAGCGAATTGGAAGGCGCAAATCTGATGCGATTTCCTGTGCTGTCATGGCTGTTTCTCCTTCAACAAATCGTTTTATGATTCTATTCAGTATTAGCAACGACAGCATTTTTCGAGAGTGCTGGCTAATGTTTTTTGTTTCGGTTTCGAACTCGTAAAGTTTCTCGTTCTGATGAGCAAATGATATTTCGGCGCCAAAAAGCAATATAAGCCAGCTTGATTGCAACCAGAACAAAAATAAGGGCAAAGCAGCAAAACTTCCGTATATGGCGTTGTAATTAGAAACTCCAATTTGCAAATCGATATACACCCATTGCGTAATGCTGAATATGGTTCCTGCAATTACTCCGGCAATAATTGCCGATTTGGGATTTACCCTGGTGTTTGGCATAACCAAATACAGTATAGTAAACAGCACTGAGGTTATAAGGTAAGGCAAAAACTTAAGCATGAATGACAAGTAGGGACTCACGGCGCTTACCAGCTCACTTTTTTCGGACAGATTCGTTATTTGAGTAGATATATAAACATTCATGCTGCTCGATAAAATAATAAGAATTGGTGCAATGAGCATCATCGAGAGGTAATCGCTAAACTTTCGAGTAAAGGTTCTCCCTTTAGCAATTTGCCAAATGCCATTAAAGGCATTTTCAATATGATTAAAAACCTTGAGTACCGACCAAAAAAGAACTGCAACTCCAATACCTGCTATTAACCCGCCCCCAGTACGCTGCAGTAGTGAGTTAGAAAAGTCGATTAGCCGAGTCATAATCTGCTCTTGCCCCTGAAACTGAGCTATAATTTGCTGTTCCAGATACTTTTCCATACCAAAACCTTTGGCAATACCGAAACCCATTGCCAATACAGGCACTATGGACATAAGCGTGTAGTACGTTAGGGCTGAGGCCCTAAGCATAACCTTATCTTCGGTTACACCTCTTATTGCTAAAACAATAATGCGTAATATTCTATAAAGTAGCGATTTGTGTGGAGGAAACTCATCGAGCCTTACACTCCAAATTTCGTGGGAGATAAACTTCTCAATTTTAATATAGTTGAAGGCGCTCTTGGTTTTTTGCTTAGGGCTCATATCCGCAGTTTTTCAGAATTTTTTTCGAACCTACTATTAAAGAACAAATTTAACAATTACAGTGTAAAGGTTAAGGTTCTGAAGGAACCTTTTATTTTGAAACACCCATGCATCCTGGTCCTATGTAGGGAAGTCGGTCTCGACGGTTTTTGCAACCGAAAAGCACATCAACACCAAACCGAAAATTGGCTGTATGCGCTTTCTGTGGCCAGGCAAACGCCAAAACATTATCGGACAGAATATGAATGCCAACCGACTGCAATCTCAGGCCCAGGCCAATTCCAACATTTTGAAACGATCCATTCATTACTGAATAAGTTAAGCTAGAATAAACCCACTTTGTATTCTGGGTGTTAATCGACAAGGTTAGTGATGGCACGGGTCGCCTAGGGAAGAACTCCGTACGAAACAGCAGTCCCAAATTAAACTTTGGCAAAAAACCGTATGTTGCTCCAACATTCAACTTAACTGGCAAAAAAGACATGTAACTTCCAGGAGCCTCACTAACTTTTAATTGATTCGACAGGGAGTCTTCCATCGTTTGCAAAAAAACATCCGCATTCAGAATATCGCCAGGGGCTAGTCCCGAAAATTGAAATGAGCCATAATTGTTAAAGCGCCTCGCATCAGATGCCCAGTAAATGGCTCCCACATCGAGTAATGATGCCGACCAGGTTATGTTTTCGGCTGCATATATAAAACCAAAGTCGGCAGCGAAACCCATATTTCTCGAATTCAGGAGGTAATTAACTGCATCAATCTGGCCTAATGCAACATTTTGAACATTTCCATTGGCAAGCTTATCGATCTCGAGCGGAACAGAAGAATTCACTTGAAGCCCCCACTCTGCGTAAAGATTATAATCGATAGGACTTGTAGAAAAATGGAGTGGTCTGGGTCTCGTTGTCACATTGGCTTTTCCAAACAGCAACTTTCCTCTGGCTCCCCAAGCGTACTCCGAACTCACCCTTTGCGAAACGGTGAATGAATACTCGCGCATATGGGTAGCATTAACACCCAGCGAGTTTGTAGAAAGTGGAGTTCCTATCAGCCCTTCGTTTCCGTTCACTGCCAAATCGAGTAAATTTTCTGGGTAAAACAATCTAGCGTCGACCCTTTCAGCAACATTAAACAGAAAGTAGAAGTCGTTGTGCTTGTATCCTAAAGAGATTAGGTTTAATTGCACTTCGCCAGAAACAAAATCGACCCTATGCAACCCATTTACAAAGGATTGTGCATTGACGGCAACTAAATCGTTGTAACTAAAACCGGTTGAGGCGGCATTAAGGTAAATTGACGACAAAGCAGGAACGCCAATAAAATACTTGCAGGATGGCTGAACGGCGGGATTAACATAAACTGCTTGCGGAACGTCGTGCATGAAAAACAGGGTCCGGCTCTGCTGGGATTTTATTGTGCTTGGGAATAAGCCAATGATAAAAAATAGAATAACTAATTGCTTGTACACTTTTTAATTTAATCAATTTGTAAGGTAAGCCCAATTCGAACACCAACATTAACACGTAAAAAATAATTCAGATAGTACTGAAAGTAATCGGGCGGAACTCCCTCGTTGCTTGCACTGCATCGAATTACAAGTTTAGTAGCCTGTCGTAAACCCTCTATTCTATCTCTGTTAAATGCCATTGTAGTTTGAGCGGCTCCTTTTTGTAAAACGACTCCATGTGAAGAAACTGTTGAACCACTAACAACGAAAGCATTTGTGAGAAACAGGGAATCAATTGCAATGTCAGATTCGTTTAAAAAGAGCAGTTGTGCCTCAGCACTTGAAGGAAAATCGTTTTGGGTTGACAGTAAAAAAATTAAGTACCTAATATTTTCAGATTGGGCGTAAATATCAGCAAGGGCAAACTGAATGGTGTCGATTAAATAAACTCGTTTGTATTTTGCCCATTCGGGTACCTCCTCAAGCAGGTTTATTTCAGGATTTCCAAAAAGAACTAGTGAACTTTCAATGTTTTGGTTTACCCTTGCAATGGGGAATGCCAATCCGGGGGTTAAACTAACCTCATCGGACACAGAATCGAACTTATAGCAAGCATAAAAGCTAAAAACTGTGGTGATAATTATTAAGATAATTGAACCCAACCGCATTACACTTCTTTTTCAATACGAAGCAATTTACAACTTTTTTTAGCCCACTTAAAAAAAGACAAAAAAAACATGAGATTCTATAAATTAAAAAAAAGTATTAAATTTGCACTTCCAAATTGCGGATATGGCGTAATTGGTAGCCGCGCCAGACTTAGGATCTGGTGCCGAAAGGCGTGGGGGTTCGAGTCCCTTTATCCGCACAAAAAACCAGCTTTCGCTGGTTTTTTCTTTTTTATCGTTTTTTCAGAGGATAACTTTTAGGATTATTTGCAGCGTCGATAACAAAAACGACCATTGCCTTTACCAGTTTTTCAATATTGTTGTAATCAATCTTATCGGGGGTATCGGTTGTTTTATGGTAATCGGCATGGCTACGGGTTGTAAATGCAACAGAAGGAATTCCCTTTTTTACAAAGGGATGATGATCTGAGCCGAACCGGTACATTATCCTATCCTTAAAGTCGGCATCCCATCGAAATTCGAACCCTTGCAATTGGTTTCCAATTTCATTTAAGCCGCATTTGAAAGGGAGCCCTCTTTTTTTGAATGGCAAAACATAAACATGGTTATTTGGAATTAAAGACCAATTTGGCCTTCCCACCATATCGAAGTTAAGAAGCATTACAGTTTTTTGTAAGGGGAAAAGAGGATTATTAACGTAGTAGTGAGAACCATTCAAACCCGTTTCTTCGGCACCAAAAGCAAGAAAAACTACAGATCTGCGCAACTCAAGTCCATTCTGCTTGGTTTCGGCAAGCGACCTTGCCAACTCGAGAATTACGGCTACCCCCGAAGCATTATCGTCGGCCCCATAGTATATTGACCCCTCATCTTTCCCAAGGTGGTCGAAGTGTGCACAGAGAAGAATATACTCATCTTTCAAATCGGTACCTTCTAGGTAAGCATACACATTCTTATCAAAGCTAATAGAATCGACCCCACGATAAGAAATATTTAGGTCGACTTTAACCATAGGCGTGAACGTGAACTCCTTGTCCATCTTCCCATTTTGCACCACTTCCTCTAGGTACTCGCCCAAATCGTTACCATAAATTGAACGTAACTGCGACTGCATTGTAAGAAGCACCTTCAGCGAAGGATTGGATTGTGGCAGGTAATCTCTTAACCACTTCTTATTACTAGTTCCTATATTGAATACTCCCGAAGGGTAATTTTGGTTAGCCGCTTTAGCTTCGAGTTTTACCATCTCCCTATTCAGCCCCTCACGTTTCCCAAGGGTAACAACAAAGAATTGACCACCAGTTGTTTTCGAAAGGTTTTCGATTCGCCGGACTCCATCCTGAGCGCTCCGCGCAAAAATGTGCAATGCTGTATCTTTGCCCACGCTTTGCGGAAAACTTTCGCGCCAACCTATAAACTTTATCGGAAGCGACAAACTATCTGATACTGATTGAATGGATGCGAATGATATGCTTTCCTTATTTAAATATTTGTTGTTTTGGGCCGAGAGTATGGTGGTGCCGGTAACTACGCTTTTAACGGGTATTTGCTGAACGAAACCGTCCGCATTATTCAAACTCTTTAGCCCTGCATGCTGGAATTCTTTAGAAATGTAGTTTATAGCTTTCTGGTGTCCAGGCTGCCCAAACTTTCTACCTTCAAGACTATCGGATGCCAATACAAAAACATCGCGAGCGATTCGCGACTTGGATATTTCAACAACAGCTGTTTCCTGACCAAATGCGCACTTTATAAAGAAAAGCCCCATGAGGGCACTGATTAAATACCTATTCATAAAAATTAGTTTGTATTATGACGATTAGACCGATGTAAAGTTACTCGCAAAATAGCAAAATTGGAAAAGTTATTCATTTACCTTTACTCTAGCTTTGCACCGAAATCCTGATGAACAATGAATAGAGATAATTCCATTAAGGATTACAAAGAAAGGATTGGCCGAGCAACACAATACATTCACAATCACTTGGGTGAAAATCTCGATTTCGATTGCCTTGCAGGCATATCGTGTTACTCAAATTATCATTTCCATCGGGTTATGAGAGCTTACCTTGGCGAACCCATTGGCATATACATATTACGGGCACGGCTTGGCGCCGCTGTGAACTTAATCCGACTAACTGACTTGCCATTTAACCACATTAAACTTAAAAAAGCGATTATGAAAAGAATTTCGCTGCAGCCCACTTACAAAAACCTACCCTACATTAAAGTTGTTTATGCCTCTGCACGGGGACCATACAATAAAAGTGCTAAAGAGGCTTGGGATAAGGTATGCTCATTTGCTGGCCCCAACGGGCTCTTTAGCCATGCTACACAGTTTATTGGAATGTTTATACACCCAATTTTATCAGGGACGAATTGGTTGGCAACTAGATTGAAAAAATGAAACGAAACAACCCTAACCAAATGCTCAACAATATTCAGTTTGGTTCGTTCAAAGATGGTGAGCGTATTCAAATGCTCCACAAAGGCAGTTTCGACAGCGAAAATGTTAGCTTCGATAAAATGGAGACCTTGATTGCAAAAATGGGTTATTCCCGAATTGGTAAAAACCATAAAGAAATATATCTGAGCGACGCTCGACGAACTTCGCCTGAGAAACTCAGAACCGTTTTACGTTTTCGTGTAATAAAACAATAATAAAGGGGCCTTACAGCCCCTTCATCAAGTTCTCTTGGATATTTATTAAAGTTCAACAATCTTCTGAACGCTCTCCTTTCCATCAATATTGAGTTTCACCATATAGGTTCCTGCTGTAAGACCCATCTCTTTTGCCGAAAAACGATAGTTTCTCTCTCCCATTGGTTCAACTCCGCTTGCAAGCTCCTTCACAAGGCGTCCATTTATATCGAAAACTGAAAGTTTCACCCTGGAGGATTTGCTTAGTACAACGCTAATGTTTACATGGTCGGTGTAGGGGTTAGGATACGCCGAAATGCTTGAAACATTTGCAAGGTTGTTTGTTACCAATGGATTATTCTGCAGAATTACCGGGTTATATGCAGCACGAGTCGATGAGTGGTTTTTACCATTGGTGTATTGTGTTGTGCTTTTTATAAGCACAAGCAATGGATACCTGTGCCCCTCAACGTACCAACGATAGGTAACATCCTCGAATTGGTAATTGGTTCCATTCATGCTTTGAATGAACGTCTTTACCTCTTTTACACGTAGAGCCTTGTTGTAAGAAACATTTCCTGGCAGCAACAATTTTCCCATACCGTCGCCGGTAACAGTATAGGTTCCTTCAATATCGCCTATTCTATTCCCATTGTGCAAGTAATACCCACCAAAGGGGCCACTGTAGGTACTTCCGAATGCAAATGGGTAACGCATTTTAACAAAGGGCACATTGTAAACTATATAAATATTCCCATTGCCCGACATGAATCCATGCTGCTCTATACGCTGGTCGTTAGCGTTAAAATAGAAAAAATTACCAAATTCTTCGAGTGCAACATTTGAATTTGTGAAGGTTGCAGCGCCTTTCGACAAGGCAGGGTTATCGAGCACGCCAACAAAGTTGTTCGTCAACTCCAACGACGAAAAATCCCAAACAACATTGTTCCCTTCCAACCCGGGTTCAACGTACTTGGTTATAAACATTTCGTTGCGTGTATCGTTAACCAACCCGTGGGTTTGGTAATTTAATACGGTTTGCGCCTGCATTGCAACGGTTGCAATAATGAGCGCCGACAAAACGTAAATTTTCTTCATATAGCGTGTTTTAATGGTTATCGAGTAGGTAAAAATAGCAAAAGCCAACGTTAAAGTCAATACACTTCTGTTAAAAATGCTTTAAGTTAAAACATTTCTAGATGCTAAAAGTTTCTTTTGCTCACAACAAATTGCGAAACAAGAAGAAAAACTAATGAATAAGCAAGCGATTGGATAATTTTGATTGAGGATATACCAGCATCCTCGGGGATGTTGTGAATTTGGCTGAAAGCACCCATTGTGGCTGCTCCCATAAAATCGGGCGAAGGGGTCAAATCCGACATGACGGCAAACGGAAGGTACTCGTCTATAGGCGTGGGCAGAATAGCTGCGATAATTGGTTCGATGGGGAAGAAAAGTAGGATAAAACTAACAATGGCTATTGCTGGGTTCTTAAGCAAAAATGCCAGAAACATGGCGAAAACCATATATGAGAGACTCTGAATAAAAAGAATAGGTAAATATTGTAGCCCCTGAATAACATTTTCAAAAGTTATGCTTGCTGTTTTTGATAGCCCAAAAATCAATCCTGCAACAAGAACCATAAGGGTTGTATAAACCGACAGGGATATAATAACTAATACTTTTGAGCCTACTAATTGCTTTCTGGAAAGCCCATCAATGAGGTGCTTCCTATAGGTTCTTAACTGATGATCAGTTGTAACAACAACAATAACCAGCACTCCAAGTAGCAAATTGAACCAGCTGGCAATCCATGCAAATGTTTGCCAAACCATAGGAAATTCGAAAAGTTTGTCGATTTGCACACCCTGAACATTAATGGAAATTCCACTACCAACCAGCAAAATCAACATGAAAAGTAGAGCATGAATTGCTAAAATGGCTTTTACAGTTGGCGAACCAAAAAGTTTAATGCATTCTATTCTTAGGAGTTTACGCATATAATTAATCATTCTGGTTCTTAACAATGCTTAAAAAGTGACTTTCGAGGCTCCTCTTTTGCACTTCGAGATGGCTGAGCGACACTCCATTCTGCTGGAACCATGCATTGGCATCGGAAGGTGAAAAATTGCTGGACAGCGATACAGTTAAGTATCCCTTCGATAAACCCTCATAATGAATATGGGGATTTTTCTCAACCAGTTCGGCAAGAAGCCGCATGTCGTCGGCACCAATGGATACAAGTTGCTTTTCACTAGCCAAATCGGCAACATTTCCATACCACGCAACATGTCCCTCCTTTAAAATAACTACACTTGTGCACACCTTTTCAACCTCATCGAGTATATGGCTTGCTAGTATAATTGTTTTTCCTGTTAGTGCTTGGTGACGAATGATTTGGCGAACCTCGGCTATTCCTTCCGGGTCGAGCCCATTAGTAGGTTCGTCTAGTATGAGTACTTCGGGGTTTCCCATCAATGCGCTTGCAAGTGAAAGTCGCTGTTTCATACCAAGCGAAAGTGTATAGTAAGGGCTGGCCTGCCTCTCGGCCAGCCCAACCTGACCTAATGCTGGGAGAACCTCGTTTTCGCTAACGCCCCTAATAGCAGCAATTAATCGAAGGTTATTGAAAAGAGAAAGCGAAGGATAAAAATATGGCATTTCGAGAAGTGTGCCAATGCGCCTATTCGCGCCATGAGCATTAATCCCCCCGAACCACTCATAGCTACCACTATCGGGAAATTTAGCCCCTAAAACAACGGATAGCGTAGTGGTTTTACCGCTGCCATTAGGCCCCAGTAAGCCTAGAACCTCTCCCCTTAATACACTAAAACTAATATTGGAAATTGCGCTGAACCGTCCGTACGATTTTGAAAGGTTCACAACCCTTAAAACCTCCTCCATGGTACTATTTATGGATCTAAGTAATAATATCAGCAACCAATCTAGTTGCCAAGCTCAGAAATGAATTTAATTCGAATGAGCCTTATTTCCTCTTCAGTAAAATCGTCTTCGCCAAGGTATTTTAGTGCGTCCTGAATCGATTCGGTTTCGGCTTCATTTTTAAAATACTCGAATATTTCATCGCGCTTGTCCTCGTCCATTACCTTATCGATGTAATAATCGATGTTGAGTTTGGTTCCCGAGTTGACTATTGCCTCAATTTCGTTTAGCAAATCGCTCATTTCTAAACTTTTTGCCTCAGCAATATCCTCAAGATCCATTTTTCTATCGATGCTTTGTATAATAAATACTTTAATGAGCGATTTGTTGGCCACCGACTTCACTACCATATCCTGCGGGCGAATGATGTCCTTGTCCTCAACGTAAGCTTTAATTAGGTCGACAAACTCTTTTCCGTATCGCTTCGCTTTTCCTGCCCCAACCCCTGAAATGTTTTGAAGTTCTTCAATGGTAATAGGATATTGAATAGCCATATCCTCCAGCGAGGGGTCCTGAAAAATAACAAATGGAGGTAAATTCTTCTTTTTTGAAATCTTTTTTCTGAGTTCCTTGAGCATTCCCAGCAGTTCATCGTCGCTAGAACCGCCCTTGCCGGGCTGCATTGCAGCCGACTCGTCCTCTTCACCCTCTTCGTACTCGTGGTCGAGTACAAACATTAAGTCGAAAGGCTTTTCGAGGAATTCCTTACCCTTAGGGGTAACAAATAGCAATCCGTAATTCTCAATATCCTTATCGAGAAATTTCATAACCAAGCCCTGTCGAATGATAGCATTCCAGAATCTGGGATCTTTTTCGGCACCCTCGCCAAAGGTTTCGAGCTTATTGTGCTTGTACGATTTTATTATAGTGGTAATGTTGCCACACAGAATGTTAACTATATGATCGGCTTTGAATTTTTCCTTAACGGCTAGCACCGTTTCAATTACTAATTGCAGGTATTCCTTGCCCTCGAATTGACTTTTGGGATGATTGCAATTGTCGCAGTTGGTACAATTCTCTACGTGGTACTCTTCTCCAAAATAATGCAGCAGCATTTTTCTGCGACAAACCGACGATTCGGCATAAGTAACAGTTTCGAGCAGTAACTGTTTACCTATCTCTTGTTCGGCAACTGGCTTACCCTGCATGAACTTTTCGAGTTTCTGTATGTCCTTATAGCTGTAAAAGGTAATGCATTGGCCCTCTCCGCCGTCGCGCCCTGCCCTTCCGGTTTCCTGATAGTAGCCTTCTAGGCTCTTAGGGATATCGTAATGAATAACGTAACGAACATCGGGTTTATCGATACCCATTCCAAAGGCTATGGTGGCGACAATTACATCTGCCTCTTCCATAAGGAACTTATCCTGATTCTGACTACGGGTTGACGAATCCATACCAGCATGATAAGGAAGAGACTTTATTCCGTTAACCTTGAGGGTTTCGGCTAGTTCTTCAACCTTTTTTCGACTTAAGCAATAAATGATACCCGACTTACCACTATTATTTTTAATGAACTTAATTATTTCCCTAATTGTGTTAACCTTTGGTCGAACCTCGTAGTAAAGGTTTGCCCTATTGAAGGACGATTTGAACACGCACGCTTCAAGCATGCCCAAATTCTTCTGAATGTCGTGCTGGACTTTGGGGGTAGCGGTTGCTGTTAAGGCAATTAATGGAGCGGTGCCAATTTCATTAATAATGGGCCTAATTCTGCGGTACTCGGGCCTGAAATCGTGACCCCACTCCGAAATACAATGGGCTTCGTCGATTGCATAGAATGAAATGGGAACTCCCTTTAGGAATAGTACATTCTCCTCTTTTGTAAGCGATTCGGGGGCTACATAAAGCAGCTTCGTTTTTCCCGATATAACATCCTGCTTAACTTTGGCTATTTGTGTTTTGTTAAGGGAAGAGTTGAGAAAATGAGCGACTCCATCCTCGGCGCTGAATCCGCGCATAGCATCAACCTGATTCTTCATTAATGCGATAAGGGGAGAAATTACGATGGCTGTACCTTTAAGCAATATAGCTGGCAACTGGTAGCACAACGATTTTCCACCGCCCGTGGGCATTAGCACAAAAGTATCCTTCCCTGCTAATACGTTTCGAATAATTACCTCTTGATTCCCCTTAAAGGTTGAAAAACCAAAGTGCTTCTTCAGATGTTCTCCTAACGAAATATCACTACCAACGCTCATTATTTTACTCCCAATATTTGAAACTTTCCTGTAAAAAAGATTAACTACTTATTCAAACCCGTGAATTTCTAAAAACTTCTACATTTGTACCTAAAATTACAAAACATTTTTTAAAACTAAAAAAATGCTTGTTTTTCTATTGAAGGATTGAAACAAATTAACAATTATTAACCCTGAACCAATGAAAATTGATGTTAAGCAATTAGCCATTAGCACTATAAAATCGGAAGCACTGGCCATTGATAAATTAGCCGATTATATAGATATAGACTTTGAGAATTGTGTTTCGTTGCTCTTTAACGCAAAGGGTAGAATAATTGTTACAGGCATTGGTAAGAGTGCAATTATTGCAGAGAAAATTGTTGCAACATTCAATTCCACGGGCAGTCCTGCCATATTTATGCACGCAGCTGATGCAATCCACGGCGATTTGGGAATAATTCAACCCGACGATGTAATAATTTGTCTTTCGAAAAGTGGGAACACCCCAGAAATAAAGGTTCTAGTACCTCTTATCCATAGCCTCGGCAACAAAATAGTTGCATTGGTATCGAATACTGAAAGCTACTTGGCACAGAAAGCCGACTTTGTGCTCAAAGCAACGGTAGACAACGAAGCTTGTCCTAACAACTTGGCACCCACTTCAAGTACAACAGCGCAGCTAGTAATTGGTGACGCTTTAGCCGTTTGTCTTTTAAAATTGAGAGGCTTCACACCTGCCGATTTTGCACGTTTTCATCCCGGTGGTTCGCTCGGCAAGAAACTGTACATGCGCGTTGCCGATGTTTTTGACCAATTGAACCCTCCCAAAGTTAGGATAACCGATAAAATTAGGGATGTGATACTTGAAATATCATCGAAACGGCTCGGGGCAACCGCTGTTATTGGCAACAATGAGCAACTTGCAGGTATAATAACCGATGGCGACCTAAGACGCATGCTGCAGCGAAACGAGTCGGTTGAACTTTTAGTAGCTGAGAACATTATGTCGGTTAACCCAAAGACGATCGACAAAGACGAACTTGCAATCAATGCATTTAACCTAATGGAAACCAATAAAATAACGCAATTGATTGTACTCGACAAGGGAAAATATGCTGGCATGGTCCACATTCATGATATTCTTAGGGAGGGAATTGTATAGTTATGGAAAACGACAAGACAAATGGCGAAATGTCCTTTTGGGAGCATCTAGAGGAGCTTCGTTGGATTCTTGTCCGCTCAACTTTAGGCATTCTCATTAGCACTGTAATAGCTTTCGTCTTTTTCCGGTTCATATTCGATGGGTTGCTATTTGCCCCCATGCAACCAACATTTTTCACAAACCGGTTGCTTTGCCAAATGGGAGAATGGCTAAATAGCAGCGTATTATGTATAAACCAAAATCGGTTAGAGATAATTAACATTTCATTATCGGGGCAGTTTACCATACACCTTATGGTATCTTTATACACAGGCATTATTTTATCCTTCCCTTACATTATTTTTAATCTTTGGCAGTTCGTTAAGCCCGCTCTTTACCCCGGCGAACGAAGAATAACCCAACGGGTTGTTTTTTGGGTATCGCTACTCTTTTTTGTTGGTGTTCTATTTGGTTATTACATTATAACACCGCTCACTATTCATTTTCTGGGATCATACAGCGTTTCAAGCGAAGTGAGCAACACCATCAGTTTAAACTCATACATTGGCTCAATTACTTCGGTTACCCTAGCATCGGGCATTCTTTTCGAACTTCCTCTGGTTATACTGTTTCTTACAAAAACCGGTGTTGTAACTCCGGCCTTATTGAAAAAATACCGAAAACACTCCTTTATTGCAATCATGGTGCTAGCCGCCATAATTACCCCTCCAGATATAATTAGCCTTGTGCTGGTAGTAATTCCACTTTGGTTACTTTTTGAGGTAAGCCTTGGGCTCTCATCGCGCTTATATTCGAATAGAGAAACGGCAACCTAGTGCAACAGCAAGTTTCAAACTCGTAAAGCAACATAAAATCAGCCCCAAAGGGTTGAATTCATTGCCTTAAGGACATATGTTATCTATAAAAAATTGTATGATAATTTGTTTGACTTACTTCAACAATTTTATAAGATTTAAATCGATTGCGGTTACTTCAAATTTGCTAATTTTACAAACAGTTAAATTAGGCCAATGGAAGAACTCATTAGATTAAGGCACGAGCTCCACCGGAACCCTGAACTATCTGGTAAAGAGAGAGAAACTGGAAAACGAATACGTTTTTACTTGAGCCGCTATAGCCCCGATGAACTTTACACTGGCATTGCAGGCGAGGGTATGGCTGCTGTTTTTAAGGGAAAAAGCGAAGGCCCAACCATCCTGTTTCGTTGCGACCTAGACGCTTTACCCATGCATGAAACCTCTAAAATTAGCTATGCATCCATTCATCCTGGCATTTCGCATGCATGTGGGCACGATGGACACATGGCTATGGTATCGGGTTTAGCGAATCGAATAAAGTCGAACCCGCTGAAAAGGGGGCGTGTTATTCTTTTTTACCAGCCCGAGGAAGAAAATGGAACAGGGGCATTAAAATCGGTCCGAAGGCTTAGGGAGTTGAACCTTTACCCCGATATGGCTTTTGCTATTCATAACATGCCTAAACATAAGAAGGGAAATATTATCCTCGCTGAGCACACTTTTGCAGCAGCCTCGAAAGGGTTAATTGTGAAACTAATAGGCAAGGCCTCACATGCAGCATATCCCGAAAACGGCATTAATCCTTCGTTTGCAATTGCAGAAATAATTCAAGGGATAAATGAAATTGCAAGTTTGCCCCATTATAGCAGCTTTGTATTAATAACTATTGTACATATTCGGGTTGGCGAAATTGCCTTTGGCACATCGCCCGGATATGGAGAATTAATGTGTACTCTCAGAGCTTACTCCGATGCAGATATGAGCCTATTAACCGACAGAACCATTGAGCTCGTTAAAAAGTCGGGAATTAAACATGGGGTAAACATTGAATTCAACTTCACCGACATTTATCCCTCCGCTGTGTGCGACAACAAATTAACAGAGGAGATAAAACTGGTTTGCAAACAAAATGGAATACCATTCAGCACAATTGAAAAACCCAATAGATGGTCGGAAGACTTTTCGCACTTTCTTGTTAGAGGGCCTGGGGTAATTATGGGGTTGGGAGCCGGAGAAGACCAACCCGACCTCCATAGTCCCGATTTCGACTTTCCGGACGACATAATACCCTATGGTATGAATGTTATGGATGGCATAATTACCAAGCATCTTCGATAGCATTACATCAAGATCCTTTTAAAAAAGATTATATTTTGTACTTTTGCCGTTTATTCGTTTTAAAAACCACCAATAAGCAATGGTCAAAACTGTTAAACTGTGGGACAAGGAATTTGAACTTAGTTACCCCGAAGAAAGCATTCAGAATGTTGTTGCAAAAATGGCATTTACCATAAATAGCGACCTTAAAGATGAAAACACCCCCTTGTTCGTAAGCGTTTTAAATGGCTCGTTCATGTTTACAGCTGATTTATTACGAAGAATTGAATTCCCATGCGAAATCTCTTTCGTTAAACTTGCCTCATACGTTGGAACCCAGTCTACCGGAACAATAAATGAACTTATTGGGCTCACCGAGAGCATTGAAAACAGGACTGTTGTTATTATTGAGGATATAGTAGACACTGGCATTACGCTGACCAAATTAGTTGACGTTTTAAAAACAAAATCGCCCAAAAAAGTTTTAATCGCTACTTTACTTTTTAAACCCAACGCTTATCAAGGAAAAATTAATATTGACTACATTGGCCGGTCGATACCCAACGACTTTATTGTAGGCTACGGCCTCGATTACAACGGGTTAGGCCGCAACCTACCCAACATTTACACTTTAATACCCTAATCAAACTACTTCTCAACAATCGTTATGCTTATAATAGTTCTATTTGGCCCTCCGGGTGCTGGCAAGGGGACCCAATCGCAGAACCTTATAGGAAAGTACAATTTGCTTCATATTGCTACTGGCGACATATTACGCAATGCAATTGAAAGGCAGACCCCCAGAGGAATTGAAGCAAAAAAATACATGGACAGGGGTGAGCTGGTGCCCGATGAATTGGTAATAGGTATAATTGGAAGGCAACTCGATGAAGATTTAGCTGGCAAAAGCGGAGTCGTTTTCGATGGGTTTCCACGAACTACTCTTCAGGCAAAATTCCTCGATGAATTACTTTCTGAACGAAAGCTTGCGATTGACCTTATGATAGCCCTGGAGGTTGAATACAACGAACTGGTAAAGAGGATAACCCACAGAGGGTTAACAAGCGGGAGAACCGACGATCAGAATATGACAATCATTAATAACCGCATAAAAATCTACAACGAAACTACCCGAAATGTGATTGACTACTACAAAGCCCAAAATAAATATTGCGGAATTAAGGGCATGGGGAATATCGATGAAGTATTCGAAAATATAAGCCTTACAATTGATAAACATAACTAATATTTTAGGTTGAATCGCAATTAATAACTCATTGCCCATGGCCTCGTCGAACTTTGTTGATTATGTGAAAATATTTTGCCGTTCGGGCAACGGAGGGGCGGGAAGCACCCATTTGCATCGCGAAAAGTTTGTTCCTAAGGGCGGCCCCGATGGCGGCGATGGCGGTCGTGGCGGCCATATTTTTCTGAAAGGTAACAGTCAGTTATGGACTCTTATTCACCTAAAATATCAACGCCACATATTTGCTGAACACGGGAACCCCGGGGGAGGGCAAAGGCGAACCGGAGCCGATGGCGCCGATGTAACAATTGAGGTCCCTCTCGGTACCGTTGCGCTCGATGCCGAAACCCGAGAACCCCTTTGCGAAATAACCCAGCACGATCAGGTTGTAACCCTTTTAAAGGGTGGGCGTGGCGGCCTGGGGAACTGGCATTTTAGAACCGCCACAAACCAAACACCTCGTTTCTCCCAACCGGGCGAAGCCGGTATAGAAGCAGCTGTAGTATTGGAGCTGAAAATTTTGGCCGATGTTGGTCTGGTTGGATTTCCTAATGCTGGCAAATCGACTTTACTTTCGGTTGTATCGGCAGCTAAACCCAAAATTGCCGATTACGCGTTCACAACTCTCGAACCAAATATTGGCATAGTGCTCTACCGCGACAACCGCTCGTTTGTAATGGCCGACATACCCGGAATTATTGAAGGTGCCAGCGAAGGGAAGGGGCTAGGACTTCGATTCCTCAGGCATATTGAGAGGAACTCGATGCTGCTTTTTACTATCCCGTCCGACAGTAAAAATATTGCCAACGAGTACAATACCCTGCTGAACGAACTAGAAAAGTACAACCCCGAACTGCTTGACAAGCAGCGTATGTTAGCCATTACCAAATGCGACCTGATTGATGATGAGCTGAAACGCGAAATGATGGCCGAAGTGCCCTCAATCCCCCACGTCTTTATTTCGTCGGTTACTGGTTTAGGTATTGAAAAACTTAAGGACATGATTTGGAACGAATTAAATCGATTGGTATGATTGAGTGGCTAATTGGTATTGACACCCAGCTTTTCCTATTTCTTAATGGGATTCATTCGCCTACCTTCGACACGCTAATGTTTCGCATTTCGGGAAACCTTATTTGGGCTCCATTGTATATTGGAATATTATATTTATTATTTAATAAATATGGATTAAAGGGACTATGGCTTCTACTGGGAGTTGCGTTAGTTGTAACGCTTGCCGACCAAATATCGGTACACTTTTTCAAAAATGTTTTCGAAAGGTTGCGCCCCTGCCATAACCCCGATATTAAAGAACTTGTGCACACTGTAAACCGATGTGGAGGAAATTACGGATTTGTCTCCTCGCATGCAGCCAATACCTTTGGAGTTGCCATGTTTCTGCATTTGGTTCTATCGAAAAAGTGGTTCTCCATAACCATTTTCTTTTGGGCTTCATTAGTTTCGTACAGCCGTATATACCTGGGTGTACATTACCCCAGCGACATAATTGGGGGAGCTATTTTGGGATTAATTATAGGCAAAGGGGTTCACATCCTATTTACATTTATCCAATCACGCATAGCCCCGCAATCCTTCAGCAATAGTCAATCACAGAATACATTAAAATAAAAATGGGGTTCAAGCGCTAACTGTTGTTTTGTCCAGCATTCGAACCCACATTTCGCTACCCTTAACACATCTATCTGTAAATCATCTGAGCCATTTCGGCCATTTTAACAAAATCGGACCGATAGCCATGCTCATCGTTTTCTCTTGAACTCTTTGCCCTTGCAATTACCGCATTGAAGGAAGCATTGCCTTTGTGTTCCGAGTCGCGCAATAGCATACCAAATTCGGCTACAGCAGAAGCAAACTTAATATTTGATGTTGCTTTTAGTTTGGCTGCATCCACCCTTTCGACAATTAATTTGCTTTCATCCTCATTTGGCTGTTTGTACCTCAGCTTAATGGTCATAAGGTTTTTGCTATCCACAGCTTGAGATTTCTGGTATTCTAATGGATCAACATCCGAAACACTTTCTTCGGAAGAGGCAGGAATAATTTCGTATAGTGCCGTAACCGTATGGCCACACCCAATATCTCCTGCATCCTTTTTATCGTCGTTGAAATCCTCCTTGTTGAGCAATCTGTTTTCGTAACCTATAAGGCGGTAAGCCTTTACTTTAGTAGGGTTGAATTCTACCTGAATTTTCACATCCTTGGCAATGGTGTATAGTGTACCCCACAGTTCGGTACCAAATACTTTTTTTGCCTCAAGAATATTATCGATGTATGCATAGTTTCCATTACCCGCATTGGATAGTTTTTCCATTTTCGAATCCTTATAATTACCCATACCAAAGCCAAGCACCGAAAGAAAAACACCATCTTTACGCTTTTCTTCAATAAGACGAACCATTTCAGCATCGCTGCTGGCACCCACATTAAAATCGCCATCGGTGGCGAGAATAACCCTATTATTCCCACCATGCAAATAGTTTTCCTTAGCAATTTTATAGGCCAAATTTATACCAGCACCCCCCGCAGTTGAACCTCCAGCCTGAAGCCTATCGATTGCTTCGAGAATTTTAGTTTTATTAGTTCCGGGAGTCGATTCGAGCACAAGCCCTGCTGCTCCTGCATAAACCACAATGGCTACCCTATCGGATTTACGAAGTCGTTCAACTAAAAAAGAAAGGGACTGCTTAACCAGTGGAAGGCGATTGGGAGTATTCATTGAGCCTGAAACGTCGATTAAAAAAACTAAATTGCTGGGTGGAATCTGCTCCTCGTTCAGGTTTTCACCCTTTAACCCAATTAGAACCAATTGCCGTTTGGAATTCCACGGACAAGCATCGGCTTCAACCGTTACTGAAAATGGATGCCCATTTCGTGGCTGGGGGTAGTTATAGTCGAAGTAATTAATTAGCTCCTCAATCCGTACGGCATCCTTTACTGGTTTCTGGTTTTGAGTGAGGAACCGGCGCACATTAGCATACGAGGCCCTATCGACATCGACGGAGAAGGTGGATAAAGGAGAATTACGCACCTCCTTAAAACCGTTCTCGTTAACAACATCGTACCCTTCGGTATTATGCTCTACATATTGTTCTTCGGAATCGTATAAAGTTGTGACTATGTATGCAGCACTCGCTGCACCTAGGGTCGCTGTTTTTTCACTCCTTTTAAACTCTGGAGCCGGGGCATCGCATAAAACTAATAATTCATCCGAAACTTCGTGCCTTACCGGCTTGCGAAGTACAACTTTTAAAGAGGTTGTTTTAGCCTTACTAACGTGAACCGATAGGATTTGGTCGGCTAGGCCGGCTGCTGAGAATCGAACCTGATAAGTCCCCTCGGGTAGTTCGACCCGAAAGTTCCCATTGGCATCGGTTTGGAGTTGAGTAATTAACTTTCCCGATTGCATAACATGAATATAAGCCTTAACAATGGGCTTTCCACTCTCGGCTTGATTAACCACACCTGCTATGCTTCCCTTCTGCTGATTATTTGCGGTAAATGCTCCCATAATTAGAATGCATGCCGCTAAAACTAGTGTTTTCATAATTTTCACAATTTTGGGGGTTCAACAATTCGTTTACCCATTGATACTT
>JBBIRB010000030.1:0-3570 GCA_037442025.1 Bacteroidales bacterium | reverse complement strand
TTTCATAATTTTCACAATTTTGGGGGTTCAACAATTCGTTTACCCATTGATACTTTAAGGAATGGTTTTCCATAAACCAATTCTATTTTTTACTACTTTTGGCATGAACCTCTGATTTGCAAAGGATTGCTACAAAACAAAAACATAGAGAGCCTTACCGATGCCCAACTGATTGCCCTTTACAAAAGCAAAGGCGATAAAAGCATTGTTGGAATACTGTTTAAACGCTATACTGCATTTACATTCTCAATCTGTAATAAGTATCTGAAAAACACAGCCAATAGTAAAGATGCCGTGATGCAGATTTTCGAAAAACTTTTCGACGATTTGAAGCGGCACGAAGTAACCAACTTCAAACCATGGCTTTACAGCGTGGCGCGGAATTACTGCATGCAGCAGTTCAGAAATGCCAGAACATTCATAACTATCGATGGCGATCCGTCAAAAAAGGTGAACACTTTTATGGAAAATGGAATTGAAAACCATCTAGATACCGAATCCGTTTTGGAAGAGAGGATTGCAAATTTAGAGATGGAACTCTGCAACCTGTCGCACGAGCAGCGAACGTGCGTTGAACTTTTCTACCTAAAAGAGAAAAGTTACAAGGAAATTGCCGATGAAACAGGATACAGCCTGAACGAGGTAAAGAGCTACATTCAGAATGGAAAACGAAACCTGAAAATTGGTCTCACAAAAAATGAAAAATACTAATCCAACATACCAAAGCACAAGTCTATGCCCCGATAGCGATACTTTGCTCCGCTTTTCGAAGGGTGAAATTGTTGGCGGCAATGCTGAACAAATAGAAAGGCACATAGCCTCTTGCAGCATGTGCTCCGATGAACTTGAAGGTATTTTGCAACTTGGGCCAAATGAAGAGTTAAGCAGCATTGTTTCCGAATTGAATGCCCTTATTGACAGCAAGGCACAGAAAAAACACAGATTGTCTGTTGGTTACTGGTTAGGCATTGCTGCCTCTCTGGCATTGGTTCTTTCCATTTCGTTTCTGAGTTACTACTATTTTTCTGGTTTAAACTCTAATCCCGTTCTTGCTGAGAACCTATATAGAAATGAAAGCGTATGGAAAGGCAAGTACCTTGGCAAAGACCTCCCAAATGGTGCAAACCACACCGGAGTATCGACCTCGAACGTTGGTAAAACGAACGGTAAACGCAACCAAGCTGCTTCTCCCGTTACATTAGCCGATGAAGTAGCAACAGACCAAGAAAAGGCGGATGCTGTTTACGATATGAAACTTGCCGAAACAGTTACGGTGGTTACCCTTGCGAAAGTTGAGACCACATTGCCAAAGCCCGATAGCGCGCCAAGCACTACTAATAGCCCCAAAGGCATTTCATCAGGATTAGCAACTGTGCCGGCACCATCAATAACAGCCTCCGAAAGTACTGTTCAGAGGGCCAAAAGCGAAAGGGACTTATCGTCGAAAATGGTAGAGAGCAAGAAAACCAGTACCGACTCGGGCATAAATGCATACGAATTGTTGGGAGGGGCAGAGAAGGGAAGCACAAAAAGCGATGAGGTATTTATTATGGTTGAAGAGATGCCACAATTCTACGCTAAAGATTACAGCACTTTTTTAGAGTACATCAGAGCAAATCTGCCAAATTCGGTATTAACCGATCAGGTCCAAGGGACCATATATATAGAGTTCATTGTTGAACCCGATGGCAAGGTGAGCAATACTAGAATTGTAAAAGGATTAACCCCCGAAATTGATAGCGAGGTTTTAAAGGTAGTTGAAAAAAGCCCTCCTTGGAAACCCGGAAGACAAAGGGGGATCCCAGTTAGAGTCTCGTTAACCCATCAACTAAAAATAAGTTTAAACTAAAGAGAGAGCCTTCGCATAACTTATCGATGCGAAGGCTCTCTCATTTATTCTCGAAATAAATTATAGCTTTATTGCAACACCCAAGTTTAGGTAAGTTATGCCATATCCTAACTCAAGCATCCCTGCAATTTTATCGGTAAAGTAGTAACGACCACCAGCATACCACGACCAAATAAAACCGCTGGCGTTGGCACTTCCCCAACCTGTGGTTACACCAATTTCTGATACTGAAACAACTTCGTAGCCAAGCATCAAACCCGAATAGGTATCCAACTTGTCGATTAATGGATAGTGAAAAGTTCCCCTTGCACCCAAAATAAAGTTCGAATATTTCCAACCATATTCATCGCCACCCCACACGCTCGTCCATTTGTAGCTGGCATAGCCAAGGTAACCGCCAACGCCAATCACTCCCTTTTCGAGAATACCATCCTTTACACCCATTTCGAACGATGCAGAAAGAGGTGGAATTTGAGTTTTATAGCCACTGCCCGAGTAGTGAACATTCCCAATTCCAAGGCCAACATTAACCACCTTATCGCCAACATTGAAAGTGCTTTCCTGAGCACTAGCACCAAAACCAAATATGCAAACAAGCATAAAAGCAAAAACAGATCTTTTCATAGTTTAAAGTTTTAATTTAAAAGAATTTATTAATTAAAGCGGGAATTTAGTTCCCCGATATTTTCGACATAACCGAATAATCGGTCAGTTTTCCATTTTTGTCGTAATTCTCAGAGCGAACCACACCCACATTCTTGGCAATGTACTGCACGCCCTTTACAGTAACCTTAACCATAGCTTTTACTTCCGATTCGTAGCTAATTTTATAGCATTCGAATGTTCCTGCTGGGGTTGTAACGGATTCAATACCTTCAACCTTTCGGTTAAATATGCGGGTCTCAATATTCATAAATGTCATTCCTCCCGAACCCATAGAAATGCGAATGCTGGCGTCTTTCAAAATCATACCAGAAGTTAGCACTGCCGGGAACTCCATGTTTTTTGCATCTATTTTAACTTCCATTTCGGCACTATTGCCCATGGTTTTAGGGTCAATAAAACCTTTCATGTCCATAATAAAAATTCCATTCTCGCATTTCATGGTCAACTCCTGCGCTGCTTGTTCCTTCCCTTTGGGATCGAAAGTTTCGGACTTTACGAGTACTGCGGCTGAATTGGTGCCGTGCTGAACATCGAGAATAGTTTGGCGTGCCCAACCAGTAAGTTTACCTTTAGGATTAAAACTCTGGGTTTCTATTACGGCTCCCTTTTTAAAAGGGTAAAACGCCTCGCAGTTCTGACCGAACATTGAGCCCGTAGAGAAGAGTGCCAATAACAACAAGAATTTGCTTTTCATCATGATATCAAGTATTATTTTCAGTAATTATTAGAAACGAAATTATACAACTTAAAATCTTATTGCAAAGTAATTATGGATATTATTTTCATCAATCCACTAAAAAGGGGATTTTTTGCCATAGGAAAGTAAATACATTTGTCCTTATCACTTTTATCATGCTAATGATTGGCAAAGAACCCAGCCTTTATCATCAAAAACTCAAATTGCTAAGCAACACTATACAAGGCATTGGGGCTTACTCTATTGAATTGAAACGAATACTACTGGGCCTTATCCCCGAAACACTTTTCACACATGGTCTTCAGCAGTCGTTAACTGAGTTGTGCCAGCAAGTTAGTTCTGACAAGGGATTTTCGAT
>JBBIRB010000029.1:0-35403 GCA_037442025.1 Bacteroidales bacterium | reverse complement strand
TTCATATTCCAAATTCTTGCCAAAGAAGAAAAAAATAAAAATTATGAACGACAAATATAGTCAAACCTATTCCAAAAAAAATCGTATTATCCAAAACAAAATTGGTAAATAGAATTAAAAAGTGTTCTTTTGTAAAGGTTAACTTAGGGGTTTTATTCCCCTTTTCTTTTAATGTTTAATATAATAAGGTTTTTAGGGAATGAAGAAATACGTTTTAATCGTGTTAACATGCTTAGCATTAATCCCCGCAACTGCTTGGGCTCAGGCAAGCGTTAAGGGTGTTGTGAAAGATGTCGATACAGGCAACCCCCTCTCGGGTGTTGTTGTTCAGGTAGTTGGCACCACTCTAACTGCAATTTCCGATTCTGAGGGTACTTACTTTTTTGTGAGTTTACCCCAAGGAAAGCATCTGTTAAGCTTTACTTTTGTAGGTTACTCAATCATTGATTTTGGGATTGAAGTGGGTACCGTCGACGTTGTGTTACCTGAGGTGGTAATGAAGCGCACCCAAACCGACGAGTCCCTTGGGCAGACATTTTCGGAAGTTGTGGTTTCATCTGACGATTTGGATAGCGATTCCAGAGGACAAAATATTTCTGGAGTACTTCAATCATCGTACGATGCATTCAACTCCGCTGTGGCGTTTACATTTAGTCCTGCCCGCTTTCAAGTTAGAGGTTACGATTCCGACTATAGTTTAGTATACATGAACGGAATACCCGTTAACGATCCCGAAAGCGGCTTCCAGAGTTGGAGCGCATGGGGTGGTTTGAACGATGTGACGCGCAACAGGGAGTCGAGACATGGAATGGTCCCAACCGACTTTTCATTTGGGGGGCTTGGCGGAGCTACCAATATTAATGTAAGGGCAAGCCAGGCCAGAAAAGGAACCCGGGTATCGTATGCCGCAACCAACAGAACGTATTCCAACAGGGTTATGTTTACCCATGCCACCGGTCTAAACGATAAAGGCGTTGCCTTCACCCTTAGTGGTTCGCGGAGATGGGCCGAAGAGGGGTATGTGGAAGGCACGTTTTACGATGCATGGGCATATTTCTTGGCAGTTGAAAAGAAATACAACAATTATCACTCGGTTTCATTTGCTGCATTCAATGCTCCCATTAAGCGGGGCATGCAGGGGGTTGCTGTAGAGGAATTGCTTCAAATTACCGGTAATAACTACTATAACCCCAACTGGGGATATCAAAATGGCGAAAAACGTAATGCACGAGTTCGCTTTCAGCAGGAGCCTACCTTCATTCTTAGTCATTATTGGAACATTTCTGAAATGACTCGCTTATCCACTTCAGTTGGGTATTCTTTTGGTCGCTTCAGTACAACTTCTCTCAACTGGTACGACACACAGGATCCGCGGCCCGATTACTACCGAAAGCTTCCCAGTTTCAAAGCGCTTACTGCACAACAAGACATTGTTGATGCGGTTACAGCAGCTTTTCAGAATGATGTGAATACCCGCCAAATTGACTGGAATGCTCTATACCAAACTAACTATAGAAGTTGGGATTCAGTAAATAGTATGCTTCGCTCTAAGTATATTATTGAAGATCGTGTTGCCGACTCACGCCAGTTAACTTTCTCATCAGTTTTAAATAGTGAGATTTCTGCCAAAATTAAGTTAAATGCTGGAATAGAAGCCTCGGCATACCGGAACCGTAATTACAAAACAATTTCAGATTTGCTGGGAGGCAATTACTGGTTGGATATCGATCAATTTGCCGAACGCGACTTTTTAACCAGCATGAACTACGACTCGACCTTTCTTCAAAACGATATTGATAATCCTAATAGGATGGTTGGTGCTGGCGACGTTTACGGATACGATTACAAAGGAAGCGTTAATAATGGCGGGATGTGGGCAGTTGCTAATTACCTAACCAATGCCTTCGACTTTTATTTGGGTGCCAACTTGAATGCCACCCAATTCTGGAGAACCGGAAACATGCGTAATGGACGCTTCCCGTTAAACTCCAAGGGCGATTCGAAAAAGAAATTATTTGTCGACTATGGTGTGAAAGGAGGAGCGACATGGAAAATATCTGGAAGGCACTATTTAGATGGAAACTTTGCTTACCTTACCCGAGCGCCATTCCTACGTTATGCATTTATATCGCCCCGAACGAGTAACATTTTGGCCCCAGGCCTGGAGAGCGAAAAGATTCTTTCAACGGATTTGAATTACAACCTTCGTCATCCGTTTATTAAAGCACGAGTTACTGCATACTATACCCTTTTCATGGATCAAAACGAGCTGAAGAGTTTTTACGACGAGTCGCTTAAAACCTTTGTTAATCTGACCATGACTGGGATTGACAAGGAGCACAGAGGCATAGAGTTTGGGGCTGATATTAAGCTTACAACCACAATTACCCTAAACACTGCCCTTGCCATGGGATCGTATAAGTACGTTTCGAGACCCGATGTTACTATCACACAGGACAATTCAGGGCAAGTTGTTGCTCAAAAAATGGTTTATTTCAAAAACTTTTTTGTTCCCAATACGCCCCAAACTGCAGCCATGCTGGGCTTTAGGTATGCATCGCCCAAATATTGGTTTTTGGGAGGCTCTGTTAGTTACTTCAGGGATTCTTATATCGATTTTAACCCCGAAAGAAGAACACCCCAAGGCCTCATGGCCTTTGAAGAGAACGATCCGGTACGCGATATAATTACTAGGCAACTCTCTGTCCCTCAACAGTTTTTGGTTGATGCAAATATTGGCAAATCGTGGAGGTACAAAGAGTACTTTATAAATCTTAACTTTCAGGTTGCAAACGTTCTCGACAATACCAGCTTTAAAACGGGAGGTTTCGAAAACTTACGCTTTGGCGGACAGCTGAGCGATTTAGATAAGTTTCCACCCCGATATTTCTATGCCTACGGTCGCACCTACTTTCTCATATTAGGTCTTCGTTTTTAATCCAATTATATTTTTTGAAATGAATAAGTTAACAAAATACTTCGGAGCGCTTACGCTAGTGTTGTCAACCTTTTTTCTTGCACCAAGCTGCGTTTTTCAGCAGTTCGACCCCATTGCTCCTGACGATGACTCTACCGCTTTGCGAGCCAATACAACCATTGCTGAACTGAAGTCGCTTTATGCTGGCGATTTAATTCGGCTCAATAGTTCCTCCCTGTACCAGCGCGACTCTATACTTATTGAAGGGATTGTAATTTCCGACGATCGCAGAGGAAACTTCTATAAAACCATTGTTATACAGGATGAAACGGGCGGAATTGAATTGAAACTTGATAAGACTACCCTTTATAACGATTACCCCCGGGGCCAGAGAGTTTTAGTTTACTGCAATAACCTATACTTGGGCGAATACGGTGGTCTAACTCAATTGGGCTCCATTTACACCGAAAATGGAATTACCCAGCTGGGGAGCCTCGAAGGGGATGTTATAATTAAGCAGCATGTATTTCGAAAGGGAAAACGTTTAGTAAATGTTCAACCGCTTACTATAGGTTCAGGTGGGCTTACCCCAAGCAATTTCAGCAGATTGGTTCAGTTTAACGATGTGCAATTTCAAACCCTCAACCTCCCCGGTAGCAGCCTAAGGCTTACCTATGCCGACCCAATTGGGCTTAATGCCATAAGCCATAGGCTAATGACCTGTTCAGAAACCTTTTCGAATCTTGTGTTAAGAACTAGCGGTTTTGCACATTTTGCAAAGGACACCCTGCCTAGCGCAAAAGGAACCTTAGTTGGTGTAATGAGTTTTTATAATGGTACGTATCAGCTTATGATTCGCGATTTGAACGATGTACAGCTCAATTTGCCCAGGTGCCAATAATTTGAAATATTTAGTTGTATGAAACCATTTTTCAGAATATTTAGTTTGCCAGTTGTTGTAGTAACCCTTCTGGTTCTTAACAATGGCTGCGTTAAAGAGGACTTCGATGTAACTCCTAATCTAGTTGACACATCAACCTGGGTGCCTACTGCAAACATTGCCCAAATAAAGAAGTTTCGGGACGTTTCTGGGGCTATGGGGCAAATAAAGAAGATTGCTTCACAAACTTTTTGGGATAGTTTATTAACCGCTACAGGCGACTCGACCATTGTTATTTCTGGCTATGTAACATCAAACGATTCGGCAGGTAACTTTTACGAGGTTGTAACCATTCAGGACCATACCGGGGGTATTGATATAAAGATAAATGCAAAGAGGCTCTTTGCAACCTACAGGTTGAAGCCGGGCCAGCGGGTACTAGTGAAATTAAACGACCTTTATATCGACTTTTTTAGAGGCACCTACCAGATTGGTGCATCTATTGTCGATTTGGGCGCGCTAAAAATTGCGGGTATCGATATGAAATATTTGCCCAACTATATGCAGCGCTCCGGAACCAAACGCCCCGTTATTCCTGATACTCTATCTGTCGATGACCTTAACTTTTCTCATGTTCAGAAATTGGTTACTATTAAGGATGTTCAGTTTTGGGATGCCACCAAGGGTTATTCAATTCCAACCGTTAATACAAATCGCAATCTTGTTAATTGTGATGGTAAGATGCTAATCATTCGTACCAGCGGCTACGCCAGTTTTGCAGAACAAATAGTGCCTTCGGGCAATGGAACCATTACTGGAGTATTGGGACGATACGACAATACCCTGCAACTGGTAATTCGCGACCCTTCCGACGTAAAATTTACAAATCCTCGTTGTGGTGGGCAACTTCCAACGCCCAATACTACGCTGGCGCAGCTCAGAGCCATGTGTACTTCGAATCTTATGCAAGTAAGCACAAATACAGTTGTTCAGGGAGTTGTGGGCGCTAATGACAAGTCGGGTAATCTGTACAAGCAACTTTTCATACAGGATGAAACCGGTGGAATGGAGTTTAGGATTGATGTAGTTGGCCTTCATGTTGAATTCCCTGTGGGAACCAAGGTTATTATTAATTGCCAAGGAATGTGGTTAGGCAAATATGGAAATATGGTGCAACTTGGAGGAAATTTTAATAATTCTATTGGTAGGCTTAGCGCACAGGAGTTTTATCAGAAAGTTTTTACAGTAGAATCGGGTATAACAGTTGAACCCATACCCACTACAATAAGTGGGCTTAACGACAATTTGATTGGAAAACTGATAATCCTCGACGGAGTTCAATTTAGCAATTCTGAACTTGGACTTGCTTGGGCTCCTGGAGCAGTTACCAATCGATGGCTCGAAGATTTCTGGGAGAATAGGGTTATTGTACGTACTAGTAATTATGCCAATTTTGCCAATAGCATTGTCCCTTCTAAAAAAGGACAGTTTACCGCTATACTTAGCAAGTTCAATTCCGATTATCAGCTTTATGTGCGTTCATTAGCCGATATAAGGCTTATTGAACCTAGAGCCATAAAAGCGTTCCTAATTAATGAGAATTTTTCCACCGCAGTTGTTAACCAGCCTCTTACTGTAAACAATTGGAGAACAATTGCCACTGAAGGTACAAAAGTCTGGGTTGCTAAAGAGGCTAGTGGTAACCGCTATGCCGAAATGACGGCTCACCAATCGGGTGAGGCCTTAAATACTTCATGGCTTATTTCTCCACAGGTAAACCTCTCTTCCATTTCTCCTAGGTACTTGAGTTTTAAAACCCAGTTCGCACAGTGGCGCGAGGGTACAACCCTCGAGGTATTTGTTTCATCGAATTTCGATGGACAGAACCCTGCCACCGCAACATGGACCAAACTTAACGATGCGTATATTGCTCAACAAGCCGATGGTTTTGGCGTTTGGAAAAACTCGGGTGCTGTTAATCTGCAACCATTCTCCGGAAATGTGCATTTCGCCTTCAAATATGTTGGAAGCGGAACAGGAAACCGAATAACATTCTTTAGGGTCGACGATTTTCAGGTTTTTGGCGCGCAGCAGTAAGTTCTACTTTTAATAATATTAGTCGAGGCCATTCTCTTTTACAGGAAATGGCCTCGATTTTATTTTGGCGACCTAAGAACCTAAACAAATTCTTACACCTAAAGGTTTAAAACCTTACAAAGCAGCCAATAGGGCAAAGGCAGTTCAATAGTTGTATTTAAAATCGTTGAGGTTTTGTGAAAAAGCAAAACTAGAGAAGCGCAAATAGTATTGCTAAACCAATTCTATTCATAAGCGGGATAAAATCAGATTTCGAACTTTTTCTAAATCGTCGGGTGTATCAACCGCCAGAGTTTCATCATGGGTAACTGAAACGGCAATACTATAGCCGTTTTCAAGCCAGCGCAGTTGCTCAAGCGATTCGGCCAATTCAAGTGGCGACTGGGGTAGTAAAGTAATTTCCTTCAATACGTTCGCTCTGTATGCATAAAGCCCAATGTGTTTGTAAAAAATGTGCTTTTCAGCCCACCGGGATTCTTCACAACCCCTAATGTGTGGAACTACGGAACGACTAAAGTAAAGGGCATTACCATGTGAGCCAACCACAACCTTGGGTGAGTTGGAATTGAACATATTCTCATCTTTTCCAAAGGGCTTGACTAGAGTGGCAATTTGAACCGTTGGGCTACTGAAAGGCTCAATAAGGTGGAGGAGTAGCTCCGGTTTAACAAACGGTTCGTCGCCTTGTATGTTTATAACGATTTCAAAAGAAATTCCAGTAACTTTTTCTGCAGCCAAAAGTGCCTCTGCGCAACGGTCGGTGCCGCTTTGGTGAGAAGTTGAGGTCATAATGCATTTTCCGCCAAATCCCTCAACGGTTATGGCAATCCTTTCATCGTCAGTAGCAACGTACACATGGCTGAATGCTTTTGAAGCGTTTTCATAAACCCATTGAATCATGGGCTTGCCTGCAATATCGGCCAATGGTTTGCCGGGGAATCGGGTTGATGCGAAACGTGCAGGTATAATGCCAAGGCATGTATTGGTGTGCATAGGTGTTTTTTTAAGCAAAGGTAAACTATTAAAAAAAGGGAACAAGTATGTTTTATTTCTAATTATGACCGAAAAGGTAACAGTTGAGGGATTATTTGTAAGCTTAAAATGTCTTAAAAAATTCAAATTAAGTACAAGTAACCAAAACCTAACCGGTATTTTTAATATTCATTTCAATTATTCTTACCTTTGTAACTTAAAAATAAGTCAATGAGAAATACCGACAAGTGCTCGTTCTGTGGTCGCGACCGAAAGGAGGTTAACCTTCTGGTTGCTGGTATGAGTGGGTTTATTTGCGATCTGTGTGCCGAACAGGCCAATATTATTGTTCGAGAGGAACTGAAGAAAAAGGGAGAATTCAAGCTGAACCGTAGTAAACTTTTAAAGCCTCATGAGATAAAGGCATTTCTCGACCAGTATGTTATTGGTCAGGACGATGCCAAAAAGTACCTATCGGTAGCTGTTTACAATCACTACAAAAGGCTTCTGCAGAACACCAAGACCAAAGCAGACGATGTTGAGATAGAGAAGTCGAACATCCTTCTGGTAGGAGAAACGGGTACAGGTAAAACCCTTTTGGCCCGCACCATAGCGCGTATGCTACACGTGCCCTTCACCATAGTTGACGCTACGGTTCTTACAGAGGCTGGCTATGTAGGCGAGGATGTTGAGAGCATTCTCACCCGCTTGCTGCAGGCAGCCGATTACAATGTAGAAGCAGCCGAAAAGGGAATAGTTTTCATCGATGAAATAGACAAAATTGCCCGGAAGGGCGATAACCCCTCCATTACCCGCGATGTTTCGGGTGAAGGGGTGCAGCAGGCCATGCTCAAGCTCCTCGAGGGCTCTAAAGTTAATGTTCCCCCACAGGGTGGTCGTAAGCATCCTGAGCAGAAAATGATTGAGGTGGACACTACCAATATCCTCTTCATTTGCGGAGGGGCTTTCGAAGGTATTCAGCGCAAAATTGCCCAGCGCCTCAATACCCAAATAGTTGGCTATAGCGCTAGCAAGAACCGCGAAACGGTTGACAGCGACAACTTGCTACAGTACATTGCTCCGCAGGACCTGCGAGCATTCGGATTAATACCCGAAATTATTGGTAGACTCCCGGTTATAACATTTCTGAATCCGCTCGATAGGCAAACCCTCAGGAATATACTAACCGAACCTAAAAATGCCATTGTTAAGCAGTACGTTAAACTATTCGAACTCGATAATATTAAGTTGCATTTCGAGAACGAGGTGCTCGACTATATTGTGGACAAGGCCATAGAGTTCAAACTGGGAGCACGAGGATTACGCTCTATATGCGAAGCCATTATGATTGATGCCATGTTCGATCTGCCCTCCAAGCCCGAGGCTGAAATGCATATTACCCTGGACTACGCCACTAAAAAGTTGGAGAAGGCCAACCTGAAACGATTAAAGGCAGCCTAAACTCTCACATAGTCTACAAAAGTATACTCAAGCCCATCGCTATCGGTGGGCTTTCCTTTTTCGCGTGACACTTCGCGCCATTGAGAATAATTAATTTCAGGGAAAAGGGTGTCGCCCTCAAACTTTTTATGAACCAAGGTTATATAAAGTTTATGCGCCATTGGCAAAACTTGGCGATAGAGTTCGCCACCACCAATAATAAATACTTCGCTATCGCTGGCCGACACCGTAAGTGCTTCCTTCAGCGATGCAACAACTACGCACCCTTCGGCAGCATATTTCGTATTGCGGCTTACAATAATGTTGGTTCTTTTGGGCAGGGGCTTGCCTATGCTTTCGAAGGTTTTTCGCCCCATAACTATGTGGTGACCAGTTGTTAGCGCCTTAAAGCGCTTTAAATCCTCCGGAATATGCCAAATAAGCTGATTATTAGCTCCAATTACATTATTTTCGGCTATGGCTACTATTATTGAAATTACTGGGGGCATTTGGTGTGTTGTTAAGTTTTTTTAGTTTTCGGTTGTCAGTTATCGGTTTTCAGTCTACATTCTAAAGTCTTCGGGCTTCGGTTTTCACTCCATCAGTTAATCCCCCAATAGCTATTGGGAGGGGCAATCAACCAGTCACTGATTATCAATAACCGATAACCGAGAACTGACAACCGATTACCCTATACAGCAATGGCCCCTTTAATATGTGGGTGCGGATCGTAGCCCTCAAGCCTAAAATCATCGTATTTAAAATCGAATATCGATTTCACTTCAGGGTTAATAATCATTTTTGGGAGCGCACGTGGCTCGCGTGTAAGTTGCAACTTAACCTGCTCAATATGATTTAGATAGATGTGGGCGTCGCCAAAGGTATGTACAAAATCTCCCGGTTTTAGGCCAATGGCCTGAGCCATCATCATGGTTAGTAGGGCGTAAGATGCAATGTTGAAGGGAACGCCGAGAAAAATATCGGCACTGCGCTGGTAAAGCTGGCACGATAGTTTGCCGCTGGCAACATAGAATTGGAATAGGGCATGGCAGGGTGGAAGAGCCATATTCTCAATTTCACCCACGTTCCATGCGCAAACCATATGGCGACGCGAGTCGGGGTTTTTGGTGAGCGAATTTACAACCTGCGTTATCTGGTCGATATGGCGACCATTGGCTGTTGGCCAGCTTCGCCACTGGTAACCATAAACCGGACCGAGATTCCCTTGCTCATCGGCCCACTCATTCCAAATGGTTACACCATTATCGTTAAGGTATTTTATATTTGTGTCCCCGTTTAAAAACCAGAGTAGCTCGTGAATAATCGATTTTAAATGGAGTTTTTTTGTGGTAAGCAGTGGGAATCCCTCCGTCAGGTCGAAACGCATTTGGTAACCAAACACACTTATTGTTCCGGTTCCGGTTCGGTCGGTTTTTTCAACCCCATTTTCTAGCGTATGTTTTAATAGCTGTAAGTACTGATCCATTGCAGTTTTATTTATACTTTACCTACCAATTCCGAAATACCGGTGTTGAAACGAAGCAACTCAAAGGATTTCCCGTTCCACTTGCCATATGTGTTGTTTACAATCCAATCGCCCAGTAGAACCAGAGTTTCTGTTGAATTTAAAGGGTAAACAACGGGTGAGTGCCAGTGGCCAAACACAAAAAAATCGTAGCCATTTCCTCGCTCATTTTCCCATCGTGCGTAACGTGTAATGAGTTCTGCTTCGCCACGAAACTTGTGGGATATTTCTTTGGAATAACGGCTACTAATCGACCATCGATTACCCAACCACATTGAAAAATTTGGATGCAAGCGCGAGAATAGCCACTGAAGAGTTCGGCTTGTGAAAATTCCTTTGAGCAGTTTATACCCATAATCGCCCTTGCCAAGCCCATCGCCATGGCCAATAAGAAAGCTTTTGCCGTTAAATTCCCTTACAATGGGTTGTGTGTGAATTTTTACCCCAAGCTCCTTTTCGAAATAGCCAAACATCCAAACATCGTGATTGCCAGTAAAAAAATGAACGGGGATACCCGAATCGGTGAGCTCGGCTACTTTCCCCATGAATCGAGTAAACCCTTTGGGGATAACCCTTTTGTATTCGTACCAAAAATCGAATATGTCGCCTACCAAGAATACTTCAGATGCATCTGATTTAATGCTATCGAGCCACTGAACCAGAAGTATCTCCCGGTTGCGACTCTCAAGGTAACTGGGCAGCCCCAGATGAAAGTCGGATGCGAAATATATATTTTTTCCTGGGAGCATCGATCTATTGTAATAGTTCGCTAACCATTCGAACCAGCGATTCGCCATATACGTTTCGACCAATGATGTCGTAATTTTTGTCGATAACAAAATTGGTTGGCAGGTTGGTAACATTGTATGTGCCTGCGGCAATTGACCCCGAAGGGTTCAATTCGGAAACATGAATTCCCGGGAAATTTGCTTGCTCAATTGCCTTTACCCAAACCTCGCGATCGGTATCCATTGAAACGTTGAATATTACAAGCGGCTTGCCCTTGAACGCGTTGCTTAGTTTTGCTAGTTCCTGATTGGCCACCATGCTGTTTGCATTCCACGAAGCCCAAAAATTGAGTATAATCACTTTTCCAATATTCGATGAAAGTCGCACGGTGTCGCCCTTAGTGTTGGGCATCACAATGTCGGGCAGGGTATGCTTCGATTCTTTTATCAGGTTGAGAACCTGATGGCTTTTAAGCCTTCGGGTCATTTCGTTTATATCGTTAACCATTCCCTTTGCGTAGTTCGATTCGGGGAAGCGGGCAACTAGAGACGAAGCAACCACCTTGAAGAGTTGTAAATCTTCAGCCCTGTCGAAAACATAAACATTGGGCTCAAGTTGCTGGTATAGGGCTACTACGCTGGCTCGCGCCATAGGGTGTTCCCATATGAAGCGGGTACTAAAAACCCTCTGCGAATCGATGGTAGCCTGGGATTGTTGCCTCAATTTTTCAATTGTAGCCCTCTCGGTAGCAACCGAAAGAAGATTTTTTAATGAATCTAGGTTCCTTCTAGTAAATCGAAGTTTGTCATTCAAGTTCTTAACCAGTATGGATTCTTCCGATCCTTCTACCGCATAGTTTGAGGGCATGTTAAGATCGATAAAGAGTCGAACATTTTGTCCCTCTTCTACAATAGCAAGCGTTTCGCTTCTGTTCTTGCTTTCTGTAACTATTTGCACAATAAGTGGTTCTCCTCCTTCGAGCAATTTGAAATGTGCTTTGGGTTTTTTAGGCGTAACTTCCATTGTGGAAACCAATCGATTTGCCTTAAATTCCTGAATGAAAAGCGACACTCGGGTTTTTTCTTCGAGGTTTTCAAAAATTACTTCAACTGTCGACTTGGGTTTTGGGCCGCAACTTAACGCAATAATTGTTAAAAGTGAAACTGATATTAGGTTTATTACCCTGGCTTTAGCTGTCATTTTCTGAAAATTTGCGATTGAACTTGTTTTTAAGATGCAAATTTAATGAAACCAATTAATTTTTTAAGGATTATGAATGGGCCCAAGAAGTTTTTCGAGGGCCTCAGTAAGTTTGGGCGCCGAAAGGTTTTTTTCGATAATAATACCCTGCTTGTTAATAAGGTAATTGGCAGGAATGCTATTTATTCCCAGTTCTTGAGCGAAATCGGAATCCCAAAGTTTGGTGTCCCATGCAAGGGGCCAGGGAATGCTATCGGTTAAAGTTTTTTGCCAATTTTTCTCGAAGACAAACTGGACAACTTCAAATCCCATTGGGCTATACAAGCTGTGTAAATCAATTAGGCTGTGCCTAAAGGAATTGCAGGGTATGCACCAACTACCCCAAAAATCGAGCAGGATGTAACGTGCACGGGAAACCCTATCGGCATAAATTTCATTAGTGTAAGGAATTGATTTCAAATCAATCTTTTCGCCAATTTTTAGCATTTCGTTTTGTAGCCCACGGAGTTCGTTTTGCTTTTGAATGTGTTCAACTTTATTCTTCAAACTTACAATATGTTCGTTTGATGGATATAGTTGGCCAAGCGATGTACTTACAAGTTTGTAAAGTTCAAAATCGTCCTGTGGATTTAATACCAATTGACCGTTGGGATATTGAGTAAAAAGACCGACAAGCGATACCAGGCTATAGCGGTTTGTTCTGACGAATCGGGCAATATAATTCTTATTGTTGGCAATAAGTTTCGTATACTGTTCGGTAATCGAAGCTCGCGCCGAATCGAACTTCTCGCTGTTTATGCTGCTTTTAAAAATTGTTGCTAAAGAATCGATACTGTATATGGTAGCATAATGCCGATACGAAAGTTCCTTTAAAAGAATGGAACCTCGCGATCCTGAGACATTGTAATTTAATTTTATGCTATCGCTTACCTCAACAGTTATCCTCTCGTTGGGATCAACTAGAAGTAGTATGGGTATAGGTAAGCAATTGGAATTTAAACTAATCAGGGTGGGTTCAGCTATGCTTGCAGCCAGTTCGAAATGCCCGTAGCGGTTTATTTCTGCAGAATCGATTGTAATAAGCCCGCTTTTGCAAATTTTTCTCATTGCAATGCCAGAGCGATCACAGTTTGTTACAGTGCCTTTAATAATGGTTTTAGAATTGGAAGGGCCGCAACCGAAAAATCCGAAAATCAGTAGGATAATGAGCGAATGCCATATTATCGTTATAGCCCTTGCATAGCAGTTCGTCCAGATATTAACTTTCATAGGTTTATTACTAAATTGCATTTACAGAAATCGTTAACGTAAAAAAAAGGAACTAAAGCGCCCATTAATGCTTAAAAATTTATATATTGTGTTGTTTATTCGCACAATTGCACATTCTGTTGTAAAATGCTCAAGATAAAAGGGTTTAGAAAAAAATATGCAGTATTTGTAAGTGCATTGAAGGTATAGGCCACAAAAATATCAGTTTAACGCAGCTAATATAGGGTTAAATATTTGCAAACATAGAGTTAGGAACTACTAAATGAAAGCTACTATGAGTTACTTGAAATTCGATAGCAAGGAGTTAATTAACCTGGAGTACTCGCTCAACAGAGAAATTCTGAGCACAAATAGGGCAGGGGGGTACTTTAGCACAACTATTGTGCTCTGCAATACCCGAAAATACCATGGACTTATGGTTCTCCCGCTCGATCAGTTTGAAGGTGAAAACCATGTTTTACTCTCTTCGGTCGACGAAACAGTTATTCAGCATGGCAAGTCGTTCAATTTCGGCATTCATCGGTATCCGGGAATTTATGAGCCTCGGGGTCATAAGTACATTGTCGATTTTCAGTACGAACCTACTCCACGGCTTACCTATAGGGTAGGAGGGGTAATTCTGCAAAAGGAGCTCCTGTTTGTACACAACGAGGAGCAGTTCTTAATTCGTTACACCCTTATTGATGCACATAGCCCCACACGTTTACGCATTAAGCCTTTCCTGGCTTTTCGAAATATACACAGCCTTTCCAAGGCAAACCTAATTGCCGACAAGCGTTATCGAGAAATAACCAATGGGGTTAAATACAAACTCTACAACGGGTTCCCCTTCCTACATTTGCAGCTCAATAAGAAAAATGAATTTGTTGCTGTTCCCGATTGGTATTACAATATTGAATACAAAGAGGAAATAAACAGAGGATACGAAGGGCATGAAGATCTTTTTGTTCCTGGCTTTTTCGAAGTACCCATAAAAAAAGGCGAAAGCGTTATTTTTTCTGCCGCAACCTCTGAGCAAGAAACCGTTGGGCTAACACGTAAGTTCAATGCCGAAGTTTTGAGGCGACCTTCAAAAAATAGTTTTGAAAATTGTTTGAAAAATGCTGCCCATCAGTTTATAGTTAAGAAAGGAAAAAATACCGAAGTGGTTGCTGGGTACCCCTGGTTTGGTCGCTGGGGACGCGATACTTTTATTGCCCTGCCCGGGTTAACTCTCGAAGCGTTCGACGACGCTAAAACTTGTAAGGCAGTAATTGATACTCTTGCTTCGGAACTGAAGGATGGACTTTTTCCCAATGTTGGCAAAGGAAGAACAGCAGTATTCAATTCGGCCGATGCTCCTCTTTGGTTTTTCTGGACTTTGCAAATGTACGCCAAGCATACCAGCCTCCATGCCGAGGTTTGGAAGGAGTATGGAAAGAAAATGAAGTCAATACTTCAAGCATACCGCGAGGGGCTCCCATTTAACATTAAAATGCACGACAACGGATTGGTTTGGGCCGGAGAGAAAGGCTTTGCTGTTACATGGATGGATGCGATGCTCCATGGCATGCCTGTTACTCCTCGCATTGGCTACCCCGTTGAAATTAATGCCCTATGGTACAATGCTATAAAGTATACCCTCGAATTGGCCAAGGCCAATAAGGATAATAAATTTGTGAAGGAATGGGAACCCATTGCCGCTCAAATTGAGCATTGGTTTCCAAATGTTTTTTGGTTTGAAGACAAGCAGTATTTAGCCGATTATGTAGACGAAAGCGGCCAGAATGTTTTTGTTCGCCCTAACCAAATATTTGCAGCATCGTTACCTTACAGCCCAATAAGCGATGAAATGAAGCGAGGCGTTCTCAACGTTGTTGAGAGGGAACTGCTTACCCCAAAGGGCATCAGAACGCTTGCCCCCAAGAACCCGCACTATAAGGGTAGGTACGAGGGCGATCAACCCACCCGCGATGCAGCATATCATCAGGGAACCGCTTGGCCATGGCTATTGGGCCATTTTATAGAAGCCAACTACCGGTTGCACGGTAAGGCTGCCAATTCGTTAGCCAAGAACGTCCTAACCGCCTTTGAGGAAGATATGTGCAAGTATGGCATTTGCTCCATTTCCGAATTATACGATGGCGACCCCCCCCAACGACCAGCGGGAGCAATATCGCAGGCGTGGAGCGTTGCTGAAGTGATTCGAATTTTGAAAATGTATAAAGCCAATCAATAATCACTTTTTTCATCAGAACCTTAAGCAAAAGAACCGATTATATCATGAAAGTATTAATGTTTGGATGGGAGTTTCCTCCCCACATAACAGGCGGATTGGGTACTGCTTGCTTTGGGCTAACCCGAGGGTTGGCCAAGCAGAACGTAGAAATTCTGTTTGTTGTGCCCAAAGCCTTTGGCGACGAAGACCAGTCGTCGGTTAGGCTCGTTCCTGCCGAGGATGTGGATGTTGGCCACATGAGTATAGAGCTGGAGGAGTTTTGGAAAAAAATCAGCTACCTGGAGGTAGGTTCCAACCTTATACCATACATTGGGCCGGAGGAATTCGAAAGAATGTTTGCTAGTTCGCAACTCGAAGGAAGCAGCCAAAAGGTGTCCTCATCCTCAATGAAGTTCCAATTTTCTGGTAAGTATGGTTCAAACCTCATGGAGGAGGTTTCGCGCTACGCCATGATTGCTGCAAGCATTGCCAGAAATAATCAATTCGACGTAATTCATGCTCACGACTGGTTAACCTACCTAGCAGGCATCACTGCCAAACTAGTATCGGGGAAACCGCTCGTAATCCATGTGCATGCCACAGAATTCGACCGAAGCGGAGAAAATGTTAATCAAGGTGTTTATGATATTGAAAGGCAGGGCATGCATATGGCCGATAAAATAATTGCTGTAAGCAATCTTACCCGAAATATTATTGTTGAACGGTATGGTATTCCAGAAGAAAAGGTTATAACTGTGCATAATGCGGTCGACTTTTCAGCATACATCGACAACCCCGAGTACAAAAAGAATGTTCCCGAAAAGGTGGTTACCTTCCTGGGGCGTGTTACTTTTCAGAAAGGTCCCGACTACTTTGTTGAGGCAGCAAGCAAGGTAATTAAAAGGTATCCTAACGTTCGGTTTGTTATGGCCGGAAGTGGCGATATGCTTTACCGAATGATTCGGCGTGTTGCTGAACTCGAAATTGCCGATAAGTTCCATTTTACCGGTTTTTTACATGGCCCCGAGGTGAATCGGATGTTTGGTATGAGCGACGTTTATGTTATGCCATCAGTCTCTGAGCCATTCGGCATAAGCCCGCTGGAGGCAATGCGTAGCAGCGTACCGGTAATTATCTCCAAGCAATCGGGGGTAGCCGAAATTCTTCGCCATGCGCTAAAGGTCGATTTTTGGGATGTTGATGCCATGGCCGATTGCATTTACGGACTTTTGAACTATGAAGCATTAGCCAAGTATTTTATTCGTTTCGGACAGGAAGAGGTGAATAGCCTTAAATGGGAAAATGCTGCCCGTGAAGTGGTGAACGTTTACCGTACGGTACTCGACACCAAACAGCAACAATTTTACTAGTTGTAAATATAATTTCCTACGGATATGAAAAAAACCATTTGTTTCTATTTTCAGGTGCACCAACCCTTCAGGCTCCGCCGCTACCGCTTCTTCGATATTGGGCAGTACCATAACTATTTCGACGAGTTCGCAAACCGATCAATAATGCGCAAGGTGGCCGAAAAGTGCTACTTGCCTACCAATAACCTCATGCTTTGGCTCATTAAGGAGTACGGGGCCCAATTCCGTATTTCATACTCCATTTCAGGCACTGCGCTCGACCAAATGGAAATGTATGCTCCCGATGTGCTCGATACATTCAGAAGGCTTGCCGAAACTGGATGCGTTGAGTTCCTTGCCGAAACCTACTCGCACTCCCTTTCGGCACTTAAGAGCCGTAAGGAGTTTGAGAAACAGGTAAACGGTCAGAAACAAAAGGTTAAGCAACTGCTTGGCGTTGAGCCCACTACTTTCAGAAATACCGAGCTCATTTATTCCGATAAGATTGGTGCAATGGTATCGGACATGGGATTCAAGGCAATGCTAACCGAGGGGGCAAAGCATATTCTGGGGTGGAAAAGTTCCAATTACCTTTACACCAACGCCATCGATCCTAAGCTTAAGCTTTTATTGAAAAACTTTCAGATGAGCGACGATATAGCCTTCCGCTTTTCGAATAGAGGTTGGGCCGAATGGCCACTTACTACCGAAAAGTATGTGCATTGGCTCAACTCTATCGACTCCAAGGAGGAGATGATAAATCTTTTTATGGATTACGAAACCTTTGGCGAGCATCAATGGGCCGAAACGGGTATTTTCGACTTCATGAAAGCGTTGCCCGGTCGTGTGCTCTCTCATTCCAACTTCGAGTTTCTTACCCCAGGGCAGGCCGCTCAGAAGCATCAGCCTATTGCACCTCTTCATGTACCTTTCCCCATTAGTTGGGCCGATGAGGAGCGAGACCTGACCGCCTGGTTAGGCAACGAGATGCAAGACGAAGCTTTCGATAGTTTGTATGAACTTATTGATAAGGTGAGCAAAATTGACGACCCCGACATCCAGCGCGATTGGCGTTACCTGCAAACCAGCGACCACTTTTACTACATGTGCACCAAGTGGTTCAGCGATGGCGATGTGCACAAGTACTTCAATCCCTACGATTCACCCTACGAGGCTTTTATAAACTTCATGAACGCCTTCAGCGACTTTAAAATGAGGGTAGAGAATTACTCCTCCTCATTTCTACCCGCAGCCCTACTTGAAGAATCTCCAGAGAAAATCGACAGCCTGATTGCAGAATATGAAAGTAAACTGAGCGAACTCAAGGGCCTTAAAAAGAAGTCGGATGTTGCACAGAGCAAACCCAAGGTAGTAAAAAAAGCCCCAGCTAAAGCAAAGGCAATAAAAAAGGGATCTTCGGTTACGTCAAAAGCTAGCAAGCCCAAGGTGAAAAAGGAAGCCACGGTGAAAAAACTAGTTGAAAAACCTTCCTCATCCAAGAAGGGTGCAAAACCCAAAACGCCTAAGGCCAAGGAGTAAACAGTAAGTTTGTTTTATGCTTCCGTTCTCAAACGTGGAATCCCGTTCTAAGAACTTGAAAACATGAAAAAAAACCCACTTGTCACTTATTTTACCATACTAGTTTCACTGATTTTCCTTAGTGGGTGTGAAAGGAAAGAGGAGCTCTGTATTGACTGCCCCATGGATTTCAACGTAATTGACTATGAACCCGCATGGAGCCCCGATGGGCAACGGATAGCATTTGTGCACGGGAGCATGCCTAACGATGGCATTTACCTGATACGGCCCGATGGAACCGAAAACCAGTTGTGGCATGCCGGGATGGCCGACTCACCAGCCTGGAGCCCCTGCGGGCAATGGATTGCCTTCTCTCAGAATGCGCAGATATGGAAGAAAAAAATTGACGGCGACAGCTTAACCCAGCTCACGTTTGAGGGCAGGAATTTCTTTCCGACATGGAGTAAATGCGGTAGGTATATTGCGTTTGTACAATCTGTTTGTAATGACATCCAGTGTGGTTTATGGATAATTGATCTTACAGAAGAAAACCATGCACCACTAGTGAAGTATGGAACAAACCCTGATTTCCACCCAACATCCACTGAAATTCTTTATAAAAGAAGTTGGATTTTGGAGGGGGGGCAGCATATCGGTGACAGTTTATTCTTTTACAATTTAACATCTGGTAACTCAAGATATATAACCAGATTAAAACACCACAACTTCGACAATAGATACTTCAAAATAAGCCCAAGTGGAAATAAAATAGTATTTACTTCACAAAGTGAAGTTACCGGGTCGTTGCGAATATGGTCTATAAATCTCGATGGGTCACAATTAACTCAACTGACTAGCACACAGTCTTATAGTTGCGACTGGAGCCCCTGCGGGAACTATATCGTTTATACTGATGCCCGCTCAGCGAATGGGCGGCTATGGATTATGAACGCCGATGGCAGCAACAAACGGCAGCTTACTTTCAAACACCATTTTTAAAACCAACTATACAATTATTTGTCTAACTAAAAAAAAGTGAACAATGAAAAATTCATTAATAGCAAAAATATTATTTACTTTTATTCTAGCGTTGACCAATTTATCGTCAACTCTTTATGCTCAGGAACGTAATTTGAAAACAGAACTTTTAGTTTACATTTTACCCGATTCTCTTGAGCTCCCTCCCTCAGAAAAGGGCTTGGTTCCATTAGATAGACTTGGTAAATACGCTACATCAAAGCAGTTACACTCTGCACTTGTCTCCTCAAAGGCAAGTAAGATTGGACGGGCCTTCCCCCAATGGGCTACAAAGGATAGCGTAGTGATTCGCAGCGATGGGAAAGTTATAAATGCTCCAGCTTTCCACAGGGTATTTATCGTTTCTTTCGACTCAGAGAAGTTGGCTGAAAATGCAATCACTATACTAAGCAAACTTTCATCGGTGAGGTTTGCCGAAGCGCATGCTGAACCCGAATACGATAATGACCCATCCTATTTAAATGGTAGTCAATGGTATCTAAACAACGATGGCAGGTTGGGTGGTGTTGTTGGTGCTGATATTAATGCCGAAACGGCATGGGGGTTATTTACTGGCAGTTCTGCGGTTAAAATAGCAATTATTGATTCAGGTATTGATCTAAACCATACAGAGTTTAGTGGAAGAATTTCAGGTGAAGCACATACAGGTGACCATCATGGAACCCTTGTTGCTGGGGTGGCTGCAGCCAATGCAATGAATGGCGCAGGGATGCGAGGGTTGGACTGGAATGCTCAGGTAATATCCAAGAAAACTTCTGACAATAATGGTTTATGGTTAGGCGATAATAATGTTGCTCAGAAGATTACCGATGCTGTAGCAGAAGGGGCAAATGTGTTAAATTGTAGCTGGAGCTTCGCAAACACCCTTAGTACAACCCTAAGAATGGCCTTTGAGCATGCATACAGCATGGACAGGGTAGTGGTTGCCACAATGGGCAATACGGGTACTACGCAAAAAAGGTATCCTAGCGGTTATCGGAATGTTTTGGCTGTAGGCGCAACCCAAAATAACGATGTGCGTTCCCCGTTCTCAACTATGGGCACTCATATTGATGTTGTAGCCCCAGGTGGGGTAAATAGCGACAATACTGATGCTAGAAATATATTTACCACCACAACAGGTAGTGGGTATACCTTTACTGCAGGCACTTCGTTCGCTGCGCCTCAGGTGGCTGGGTTAGCGTCGTTGCTCAAAGGATATAAAAGCAGCCTGACAAACGATGATATTAGGCAGATTATCAGGCTGACTGCTGATCAAGTGCCAGATATGAATGGAGAAACATTTACAACAAGATATGGCTACGGTCGCATCAATGCCGGCAGAGCACTTCAATTTATAAATGACCCCAACAAGGTGGTACAGGGGGTTTCGTATGGTGGCACAACCACAAAAACCAATTTGAGCGCATGGGTTTATACTGGCAGCAATTGGAATCTTGTATCTGGCACCTATTATAATGTTGATAGGTACAAAGTGACCAAGCGCGTAAACTTTGATGTTCCTTTCTGCTCTCCCCCTGTAGTGTGGATGAGGGAACGTGAGAGTGCATGCCTTAGCGCAGCCAACCCAAACGATGGGTACCCCTATGTTGCAATATCCAATGTCTCAGAAACAGGTTTTGATGTGACTTATTACACATACTTTGTTCGATACAACGCATTAGGACAAACTATCAATAAGTGGGTTCCTGCCACAACATCCTTAAGTAAAATTGCCTATACAGCAGTCGGCATCCCCAATGAAGCTGGAACTTCTGGTTCTATAATGGGAGAATCGCTCATTTGCTCTTCAAACTCAGCCTATTCGTTACAGAATCTGCCAGCTGGTTGCACGATTAGCTGGGAGAAAAGTTCTAATTTGTCCTATGTATCTGGACAAAATACGAACAACTATGTTGTTAAGGCAAACGGCAACGGGGAAGGATGGGTTAAAGCAACAGTCTATTCTGATTGCGGGAGTGTTAAACTACCTCAAAAAACTGTTTGGGTGGGTACTCCTGGTCAACCGTATGATATTAGTGGTTTCCCCTACAATGGCTTGCAGTTTCCCTCAAACTCGTATTTGAACTTTATTGCTTGGGCCCTACCCGTTGAGCAAGGGATTTTTCAATATGAATGGAGCGTTGGGGGTGGAACTATCCTTAACGGTCAGGGATCACCACAAATCGAGGTCTTAACGGGCAATGCTACAGTTCATAATCCCCTTTACTTTGATGTTAGCGTTAGGGTATGCAATGACTGCGGATGGAGCCCCTGGCTGTGGCGTTCAGGTACAGTTATCGATAATGGTGGTGGCGGAGGCTCTACCTACTCCATTTTCCCCAACCCAGCAACGACAACATTAGCTGTGAGTATAAGTGAATCCGTGAATTCGGCTACACAAGGAACTGTGGAGATACAACCCATCTCCTCCATTAAGGTATATGACAAGATGGGGCAAATGGTTCTTAACCGAAACTACCCAAACAAGCCAAGGGTTGTTCAGCTGAATATTTCACATCTTCAAAAAGGCATCTACCTTTTGAAGGTAAATGACGTTGAAAGCCATACATTGATAAAAGACTAACGAAAAAACTAAGAACATTTGCAAACAAGGAGAGTAATTAACCTGCCTGACGCCTGCCTTCAAATTCAATGGACGGCACTTAGGGCTAGTAGGTGGGGGTTGACATCGGAGTCTCGGAAATTTTTTGCTCGATTGGGCGACTTCATTTGGGGTCGATAATGTGGCTGGGCGCTCCCATTCTCGTCAGACCTCCGGTGTGTTGGGGCAGGTTTTTTATGTTTTAAAAAACTTTAAATAAATTAAACGGCAATGACAGATAAATTCATTAAGCCCGACTACCTGTTTGAGGTAAGTTGGGAGGTGTGCAACAAGGTTGGCGGTATACATACCGTGATTTCAACAAAGGCTCCAAGCTTAGTTGAAGAGTATAAAAATAATTACATTGTTATTGGCCCCGATGTGTGGCGCGATACCGATCGGCATCCCGAGTTCGAAGAGGATTTACAACTTCTTGCCTCATGGAGAAACAAGGCATTCGACGAGGGTTTGAGGCTCCGAATAGGCCGTTGGAACATCCCCTCCAAGCCCTTAGCCGTTTTAGTCGATTTTACACCCTTTTTCCCAAATAAGAATGATGTATTTAAAGTTTTTTGGGAAAAGTATAATCTCGATTCCATTTCGGGGCAATGGGACTATATTGAACCTGCCCTTTTTGGTTATGCAGCCGGGATGGTAATAGAGAGTTTTACCAATTTTCAGTTAAGTCCCCGCCATAAAATTGTGGCCCAATTCCACGAATGGATGACCGGAATGGGCCTTTTATACGTAAAGGACAGTAAGCCACAGGTGGGAACGGTTTTTACCACGCATGCCACAGTTATGGGGCGCTGCATTGCAGGCAACGGTTTGCCACTTTATGGAAAACTCGACAAGTATAACGCAGAGCAGAAGGCCATTGAATTTAACGTAGTCTCAAAGCAGTCCATCGAAAAGATTTCTGCACAACAAGCCGATTGTTTCACAACTGTAAGTGAAATTACAGCTACTGAGTGCGCTCAGTTCCATTGCAAACCGGTAGATGTGATTACTCCCAACGGATTCGACAATTCATTCGTTCCATCGGGCGATGAGTTTAAATTGCGTCGCATTGAAGCACGGGTTAAATTTTACGAAGTAGCTGAAGCTCTTTTGGCCCACGATGTTGCTAAAAATGCCATGATTGTTGCAATAAGCGGACGCTATGAATTTAAGAATAAGGGTATCGATGTTTTTATCGAGGCGCTAAGAAAACTGAACGAATGTAACAACCTCAACCGCGAGGTGCTTGCATTTATTCTTATTCCTGCAGGCCACCACGGGCCCAGAAAGGATGTGTTCCGAAATATTCAGGACAAAGCCTCCGACAACGTGGAAATTCTTAGCAACACCTATTTAACGCACTACCTGAACGAACCCGATTTCGACCCCATTCTCAATAGAATTAAAAGCGCAGGGTTGTTTAATGCATCATCCGACAGGGTCAAGGTATTCTTTGTGCCCAGTTACCTCAATGGCGACGATGGTATTTTTAACATGAACTATTACGACTTGCTCATTGGGATGGACATTACCGTGTTCCCATCGTACTACGAGCCCTGGGGCTATACTCCGCTCGAAAGTTTAGCGTTTCATGTGCCAACAATAACCACTTCACTGGCTGGTTTTGGTTTGTGGGTTCAACAGCATTACAAAGGGGATCATCCCGGTATAAAAGTAATCGATCGGACAGACGAAAACGATCAGCATGTGGTTGAAGAAGTATCGAATGCTTTATGTGAGCAGTTTGCACACAATATCGACCAACAGGAGCAGCTACGCAATAATGCCGCTGATGTTTCGAGAGTGGCTTTATGGGAAAATCAACTTCAGTACTACCGATTGGCTTTCAGCAATGCACTGCAAAAAGTTGAAATGCGTACCCAGCAATTTATTGAAACCGAACGCGAAGAGGTTATTCCCTATGTAGAACGAAAATTCAGAATTAATCAGCCCAACTGGGTTAGGCTTCTTATTCAGAAACATATTCCCGAAAAACTGGCAGCACTCGATGAACTCTCCCACAATCTTTGGTGGTGCTGGAACCCCGATGCTTATGAACTTTTCAAGTCAATCGATAGGAATTTATGGACCCAATGCGAGCACAATCCCATTCTCTTTCTCGAGAAGATTAGTTATAAAAAGTATCAGGATCTCGAAAAAGACAATGAATTTATAGAGCGACTCGAAAAAGTACTTAAACATTTCAGGGAGTACATGGCCAAGAAGGTAGGCCGAAAGGGGCCAAAGATTGGCTATTTCAGTATGGAATACGGATTGCACTCCTCTCTTAAGCTCTATTCTGGAGGTTTGGGAGTGCTAGCAGGCGATTACCTAAAGGAAGCTTCAGATAAGAATTTGCCCCTCATTGCTATCGGGTTGTTATATAGGTACGGTTACTTTACTCAGCAACTTTCATCTACAGGGCAGCAAATAGCATCGTACGACTTGCAAAACTTTTCACAATCGGCTGCAAAACCCGTAAGGTACGAGAACGGCAAATGGAAAACAGTAAGCATTGCATTCCCCGGAAGAAATGTGTACGCCCGAATTTGGAGGGTTGATGTGGGCCGAACCGAATTGTACCTTTTAGATACCGACTTTGAAGATAACATGCAGCAAGACAGAATGATAACCCATCATTTGTACGGCGGCGACTGGGAGAATAGGTTTAAGCAGGAAATGCTTTTAGGAATTGGAGGGGTAAGGGCGTTAAAGCAAATAGGAGTGCACCCCGATATCTATCACTTAAACGAAGGTCATGCTGCCTTTGCTGGCTTAGAAAGGCTTCGGGCTTTTATTACCGACGAAAAGTTTTCATTTTCCGAGGCTATGGAGTTGGTAAAATCATCGAGCCTTTTCACTACGCATACTCCCGTTCCAGCAGGCCACGATGCATTTTCTGAGGATATGCTTCGGACCTATATGTCGCACTATCCCGATAGACTGGGGATTGAGTGGGACCAATTTATGAATCTTGGCAGAATGAATCCCAACGATGCCACTGAGAAATTCTCCATGAGCCACCTAGCTGCAAACCTTTCACAAGAAGTGAACGGTGTAAGCTGGCTTCACGGTGAAGTAAGTAAGGACATGTTTGCTGGATTATGGCCCGGGTACTTCCCCTGCGAGTTGCATATTGGCTATGTAACAAATGGAGTACACTATCCTACATGGACGGGTTCCGAATGGAGGGCTTTACTCGAGGGTAACGGACAAGAAAAAAGTTTCGATAACAAACCGCTTTGGGAACGAATAGGTTCTATTCCCGAAAGTAAAATATGGGCGATTCGCAATTTGCAAAGGAAGCGGCTCGTTGACCTTATTCGTAAGCGGCTTTCAAACCCAAAAATGGTGAAATACGAGAGCCCGCGACAGATTGTTGAAATTCAGGAGAAGCTGCGCGAAGATGTTCTAACAATTGGTTTCGCCCGTCGTTTTGCAACCTATAAGCGGGCTCATTTGCTAATGCGCGATTTGGACAGGCTAGAGAAAATTGTTAATAATCCCAATCGTCCCGTGCAATTCATATTTGCTGGAAAAGCCCATCCGCACGATAAAGCAGGACAGGATTTAATAAAACGAATAGTTGAAGTTACCAAAATGCCCCAGTTTATTGGCCGAATTCTATTCCTGCAGAACTACGACATGGAATTGGCCCGAAAAATGACAAGGGGAGTCGATATTTGGTTAAATACACCTACCCGCCCACTAGAGGCCTCAGGAACCAGCGGAATGAAGGCTGTTATGAATGGAGCACTGCATTTTAGCGTTCTCGATGGTTGGTGGGTCGAAGGCTACAAGGAGGATGCCGGTTGGTCTCTGCCAATGGAAAAAACCTATGTTCAGCAGGAATTTCAAGACGAACTAGATGCCGAAATGCTCTATACGATTATTGAAAACGAAATAACTCCAGCCTTTTACAACCGCAATGCCGAAGATATACCTGCCGTGTGGATTGGTTTTGTAAAAAAATCGATTGGCGAAGTGGCCTCGCAGTTCACAACTACCCGAATGATGGAAGATTACGAGCAGCGCTTCTACAACAAACTCTACATTCGGTCCAAACGCCTGCTCGAAGATGATGCTGAACTGGCCCGTCGCATATCCAACTGGAAGAAAAGGGTGTCTAGGCATTGGGAAACAATGGAAGTTATATCGGCCGAACAGTTCGACATTTCAAGGCAAGCAATTGTTCTTGGAAAAGAGTACACATCAGAAGTTGTAATTGATACGGGGAAACTGCTCCCCGACGACATTGGGGTTGAACTGGTTGTGGCGGAAATGATAGAGGATGGTCAGGTTACCATAAAGCGGGTTCAAGAGTTCGACCTGGAGCATGTAGATGGCAGCAGAGCCATTTTTAAACTAACTTTAGTGCCCAATGAGCCGGGAGTGTTCGAATCGGGAATAAGGGTATTTGCTAAGAACAAGGAATTGCCCCATAGAATGGATTTCAATTTGGTACATTGGGTATAATTGAGCGTTCCTCCAATGCTCTAGATCTTTTATTTAGCCTGCTTTTCATTGTGTTTCTCAATATAAACATGAAACACAATGGGAAGCAGGTAATTTAATTGTATGTATAGCTGGAACTTACATTGCGACTGTTGGGCGATTATAATGGTCAGGATAGAAATACAATTTTTTATTAAAAAGAAAGAAAAAACTTGGTTCTAAGCACTAGATTTATCAAAGCTTTTACCCATTTTTGTGGTCTACAAAAAGTAATGTTGCCAAATGGGGTTGAATTCGTTTAAGCAAATTAAAAAAGCATTAATATCCGTTTACTATAAGGACAATCTTTCATCAATCGTTGAACTGCTTAGCAAGCAGGGTGTTTCAATTTTTTCAACGGGTGGAACTCTAAATTTTATTAAAGAATTAGGAGTTGATGCAAAATCCGTAGAAGACCTAACAGGATACCCATCAATTTTAGGAGGAAGGGTTAAAACACTGCACCCTAAAGTATTCGGGGGCATACTGGCACGCACAGACAACCCAAACGACCTTGCCCAACTTACCCAATTCGATATTCCCCAGTTCGATTTGGTAATTGTTGATCTCTATCCCTTTGAGGAAACCGTGAAAAAGGGGGGTGACAACAACGAAATTATTGAGAAAATTGATATTGGTGGAATTTCGCTCATTAGGGCAGCTGCAAAAAACTATAACGATGTTTTAATCGTTTCATCGCGCAATCAGTATCCACAACTTATAAATTTCCTGGAAAATGGCAATGGGCATACCGACCTAGAAACCAGAAAAGCCTTTGCCCTTGAAGCCTTTAATGTATCGAGCCACTACGATATGGCTATATACTCTTACTTTGCAGGATCAACCCCACCTTCTACATTCAAACTCAGCTGCACAAATATGAAGCCCCTTCGTTACGGTGAGAATCCGCATCAAAACGGGTTTTTCTACGGCAACTTCGAAAATCATTTTGAACAGTTGAATGGCAAGGAGGTTTCGTACAATAACTTGTTGGATATTGATGCTGCCATTAATCTGATTGCAGAATTCGAACAGCCAACCATTGCAATTCTGAAGCACAATAACGCATGTGGCTTGGCCACAAATGATTCGCTCATTGAGGCATGGCGCTTGGCCCTTGCTGGCGACCCCGTTTCAGCTTTCGGGGGCGTAATTGTTTCTAATTGCCCGGTTGATGAGGAAACGGCAAAAGAGATGGAAAAGTTATTTTTTGAGGTTATTATATCCCCCAATTATATTTCATCTGCCTTAACCATCTTGTGCGCAAAGAAGAATAGAATAATTTTGAAGTTTAAAGACCCAATCGTTTCTAAACTTCAGTATAGGAGTATTTTGGGTGGCGTATTGGTTCAGGAATCCGATAATAAATCGGAGGTTCCTGCCGATTTAAAAGTAGCAACCACAAAAAATCCATCGGAACAGGAAATAGCCGATTTGCTATTTGCCAATCGAATTGTAAAGCATTCCAAGTCGAATGCCATAGTGCTTGCAAAAAACGCACAGTTGTTGGCAAGCGGGGTAGGCGAAACTTCGCGGGTCGATGCCCTAAAGCATGCCATTGAAAAGGCAAAAGCCTTTGGGCATTCGCTTGAAGGAGCAGTTATGGCTTCCGATGCATTTTTCCCTTTCCCCGATTGCGTTGAAATTGCTCATGCAGCTGGTGTTTCAGCCGTTATCCAGCCAGGGGGGTCAGTACGCGATAATGAATCGATAGATTTCTGTAATACACATGGATTGTCGATGGTAATTACAGGAATTCGTCATTTTAAACATTAAACGATTTAAAGATTAATAATATGGGACTCTTCTCTTTCTTTACACAGGAACTAGCAATTGACCTTGGAACGGCCAATACAATTATCATTTATAACGACAAAATTGTTGTGGATGAGCCTTCAATCGTTGCAATTGATCAGGCAACGGGAAAACTTATTGCAATTGGCGAAAAAGCAAGGCAAATGCACGGAAAAACCCACGAAAGCATTCGAACCATCAGGCCCCTCCGCGATGGCGTTATTGCCGACTTCAATGCTGCAGAGCAGATGATTAGGGGGATGATTAAAATGATTAATACTAAAAATAAGTTCTTTACCCCTTCATTACGCATGGTGGTCTGCATACCAAGTGGTAGCACCGAGGTGGAGATTAGGGCTGTTCGCGACTCATCGGAGCATGCTGGAGGAAGAGATGTTTATATGATTTATGAGCCCATGGCTGCTTCGCTGGGAATTGGAATTGATGTTTTGGCTCCCGAAGGAAGTATGGTTGTTGATATTGGAGGAGGAACTACCGAAATCGCCGTAATTGCACTTGGAGGGATTGTTTGTAATAAATCAATTCGAATTGCAGGAGATGGATTTACAGCCGATATTCAGGCATATATGCGCCACCAGCATAATATTAAAATTGGCGAGCGCACCGCAGAAGACATTAAAATAAGGGTTGGCTCAGCGCTTCCCGATCTGGACAACCCCCCTGCCGACTTCATTGTGCGCGGGCCTAACCTTATGACAGCTTTGCCAATTGAGATTCCCATATCATACCAGGAAATTGCACATTGCCTCGACAAGTCGCTTTCGAAGGTGGAAACAGCCATTCTGAGCGTATTGGAGCAAACACCCCCTGAACTCTATGCCGATATTGTTCAAAAAGGAATATATCTGGCGGGTGGAGGTGCTCTGTTGCGCGGACTCGATAGACGCCTTACTGAAAAAATTAATATTCCTTTTGTAGTGGCCGAAGACCCACTTCATGCTGTTGCTCGCGGAACAGGTATCGCACTAAAGAATATCGATAAATTCCCATTCTTAATGCGATAGAAAATTTGATGTAAGGGATGAAAACTCTTTTTCGATTCATAGTACAATACCAATTCGTTTTACTTTTCCTTCTTTTTGAGGGGTTATCGATATGGCTTGTTGCTAAATCGAACTATTTTCAAAGAGCCGCTTTTGGAAGCATAACAAGGGGAGCGCTTGGCATTGTGAGTTCTAGGGTCGATAGAGTTGCCCGCTACTTCGATCTGATTGAAACCAATCAGCAACTAGTAAAGGAAAATATTGAACTCCAACAGCAGTTAACTCATGCTACGGCATTAATCGAGGAGCAGTTTAAGCACTTTATCGACACTTCAACACAAGGGCGCTTTGCCTACACCCCCGCCCGTATTATCAGCAACTCGGTTAACAAACAGTATAATAATTTGCTGCTAAATGTTGGAAAAAATCAGGGGATAGTCCACGAAATGGGTGTTGTTACTACAAGTGGAGTTGTTGGAATAGTTACTTCTGTTAGTTCCAACTTTTCTTCGGTAATATCCTTGCTTAATGTCGATTTGCGAGTGTCGGCCAGAGTAAAAAAGAATCGATACTTCGGATCAATGTATTGGGATGGAAAGGACTACCGATATGCACAACTCGCTGATATTCCAATTCATGTTGACGTTGCACTTGGCGACACCATAGTTACAAGCGGTTTCTCCTCAATCTTTCCTGCCGACATAACATTAGGAACCATTGCGGAGGTTGATAAATCGTCGGGGAATTTCATTAAAATTCGGGTTGCGCTTACTAACGATTTTCGTAAACTCGACCAGGTGTGGGTTGTTAAAAATAACTATTTAGAAGAAGAAAAAACAATTGGGCAACCATGAGGGAGATTCCTAAATTACTTATTCTCTTGCTGATTCTCGTTTTTCTTCAGATTTTTGTGTTCAATACAGTAAATCTGGGGGGATACATAAATCCATATATATACCTTGTTTTTATTCTTATCCTCCCGTTCGAAACTCCTGGCTGGCTTTTATTATCGCTCTCGTTTCTTTTAGGTATCTCTATCGACTCATTCATGGGCACCCTGGGTATGCATGCATCGGCAATGGTTTTTATGGCTTTCATACGTCACTACTTGCTTAATTATATGAATATAAAGGGCGATGTTGAAAAGAGAGGATATTTAAATGTTGAAAACTTCGGCTTTTCTTGGGCCCTACGCTACGTTATTATTATGGTTTTAGTGCATCATTTTGTGCTATTCTTTATTGAGTCGTTCACCTTTTCTGGTTTTTTTCATACCCTCTGGCGGATAATTCTGAGCACCATTGCTACATCCTTTTTTATACTGCTGGGGCAGTATCTTTTTGCTCGCAGGTAATTTGTTTTGATTGTGGGAGACAACGATTCTTTTAGCCGGCGTAATGTAATTGTGGCAATTCTTGTTGCAGCCTTTGTCATCATTCTGGTTAGGTTATTTATTCTTCAGGTTACCGACCGGTCGTATAAAATGTCGGCAAGTAATAATGTGTTTCGATATATTACTCAGTACCCTGCCCGTGGTTTAATTTTCGATAGGAATGGTGAACTTTTAGTATCGAACAAGGTGGCTTACGACTTAATGATAATACCAAGGCAAGTGAAAGCCTTCGACACAACAGAACTTTGCCACATATTAGCCCTGCCCAAGGAGTCTCTTATAGCGAGTATACGCGAAGCAAAATCGTATTCGTACTTCAAACCCTCCATATTAGTTAGGCAGATGTCGCTCGAAGCTTATGGGGTACTTCAAGAAAAACTCTTCAAGTATCCTGGCTTTTATGTTCAACCTCGTACGCTTCGTGCATATCCTAAAAATATTGCGGCCCATTTGTTGGGATACGTTGGCGAGGTAAACGAGAAAGTTATTAAGCGCGATGCCTATTACCAAATGGGCGATTATATAGGAATTAGTGGATTGGAAAGTTCTTATGAGGAGGAACTGCGTGGACGAAAAGGTGTAAGTGTCTTCTTGGTCGATGTTCACAACAGAATAAAAGGTTCCTACGCTGAAGGCAAATACGACACTGCAGCTGTTTTAGGCAGGAACCTAACTAGCACAATCGATGCTCAGCTACAGGAGTATGGCGAAAAACTTATGGCCAATAAGTATGGGTCTGTAGTGGCTCTCGATCCTGCAACAGGTGAAGTGCTGGCAATGGTTTCGAGTCCAACTTATCCACCCGATTTGCTAGTTGGAAGGGAACGTAGTCCAAATTTCAGAAGGTTAGAAGCCGATACGCTCAAACCACTTTTCAATCGAGCGCTTATGGCCCTCTATCCGCCCGGCTCAACGTTTAAAATTGTTAATGCATTAATTGGGCTACAGGAAGGGGTTGTACGCCCGGAGACCCGATACTCGTGCGATGGCGCCTATCGTGTAGGTAGAGGTGTTGGGTGCCATGAGCATCCGTCACCACTCAATTTAATAGGTTCTGTTCAGGCCTCGTGCAATACCTACTATTGCCATGTTTTTAGGAATATAATTGATAACAAGAAATATGGGTCTGTAGAAAATGGCTTTTCTGCATGGAAATCGCATGTTGAATCGTTTGGCTTTGGCCATAGGCTCAATATCGATCAGCCCAACGAACTTCAGGGAAATGTTCCAACAATTGGGTTCTACGATAGGTATTTCAGAAAGGGGGGGTGGAGCTCTCTAACTATCATTTCGCTCTCAATTGGTCAGGGTGAATTGGGTACAACCCCCCTGCAAATGGCCAATATGGTTTCAGTAATTGCTAATAGAGGCCATTACTACACGCCCCACCTTGTTAAAGCAATAGATGGGTTGGATGGAATAGAACCTCGCTTTAATATGAAGAACCAATCTACTATCGATTCGGTTTGGTTTAATTATGTAGTTGAGGGCATGGATATGGCTGTAAATGGCCCTCCGGGTAGCGGTAGTACAGGACGAATTGCAGCAATTCCTGGTATAACGGTTTGCGGCAAGACCGGAACATCGCAAAATCCACACGGAAACGACCACTCAGTATTTGTTGCGTTTGCTCCAAAGCATGACCCAAAAATTGCAATAGCAGTTTATGTGGAAAATGCTGGTTTTGGAGCAACATGGGCTGCTCCCATTGCCAGTTTAATGATTGAAAAGTATTTAAACGGAAATATTTCTAGAACTTGGTTAGAAGAAAGAATGCTGGAATCAAACTTACTCGATAGGCGTGCAAAGAAGAAATAGCATATTAAGAAACCTCGATTGGACTACGGTCTTTGTTTATCTGACCCTCGTTTTAATGGGGTGGTTGAATATTTATGCAGCTGTTTATTCTGAGGAGCATAGTAGCATATTCGATTTGTCGCAAAGGTATGGTTCGCAATTGCTATGGATTGGGTTTGCAGTTTTTATTGCAATAGTGGTACTGTTAGTCGATAGCCGGTTCTACTTTGTGTTTGCCAACTATATTTATATTCTGTTATTGATTGTTCTTGTAGGTGTGCTTTTTTTGGGTGTTGAGATAAATGCATCGAAATCGTGGTTTCAAATTGGGGGTTTCAGAATCCAACCTGCCGAGTTTGCTAAGTTTGCAACAGCATTAGCCTTAGCCAAACTAATGAGTGCCTATAATTTTAAGTTGCTCACTTTTACATCGCTCGTTAGGGTTGCAATAATACTTTTTATACCATCGGTACTTATACTTCTGCAAAACGATACAGGATCGGCGCTGGTTTATACCTCTTTCATTTTCTTACTTTATCGCGAAGGGTTGCCCCACTGGTTTATGCTTTTTATTGCATTTATGATCTTGTTGTTTATACTAGTCCTTGTATTCAATAAGTTTGTAATATTAGTTAGTCTTTTCTTGTTCACAATGCTACTTTTTGCATTGTATTCACAGCGTTATCGCGATTCATTTCGATTCACTGTTGCGGTAGTGGGCTTAGGTGCAATACTCTTTGCTGTGTCAGAGTTTTTTAATGTAAACATTTCGCTTTATTATCTTCTTCTAATCCCTATAGCAATAAGTTTACCAATTGCCCTTATTTATTCTTACCTAAACAAACTTAAGTTGGCAGTTTTTTTCATACTTTTTTTAGTTGTTACTTCTGCATTCAGTTTCAGTGTCGATTATATTTTTCACAGGGTACTCGAAAGGCATCATCGGGAACGAATAATGGATCTCTTGGGCATAGAGTCCGACCCTTTAGGGTATGGCTATAATGTGAACCAATCGAAAATTGCTATTGGCTCAGGCGGATTTGCTGGCAAGGGCTATTTGCAAGGAACCCAAACCAAATTCAACTTTGTACCCGAGCAAAGTACCGATTTTATTTTTTGTACCGTTGGTGAGGAGTGGGGCTTTGTTGGATCCGCTGTAGTGCTGGGGTTGTTTTTATTTTTCCTATTACATTTAATTACTATTGCCGAACGGCAAAAAGAAGCATTTGCACGCATTTATGGCTATGGGGTTGTCTCTGTTTTTACATTCCACATTCTAATAAATATTGGCATGACCATAGGGCTGTTCCCTGTTATTGGTATTCCTTTGCCTTTCTTTAGCTACGGTGGATCGTCGCTATGGGCCTTCACCATCCTCCTCTTTATACTCCTTAAGTTCGATAGCGCCCGGCGCGATTAATTTGCGATTGTACCCAGAGGGGACGATACCATGCTCCCTTTCAATATAATCAATAATATCGGAAATGAATTGTTGGAATTGGGTTCGAATCTCAATGAAGTTTTCTAGTAGTGTGCTAATTGCATAGTCGGTTTGGTCGGGCAATGAGGTGGTTCTGCTCATTATCTCCATGGTCTTCCGAATACCATCAATGCTATGGTATGTGTAAAGGCGATTGCTTTGAATTATAAATGGCAATATGTTCCGGGCCGATCGGGGAAGCTCTCGGTATCGTTGCACCATTTGATAATAGAACTTTCGAGTGAAATTTTTAAGGGGGTAGGGCGAAAATGATCCCCAGTAATGGGCTAAAAAGTGATCGTAAAAAATGTCGACAACAACTCCCGCATATTTACCATAGCCCTCTCGGAAGTGCTGTTTAATATCGGAAGTGCAGGTATGATTATCGGTAAAATAGTCGATAGCCCTATGAAGAAAAATACCCCTTTGCACACCATCACTATATCGGCTCAAAAAGCGGCCCTTAACATGGTCGCCAATAAAATTTCCAAGCCGAATATCGACATCATCACCAGAAAGGTACAAATGGGCCAAAAAATTCATATAATAACCAATTGCTCTGCAATATAGAAATAAAACCGCAACCATTCAATTGTATTGGTGCCGTTAATACCTTTTTTGGTTAAAAGTGGCAGTTTTCGCTCTTCTCCCAATGGTTTGGGCTGTTGAGTTAAAACATATTAAACCCTCCGTTTGGCTTAGTGTGTTGCAATATTCTTATAGCAATTTGGGGTGCTATATAAAACCATCGGCACTTGCTATATGAATTAACGAGGCAGTATTTTTAGCACCGAGTTTAAGAATTAAATTTTTTCGATGGCTATCGGCAGTAAACGGGCTAATGAATAGTTTATCGGCAATTTCGGCGTTGGTTAAGCCTTGGGCTATAAGATGCAAAACCTCAATTTCTCGTTTGCTAAGGAATATTTGATTGTCGCATTTGGAGTGCAGCAACCTTTCAATTTCAGGGGAGAAATAATTTTCGCCTTCGCTTACACAAATAATAGCTTCAATTATCTCAGAAGGAGTGGCGTTTTTTAGTAAATATCCCTGCACTCCATTCCTTATCATTTCCTGAACATAATATTTCTGATTGTACGAAGTAAGGGCAATAATTTTTTGCTGTGGGTTGGTTTGAATTATTGCCTTGCTAATTTCGGTACCGCTACCATCGGGTAGTTTTATATCGAGCAGAATAACATCAGGCCTATATTCATTGAAAAGGGCCATGCATTCTCTTGCGCTATGCGCAATTCCACAAACCGAAATGGAGCCGTTGCCCGAGAGGGAATTTTGAAGCCCTTCGGCTATAAGTGGATGGTCGTCGACTATTAATACTTTAATCATGGTTGTAATGGAGTTGTCTTCATACAAACACCTATTTGTAAAGAATAAGGGGCTGGTTGAAGTATGTTGGCATTTAAACTTGTAATGTGTTGAGAAATATTTTCGAATTGGCCGGCAATTATTCTGCTAAAGTTATCAGATTTTGAGCAATTAATAGTCGAAAACGTAATCTCTATTAAAACAGGCGAAAGTGTGAGATGTAGAATTAACGACAATTCCGGGTCGGCTTGTTTTTGTACCTCAACCAAATCGTAAATAAGTTTGAACACTCCCAGTTCTGTTTTAGGAAAATACCTTATAAGCTCCCCTTTCATTGAAAAGAATATCGAAAATCCCTTGTCAGAACTAACTTGCTGGCACAACTCAGTTAACGACTGCT
>JBBIRB010000028.1:0-35713 GCA_037442025.1 Bacteroidales bacterium | reverse complement strand
ATTAACTTTTTGCCATAGCAAAAGCCACACGAGGGGACTCGTGCGGCAGCGGGGGTTGTATTTGCACCTGAGTGTTGCAGGTTTTTACATTTAACATTCAACATTTATCATTCAACATTCAACATTCAACATTCAACATTTATCATTCAACATTTATCATTCAACATTTAACATTCAACATTCCACACTCCACTCCATTTTACCATTTTAATCGATTGCATATTTTTTTTTGTTGGCGTGCCTATTAGCAAATGGCCATTTCATTTTTTTTGATAATTTTGTAGGTTCAGAAAAAATTGCGCTATTATTAAACGCAAACCATTATAATTCAATAACTAAAACATCACTACAATGTCGAACGTAAAACGTGTTTACACCTTTGGTAACAAAACTGCCGAAGGAAAAGCAGACATGAAAAATCTGCTTGGCGGTAAAGGTGCCAACCTTGCCGAGATGTGCCTTCTTGGCCTTCCCGTGCCTGCTGGCTTCACCATCACTACCGATACCTGCAACGAGTACTACAAAAACAACAATCAGCTACCCACCGAATTGCTTCCCGAAATTTGGAAAGCAATGGAGTTTGTTGAAAAAGCCATGAGCATGAAGTACGGCGATTCTGAGAATCCCCTGCTTATGAGCTGTCGTTCGGGTGCTCGCAGCTCTATGCCCGGTATGATGGACACCGTGCTAAACATTGGCCTTTGCTCGGCTACTATCCCCGGTATTATTAAAAAAACCAATAACCCACGCTTTGTTTGGGACTCGTACCGTAGGCTTATTATGATGTACGCCGATGTGGTTATGGAAAAGGCCGAAGGCCTTGAGCCCGCGGGTGGAAAAGGTATTCGTAAGCAGCTCGACGAAATGCTCGACGAGTTTAAGCATATAAAAGGTGTTCACTCCGACACCGATCTTACTGCCGACGACCTAAAAGTTCTTGCCGAAGAGTTTAAGAAAAGGGTAAAAGAATCGCTTGGTAAAGAGTTCCCCGACGATGCTAAAGCGCAACTTTTAGGTAGTATTATGGCTGTATTTAAGAGCTGGAACGGTAAAAAAGCCGTATCGTACCGTCGTATCGAGGGCATACCCGACGATTGGGGAACCGCTGTTAACGTTCAGGCAATGGTATTCGGAAACATGGGCGATAGTTCAGCAACCGGCGTTGCATTTACCCGTAACCCTGCAACTGGCGACAATATTTTCTACGGCGAGTGGCTTATCAATGCTCAAGGCGAAGACGTAGTTGCTGGTATCCGTACCCCAAGCCCACTGAATAACGACACCAAAAACGAGCAGAACAAGCACCTTGCTAGTATGGAGGAGCTTATGCCAGCAACCTATAAAGAGCTCGACGACATTCGTTTACGCCTCGAAAAAGCATTTACCGATATGCTCGACATTGAGTTTACCATTCAAGAGGGAATTCTTTACATGCTACAGTGCCGCGCCGGTAAGCGTACTGGTACAGCCGCTTTAAACATGGCAATGGATATGCTTCACGAAGGGTTAATCGACGAGAAAAAGGCCGTTATGCGTGTCGATCCTGTTCAGCTCGACGAGTTGCTTCACCCCATTGTAAATCCCAATGCAGAAAAGAAAGTTGATCCTATTGTAAAGGGTCTTCCTGCTGGTCCTGGTGCTGCTGTAGGTAAGATTGTATTTACAGCAGAGGATGCTGTTGCTTGGCATCGTAAAGGCGAAAAGGTTATCCTTCTTCGCGAAGAAACCAATCCCGAGGATGTTGAAGGAATGCGCGCTGCCGAAGGTATTCTTACCGCTCGTGGTGGTATGACCTCGCACGCCGCTCTTGTTGCCCGCGGATGGGGTAAATGCTGTATAGTTGGTGCAGGTGGAATTCATGTTGACGCCGCTAACAAAACAGCTAAAATTGCTGCTAATGGGATTGTTCTAAAAGAGGGTGATGTAGTAACCCTTAACGGAACCAAAGGCCACGTTTACTCGGGTGCGCTTGAGTTAATGGACTCGACCGAAAACCCAAGGTTTAGGGAGTTTATGACTCTAGTCGATAAGTTCCGCAAAATGGGTGTACGTACCAACGCCGACACCCCTGCCGACTCGAAAGTTGCACGCGATTATGGTGCCGAAGGTATTGGACTTTTCCGCACCGAGCATATGTTCTACGGCGAAGGTTCCGACAAACCTCTATTCTTGCTTCGCAAAATGATTCTTAGCGCCAACGAAGCCGAGCGCCGCAATGCTCTCGACGAGCTATCTCAATATGTAAAGAGGGATTACAAGAGCACCATGGAGGTTATGGATGGCTTACCTGTAACCGTTCGTTTGCTCGATCCTCCTTTGCACGAATTTGTTCCTCAAAGCGCCGAAAAGCAAGCTGAACTTGCTAAGGCCTTAGGTATTAAACCCGAAGATGTTGCAAAACGTGGCGAAGCGCTTCACGAGTCGAACCCAATGATGGGTCATCGTGGTGTTCGTTTGGGTATTACCTTCCCCGAAGTTACCGAAATGCAGGTTCGCGCACTTTTCGAAGCAACAGCCGAACTTTTAAAAGAAGGCAAAAAACCAATGCCCGAAATTATGGTACCTGTTACCTGCGATGTTCGCGAACTTGACGAAACTAAAGTTGTTGTCGAAAAAGTTTATGCAGAGGTTTGCGCAAAATTCGGTTTAACCGAATTGAAGTACCTATACGGGACTATGATCGAAATTCCTCGCGCTGCCCTGCTTAGCAACGAAATGGCCAAATCATCTCAATTTTTCTCGTTCGGCACCAACGACCTAACCCAAATGACCTTTGGCTTTAGCCGCGACGATACGGGAGGATTCATGCACGACTATCTCGACAAAAAGATTCTGGCTGCCGATCCTTTCCAAACCATCGATCAGAATGGTGTTGGCCAGCTAATACAGTACTCTGTTGAGCGCGGACGCGCTACTCGCAGCGACCTGAAAGTTGGTATTTGCGGAGAGCAAGGTGGCGACCCTGCTTCGGTTGAGTTCTGCTTTAAAACCGGACTAACCTATGTTAGCTGCTCGCCATACAGGGTGCCCATTGCACGCCTGGCTGCTGCGCAAGCAAGCATTAAATTCGGAAAGTAATTTTCGAAGTTTATATTAAGAAAAGCTGCTCGAAAGGGCAGCTTTTTTTATACTTAGGGAGTTGTAGATTATAAATAGCAATGTCGTTTAATTAACAACTATTAACTTTTTATTAGCAGATGAAAACTTTACCACAAAGGGCACTAAGTTTTACGCAAAGCGCACAAAGTGCTGTATACGTTAATGTTAACTTTGCGTAACTTTGCGCTTTCTCTGTGTTCCTGCCTGACCGTCAGGCAGGCTTTGCGGTTAAATGGCTTTTGATACAGCCTCTTGTTTTCACTTATGGAGTTGTAGATTAATTAGTTGATTTTAAATAATCTCAATGCCCTCGTGCTTGTAGGCCAAGCGAGTGCTTGCAGACCAAATGCCAACCTGTACTTCGCCAATATGCTTTTTACGAAGTAAAAACATGCACAGGCGCGACTGGCCAATGCCACCGCCAATGGTTTGGGGTAACTGGTCGGACAAAAGCATGGAATGGAATAGCAATTTTTCCCTTTCGGGGCAACCAGCAATAGAGAGTTGCCTTATTAGCGCCAGCTTATCGACCCTTATGCCCATAGACGAAAGTTCGAGAGCCGACTGGCTTACTGGGTTCCACACAATAATATCGCCATTCAATCCTGTATACCCCAATTCATTTTGCGAACTCCAATCGTCGTAGTCGGGAGCACGACCATCGTGCGGTTTGCCATCGGTAAGGGTATCGCCAATTCCAAAAATGAAAACAGCCCCGTATTGCTTTGCAATTTCGTTTTCGCGTTCCTTTGGAGATAGTTTAGGGAAAAGTTGAAGCAACTCCTGCGAGTGAATATAGTGAATGTTTTCGGGAAAAAAAGGTTCAATTTGAGGGTATGCTGTAAAGACTTCATGTTCAGTTTTTCGAATGGCCCTGAAAATAGCGTTTACAGTTTCCTTTAGGGTTGCAATATTACGTTGACCAATCGAAATAACCTTTTCCCAGTCCCACTGGTCGACAAATATGGAGTGAATGGGCGATAACTTTTCGTCGGGTCGAATTGCACGCATATCGGTTAGTATCCCCTTTCCCGTTTCAATTCCCAATTGAGCCAAACGAACCCGTTTCCACTTTGCTAGCGACTGCACCACAACAGCCCTCGAGTTACCCATGTCGGAAATGGAAAACGAAACGGCGCGTTCAACGCCATTGAGGTCGTCGTTTATTCCCGTGTTCTCTTCAACAGCAATGGGCGCTTGCACCCTAAAAAGGTTCAGTTCCATGCACAGCTGCTGGGCAAAGTTGGTTTTTACAAAATCGATGGCCAATTCGTTTTCAATTCCCTGTTTAATGGGCCTTTCGATGCATTCGTTACTAGTAATGGTTTTCATTTTAAATTAAATTAAGGGTTAATAAAAAACCCGCCTTTGAGGGGCGGGTGGGTTTAGTATCGATATAACAATAGTAATCCTATCCGCCATTTGGTGGAGCATTATTATTATTGTTATTGTTAATACGCATTAATTCCATAGTTTTAAACAAAAAAGCCTCCCAACTCTGGAAGGCTTTAGTTAATAATTTGATTATAATTAACTTAAAAACATTCCAGCAGCAAACGGATTATTATTTGCCGAATTGAAAGGTATGTTATTATGTAGTATCATTTCTCGTTAATCGTTACTCAACAAAAATAAAAAATTATTGGAGTTGAAGAACAAAACAGTTGTATTATTTTTCATATTTAAGTAATTTGCATGGATAAGTGAGATTGAGAATTCTCAATTCATAATAACTACAAACCTTTAATAAGAGGCATTATGGCAACAACGAAAAGTAAAGGTGTAATTGCCATTTTAACTGGTGGTGGCGATGTTCCTGGTTTAAATCCTGCAATTAGGGCGGTTACCATTCGCGCTCTTCGCGAGGGTTACGAGGTAATAGGACTAAGAAGGGGTTGGAAAGGAATGATTGAAATTATACGCGATAAAAAAGCCGATAATTCGCAATGCTACGAAATACTTACCGAAGAACGGGTAAATAGGGCTTTCCGAACGGGCGGAACCTTTCTTCACACTTCGCGAACAAACCCCTCAAAGGTTAAGAAAGACGATATACCCAACCATTTAAAAGACAAGTATACTAAAGATATTAACGACCTTACTCCCGAAGTGCTTAAGAATCTCGACTTTTTAGGAGTCGATTATCTCATTCCCATTGGCGGCGACGATACGTTAAGTTATGGAGTTCGCCTATATAAAGAGGGTGTTAGGGTTATTGCCATTCCCAAAACCATGGACAACGATGTTCCCGGAACCGATTATTGCATAGGGTTTAGCACATGCATAACCCGAACCATATCGATGACCGACATTCTTCGTACATCGGCAGGTTCGCACGAGCGAATTTTGGTAATGGAGGTGTTTGGCCGTTACGCCGGATTTACCGCTATGCTACCCACAATGGCCGGAGTAGCCAATCGTTGCGTAATTCCTGAACACAAGTTCGATATTGAACTTTTAACCAAACTTTTGGTTGAGGATCGTAATGGGCATCCCAGCCGTTACTCGTCGGTTATGGTTAGCGAAGGTTCAACTTTTGAAGGAATGGATAAAATGGTGTACTCGGGCACCGAAGTCGATGCATATGGCCATGCCAAGCTGGGTGGAATTGGCGAGCTGGTTTCCGAAAGAATTAAGGAATTTACGCCAAAATACAATAAGGGGAAGAATATTAATATTATTAATCAAAAATTGGGTTACTTAGTTCGTGGCGGCGAACCCGACGCAATCGACTCAATTGTTCCTATGGCATTTGGCAATCTGGCCCTCGACTTAATTCTTAAAGGGGTTCATGGTCGACTTGTTGTACTAAAAAATGGACGATACGATAATATGCCAATTGATGTGGTTACCAGCAGTAAAAAGCTGGTAAATGTTCAGCGTTACTATAACACCGAAAGGCTTAGGCCTTTCTATAAGAGTTTTGAAATGTTGCCACTGTTCATTATGACCAGCGAATAAATTAAATCCTAGCAATGCTTTACCATCTGCTCGATTGGTTTTTTGTGGCATTTCACACACTGCTTATTGCATTCAACCTTTTTGGGTGGATACGCAAAGCATGGCTCAGATATAACTTAGTAACCCTTTTGCTCACCGGAGGATCGTGGGTTTTTCTCGGTTTTTTTTATGGTTTGGGCTACTGCCCGCTAACCGATTGGCACTGGATGGTTCTTGATAAAATGGGTAAGGACCCCGAAACTAACAGCTACATTGCCTACCTTTTTAAAAGGCTTTTAGGCATTGACATGAGCGATGCGGTTGCCGACAGGCTTACACTTTGGGTATATTTGGGAGCGCTTTGTATATCAGTAACATTAAATACTCGACATTTCATAAAGCGCAGAAAGATAACTACCTATCAATCCACGCCTTAAATTCGGCAACCTTTTCGCGGCTTACGAGAATTTCCTCATCGGTTGGCACCGATAGTTTTAACTTTAAACGGCTGCCCGAGTACGATATTATATCAGCTATGGCCGAAAGGGCAACAACGTACTTGCGGCTTACTCGAAAAAAATCCTTTGGATTTACAACTACAGCCACTTGCTCCAACGATTGGTCAATTCCATAGTCGCGACCTGCAATGGTACGAATAAACGTGTACTTTTCGCTGCTAAAAAAGAGTGCAATTTCTTCAACAGGAACCATTCGTAAATGCTCGCCAACCTTAACCACAAAGCGGGTTTTATAAGTATTCGTTAGCATCGAAAGAGTCTTGGCAATGGCATCGCTATTTAAAGCCTGTGGTTTATGGGAAAAACCCTTTTGAAATTTACCAATTGCCTTCGATAGTTCGGCTTCGTCGATAGGCTTTAGCAAATAGTCGATGCTGGTCACCTTAAACGCCTTTATGGCATACTCGTTAAAGGCTGTGGTAAAAATTACCGGGAATTCAATTTCAACCTGCTCGAAAATTTCAAAGCTTAATCCATCGGCCAATTGAATATCGAAAAATGCAAGGCTTGGATGAGGATTCGATTTAAGCCACTTAATTGCCGACGAAACCGAATCGAATGTTGCAATATGATTCAGTTCAGGTGCAATGCCCGAAACCATTTTTTTCAGCCTTTCGGCTGTGGGTTTTTCGTCTTCGGCAATTATGTAGTGCATTGGGTTTTACTTAATATTGTTGAGTACGGGTATTTTTACAGTATAATGGGTTGCGGTTTGTACAATCTCCAATTTTCTTTCGGAAAAATGCACGAACTGTTTCGAAATGGTATCTAAACCTACACCCCCCGGCTCGAGAATGGTGTTACGTTTCTGTAAATTATTTTGAATAATAATATAATCCATTTCCCTCCAAACCCTAACAAGCAAGGGGCTTTCTTCGGAAATGATGTTATGCTTAAAGCAGTTTTCCAATAGAATTTGAAGCGATAAAGGAATTATTAATCCCGACAAATCATTAACCTCAATGTTAACCTTTAAGTTATTGTCGTGTCGAATTAGATGAAGATTTGTAAACGACTTAATAAAAGTAATCTCCTCCTGCAAGGGAACTAACTCTCTGTCGCGCTGTTCCAGTACATAGCGGTATATATTCGAAAATTGCTGAATAAAGTCCTTGGCCTTTTGCGCGTCGGTGTCGACCAACGATGTTAAAACGCTTAGGCTATTGAACAAAAAATGTGGATTAACATTGCTTTTTAGCGCATCGTAGCGGAGCTGTATTGCTTCTTGTTTTAATCTTTCCTCATTAACTGTGGCAATTCTCCACCATTTAAAAAAAATAGCAATATAAAAAGTAGCTGTTACAAGTAAGGAGATGACTAAGGTGACAATCATTTGAGGAATAATTGAACTAAGCCTTTCGAAAAAGTTAATATTGAATAGATACTGAAATATGAAAAAGTAAACTAAACTTATGGCAATAACCGAATATACAAAGGCACCCAATAAGTTTATAGTAAGCGACAACCTAGGGTTTATATTCCAAGGGTATTTTTTTGAAACAATCCAACCAATAAACTGATTGCCTTTCCAAAGGCTTATTGCAATTAAAAATCCAAACAATGAGTATTTAAATGATGTTTCAAAGTTTGAAAACATTCTGCTTCCAGCAAATATATAGGTAACCAGCAAACTAAGTAGATATGAAAGTAATATATCCCTGATTTGAAAAAGCAATACTCGTCTCAAGTTTTTCATTATGAAATTTTTTTACATTCAAATGTAGCAAATGTTTCGAAGCCACAATAACGATATTAATCCTAATAAACCAATAAGCCGAACCTCGCAACTGGTCGAACTTATTGGTTTCAATTTATACTACGACTCATTAATTAATTTATCGAGTATTTTTTTGTTTGCTTTTCCGCCCCATTTGGGTTCTAAACCACTTTTTCCACGCTCCTTTTCAAAAAGTTCCTTTGCCTTCTGAAATTTGGGGAGTGCATTTTTAGTTCCTCCACCAAACATTGATGGGGTATAATAGATATTTTGTCCCATTAAAAAATGAGCTCTTGGGTTTTCGGGGTTCTCCTTAATGGCTTTTTCTAAAACCTCTGCCGCCTTTGGTGAGTAGGTCATTCCACGCATCGAACTTACATGAATTCGTCCCTGGTACAAAAATGCTTGCAAAGCGAATAGTTCCGATTTATCCCCATTTAATTCAAGCGCTTTATCGATACTCTTTTGAGCCTCATCGAGAATGGCATCCTTTTTATCGCCGTCCTTTTCCCAAAAACTGAAGTTAATTTGAGTGTACGCAAGGTAGTACAATGCTTCCCAACGCTTATTTTCGGCCTGCGAAATGCGGGTAAACCTACCAATAACCTGCTGCATATCGGTTGGGGTTTTGGCGCTGTCGAGTAACGCAAGTGTTTCCTTCATGGCGTTCTCAAAATTTGGCTGCTGAGCCATTACATTTCCTAACATGGTTAGGGCAATTACGATGATGATTAGTTTTTTCATTTTGGTTTGATTTAAGTTATTTGTTTTTGAACCACATAGACACATAGGTCACATTAGCCTATTTTGCTCTACTGTGCCTATTGTGGTTAATTAAATAGTGATGAAAATTCCAATAAAGTAAAACCTCTTCGATTCGGATTTAACGGGCATCGACTCGTATACACCTTCTGCGTTGGGCTGTGTATAGTAGCGGTAACCGAAAATATTGTCGCGCCCCAGCAAATTGTTAACCGAAAAGTAAATGATAGCTGGTTTTCGGAGAATGGTTCGTAGATGGCTGCAGTTAATGCTTATATCGTTGTAATATGGAGTGCGACCGTCCATAAATTTACTGCTGTTAGGATTGTTGAAGGGCCTGCCAGTTGCAAATGTTGCCGAAATACCAAACAGCGTTGTTATGCTTTGCACCCATAGTTTTCCCACAAAACTTGCCGAATGGGTTGGAGCAAAGGGTGGAGTTACCATTTCGGGGTAGTCGCGGTACTTTCGTTTCGAGTCGACAAAAGAGTATGAAACCCAATACTCAAAAAACCTGAAGGTTTTTCGGTCGCGGAAAAATACATCGACTCCTTGCGAACGCCCCGTTCCCGAATTTGCGTAAAGATTGCCATTCCAAAATTCAACAGGGTTGAATGTAACCAAATCCTTATAATCCTTCCGGTAAACTTCAAACCTTACAATTCGGTTTGTGCGTTCCCATTGGTAGTTTACAATGTAATGGTCGGCCTGCTCAAAACCCAACGAACTTGTAAATCTTAAAAGTTTCTCCTCGGGGGTTTGGTAAAAGTTTCCATAGGCAATCGAAACCTGTGCCGACTGGCTAAGTTTAACTGCTGCCGACAGGCGAGCAGCAATTCGACTATCGTTAAGCAAGCTGCTATGTTCGCCCCTTAAGCCTGTGCGAAGGGCCAGTCGAGAAAATAGCCTAAACTCGCCTTCGGCGAAGAGCGACGTGCCAAAGTCATCGAATTCACTTCTGTTTTCGAATTGACTTTCGATCACACGGTAATGCTGATTAAAACGATTAAACGTTTCCTCTGCACCAAAGGATAGGGTGAAATTGTTCGAGAAATTTTTCTTGGCTACAACCTTAGCCTGCATGTTCGAGTTTGTTTCTTTAACCAAAATGCTTTCGAGGTTCAGGTTGTTGTCGTCGAATGTAAAGGCAACACCTCCCTTTATTGTCCAACCTTTTCCCAAATCGTCGCTATACGAAATGTTGGTGTAGCTGTTCTGGTTGGCAATTGAAATATTAGCCATAGTGCCCATTTGCGATAAATCGGGGTATTGCAATCCAAATCGTGTTGCAGAATAAGTGCTGAAAGCCTTTAAAATTCCGTTTTTGGTTATTTTTCTTCGAAGAGTGAAGGTTGTACCAACTGCTTCGGGGTACCTGTTCATTGTGTATTTATGCGGAACCAATTGAAAATACGGGGCAAGATTGGTATATTCGACACCCAGCGATAGCGACGATTTCTTGCCCTTTACTGTTTGCGATACAGCTCCGCCAATGCTCATTATTGAAACATCAGTTTGGGTTTTCTGTGGAAAAGCCGTTGTATTTAGAATAAGTGCCGACGAAAGTGCCTGTCCGTACTCGGCCGAATAGCCGCCAGTGCTAAAGGTTGTACCGCTAAAAAGGAATGGCGAAAACCGTCCCCGTGAGGGTAAATCGGGTACGTTCGAACTATAGGGCTTTTTCGACAGAAGCCCATCGATAAAGGTTTTAGTTTCGTAGCCATCGCCACCGCGAACAAACAGGCGACCATCCTCACCAACAGTAGCTGTTCCGGGCAATGCGGTAAGCGCACCGTAAATATCGCCAGCAGCGCTTGGGGTTGTTACTATATCCAATGGTTGAAGGGTAACGCTACGCTTACGGTCGGCTGTTTCGTAGGTTCCTGCAGTAATAACCACATCGTTAATACGATTAACCTCCTCCTTTAGGGTGAAGTTAACCTCAACAGCTTTCCCATCGATGTTTATCTCCTTTTCGAAATTGGCAAAGCCAATAAAGGTTGCAACAAGCAATACTTTGCCTTTCGTTGTTGTTTTAAACGAATACGATCCATCCTCGGTGGCTGCAGTTCCGTCGTATGAGCCTTTAATAAATACATTGGCTCCTGCAAGCGGCTCGCCCTTGGTGTCGGTTATTTTGCCTTTTACAACGGTTTGCGCCCAAATGGTTACTGCCGAAAGCAGAATTGTCAGTAGAAATGCGGTTGTTTTCATCCGAATAAAATTAATGTATGGATAATATCTGGTTGCTTTTCATTTTTTTACGCAAGTGGCTTCTATCTCCAACGATGCCTGCCTGCGTTTCGCAGAAAGGCAGGGAACACCCATATTTTATTCATCGGTTTTTGTGCTTGGGCACTATCATGGGTGTTTCATGGCTTTGTTTTTATTGCAAAGGTTGTTCTGTTATTTCTTTACTAATTGTCCAATCTTGCTCTCCCAATTGTCCAATCTTGCTGTATTACAGTGCAAATATTGCTTCGAACAAAACCTTAAAAAATAAAAACCCGACGAACTGTTGATTCGTCGGGTTGAACTGTAAAATAATTTGATTGAATTGTACTCTACCAGTTGGTATCGGAGTCGTTGTACTGTAGCCCTCTCATTATTCGTTCAGCCTTCTCCTCGTCCGACAGGTTCATAAACTCCTTGCGTTTCTCCTCCGAAACAATGTTCATTTCCTGCGCAATTTGTCTTTTAAGTTCGAAAACTTCAGTTTCCTTTCGGTTTTGAAGGTAGTTACGGGCTACATTGGGGAAAAGTTCAAGGAGCAAGCGCTCCTCTTCGGTTGCTGCAAGCTGAATTCCACCAAAGTCTTCGAGAATTATTGGGTTTTCCTGTACTTTGTAACTAAGCGAATTGAAGGTTACCTCCACCTCGCTTCCGCATATCTTCTTTCTGAATTCGGGGGCAATGGGGATTGGCGTTTTTCCGTACAAACCTTTTACAAGGTTAAAGTATTGGGTTGAAACGTTGGAATATAAGTCCTTGCCCTGACTTTGCGAAATAACGCAGTTCACTGCCTGTGCGCCTACAATCTGGCTTGTTGGTGTAACTAATGGAGGGCAACCCGACTCGATACGTACCATGGGCACCATTTCGAGAACCCGTGGGAGTAGATGCTCCATTTTCATCTGCCGAAGCTGCGCTATCATATTGGTGTACATTCCGCCAGGAATTTCTGCATCGCGCACCTTATCGTCGGGAGCAATTAGGTTGAACCAACCTTCAATTTTTCGGGTTATTTCGAGCAGTTCTTCTTCTTTTCCGCTTTTTGCAAATACAATGGCATCGTCGAACCATTTTTCAACTTCTGCAGGAAGGTCGTCGGAGGTTATATCGAAATCGATGGGAAACTGCTTGTACGAATCGAACTCGGCCAACTCGGTGCGAATTCGCTTCAATTCCCTATTTATTTTAACAACTGCATCAAGGTTTACACCTGTGTCGAGGCTCAACTTGTCGGCAAAAATCTGAATTATTTCAATAGCAGGCGCTGCAGGGCCTCCGGCAAAGTTAAGGATGCAAGTATCAACCATATCGGCACCATTAAGTATTGCCATAAGTGTCGATGCCAACCCATAACCTGGTGTGCAATGCGTATGAAAGTCGATGGGAACTTTAACTGCTTTTTTAAGTTTGCTAACCAGTTCACCTGCATCGGTGGGAGTTATAAGTCCTGCCATGTCCTTTATGGTTATCATATCGGCACCCATTTGCTCAAGCTCCTTTGCTTTTTCAACAAAGTAGCCGATAGTGAAAACTTCGGTTGGCAATTTTTTGCCTTTTATAAAGGCAATGGCTTTTTGTTTGCCCGAGAACTTTGGGTTTACGGTATAGCAAATGGCGCAATCGGCAAGTCCACCGTTCTCCTTTACGTACTTAATGGTTGTACGCATATTATCGAGGTCGTTCAAACAGTCGAAAATGCGCATTATATCAACACCATGCTTTACCGAAAGACGATTAAATCCTTCTATAACATCTTCGGGATAAGGGTCGTAACCAAACAGATTTCGTCCACGCGAGAGGGCTGTAAGCTTGCTACTTTCTCCAATTGCTTTTTTAATTAAACGAAGCCTGTACCAAGGATCTTCGTTTAGGTAGCGCATAACGCTATCGGGAACGGCTCCCCCCCAAACTTCCATAGCATTGAATCCAGCTTCGCAATACAACGGTAAAACGCTTTCAACCTGAGGTAAAGTCATTCGTGTTGCCAGCATACTCTGCTGACCATCGCGAAGGGTTACATCGCGAATTTGCAATTTCCCCTTAAACGTCATTTTCTTACGAGCCTCTGCCTTCTGAATTTTTCGCTCCTTGCGTATATTTTCGAATTCAGACTTTCGCTGCTTTAGCAGAAAATCGTTGGCCACGGCAGGGAAAAGTTCGAGCAGCAGCATCTCCTTTTCGTCCTTTGCAAGTTTAACTCCACCCAAATCGTTTAGGGTTGAATTTTCGGGCGATTTGTAGCTGGCCATGTCGTACGGACGCTCGTCGGCAAAGCCGCATATTTTCTTTCGGAACTCGGGACTAATGGGAATGGGCGTTTCGCCGTATTCGCCCTTAACCATGTTTAGAAACTGATTTGAAATGTTGGTGTAGAATGGCTTGCCAGCATTTTCGTCGATTACGCAATTTACAGCCTGAGCACCAACAATCTGGCTCGATGGTGTAACCAAAGGCGGGCAACCCGAATCGAGGCGGACCACAGGAACAACCTCTAACACACGGTCGAGCAGATGTGCCAATCCCAACTGCTTAAGTTGCGAAAGCATATTTGTGTACATCCCTCCGGGAATTTCGGCACGCTTTACGCGCTCGTCGGGAGCAGGGAAGTTGAAGTACTGCTCAATGGCATGGCATGTTTTAAGGAGTTGCTCCTCGTTTTCTTCCTTGGCGTAGGCAATGGCCTCATCGAACATTTTATCCACATGCTCGGGAAGCAAATCCTTGGCAATATCGAAATCGAGCGGGAACTGCTTGTAACTGTCAACGGCAGCCAGGCTGATGAGCCTAATATCTTTAAGAATTAAGTTGATTTGCGAAATAACCTGGGGGTTGCCATCTACTTCAATTCCTAATTTTTTACTGAATATGTATACCAACTCCCACGCAGGTCCGGCACTACCACCAGCAAAATAAAGCAGGTTGGTATCGACAATGTCCACCCCATTCAGAATAGCAGTTAGGGTCGATGCTAATCCATAACCAGGAGTGCAATGGGTATGGAAATCGATCGGAACTTTCAGGTTTTCTTTAAAACCCTTTATAATTCGAGCCGTTTCAATTGGCGAAGCCAATCCGGCCATATCTTTCAGCGAAATCATATCGGCGCCCATGGCCTCCATTGCCTTTGCCTTGTCGATAAAATACTGCACATCGAAAATGGCACCCGGTAGCGACTTGAGCATGAGTTTCTGTTTCAGGTCGTCCTTTTCGGGCATCTTGGGATCGATGGTGTAGCAAACAGCGCAGTCGGCAAGGCCACCAGCATCCTTAACATATTTAATTGTTGAACGAATATTTTCCACATCGTTTAGGCAGTCGAAAATGCGCATAATACCCACGCCCGACTTTACCGCGTTTCGGTTAAACCCTTCGATAACCGACTCGGGGTAGGGATTGTACCCAAACAGGTTTCGACCCCTCGATAGGGCCGTGAGTAAGGAGGCATCGCCCACTTCTTCTTTAATGCGCTCGAGGCGAGTCCATGGGTTTTCGTTCAAAAACCTCATTATCGAATCGGGCACAGCACCGCCCCATACCTCCATGGCGTAAAACCCAGCGTTGCGGTATAGAGGTAAAACCCTGTCGATGTCGCTCTGCGGCATACGGGTTGCAAAAAGCGACTGCTGTCCGTCGCGAAGGGTAAGGTCACGAATTTTTAATCGTCGGCTCATAGAATTACTCTTTATACTCAAGCAAAAGTATTTATTTGAAATGTATAACTGTAATGGAAACAGTCATATTTTTTTAGGTTTTACAGCAGGTTGAAATGAGTAAAAATTGGTGGGATAATATAAAACTTTATTGGAAAAGCCCAATTAACAGCAAGGTATGTAACTACACACTATCTTGTCAAAAATATAGGGTATAAGTCTTTCAATTACTTACGCCTCAGCCCCGAATTTGATAATTTTACTAGACAGTAGAGATTGAGATTAGAGATTCAACAGATAATTTATATCCCTACTATTTTCAACCAGCTCCTCATCTTTCCCAAATGCACCTGCAACCTGAATGCCAATGGGTAATCCATTTTCGTTTTCCCCTACTGGTATCGAAAGGGTTGGCACACCAATATATGTCCAGGGTAAGTTCATAAGCGGACTTCCGGTTGAATTCAACCCTTCGGTTGCAACACTAATGGTTGCTGGGCTTAGCCAAATATCAATCCCATTTTCTTGTCGAATTCTTTCAATATTTAGTCTCAAAACATCCCTTTCGTTGCATGACTGCAACCAAGTTTCATGCGAAATATTTTTGCCCTCGATAACTAAGTTTTTTGTGTTTAAATTATAAAGCGATTCGTACTCCTTAAACCATTTTTCGTGGACTTTAGCAAAATCGTATGCAACAATTCGCTTATGCGAAGCATTCACTTTTTCAATATCGCCAAAAACATCGACTTCAATTACTTTAAAACCTTTTTGCTTTAGCAAATTAACTATGTGATTAAATTTTGAAAGAATTTCGGGGTTTGCCTGCTGAAGGTAATTACTCACTGCAACCCCAATAATTGGCTTTTCGGTTGTTTGCTTTATTAGTTTCCAATTTGGAACTAAAACGGAGCATGCCAATTCGATTCCATTAAAATCCTGCGTAAAGAAGCCAATATGATCGGCAGTTGGCGAAAACGGTACAACACCATCGGTATGAATACGCCCTGAAGTTGGCTTAAATCCATATATGCCACAAAAGGAAGCAGGACGAGTAATTGAGCCAATGGTCTGCGTTCCAAGTGCTAATGGGGCTAATCCGCTGGCAACAGCTGCTGCTGAGCCGCTACTTGAACCACCAGGTGTAAACTTTACATTATGCGGATTGCAAGTTGGACCCGGTTCGAAGTAGGCAAACTCGGTGCTTACTGTTTTACCTAGAATTATGGCTCCTTTACTTTTTAGCAGCGAAACAACGGAAGCTTCCTTTCCTTTAAAAAGCGATGAAGGCAATGCCGAACCGGCCTTTGTTTCAAAACCATCGACATTAAAAAGATCTTTTATTCCCACAGGTATTCCAAAAAGTGCTGGACGACTTGAAGGATCGGGGAATTTTGCTAGTAGTTGGGCAGCTTCTTCTCTAAGCCTTTTTCGCCTATTGGCTTCGGGTAATAGAGAATGTATATGAGATTCAACCTTTTCAATTCTATTACAAATTTCTTCTATTAACTCCAAGAGCGGAAGTTTTCCGCTCTTTAAGTCATTTGCTGTTTGCTTTAGGGGCAAACTGTTTATATACTTTTTATTTAGGGTCATTAACTTTCTGTTTTAATTGAGGCAAGAATGTTGATTCACCAAATTGCGAATAACAAATAGCTACAAAGCCCCATCGGTTTTTAGTTGCTCAATTTCATTTACTGATAAACCAAGTAAACTCGAAAGCACCTCGATGTTATGTTCACCTATTTCGGGTGCTGGCTGGCGATCTATTTTGTCGACCAATGTTGACATTTTGATAGGATTACCTGCAATTTTTATTTTACCTACCTTATTGTCGTCAACTTCTACAACCATGTTACGCGCTAAAACCTGCGAATCGGCCATCACCTTATCAATGGTATTAATTGGACCACAGGGAATTCCAGCAGCATCGATAATTTTCACCCACTCATTGGCAGTTTTTTTACAAATAGTTTTGTCGAGTTCGCTAATGAGTTCGCTTAAGTGCTGAGTACGTAGGGCATTTGTGGCAAACTCTTGCTTCTCGAGCAAGTCGTGTCGATCAATTGCGCAGCAAAGTTTTTTCCAAAGCGAATCGTTACCGGCAGCAATTACAAAGTAACTATCGCTTGCTTTAAACGCCTGAAAAGGCGAGATGGTTGGGTGCCGGTTTCCAAGTGGCTCGGGCAGGGTTCCATCGACCTGATAGCGGGTTATTGCATTTTCGAGAATCGAAACCTGGCAGTCGAGCATGGCAATGTCGACTTTCTGACCTAGTCCGGTATTATTTCGATACTGCAATGCGGCTAATATTCCAATTGCCAAGTAAAGCGAAGCAGTTATATCGCCAAGCGACATTCCTACACGGGTTGGTGGCGTGTTTGGCCAACCGGTTATGCTCATAATGCCACCCATTGCTTGCGCCAGAATGTCGTACGATGCTTTTGCCGAGCTTGGCCCTGTGTGCCCATAACCCGACGATGCAGCGTAAATTATTTTTGGGTTAATGGCTTTTAACTCATCGTAACCAAGTCCTAGCTTTTCCATTGTTCCGGGGCGAAAGTTCTCTACTACAACATCGAACTCATTAATCAAACTGCGAAAAAGTTGCTTGCCCTTTTCGGACTTTAAATTCAACGAAATACTTTTCTTTTCGCGGTTAATGCTCAAAAAATATAAACTCTGTCCGTTTTTAAAGGGGCCAAATGAGCGCGCATCATCGCCTGTGCCTGGTACCTCTACTTTTACAACCTCAGCTCCTAAGTCGCTTAATATCATTGTACAAAAAGGACCTGCAAGAACACGTGTTAAATCGAGTATTTTTAAATTTTGAAGTGGCTTCATGGGTGAAATATAACAGTTGTCAGTTGTCGGTTGTCGGTTGTCGGTTGTCGGTTGTCGGTTGTCGGTTGTCGGTTGTCGGTTGTCAGTTATCAGTCTTCGGTCATCAAACGTCGGACTTCCGACTTCGGCATTTGGAATTCAGACTTCCTTATTTCTTTTCCTTTTTCGCACGCTCTAACATTGTTAAGCAAATTTTTTCGGCTGTAAGGGGCATTGAGTTTAGACGAATTCCAAGGGCATCGTCTATTGCGTTAGCAATCATTGGGGCTACAGGAATCATAGGATGTTCGCCAACTCCACGAGCTCCGAAGGGGCCATCGGGTTGTGGAACTTCAATAATAATTGGAACAATTTCGTCGGGAACATCGAGTGCTGTTGGAATTTTATAGTCGGTAAAATTAGGGTTTTGCATTTTACCTCTATGGTCGAACTTCATTTCCTCGTAAAGAGCTGTTGATAAACCTTGAAGAACGCCTCCAATGATTTGACCCTCAACTAAACTCGGATTCAGAGCCTTTCCTGCATCAATAGCTTCGACGATTCGCTTCACCTTAATTTTTCCAGTTTGCTTGTCAATTTCAATAATTACAGCAGCTGCACCAACCGTATAATGTACATTTGGGTGGCCACCCTGGCTGGTATCGGGATTGGCATTAGTCGATGTGAACTCGGGCATAAATACTCCACGTCCAATTATTGGTCCGCCCTTAAACGTTCCATCCTCCATTTGAATTCCATTAATAATGAAATCTTTAAGCTTTATTTCGAACTTTGGGTCGGTTTTACACTTAACCTTTTCATCTTCCATGTATAGCATATCCTTAGGAAGATGCTTTGTGCGAACTATTAAATCGAAAATCTGATCGCGGGCATCGATGGCAGCTTTTCGAACAGCATTTCCGCAACCCCATGTAATGTGCGATGCCACAGTTTGCCACTCGTAGGGATTGCGATCGGTATCGGGATTTTCTGTTCTAATTTTCGATGTTGGAACTTGCAGCACTTCCGCTGCTATTTGCGCCATTACGGTTAAAAAACCCTGACCCAAATCCATTCCCGAAACCAGTAGGTTTATGCTGGCATCCTCGTTAAATTTCAGAAAACACGACGACGAAGCGTTAGGTGGCATTGCTGGAGCTTTCCAAAAAAGCGAAAAACCTTTACCAATGGCTATATTGGGATCGTTCGATTTTAGTTTTTCGTTCCATTTAATTTCCTTAGCAACCGCATCGATAGCCAGTAATAACCCATTTGGATTCATGTGTGCACCATAAGCAGTAAGTTCGCCCTCTTTTATGGCATTTCTGCGCCGAATTTCTACAGGGTCAATTCCCAAATGTTTTGCAATGCGGGTCATGTGCGATTCGAGTCCGAATAAAAACTCGCTATAACCAAAGCCTCGGTAAGGCCCACCCGGAGGCAGGTTTGTGTATATACAGTACGAATCGATTGCAGCGTTATCGACTTTATATGGCCCAATGGCCGAAAGGCCAACGGCATTTACAACATTGGCGCCGTACTCAACGTAAGCGCCCGCATCCCAGAATAAATCGTGCTTTAATGCAGTTATGCGCCCGTCGTTTTTTACGCCAATTTTCAACTTTGTTACAACTCCTAATCGTTGATAGGTATTATAAAATTCGCGTTCGCGGTTCCAAAGAACTTTTACGGGGTGACCAGGAACTTTAATTGCAATTGCTGCGGCAATAATTTCCATAGTAACGCCAGCCTTCGAGCCAAAACCACCGCCTACGTGAGGAGCAATTACACGAACATCGTTGTGTTTAATGCCCAGTGGGGCAAATGCAGCTGCAAATAAATTGCGCTGAGTATGTGGCGATTGCGACGAGGCCCAAACGGTTAATCGTCCCGATAAATCGTACTTTGCTACCGCAGCATGGTATTCAATGGCGCAATGCGAATAACGGGGAACTTCGTAAGTATCTTCGAGGATATAGTCGGCATCGGCAAAGCCTTTATCAACATCACCTTTGCGAATTTTTCGATGGTGGGCTATATTGGTATCGGGTTTTGGAAAAAACCAGGGTACGTGCTGATAGTTTTTAAGATTTGGGTGAATAAGGTCGGCTCCCTCCTTAATTGCTTCGAGGGGATTTAAAACCTTTGGCAGAGTGCTGTAATTAATCTTTACAAGCTTGGCTGCTTTCATGGCTGCCTGAGGAGTACGGGCAACAACTGCAGCTATTTGCTCTCCAAAAAACCGAACTCGATCCTGTGCAAAAATGTAACGATCCTGCATATAAAGCCCAAAGTTGTATGGAAAATCTTTTCCGGTAACAACCGCAATTACATCGGGAACCTGTTCTGCCTCAGATGTATCGATACTAAGAATCATTGCGTGAGCGTGGGGGCCTTCCACAATTTCGGCGTAAAGCAAGTTTGGACCAAACTCCAAATCGTCGGTATATAGCGCTGCTCCCGATACTTTTTCTTTACCATCGACTTTTACAACCGACTGGCCTATATATTTATACTCGTCCATGGCTAAACTTTTTTTGTAACTTCTATAATTGCTTCAATAACAGGTGTATAACCAGTGCATCGGCAAAGGTTTCCTGCAATTGCTTCTTTTATTTCGTGCTCAGTAGGGTGTGGAATATTACGCATAAGCTCCGTTGCCGAAAGAATCATGCCTGGAGCACAGTAACCACATTGAAAAACGTTTCGCTCGTGAAGCGCTTTTTGAAGTGGACTTAATCCGTTTTTCGATATTCCCTCGAGAGTTAAAATGTCCTGCCCGTTAACTTCAATTGCAAGAATTAAGCAGCTTCGTACAGTTTTACCGTTAATTATTACTGTACATGCACCACAATCGCCACTATCGCAACCACATTTTGGACTTTTAAGGCCAATTTTATCGCGCAGCACCTCCAGAAGAACTTCGTTTGGTTCAACCTTAATTGATCGGGTTTCGCCATTTAGTTTAAAAGTAATTTTTTCCATTGTGCTACTTATTTGGTTATTATTTTTGGTTGTTTAATACGTTCCATGGCAGTTTGCATGGCACGTTCGAACATAACCTTAGTCATGTGCATGCGGTACTCTTTAGTGGCCCGAACATCGGTAATTGGAGCAATAACCGTTTCAATCAAATCCTTTGCTTCCTCAATCGATGCAGCCGTAATTCCTTTCGTTTTTAAAAGATTTTCAATTTTTAACGACCTTTTAGGAGTAGGACCTACCGAACCGAATGCAACGTGGCAATCGCCATTGGCAAAAAGCAGAACTCCAACATTTGCCTGCGAAAGGTCTTCGCCTGTGTAACGCATCATTTTTTGATATACCCCAGCGTATTTAACTGTTGGAATGGGAATGGAAACGTGAGTGACAATTTCATTATCTAGTATGGCGGTTTTACGGTTATCAACAAACCAGTTCTGAATTTTTACCTCCCTTTTCCCCTCAATGCTAACAGCGTGAATAATTGCATTGTGAACTAAAAGTGGTGCAGCGCTATCCATGCAGGCTACGGCTGAGCAAATATTGCCAACCATTGTTGCCCTGTTACGAACTCCGTTGGATGCTACCATGCCCGCTGCATCGATTAGAATGCTCAAATTTTCGGTAACTACCTGCGATTTAAGTATTTCGGAAAAGGTAACTAGTGCACCAATATGTATATGGCCATTGCTAATTTCAATTTTCTTAAAATCGCTAAGGTTTTTTAAATCGATAATCATTTCGGGAACACGAAATCCTTTTTTAATTTCGTTAACTAAATCGGTACCTCCAGCAAGGATGCGAGCATCATTTTGGAATTTACCCTTTAGTTCAATAGCCTCTTGCAGTGAAGTAGGCTTGGCGTAACCAAATTCGTAGGGAATGGCCATAAGCGATTATTTTATTGACAAAAAATATTAACCACGGAGACACTAAGTGCACTGAGGTTCACGGAGACTCTGTGTTTCTCCGTGAGCTCTGTGTTTCTGTGGTTTCCTTAGTTTCATTCTTAAAATTTACTTGCTTGCATCAATGGCAATTACACGGCACATCGACGATTCCATTTCAATTCCTCTTAATGGGAACAAACCAACCCAAACACGCTTGTTGTTAACCTTGTCGATGTCGCCACCAATGTTTTCGGCATGCACTAGCCCTTTTGGAAAAAGTTTAAGGTGCATTACCTGGTAGTAGGTAGAGGGTGGAAACATTTCGTCCCACGACTTGCCATATTTTTCTTTTAATTTGGCTTCGGCCACTTTAAAACGTTTTGGATGCCAGTCGCGTATAATTGTATTCATGGGATGGTCGGCACTTCCGCAGTCAACGCCAATCCATTTAATTTTCATATCCAAAGCCCATTGGTGAAAATCGGGGCTAGGGCCAGGGTGGTTAACAAAGTAGCGAACCTCGTCCGACTCGGGCTGATCCCAAGCATACCTATGGTAACCGGTATTTATAATTAGAATATCGCCCTCCTTAATTTCGGCTTTGCGCATTAACATTTCGGGAGAATAGAGCCCGTAATCCTCAACTTCATCGGAGATATCGACAACCACGCCGGGGCCGTACCAAAAATCGAGAGGAGTGTTACCAATTGAGCGACCGCTTGAGTGAAAGTGTATTTCGCCATCGATATGGGTTCCAACGTGATGACTAGTAGTAATAATTTGACCATTAGCACCCTGCCCCATGTGTGCACCTGCAATACGCTTAAAGTACTGTATTTGTAAGGGCATATAGCTTGGCCAGGGAGGAGTGTGAATACTTAAAGGCTGAGTTAGATCGTAAATTTTAGCCTCGCTCATCATTTTAAAAAATTCGTTCTGATTCATAGTTGTATTATTTAATAATTAAAATTAGTTTTTACCACGGAGACACGGAGTCCACAGAGATGCACAGAAATAAATTGAGTTTAACCTTGGGGTAAATTTGCAAAATCTTCTGTAACTAATGAAACAAGTTGTTCTTTAATGTTTTCGGCATTAAAATTAATTAGCAAGCCCTTTGGCTTACCTGCAAGCCTTAGGTATGTTAAAAGTTGCGCTTTGAACAGAGGAATCATTAATTCAACCGCTTTCTCTTCAACAATTATTAGGTCATTAACAAGTATATCGAGTTTTAAACTTCCACCCAAATCTTTTCCTTTATAATGAACTGGAACATATATTTGAGACTTGACAGACAAACCAGCACCTCTCATTTCTTCGATAAAGCAAGATTCATAAACCGATTCGAGCAAACCGGGTCCAAGATGCTTATGCACCTCAATTGCACAACCTATTATTTTGTACGAAATCTCGTTTATGTATTTTTGAGTAATCATTTTATCCTTTTTTTACCACGGAGACACGGATATCATGGAGCTATAAGGAGAAAATCAAATCATAAAAGGCCTAATGGTTTAAAGTTCAAACAACTTTCTGCCTCTTTGTGTTCTCAGTGTCTCCGTGGTAAATTGTTTTATATATTAAAAACTCTGTGTTCTTCTGTGCTCTCTGTGTCTCCGTGGTTAGCGTGAAAATCACTTTAATTCTTCCGCTAACCCCTCAAAAGCCTTTTTAAATGGTTCCATGGGGGCACTTAAAACGCCAGCGCCTACTTGTCCAACTCCGGGCTCCTTGTGGGCTACTCCAGTATCGATAAATGGCGTAATTCCCTTTTCAATTACCTTACGAACATCGATTCCGGTAGGAGTACCCCTGAAGTTTAGATACGGAATTTGGTAAACATTGTTTTCGCCTGCAGCAATTTCGTACATGTCCATAGTGTACTGAACAGCATCCTTGGCAGTTCCACCTACAAACTGAACAATTGCTGGTGCCGATGCAATGGCAAAGCCACCTAATCCGAGGGTTTCGGTAATTGCACTATCGCCAATATCACGATTCGCATCGTCTTTTGTGTAACCTGGAAAGAATAGAGCATCGGGCACAAGCGCTTCGCCAACAAACCATTTATTGCCGGTTCCGGCAAGCTGAACGCCAAAATCGGTGCCGTTACGAGCCATCGCTACAGCAATGCTGCTGTATGGAATATTCCGTGCAGCATCGAGACAGCATTTAGCCGCTGGCATCGATAGGTTAAGGAAAAAGTGGTCATTACCATTAATAAAGTTCAACACTTTAATGGCATCGTCTTTACTTGAAGCCGATTGCACAATAGCTGGTGCCAATGTTCGGTAAAGTAACGATGTACCTGCTCGGTTACGATTGTGTACCTCGTCGCCCATATGTAGCGCCTGTGCAATCATGTTTTTTATGTCGACTTTACCAAGTAGCTGAATGGCATCGCGAAGGATTGGATACATTACCTCTTCCATCCATTTAAGTTTTGTAATTACTTCGGCACTAAATGCGCCATAACGCAAAACCTTACCCAAGCCTTCGTTTTGCGTGCAGAATGCAACATTTCCATAGGCTTCGTTTTTAACAATAAAAACAGGCATCGATGCCGAAATAATTCCGGCCATTGGACCTACCGACGAGTGCTCGTGACAGGGAGCATACTCAATCTTACCCGACGATGCAAGTTTTTCAGCTTCCTCGGGAGTGTTGGCCATTCCTTCGTAAATTAACGCGCCAATAATTGCCCCGCGGGTTGGCCCACACATTCTGTCCCAGCCAATTGGAGGCCCCGAATGGAGAATTAAATTCTTTTTCATTCCGGGAATTGCATTAAGCGCAATGTCCATTCCTATAATGTTTGGAGTTCCTCCCAGAATTATATCTAAAGCCTTCTTGTTGGCTTCTTCAATTTTTGCTTTGTTGGCAGCAATTTTTTCAGCTGCTTTTGAGTTAACATCAACGGGTGGTTTCCAATTTACCTGAACTACCGATGCTCCCGATGCTTCGATGCTGGTTGTGAAAGATTTTAAGCCAGTATTTACAACACCTAAAGGCTTATTAAAAATACTATTTATTGCCATTTTGAAATGATTAATGTAAAATGACTAATGATTAATCGAAATTATTTGGTTTAGAATGTTTCATTTTTTCCAACTATCATACAACCACAAAGACCGCAAAGTGATAACAAAGAAAAGCAAAGTTAAAATCCTTATATACATCGCCTTGTGCGCTTTGTGTAATGCTTAGTGCTCTTTGTGGTTAATTTTCACTTGTTTATAAATCAGTTAATTAACATTAAATAAACTACATTAATGATGTATGATAGATATTAATCGTCCTGCCAGTTGGGCTGCAGCGGCATTCGACGGCATAACCATGGCACCAGCCTTCTGCAATTTTTCTATTACATCTTCCCTTTTCTGTGGATCGCCAATTGTTCCGGTAACCGAACAGATTACAATAAGATTAGGTGATATTTCCTTTGCCCTTTTTATTGATGGAACAAGCTCCGAAGCGGGATCCATATGCGAACCGTAGCCGAGAACAACATCGAGAAGAATTACTGCAACATTAGGGTCGGCCGCTTCCGATTCGATTCGTTTTTTACGAAGACTAAAGTCGATCATAGGGTGTGGCCTACCCGATGTGAACTCATCCTCGCCCATGTCGAGTATTGTATTCTCTTTGCTGACCCAAAGGTTGAGAAGTTTAAAATCGGGACTTAATGGCGAATTGCTGTAAACATTACCTATCATCTCCCTCATTACAAGTTGCGCCTCGTCGCAAAGAGTTCCGCCGCTGAATAGGCCGCGCAGGTATTTTCCCTTTGCCAATTCTGAAAGTTCTTTTGCGCGATTGTCAATGTCCAACTTTCTGCTATTTATTTGCCGAAGAGCCGCCTGCACATCTTTACCCTGTGCTTTTGCCACAGCAATTATTGCTGCCTCTTCGAGCGTGCTTGCAGGAATTGCACCAACGCTACGAAGAACTTCGGGATTTCCACCAATAAAAATTCCTACAACCGGTTTCGAAATATTTTTAATTTCCTCCGAAATTTTCTTTAAAACATCGGGGTGTGGAGGCTTGCTAACCAGAACAATGCATTCGGTTTTCCTGTCGGTAGCCAATGCCTTAAGCGATTCGATGAACATTATGCCACCGATGTCCTGCTTTACATCTCTTCCACCAGTGCCAATTGCCTGCGAAATTCCTGCACCCATATTCGATACAATGCAGCTAATTTCTTGTAATCCAGTTCCCGAAGCTGCAACTATTCCAATATTTCCTTCGCTTACAACATTGGCAAATGCTAAGGGAACACCATTAATTATAGCTGTACCACAATCGGGGCCCATAACGAGTAATCCCTTGTCCTTGGCATATTTTTTAAGTTCGAGTTCGTCGGCAATGCTAACGTTATCGGAGAATAGCATAACGTGCAGACCGTTATCGAGAGCCTTCTTCGCTTCGCGAGCCGCATACTTACCGGCAACCGAAATAAGCGAAAGGTTAGCGTTTGGTAATAAACTAATTGCTTGCTCGAAGCTATGTGCCGTTTTCGAATCGCCGCTATCGTCCCTCTTACTGCGAAGTTTTTTTAATATTGAATCGATACCTTTTATTGCTTTATCAGCAACTTCTACATTTTCGGCATTTACGCAAATCAGCAAATCGGTATCGCTAAGCGCAGTAAATTCGGGCACCCAAAGGCCAGCCGACTGCATAATGGCCTTATTCTCCATGGTTCCCATTACAACAGTAGAATCGAGTATCCCTTCCATCTTATTTATCTCTTTCGAAACAATCATAAGGGTTACCGAGTCGTAGTATGCCCCTTTTTTTGATACGCCTTTTATTATCATGTTCCTAACTTGTGTGTTATTGTAAAAATGTAACCCGAAAGCAAATCGCCACCTGAAGAGGCACCTAGTGATGTCACCTCTTTTAAAGCATCATAGGTATCTTTGTTTTGAACCGTTAAAGATACTAAATTTTTGAAAGACCAGAAGTATCGCCCCTTTAATGCTTGGTTCAGAAACGAATTTGTGATCAAATTCTTGGAAATTGAAGCGTTATATATTTCATTTCGCAGGTGGACTAAATTAAATCCATAAACTGCTTGGATGTAGTGCAATCCCCAAAGCATACCGGCAATAAAGTCGTCGCCAGAAGGGGTTAAGCCATAGCCCGTACCCTTTAGAATCTTAACTCCGCCAATAATATCGCCTTTTACGATTAATTCAGCACCCTTTTTTGCATTAAGCGCAAAGTGATGGTCGAAACCCGTTGAAAAATGCTTTTCCCTTTCGGGAACAATAATGAAAATCAAACTTTTTTCGGGAAATAAGCATAAAGACTGTTCCACTATATTTAAAACTCTACACTCGAATTCAATTAAGTTTACAGTGTCGTAATTTAATTCCGAATTGTAAACATCAAGGCTGCTTAAATTGTATTTTTGCTCATTAATAAGTATCGAATCTTCTGATATTTCGAGCGTTTCGATAGTTGAAACATCGATGTTACGAATATAAATGCCATTTGATGAGAGAACATCGATGCTATTCGATATAAAAACAATTTCACTATTAAAGTTTATTAAATTAGCAACTCGTTTAAAGCAACTGTGAACTTTAAATTTGCCAATCGGTAACTGATCGCCAATAAGAATGTTGGGAACTGAAACGTGTGTATTATTCATTCCCAATTGTAGCGAAGAAATTAATATTTGTGGTGCTGTTCATTTAAAAAAAGTAAGTATAAATTTTTTATATGATTATCCGCTTTGGTTCCTAAAATATATTCTTGATTTTCTTCATTTACCCCTACCCTAAAGGGAGCGAAGAAAATCAAGCTGCTCTCTCCAGGGTAAGGGGTAAACAAGTTGATTTTCTGAGCGATATGATTTTATTAGGAATCAATGCGGATACTCATTATTTTATATTATGCATAATTTAATGCTAATAGTAAAAGCCCCTACTTTAATCCAATAAAATTAAGCACCATTTGCGATACTACTTCCTTACGTTGTTGGCTAAATTTATTGAACTCGCTACTCGAAAAATTATTACGATCCATTATCAAATCCTTAATGGCAAAAGGAAAAATAACAAGTGATACTATACAAATGAATACCTGCTCAGGGTCAACCTGTCTAATTCTTCCAGCCTTCATTTCATCTTCAAGTTGCTTACAGAAAACTTCAGAGTTATAGAGGGTTCGAATTGAAGCCATGGCTACTATTTTCTCTGGATTCCTATGCAGAATTGCCAAGAAGAAGGAGACTATCAATGGATTATCTATTAACACATCGATATATTCAGTAGTGTACTTTTTAATTTTGTCTTCTAATGAAATATTAGAATCGAGTATTTGCTTTAAATGCGTTGCCTTTGATATAATAATTTTCTCAAAAATATGCTCCAGCAACCTTTCCTTACTCTGAAAATAGTAATTCATTAACGATAGATTGATGCCTGCTTTGGCAGCAATTTCGCGAACTCCTACCCTGTCAAATCCTTTTTGAATAAACAACTCGGTAGCAGCAGCAAGAAGCTTTTCTTTGGTAGATAACGTTTTTTTTGGCATGGCTATAAAGGTTTGCTACAAATATATAAAGTAAAATAAATAGGTATAAAGAATTGAACAATTTTTAAAACTAAGGTTTAAAACAAAAAGTATTCATTTGTATATCTTTTTTTATTTTTACAGGAAATATTAGTACTATGATTCCCATTCACAACCCATTTAATAAGCTTAATGGCTACCATTGTTTCGGTTGTGCCAGCCGAAATGATAAGGGGCTAAATATGACTTTTCTTTTGGATGACATAAATCAGGAAGTTATATGTAGTTGGCATCCGAAAGAGCATTTGCAAGGCTACTTCAACATTTTACACGGAGGAATTCAAGCCACACTAATTGATGAAATTTCATGCTGGGCTGTATACATACTCCTTAAAACTGCAGGTGTTACCTCTCGTATTGATATACGATATCGAAAAGCTATTTTGGTAAACGAGGGCCCACTGACGCTTCGAGCCAGAGTAGTAAATTTCGAAAAGAAGCTGGCTACTATTAAAGCAACTATTTATGATTGGAAAGGGGATATATGTGCCGAAGGCAATGCGCAATTTTTTACATACTCCGAGGAAATGGCCCGGGCCAAGCTTCATTATCCAGGCTATGAAGCATTTTTTAGCACAGTAAATTAAACTTAAACCTTACCTTAATTCGATTTATACTTATCTTTTAAATAGTTGCTGAAAACCTTCTCAAATTTGTTAACCTTTGGGGTTATTACAGCTTGACAGTACGATTGGGTTCTATTGTTAGCAAAGTAGTCCTGATGATAATCTTCGGCTTTGTAAAACTTCGAAAACTGGGTAACTTCAGTTACAATGGGGTTTACCCAAATTTTCTCCTTATTCAGTTGCTCAATAATATCTACAGCAACTTGCTTCTGCTCATTGGTATGGTAAAAAATAACCGAACGATACTGGGTTCCAACGTCGGCCCCTTGCCTATTAGGAGTTGTAGGATCGTGGGTTTTAAAAAAAACTTCGAGAACTGTAGCAAAGTGAACCAAGGTTGGGTCGTAAACTACCTGAACCACTTCTGCATGTCCCGTTAAGCCCGAACAAACTTCCTTGTAGGTTGGGTTTGCAAGGGTACCACCAGAATAACCCGATATTACTTTTTTAACACCATGAAGGCGCTCGAAAATAGCCTCAACACACCAAAAACAGCCAGCACCAAGGGTTACAATTTCTTCGTTTTGTTTCATTTTTTTGGGGGATTGTGATTGCAATGCTACAGCAATAGTTGCTAGCAGTGCCGTTATTAAAAAATATTTTAAAAATACTTTCACCATTTACTTTTACCATTTTAACAGCGCATCAAAAAAAAAGTTCAACTCCAGTGCGGAGTTGAACCTAATTGATATTTTAAAAAAATATTAAAAATTTATACCATGTTGCTCCATAATACCTCTCAAATGAGAAATTTCAATTTCGTACTGCCGTTTCATTTCCTCTTCTCGCTTTTTCTGCTCCTCTGCTTTTCTACTCATTTCCTCCTGTGTAGCCTGAAGTTCCTCCATGTTCTGTCTCATCTCTTCCTCCTGTGCGAGCATTTCTTCTGCTTGCTGTTGCGACTGCTCTAGAAGTTGGCGGGTTTTTGCATTGATTTTAACCGAAAGTATTGCGGATGCAATACTTTCCCCAACCCGCTCGAGAAAATCAACCTCGTGGGTTTGAAATAAATTAAACGAAGCCATTTCGATTACGCCCAGCACATTCTCTTCGTTCTTTAAAGGAACCAAAACTACGCAACGGGGTGTGGCTTTCCCTAAACCCGATGTAATATTTACATAATCGGCAGGTATTTCGGTTAGCAGTATGGTTTCCTTTTCAAGTGCACAGGCTCCAACAAGTCCCTCGCCCATTTCTACTCGCTTTGTTAGAAATTTTTTACGATCCCAAGCATAAGCAGATACCAGTTGGAAATGTGGGTCGTTCTTTTCATCATCGTTCAAAATAAAAAGGCCTGCCTGATTGGCTTTAAGGTACTTAACGATGTTTGAAGTAATTTCGTCGAAAAGTGTTTGTAAATTATTGCTGTTCTTTCGAATGATATCGGCAAACTTTGCAAATCCTTCATTAGCCCAAGTTCTTCTTTCATCGTCGGCCCGGCGGTTTTCCTCTTCCTCCTTGGCTTTCTTAAGGCTATTCCTCATTTCAATTAACGACTTCCCGAGTAAATCCTGATTGCCAAGCAGCTCCAAATCAGTATTGAGCACTCCATTTCCAATATCTAATGCAAATGCAGTTTTACTATTCAAGCCCTTTAGCGAAACATTAAGGGCATCGGCCATTTCTTCAATCTCATCGCCAGTTTCGATGTTCAAAACCAGTTTCGATGAAATTTCTCCCTGCGAAAGGTGTTTTAATGAGGTGGTAATCTTCCGTATGGGTTGAGTTAAGTTATCGGATACAAAAACAATTAAAATTATAAAAAGCACTAAACCAAACAAACCAACTATTAACGATACGTATAGGGTGCGGTTAGCAACACGCATCATTTCATTGTACGGAATTGACAAAGCCAACGACCATGGAGAAATGACTTGCCCTGGTTTTATTGGCGAATAGAACACTACATGCTTTTGCCCTTTGCTATCAACATGAGTATACGAGAACTCCTCTGCATTCTGGATTCGCTGAATAATATTTTCGCGCTCGGTTTCAGTACCGTAAACATCGCTGATGTTTTTATTAATGTATTTGCTATCGGGGTGGCCAGCAATTATGCCCGTATTAGATACTAGGTATGCAAAACTTCCATTAACAGGTCGAATCTGTTTTACAATTTCTTGCAACTCTTCCAGAACAATGTCGAGACCAATAAGACCAACAAATTTTCCACCTACTATAATAGGTGTTGCAGCGGTTGTCATTAACCTAGCCTCTCGCTTTCCGGTGAGAACCTGATCCACATAGGGTTCCCACAAATTCTCTTTGGCATTTCGTTTAAAGGCTCCGTAGAGCGGAGGATCCCCATTTAAACTTCGTTCCTCAAATTGTTTTAATATTTTACCATCCTCCTTGTGCAAACTTATAACAAACCTACCATGATCCTTGGTGTAACCAAGAACAAAGCCATAGTACTCCCAACTGTCCCAAATTGAATATACATGTGGATTGGCTTCAAGAATGGGCTCATACATCGACATGAAAAGCTTTTGCCATTGCTCGGGAGGTAAATTTTTATATACCAGAAATGCCTTGGATAAAGTTCGAGTTAAAGATAAATCGCGCTCAAAAAAGTTTTTCACCTGTCCTGCAGCATTACTTGCAACAAGAGCGGCCTTTTCGTGAGCATCGTTGTATAAATTGTTTCTCGACGACAATACAACATAGCCAATAGCACCAATATAAAGCAATACAAAAGAACTGAGAATATACAGCAAAATTTTTTGCCTAATTTTCAACTTCATAGCAAGCGAATTAGGGTTTATAAAGCCTAAAAGTACTATATTTTGTAATATGTAAAAAACAACACAGTTCGTTTTTTATAAAAAGAACTCTTTGGGGAAATTTATCAGATAAACTCTTTGAGTTGCACGGGTAAATGCGGTATATAGCCACCGCAAATAGTCCAAACCTATATTTTCAGGCTTTTGGTAACCATAGTCGATGAAGACATTTTTCCATTGCCCTCCCTGCGCTTTATGGCAAGTGATTGCATACGCAAATTTAACCTGAAGGGCATTGTAATGCGGATCCATTTTAATTTTACTCATCCTCCCAGCCTTCGTTTTTATATGAGCATAATCTTCAGAAACCGATTCGAAGAAAATCTTTTGTCGGTCGGTTGGAAGCGATGGTCCATCAATTAATAAAGTATCAAGCAACAGATTTGCTTCAAACTCTTGCTGTTCGTAATCGACCATGCGAACCTGCGCTCTGGCAAATCGTAACCCGTACAGTTCCTTAAAACCATATATCTTAAGCAACTCAAGCATATCGCCATTTGCAATAAAGGGCAAACCATCAATTCCTTCGCTCCAAAAATAATTGTTACGGGCCACCATTAGCAAATCGCCATTGGCTATTTCTGACTCGTGCCATAAAATTTGATTTCTAATGCCGCCATTGTAAATGTTTGCTCTTTTATTTGAATAGCTGATTACAACCGTTTCCTCAACACCATTTCGATTATAGCATTGCTCAATGGCTTCTGGCACTTCAGTACCATTGATGCTTACAATATCAGAATAACCTGCAGTTTGAAATTTTGGAAGAGTATTTCTTCCTAAATTTATATGATCTCTTAATAAAATAGCATTATGGAGTATGCCTGATTCTTCGGTCTGCCTTACCACATCGATTAACTGCGATTCGGTGGCAATATAACCCAGATACAATAGTTCACGGGCATTTAAAGCTGGACTTAGCAACTGCTTAACAGGGGGTAATTGCGCATCGTCGCCAACTAAAATCATTTTGCAGTTTTCGCCACTTCGAACGTACTCTATCAAATCTGTCAATAATTGCCCGGAACCAAAAGCGCTATCTTCTTCAGAATTGCTAAGCATGGAAGCCTCGTCGACAATATAAAAAGCATTCTTAGCCAAATTTCTATCCAGCGCAAACCGGCCAATCCCATCCTTCATACTTTTCTGCCTGTAAATCCATTTGTGTATGGTATACGCAGGATAATTTGCATAACCCGACAGCACTTTTGCTGCCCTACCCGTTGGAGCCAATAGGATAACCTTTGCCCCAATGGAACTAAGAACGCGTACAAGCGAAGCAACCAGAGTGGTTTTTCCAGTTCCGGCATATCCTTTCAGAATAAAGCATTGGTCCAAATCGGGATTGAGAATAAAGGGCGACAATTTTTCAACAGCCTCAGTCTGGCTGTCGGTAAGTTCGTACTCCATTGCTTGAACCACCGCATTAACAATGAATTTTTGGCTAATCAAAACTTTATTTTTGTGCTAAGTGTTGTAATATTTATAATATTTATAAATTTGCAGGCAAACATAACCTAAAAAAACTGAAATGAAAAGGGTTCTTCAAATTCTACTACTCGTTGTTATAGTTGCACTTGCTTATTTCGTAGTTGAAAGCATAATGCACCCCATTCGCTTCGAAAGCGAAAAAGAGATTCGATATAACAAAACCATTGAGCGTTTAAAAGCTATTCGTACGGCTCAGTTGGCTTTTCGATCACAATACGGTAAGTTTACTGGCAGTTTCGATACGCTTATCCACTTTATGAAGTATGACTCATTTAAAGTTGAAAAGCAAATTGGATCACTCGACGATTCGTTGGCAGTAGCCAAAGGTTTAGTTTACAGGGAAACCATTAAGGTGAGTGTAAAAGATAGTTTGCTAAAAGGGTATCCAATTGACTCAATAAGTTACGTACCACTTGTAGGCAATGCACACTTTGAATTGGTGGCTGGAGAAATTGAAACTGGTTCAAAAGTGAAGGTTAAAGTTTTTGAGGCAAAAGCGCATAACGACATTATATTGCAGGGACTTGACAAGCAACTTATCATTAACTTGAATGATATGCGTAAAAAGCTTGAGCGTTATCCCGGCCTTCAGGTTGGAGATATTAACGTTGCAAACAATAGCGCAGGTAACTGGGAATAAAACTAAGGTTTAGCCGCATGGCAAAACTCCAACTTTTCGACGAATCGTTCGATAGTAACCGTTCCGAATCATACGAATTATCCATTCAGTTTTCACTGAATGGATTTTCGTTTTGTATTACCGATACTGTCAGGAATTACCATATCGCTTTGGTATCAAACGATTTTGAGAATTCAAATGCATATTCGCCCGACTGGCGATCGGTTATTCAAGAATTAATAATCCAGTTTCCTATTATATCCCAAAAGTTCAGGAAAGTTCAACTAGGATACGACGCACAGAGTTTCACTTTAGTTCCTCACAATTTCTTTGAGCCTTCAAGAGCAAAATACTTGCTAGAACTAACCTGTACACTAAACGAATTGGACGAAGTTAGGTTTAACAGATTACATTCTGGCATGTTTTCCGTTTTTTCCCTACCAACCCAACTTGTATCGGAATGGTTAAAAATTCAGCCGCATACAAAAGTTAGATCATTACATGAACCTCTCCTTTTAGCAACTGAAGCAATATTGAAGCAACCCAGATACGAAAACACTATAGTATTGCACCTTGGAACTGTTAAGCCCATTTATATTTTAATTTCTAATGGAAATATTACCCACTGTGGCTCATTGGGATCAACAATAACCGACGATATTGCTTATCACTCCATTAATATTTGTCAAAACTTCAATTGTAATGTTCCCTCTACTTCAGTCTTTGTTACTGGTGTAAAACCATTAATCTCGGATTTGAAAGCCATACTCGAAAGGTATTTCAAAACAGTAGAAATTGGTCTACCAATCGACATGAACCAGTACTCCTATCAACTTTTCGAATACCACCATCAGTATACACCCCTATTTAACCTTTCGCTATGCGAATAGTAAGCGGCGAGTATAAGGGAAGAATGTTCAATCCGCCCAAAAGTTTCAAGGCACGCCCCACAACCGATATTGCCAAGGAAAGCTTATTTAACATTTTAAACAACCACTTTTGTTTTAACGAAATTTCAGTTCTCGATCTTTTTTCGGGGACCGGAAGCATAAGTTTCGAATTTGCTTCGAGGGGTTGTAATAGTATTGAACTAGTTGAATTAGATGCGGTTCATTTGGCATTCATACGAAAAGTAATGGCAGAGTTAAAACTAAATCAAATAAAGACATTCCGATTAAATGCCTTTAGGTTTTTAGAAAAAACAAATGCTCAATACGATATTATTTTTGCCGATCCTCCCTACGAAATGAAGGGATTCGAAAAAATTCCAGAAATAGTATATAACCGCAATCTCTTAAAGCCAAATGGGTGGTTGATTGTTGAACACTCGAAACTAACCGATCTTTCGAAGTTACCCAACTTTAGCGAGGTGCGAAATTATGGCAGCGTACACTTTAGCGTTTTTAAGTAGTTTAATAAGAAAACGGATACCCAAAGAGGATATCCACTTAAATTTAACTATTTATCGCAAATAAGTGCTTTAAGGTTAGTTATTAAACTCACAACCATCAAGTTCATTACTTGTGTAGCTTACCATCACCTCATTGCCATCTTCGGTTTCAATTATGGCTACGTTATTGGCAGCATCGAACCATTTTACTTTTCCTTTCATACCACCTTTAAACTGATTTAATTCTTCTGATTTAAGAAATAGCAAATCTTTTCTGTTTAAATTTTCAAATTTCCTTTTGATTAAATCCTTTTTCATTGCAATCATTTTTAGGTTAATAATTGTGTAAAGTAAAGTAAAGTAAATTAACAAAAAAAACCAAAACGCTAGCTTAAAGTATATGGCAAAAGTTTACAAAACATATAGTGCATCTGTCATTAAATGGTATATAATGCGAATTAAGGGTTGAAATTACTTTACAAATAATTTAGTTAAATATATGAAAATCAGCAAAATAGCCACAAAAATATTTGTTTAAAACCATGGAAATCAGTATCTTAAGCGATTAATCTCACTTAATTCGTCTAAGCATGATTCCCAAGG
>JBBIRB010000027.1:0-35743 GCA_037442025.1 Bacteroidales bacterium | reverse complement strand
CATAACAACAACAAAGTCCATTTTAAAAGTCGAAATACCTCCAAAAACACCAATTGTACTGAAAACTACACTGGTCATGATGATTAAAGGACGAACCAAAGAGTTAAACTGGGTTACTAGAATTAAAATAATGAGAGCCATAGCTATAGCCATTGCCTTAACTAGAAATGCCATTGACTCTGCTTGAGCTTCCTGCTCGCCGGTAAAAGAATAGGTGTATCCGTCGGGTAAGGTATAGTCAGAAAGTACCATTTTAAGCTGGTTATTAACCTTAGTAGCATTGAACCCGGGCTGAACATTTGAAAACAGCGTTACTACTCGGTTTTTATCCTTGCGCTTTACCGACGCATAGGTTGTGGAATACTTAAACTCAGCAAGCGACGAAACAGGAATTTGAACCATTTTTCCCTCCTCCATAAATCCTACCTTTTGGTTTAAAAGAGTTGGTAGGTTGTACCTGTAATTGTTTGCGTAGCGCAGCTGTATTGGGAAATCTTCTTCTCCATCCTTAAACTTCGAAATTTCTTTTCCGTATAGCGATGTGCGAATGGTTGATGCAACCTGCATGGTGCTTAAACCAAACCTACGAACCTTATCGCGGTCAATTTCAATAATCAGTTCAGGTTTTCCAATATCGAGGTCGAGCTTTAAACCTTCAATTCCTTCAATTCCACTAGTATTAATAATTGCCTCAATTGAGTCGGATAGGGCAATAAGTTTTTCAAAGTCGGGTCCGCTTATTTCAATGTTTATTGGTTTACCGGAAGGTGGCCCCATTTGGTTTTGCAAAAACGAGAGTTCAACACCAGGATACTTGCGTAATAGCTCGTCGCTTAGTTCTTTAAGAATTTGTGATGTGTTTACACCACCCCTGTCCTTAAAATCAACAAATGTTATAGTTATCAACCCCTTGTTCACTTGCGCACCAAACATCGACCATTGGTTTGGATCCCCTTTGCCTACGGTTGTTAATATCGACTTAACGATGCTCCGATTGGGTGCTAGAATTCTCTCTAAATCGGCCTCAACCACAAGCATTACCGAGTCGGTGGCTGTAATGTCGGTTCCAATTGGCAGTTCGGCCACAATGTTAATATAGTTCGGATCGCTTGAAGGAAAAAATTTAACCTCAGGTTGTCGAACACCAAAAAGAATTAGGGTGAAAATGAGCAAGCCAAAAGTTCCCAGAAAAATCCAGTATGGCCTCCGTCCTCTTAGGGAATAGGTTAACGATCGGGAGTAAAACCTTTCCAGTTTTGTTAAAAAAACATTTCGAAACCATCGTTCAACTTTATAGAAGAAAAGTGCATTGAGAAAAACAACCAATGAAATAATCGTTAAAATGTTTGCAATGGCGGTCCACTTGGCAAAATAGAGTAAAATTGCAATAATGATTAATGCAGCAGCAGTTCTATTCGCTTTTTTTCTGTTGGGTGTGTTGTCGTGCATTCCGTCGCCATGCTTAATGAATGTTGCCGAAATTACAGGAACAATTACAAGGGCCACAACCAACGACGAGGTAAGAACAATAATAAGGGTTATTGGTAAATTTTTCATAAACTCACCCGTAATTCCCCCCCAAAATGCTAAAGGAAGAAATGCAGCGAGAGTTGTTGCCGTAGAAGCAATAATAGGGATCGCTATTTCTCCTACAGCTAAACGAGCAGCCTCGAGTGGCTTATAACCATTGGTAACGTACCTGTATATGTTTTCTACAACAACAATAGCATTGTCAACCAGCATTCCCAGCGCTAAAATAAGCGAAAAGAGTACAATCATATTGATTCGGTAACCAATAAGATTAAGCACCATAAACGAAAGAAGCATGGAAAGAGGAATAGAGATTCCCACAAAGAGGGCATTCCGAGTACCCAAGAAGTAGAATAGCACCAGTACAACCAGAATAACTCCAAGAATTAAGCTGTTTTCGAGGTTCGAAAGCTGCTTGCGAATCATGTCGCTCTGGTCGTTGGTAATGGTTATGCTCATGGTTGAAGGAAGCGCACCAATTGATTTAGCCTTGTCGATTATTTTAAATATCTGGTCGGTTGCATTAAGTAGATTTTCGCCACCCTTTTTTACAACCTGAACCGAAACAACTGGTTGTCCATCGAGGCGAGCCATTGTGGTTGCATCCTTATAGGTGTCGAGAACCATGGCAACATCGCGCACATAAATGGTTCGGTCCTGTTCGCGCTTAACCACAATGGATTCGATTTGCTTAACACTTTTAAATTCCCCATCGATACGAATGGAGCGGCGCATTTTGCCCAATTTAATATCGCCCCCCGACATAGAAACATTTTCGAACTTAATGGCGTTCTCAATGTCCATGAAGCTGAGCCCAAGTGCTTCCATGCGAACCATATCCACTTCAACAACTATTTCTCTATCCTCAACTCCCTGAATATTTACCTTCGAAACCTCGGGCACCGACTCAATGGCATCCTCGAGGTACTCGCCGTAGCGCTTAAGTTCCTCAAGTGAAAAATCGCCCGAAAGGTTAATGTTAATAATGGGAAACTCCGAAAAATCGATATCGTTTACCACGGGGTCACTTTGAAGGTCGGTTGGTAGTTCGCTCTTTGCACGGTCAACGGCATCTTTCACCTCCTGAAGTGCATCGCGCATATTAACGTTGGTGTTAAACTCCACCATTACCATCGAGGCGTCCTGAAGTGAAGTAGAAGTGAGTTTCTTTAATCCTTTAACATTCTCAGCTTCCTTTTCAATGGGGCGGGTAATTAGGTTTTCAATGTCAACCGGTGGATTCCCAGGATAAATGGTTTGCACCAAAATTGTTGGGAAGTATACATCGGGGAAAAGTTCCTTTGGCAAGCCCCGGTACGACATAAACCCAAAGATGGTTACTATGACCATAATAAGGTATACGGTATTCCTATTCTTTAGGGCCAGCGAGGTTAGTCTGAACTCTCTTGGTTTATTAATTTCTTCGCTCATATTTTTATTTTTTTAACCACATTAGGCCACAGTATCTTTGAGTAATAAGATAAATTTAAGAATGTCTATTGTGCTCTATGTGTCTATGTGGTGAAAACTATCGAATTTCAACTAAACTTCCATTTCCAATTTGGTTAAAGCCAGCAGTAATAACCTGTTGCCCAATACTAAGGCCCTTAACAACCATAGAATGATCGCCATACGACAACCCCGACTGTATATAAGCCTTTTGAGCAATGGCAGCGCCATCGGTATTCTTTCCAACAATAAACAGAAACTCACCTCTGCTATCCTGCTTTATTATCAAACTTGGTACAACAAGGGCATTGGGATCTTCAAAATCCTTAATGCTTAGCATGGCTATTTGGTTCGGTTTAATTTTCCCATTCACATTGTCTAAGCGTAGTTCAACTTTTATTGTTCGGGTTTTAAGATCGATACCATTACCAATCCTATGAATGGGTGCTTTCATTTGCAACTCAGAGTAGGAGGGAAATTTTACTACCACCATATCGCCAACTTTTATTTTTGGCAGAAGTGTTTCTGAAACATCGGCCAAAACCTTGAGTTTGTCAAGGTTAATTAGGTACAAAACGCTCCTTCCCGGAGATGCCATTTCCCCTTCCTTCAGGAAAATATCATCGACAATACCTGCAAAAGGTGCGCGAATTAACGAAAGTTCTAACTGCGATTGAAGTGTCTTTAGCTTGTGCTCAAGTCCTTCCTTGGCATTCTTTGCCTCAAGGTACTGCAGCTCCGAGCCTATGTTCTGCTCCCACAGGCTTTTCTGTTTTTCGTAAATTTTTGTAGCTAGTTCGAGGCCTAACTTTAACTCTGCTATGCTACTCTCCAGAACGCTGGTATTGAGGGAAACCAGCAATTGTCCCTTCGATACTCTTTGACCCTTCGATATATGGATGGTTTTAATTTGGCCACCAGCACCTTCGGGGCTAATCTGTGCCTCTTCGAGGAGCTCAACTTTTGCATTAACTACAAAAAAGTGCTCAAACAGTTCCTCTGCAATGGTTTTAACCTGCACGGGTACGTTGCCCGAGCTAAGCTTATCGCTCTCCAGCGCAGCCAGCTCCTTTTCGAGTTCTTTAATTTGGTGGTTTAGCTCAACCGATTTCTCCTTGAGGGTAGAAATTTTTTTCCGAATAACTTCGGGACCCTCAGTGTTCTGGCAGCTAACAAAAAGTGCTGCTACCAAAAATATTGCTAATTTTTTCATTGTAATAATATTGCGAGATTAATTAAAGATTTCCTAATACTTTATCGACCCTAATGCGGGCATTAAATAGCTCAACTACTGCGGCAGTATAGCTCCCAACCGATTGTAAATACTTATCGTTAGCCTGAATAATATCTTGCTGCGAGGCAAGTCCGGTTGAGTACTTTATACTGAAGTTATTGTAAACCCGTTTTGCAAATTCTTTGTTGGCCTTTTGGCTTTGGTATTTTTCCCAAGCCACATTAAGCTGTGCTGTTGCATCGGCCAGTTCCATTTCAACGCCTCGGAGTGCTAATTGATATGCATTCTGACTTTTATGCAATTCCATGCGCGCTTGTTGCATTTTTGCATATCTCATCCCGCTAGTGAAAATTGGGAATGAAAGGTTAGCGCCTGCTATAGCAGTTGGCGTAAAGTTTATTTGCGGCTCCTTCGCTAACCTTTGGTATGTAACAAATGCAGAAATGTTGGGTAAAAAATTGGATTTCTCCAGCTTTAAGTTTAACTCCGAAAGTTTAATTTGGTTGGCTACTAAGCGAAGTTCCATGTTTGCATCGGGGTTCATATTGCGACCTAAAAAAAGTTCGGGTTTAAATCCAGCGAGCATGGCTTCAAGTCTTTCGGTAAGTTCTATGTCAGTATTGCTTTCAACACCCATTTGATACTTTAATAGGTTTTTTGTTGATTCAAGAGCTCTTTGGGTTTCGCTTGCTGAGTTTTCGACCAAAGTAAGTGAAACCATAACCTGATCGCTAACAACCTCTTCAACAAACCCAGCCTTTTGGAGCGCTTTGGTATCGCTTAGAGTTCTTTTTAAGTTGGCAACACTGGAGTCAATAACCCCCTTGGTTTCTTCTAACAATAAAACTGTGTAGTAAGTAGAAGCTACACTTGCTTTTATGTCCCTCTCGGTTTTGGCTAGCATATTTTCAGATAGAGCTTTGTAGGCCTTTGTTGCTTGGAGGCCTACTATATATGGTCCGCTAAAAATAAGTTGAGAGGCTGTAACGCTAAAAGTTGCATTGGCCTTCTCGCCCACTTCAATCTTCATAGGATCACCACCGGGGCCTGGAAAGGTTAAGGAGGGTAAATCGTTCAGAATAGTCTGAAAACTTACCCCCGAAGTTACTTGGGGCAAACCCGAAGCAGTAGTTTCCCATACTTTCCTATTGGCAATTTGCACATCGAGAACTGCATTCTTAAGTTCCAAATTGTTTTCTAGCGCAAATTCTTGCGCTTGAGGTAGGCTTAACTTTACTTTTTGCGGTTGCTGTGACCAGCCTAGATTTATCGATCCAATAAGCAAAGCACTAATAAGCAAAACAATAATTAATCGATTCATTTCACATTTTTTTATTTATTCAAACTAGAGTTTTTCAAAGTCCTCAATGTCGAAGTTCTTCAGTTTTTCCTCCAAAAAGGCTATGCCCCTTTCATTGGAAATTCCTCTTATGTGGTATATAAAAATTTCGTGGAAGAACTTGTCGGAAGTGAATTCGTTTATGCTAAACACATCGTTGTCAACAATATTCTCAACCCTCGAGAGCTGCAGTTTGGCAATAATATCCTCATTCAGGTCGAGCCGATAAAGGCCCTCCTCCTTGCCTCTCCTAATGTTCTCAATAATTTTTGAGTACATGTGCTCCCTGCGCGCCTTAACCAATCGATGGTAGTGAGTTGGATAATACTTTCGCAGGTCGTAATCAGTGGCTGGGTTAATTTGCTTGAGCTTGCTGTTAATTATTTTACTAACCATAAGCAGCTGCTCAATGGCATTCAATCCGTCTCCTCTAGAGCAGTTCATTTCGCTTCCAAGCAGGTCAACCTCCGAATCCACAATCTTTCCTACCAGGTCATCCTTATCGCATACGTACTTATAAAGGGTCTTTTTGGATATTCCTAAATTCGAAGCCACATCGTCCATTGTTATACTCTTTATGCCATAACGCATGTAGAGTTCACGCACCTTATAGAGTATCTCTTTTAATTCATCATTCATAAAATACCAGAAACTTTGGGTACAAAAATAACACGAATCGTTTCCTATGGTTCGGCACACAATGTTAAATTTACTTAATTTAAATTAATTGTGTGCTATGCTGTTGTATTCTTGACTGTTAGCATTCTAATAAGTAAGGTCTCAGGTTCTTTCTACTTTTTTAGAAAGAACATACATCTCAATTCTTTTTTATTTGTAAATTGTTTGGTTGAAAGCGCTAAGAATTGGTGAAATTGTTGAAAAGCAAAATAGATGAAAAAAGATCAAATAAGCGATATAGAAAAACTCCAGAAAAGAATAACCGAATTGGAAGAGCAAAACAATCTTCTGCTTTCATTTCAAAAAGCAGATATTGAATCGAGTAAAATACTGGAGCATGACATGTCTGCCTTTTTCAACCTTTCGCTCGATTTACTTTGTATAGCAAACATTGATGGGCGTTTTTTAAAAGTTAATAAATCGTGGGAAAAACTCCTTGGTTATTCAATAGAGCAGCTCGAACGAAGTAAGTTTTTAGATTTTGTACACCCCGACGACATGGAGCAAACCCTCGAGGCCATGAAACAGCTTGAAGGGCAGGTTCCTGTAATCAATTTCGTAAACCGCTACCGCTGCGCCAATGGCTCATGGAGGAATATTGAATGGCGCTCTCAGCCCATTGGAAAAATAATATTTTCAGCTGCTCATGATATTACTGATCGCATACAGCATCAAAAAGCTCTGGAAGAAAGCGATGAGCGTTTTTGGCTGGTAGCCGAAGCTACTGAATTGGGAATTTGGGACTGGGATTTACCCACAAACCAGGTATACTATTCTCCCCAATGGAAAAAACAATTGGGTTACGAAGATCATGAGTTGGTAAATGATTATATGACTTGGGAAAAAGCGCTTCACCCCGACGATCACGAGCGAATGAATCGGGAAGTAGCAAATTTTTTAGCCAAACCTTCGAGGGCATTCACAGCTGAATTTAGGCTTAAACATAAGAATGGCAGTTACGTTTGGATTCACAATAAAGCTTCTACTAAAATTAATGCTGAAGGAAAAGTTGTTCGTTTTTTTGGTGCCCACACCGATATAACCCAGAGAAAAAAATGGGAAGAGTATATCCGTCAAGCAAAGGAGACATATCAGGGCATAATCGATTCCTTGAACGAAGCGGTTTACATTCAGGATGAACAAGGCATTTTTATAGAGGTAAACAAAACTGCTGAGAGGTTTTATGGGTATCCCAGAGACTATTTTATTGGCAAAACTCCGGAATTCCTTTCGGCTCCCGAAGTCAACAACTTAAAAGAGGTAAAGAATGCCCTGTCAAAGGCAATTGAAGGACACCCCAGCGTTTTTGAGTTCTGGGGAATGCGAAAGGATGGGAAAACTTTCCCAAAGGAAGTGAGTGTTTCACCCGGCATCTATTTTGGTCAAAAAGTAGTGATTGCTGTAGCGCGCGATGTATCTGAGCGGAAGGAGGCAGAATTGATGCTTAAAGAAAAAAAGGAACAAATTGAGCAGCAAAACCAGGAGTATAAACAACTAAATAACGAATTGATTATTGCTAAGGAAACCTTAGAGGCAAGCGAAAAGAAGTTTCGAAGCCTAGTTGAGTCGGCCTTCGATGGAATTTACTTACTTCAAGGAAGGCAATTTAAGTACGTGAATCCCAGTTTTTGCGAAACAACCGGCTACTCGTTCGACGAGCTTACTTCGGCAGCCTTCAGCTTTACTCATCTACTCAGCGAAAAAGCACGGCGAATTGTTGAAGAACGTTTCATATCTGGAGTTCTTGGCGAAGTTATTCCTGCTCGTTACGAATTTCAAATGATTACCAAAAATAATGAGTTGAGAGATGTTGAAGTAAGTACCGTGCCCATTGATTCTGGTGATGATGTTCGAATAATGGGCATAATGCGCGACATTACCCAGCGCCGCTCCATGGAGCGCGAAATTGCATTCCGATCCAAACTGCAAGAACTACTCATTAATTTGGGCATGCGCTTCATAAACTTACCTGTTCAAAAAATTAACTCTGAAATAAATTCTGCACTTGCCGAAATGGGGCAGTTCTTCGATGTTGACCGTGCCTATATTTTTACTTACGACTTCCAAACAAGAACAACATCGAACACTTTTGAGTGGTGCGCCGCCGATATATCTTCTGAAATAGATAACCTTCAAAACTTGCCGCTCGATTTATTTCCATCGTGGGTAAATAACCACTCTATGAACAAAGTAATTCATATACCCAATGTCTTAGAAATGAACGAAGACGATAGCGTTAGGGAAATACTCATATCTCAAGGTATAAAATCGATTATAACTATACCCATGACATATGAAACTGAATGCATTGGGTTTGTTGGCTTCGACTCAGTTAAGGATTATAGGGTATGGCGTGAATCTGAAACTACTCTTTTAAAACTCTTTGCCAATTTGCTTGTGAACGTTCAGGTAAAAACCAGGTTCGAGCAATCGCTTCGTGAGGCCAAAATAAAAGCGGAAGTCAAACAAATTCAGGTTAGAAATATTATAGATTTTTCTCCAGTTGGAATTGTTCTTATCGATCCAACAGGAAAGGTTATCGATGTTAACGAGGCTGCAATTAAAATGCTGGGCTCACCATCTGCCGATGCCACCAAACGAATTAATATTTTCCAAACACCCGTACTTAAAGAGATTGGCTTTACCACTGACCTTTCGCATTGCATAACCACAAAGGAAACTGTATATAATGAAAAGCGCTATGCAAGCAATTGGGGTAAGGAGATATTCGTGAAGTATTACCTAGTTCCTGTTATTATTGACAATGAGATTGAAAGTGTACTGGCAAACATTGAAGATATTACCCAAACCAAAGAAACCGAAATAAAACTAATTAAATTAAAAGAACAAGCCGAAGAAAGCGACCGTTTAAAATCGGCCTTTTTGGCCAACATGAGCCACGAAATTCGCACTCCCATGAATGCCATTTGTGGTTTCTCGAATTTGCTTCTTAACCCCGAGCTGACCTCTGATCAACTACAATATTTTGTTGAAATAATTAATATTAACAGCCAGCAGCTTCTTGCATTAATCACCGATATTATTGACGTATCAAAAATCGAGGCGGGTCAGGTTCGGGTATCGTTGGGTACTTTTAATTTAAGTAAAGCCCTCAGAGATATCCATGCTCTGTACTCATTAGCTGCCAAATCGAAACAAATAGACCTGGTGATTATTGAAGACTTGATTACAAAAGACTTTCATATTTCAACCGATGAAACCAAACTCAAACAAATAATTGGGAACCTCATTTACAACGCAATAAAATTTACAGAAAAAGGGGCGGTAGAGTTTGGGTACAGGCTATCTGGAAAATCAATTGAATTTTATGTTAAGGATACTGGAATTGGAATTCACTACGATAACTTCAATAAAATATTTGAACGCTTTCAACAGGTTGAGAATGCAACCACAGAAAGCAGGAGAGGCACGGGGCTGGGGCTCTCAATTGCTAAAGCCTTTGTTGAACTGCTAGGCGGTGAAATTTGGTTAACTTCCCAGCTGGGCGTGGGGTCGACCTTTTTCTTCACAATTCCACTAAACCAATCCGTATCGAATACAGATAATTTACCAATTAAAACACCTGAATTATTAATATGCGAGGGGAAAACCATTCTGATTGCAGAAGACTACTATCCAAATTACCTTTACCTTAAAGAGCTTTTAAACCCAACAAAAGCCAAAATTATTCATGCTAAAAATGGTTACGAGGCTATTGAACTTTGCAACACATACCCTATCGATATAATTCTCATGGACATTAAAATGCCTATTCTTAATGGTCTTGAAACGGCTACCGAACTTCGTAAAAATGGGTTCGAAATGCCAATTATTGCTCAAACCGCCTATGCTTTTGCAGAGGACAAGACAAAAGCATTAGAGCATGGCTGCAACGACTATATAGCCAAACCGATTGTTAAGGAAGATCTTTTCGGCTTAATTAAAAAATGGATAACTTGCTAAAGAAGAAATATTTGCTAACATGGAAAAAACTGCAAAAAAATGCCTTGAATGTAGAGAAATAATATTTGGTAGAATTGACAAGAAATTTTGCACAGATCAGTGCAGAAACACTTTCAACAACCGGTTAAATGCAAATTCTTCAAATATTATTCGAAATATTAACAACCTTCTTCGAAAAAACCGACGGATTCTTGAAACTCTAAACAAAAAGGGTACAAAAACCATTGTATCAAAAGAACTGTTGCTCTCAAAGGGCTTTAATTTCAGTTACCATACAAATACTTACAAAACTCAAAAGGGGCTTACTTACACTTTTTGCTATGAACAGGGGTACCTATTTTTAGAAGACAAAGGTCAATACCTGCTGGTTACGCAAAGAGATAAGGAAGGAGAAAATTAAGTTCCTTTGGCTATTGGAATAAGGGTAAATTAATATAAATGGGTATTATTGTTAGTTGAACCTCTAATCTGCCGCATAATGCAAACCCAAATAATCAAAATTGCCATAGCTTTTGTGCTGGCTACCTCCCTTTCGTGTTCCAACGAATCGAATCACGATAAAGGTTCCCTTTATATAATTGGAGGAGGTAAAAGGCCCCCCGAAATGGTAAATCAACTCATTAACCTATCGGGTGTTACTAATGGCAAATACATAATTGTGCTCCCCATGGCGAGCAGCGAGCCCGATTCCGCTGCCTTTTGGGCAATGAAGCAGTTTCAGGACTTGGGCGTTTCAAACATAACCTACTATAATATTATTAAGGACGAAGAGTTGAGTGCTGAGAAGCTCGATTCGCTTGAGAATGCGGGTATGATATACATTTCAGGTGGGGATCAGTCGCTTTTTATGAATATTGTTAAGAGCACACCTGTAGAACAAGCAATTAAAAACGCATATAAAAAAGGGGCTATTATAGCAGGCACAAGTGCTGGTGCTGCGGTTATGAGCAAAAAAATGATAACTGGTAAGCAGGTAAAGCAACCCCTAATGAACGGATATCGTACCATTCAGCCCGGGAACATTGAATTGTCGGAAGGATTGGGACTCGTTTCCTCTGCTATAATCGACCAGCACTTTATTTGGCGGGAGCGAATGAATCGGCTTATTTCTGTTGCCATTGAGAATCCAAACGAACTTGCCATTGGCATCGACGAATCGACCGCCATTCTGGTAAAGGGCGATAGCGCAAAAGTTTATGGAACAAGTCAGGTTGTTGTGTTAAATTCTTCTAAAGCCTCAACCCTATCAACCGATTCGCTATTGGGGGCAAAGAGGATTGAACTGAGCGTTTTCATACCCGGCCAGCGTTTCTCTTTAAAAGTAAAATAGTTTTACTGATTGGCGTGGGTTATATCGATTGAAACCTTCAAAACTTTATAAACATCTCCATTTGCATTCTGTATGGGTGTATAGGTTTCTAAAAACACGAAATCCTTCCCATTTATGCTTACCCTAGTGGTTTGCTTCTGAAGATGGCCCTTACGCAAATTCGACCAAAACTGCTCGTATGTCATTTTTTGCTCATCGGTCATTACAATATTCTCCGAATGATGGTGACCAATTGCCTCGTCTCTCGATATTCCAAGCAATTCCAAATAAGCATCGTTTATGTTAATAATTACACCCCTGCTATCGTATTCCATAACATACGACGATGCGTTTAGTGCATTTATTAGCCCCTCCATTTCAAATGTTTTTCGGGTCGCTTCTTCTTGGGTTGCCTGAAGTTCCTCGAGGTTTTGGCGCATCTCTTCCTCTTGCGCCGCCATCATTTCAGCCTGCTCCTGCGACCGGCGAAGCAGGTCATTGGTTTTTTGGTTTATTCGTACTGTACGCAAGGTAGAGGCAATGCTCTCAGCCAATTTCTCGGCAAACTCAATCTCGTATTTTTGGAACCGTTGCAATGAGGCTATTTCGATTACACCCAAAACCTCACCCTCTATTTTTAAAGGAATAAGAAGCAACACATTCGGATTTATGCCACCAAGCCCCGATGTTACTTCTAAATAATCCTGCGGAACTTCTATTAAGTAAATGGTTTCTTTCTCAATAGCACATGTGCCTACCAGGCCTGACCCCAACTGGTAGGATTTCTCAATAAATCGTTTACGATCGTAAGCAAATGCCGAAACCAGATCGAGAGTAACGCTGCCCTCCATCTCATTTTTAACAAAAACGCCTCCAACACTTGCCTTCAGATACCAAACTAGGTTTTTTATGAGTGTGTCGCTAAGAAGCGACAGGTTTTCGTTGTTCTGACGTAAAATATCGCCGAACTTGGCGAGCCCTTCATTGGTCCATTGCCTAATTCCCTCTTCCTGTTTCCGCTTTATTTCATCTTCTTTGGCCTGCCTTAGGTTGTCTCGCATGCTTATAAGCGATTTCCCCAGAACGTCCTCGTCACTAATCAAATGAAGTTCGAAATCGAGCTGGCCACGGCCTATGCTTGCAGCAAATTCTGTTTTTGCCAAAAGGCCATCGATTGATTTGGATAGTGCCTTCGACATGGTTGCAATTTCATCGCCAGTATTAATTTCTACATGCATCGACTGGTCTACACGGCCCTCAGCCAATTGGTTGAGTAATGCAGTAACTGTTTTAATGGGTTTTGTAATACTATTTGCAAGTACAAAAATTATAAGAACGAGAAAAATCATTCCTACGATTCCTACTATCAGGCTTATATTAAAATTTCGGTTCGACTGAGCTAGGATAACTCTTTCTGGTACTACTATACCCAATGCCCATGGTGTTTTTGTTTGCCCAACAATAATTGGAGAAAGTGTATAAAAAAGCCTTTCACCGTTTTCATTGGTATAGATAAAGTTGAATTTTTCACCTTTCGACACTCTTTCAATAACATTGAATTTACCAACCAATTCGGGTAAAACGTTAGCTATATTCTTGCTGAATTGAGATGTATCAGGGTTTGCAACAAAAACCCCCTTGTTTGAAAGGATGAAAGCAGTACTTTCATTGTAAGGCTTTATAGATTTAACTAAATCTTGGAAACGCCCAAGAAACAAATCGATTCCTACCAAACCAATAAATTTCCCATTCACATACATTGGAGATGCCAATGAGGTCATCATGCCCCCGGTTTGAAGGGTGGAAGTATACGGCTCTACTATACTCTCTTTACCAGCGTTCTTTAAACTTGCATAAACCGGAGGGTCCTGGTCAAGGCTTCTTTTTTCGTATTTAGTTAATAGCCTTCCCTGGCTTCTATAACAAATGTGTAACCATCGTCCATGGGTTTTGTTCCAAGAAGGGTCTAAGTATGTAAATTCCCAGCTGTCCCAAATGGCATCGAGGTGTGGATTGCTTGCCATAACTCGTTTGTACATGGCAATTATCATTTGTTGCCACTGATCAAAGGGCATATACTTGTGCTCCAAGAATGCATTGGATAGTGAACGGGCAATGGCTAAATCGCTATTTAACCAGTTTTCAACCATAGTTGCGTAATGTTCGGAATGCTTATTGGTTAGTTCTAAGCTGTTACTGTACGTAACCTTTTTTGTTGTTACACTAAAATATCCAATGGTTACAGCAAAAATAGCAATCGATGCCCCCAGAATGAATATGGTTATTTTTTGCCTAATATTCAGATTTAGCTTCATACCTTGATATTTTAAGCTTTAAACTTAATAAAAAAAGCGATTAACTGCCAAACTACCTAACAAAAAAGGCAATAGAACAAAAGGGAATGAAGGAAAGAAAGAATAATACAATTAATAGTTCCTCGATTTATGATAGTTGGTATTAATTGTTTTAATACTTTTGTTTTTGTAATATATTATTTCTTATGAACTCTTTCCAACGCGATAACAATCCTATTCTTCCTATTCTTCTTCTTTTCCTTTTTGCGCTGGTGGGCATGTTACTATTTATGCTTTTAGGAGGATTGATTGTTTATCTTGCAACAGATTCTACGAGCATTAACGCAGCACTATCGGGTTCGCATACCACTACAGAAGGATTAATGTCTATTCGTATTCTTCAGGTATTCCAAACCATTGGTATTTTTATTTTCCCTTCAATATTGGCAGCTATACTTTCATCTGACAGTGCTCGCGATTTTTTGGGTTTATATCCAACAAAACGTACGTTCTACTTCTACTCATTAATTTTAATGGTTGTAGCTATTCCGAGTATAAACTTTGTTGCCTCACTTAACGCTCAAATTCCTCTGCCACAATGGATGATGACAATGGAAGAAAAAGCCTCGGCTATAACAGAGGCATTGCTGGTAGTAAAGGACTTCAATATTTTCCTGTTTAATCTACTGATGGTAGCCATTCTACCTGCAGTTGGAGAAGAATTGTTTTTTAGGGGAAGTTTACAGCCACAGATTTCCCGTTTAGTAAGAAGCTCTTTCTGGGGAATACTAATTACTTCTGCCCTTTTTAGTGCCATACATTTTCAGTTTCAGGGTTTCATTCCAAGGTTACTGCTCGGTATGCTATTTGGGTACCTGTTTCTCTGGACTAAATCTATTTGGATTCCTATATTAGTCCATTTTGTAAACAATGCGGTGGCTACCGTTGTTTATTTCCTTATTGGCCGTGGAATTGTTCCTACAAACTCTGAAAAAATTGGTGAAATAGAGAATTTATGGTACTTAGGTTTGGCTAGCTTGTTGGCCACTGCGGCTCTAGCAATCTTCATTTGGCGAAAATCGAAGCAAAGTTTACAAACTTACTCCAATCAATCCGCTACTGAATAGTTCGAGGCTCTTCAATTCGTTTTTACGATAAACATACACTAGTCCATATTGGGATGCATACTCGCGTCTTTCGTCGTCGGTAAAATCCTTATAGTGTGCCTCAACTTCGTTCCAAATATTTAAAATTATTTCATCGGCCTTTTCTCTAAGTGCATCTAATTCATTCTGAGCACGTAGGGTGTTTTGCTGCAATACCTTTTGGTGATTATAGGCATCGACAAAATTTTGGTAACGTACCTTTACTACGGCAATGGTGGGGTTCGTAATGGGTGCCTGGCCCTTACTCAATCGGCTTGTTTCACCGTCAATTATTCTTTTGCCCCAGTCTATCAGATCCTTTTCAGTATTTAAGGTAGGAACTTTTCGTTCGTCAATGTCCATACCGTAAATTAATCGAACCTGTGGGGGCATTTCACCTCTAGCAATGGCCATATTAATTACCTGAATAAAATGGGAGAGGTAGAGTTTGGCCTTTTTTTGTATTGCTTGGTAATCTTTATTTTTTTCAACCTGAATAGTATAGGCAGCCTTATAGTTGGCCATGGATTTTTCGAAGCTGTTAATAAACAGCTCAACCTTTCCAAAGGTACTTTGTGAAAACGCCAATTTGAAAGGAGGTAAATCTTTACCCTTTTTTAGGGCGGTTTTCAAAGCGCGCAATCGGGCGCTATCGGTATTGGGCAAACGACGGTAGGGCATGGCGGCGGTTAATATGGTGTTGATAATGTGCGAATGTATAAATATAATTTTAAAAAGCAAGGGTATTCGCAAAAATTTTTAATTTTCTTTTAAATTTGATTTTTAGTCACTTGTGATGCGAACAGGATTAAACAGCCCCAAATAAAGCGATGTTCTCATAAATCATTCGGTAATATATTGCACTTATGTTTTATCGGCCTTCGCAAACCAAAATAGTACCTTTAATCAGGAATTATTGGTTCGAAAATTATCTACCTTTGGCAAAACAAAAAAGAAAACTATGTACGGAAACCTTAAGCAATTTCTTGCTGCCGAACTGAAAACAATTGAAGAGGCAGGATTATACAAAAAAGAGCGGGTTATTACCACGGCCCAACAAGCAAAAATTCGTGTGAATACAGGGCAAGAGGTTCTTAACTTTTGCGCCAATAATTACCTGGGCCTTTCAAACCATCCTCAGCTGGTGAATGCAGCCAAACGCACGCTCGATAGTCATGGCTTTGGCATGTCGTCGGTTCGCTTTATTTGCGGCACACAGGATATTCACAAAGAACTTGAAAGGAAAATATCTGAATATTTTGGTATGGAAGATACCATCCTGTATATAGCCGCTTTCGATGCAAATGGTGGAATATTCGAACCCATTTTTGGTGAAGAGGATGCCATAATCTCCGATGCACTAAACCATGCTTCGATTATCGATGGAGTTAGGCTCTGTAAAGCTCAGCGATACCGCTACAACAATGCCGATATGGCCGACCTCGAAGAGAAACTCAAACTCGCTCAGGCTCAAAGATTCCGAATTATTGTGACCGATGGAGTTTTCTCAATGGATGGCAATGTTGCTCCAATGGATAGGATTGTTGGTCTAGCCGAGAAGTATAATGCCCTAATAATGGTTGATGAAAGTCACTCGGCGGGTGTTGTAGGAAGCACCGGAAGGGGTGTTACTGAACTCTTTAATTGCAGAGGGAAAGTGGATATAATTACGGGTACACTGGGTAAGGCTTTTGGTGGCGGATGCGGTGGTTTTACTACTGGAAAAAAAGAAATTATCGACATGCTTCGCCAGCGTTCTCGCCCTTACCTATTTTCCAATTCAATGCCCCCTGCTATTGTGGGTGCCGGAATAGAAGCGTTTAATATGCTTTCTGAAAGCAACGATCTTCATTCGAAACTTGTTGAAAATACCGGCTATTTCACTAAAAAAATGATCGAAGCTGGTTTCGACATAAAACCCACTCAAAGTGCTATTGTTGCCGTTATGCTCTACGATGCCAAACTTTCGCAGGATGTTGCAGCCGCATTGCTAAACGAAGGTATTTATGTAATTGGTTTCTATTACCCTGTGGTTCCAAAGGATCAGGCAAGAATTCGTGTTCAGGTTTCGGCGGGTCATTCGCGCGAGGACTTGGATCGTTGTATAGCTGCGTTTACAAAGGTGGGCCGACAAATGGGCATAATAAAATAAATATTATAAGTATGCGAATGTGGGATGTCTATTAGCAATAGCTTAACCACAAAGACCGCTAAGAAATACAAAGTTAAAACTTTATCATGCTACGGTTTGTGGTCTATGGAAAAACTCTGTGACCCTGCCTATCCGGCAGGCATGCTTTATGCCCCGCAGTTGTAAAGACCACAAACAACATCTTGATAAACACGAAGGTGTGAAACAGCTTAGTTAATTACCAACTTTTCGATTAAGTTGGTACTAGAAGTAGTGTTGGCAATATTCATGTGCACAAACACTTAGCCGGGTTTTACACCAATAAGTTCTTCGGCCGACACACGGCTATCGGAACAACTAACATACAGAAAACAGGGCGCTTGCCCAACTGCAAGTTTTGTGAAATAATCAGGGTCGATGCGTAACTTGTCGGCTACCCAGACCTTGTTATTGCTGAAAAATTCTTCAATACGCATGTTCTCTTATGCTAAAACAATCCGTGGATCAATCCATCGATTCGTTCAATTATGTAGCTTAAATCGGAGGGTTTCTCAGAAAAATTCAAGTTATCTACCTCTATTATAAGTAATTTGCCCAGTTTATAGGTGTCAATCCACGCTTCGTAGCGCTCGTTAAGCCGCTGAAGGTAGTCTATTCGGATACTCTTCTCGTAATCGCGGCCCCTTTTTTGAATTTGACTAACCAGTGTTGGAACAGAAGCTCTTAAATAGATGAGCAGATCGGGGGGTTGTATTAGCGAACTCATGAGCGAAAACAAACTCTCGTAGTTATTGAAATCGCGAGTAGACATTAGGCTCATTGCATGGAGGTTTGGCGCAAAAATATATGCGTCCTCATAAATGGTTCTGTCCTGAATTACCTTCTCGCCTGAGCGACGAATGCTGACTACCTGATTGAATCGGCTATTTAGAAAATAGATTTGGAGGTTGAAGCTCCAGCGCTGCATATCCTCATAAAAATCGTTTAGGTAGGGATTGTCGTCAACATCTTCAAAGTTGGGTTTCCAGCCGTAATGACGGGCAAGAAGCCGGGTAAGGGTAGTTTTTCCCGAGCCAATATTTCCTGCAACTGCTACATGCATGTCAATTATTCTAATGTGTTCAACATATACTTTGGTAAAACAAGGTTATAAAGTTACTAAAATAGCCTTTACTCTTGGGAACAATCTTCGACTATTTAACACGAAAAAATCGTCCTCGGTCAAAACAAAGGGTATCGCGATTGAAAATGAAAGGTGGCAACTTACATCTACTTTTTTGGTTTGAAATCTGTAACCCGCTATACTTAAGTGAGTACCTTTCGAAGGTGCCATTGTCTACTGTCCACAACTCACCCTGCTCTATAGAGAACCATTCTCTATGGTTAATGGCGAAGTTTACCCACCTATTGCCATACAATTCTAATCCAACAACCCTTATATTATCGAATCCTAAGAAGAGAGTATCGCTGCTCTCAGCCATGCCAGTTAATTTAAGCCCAGAAGCCTCCTGCGGAATTTTTATTGAGGGCAAGCCCTGTTTAAAGGAATTATCGAAATGAAATACTCGTTTATTGGTTTCGGAGTAGGCCCAAAAACCACCCACCCGACTTCTGCAAATACCCGTAATTGTTCCAGTATTTTGCTGATTGAAAGAAAACGGCGAACCTATTGGGTTCGCATCGGAGCTAAGAACTACTACCATTTGCAATTCGGAATAGAAAAGAAGGATTCGAAAGGGATCGCTTGCATCTATTATGCTTGGAGGCCCATACTCAATAGTTGAAAATTCTGCTATCCTACTTCCCCCTAGACTATACTTAACTACTTTTCGGTTTTCAATTGTCCATAGGGCTTTAACCCTATCGAACGATTGAGATTTTTGAGCGCACATAAAAATGGGGCTAATGCTCAAAAACAAAAGGATTATATGCTTGATATATTTCAAAAATATATAATTCTACAAACCTAAAATGTAATTCGATATTACTTCTGCAGCCCTACCTCCTCCATATAAATTCAATTCAAAATTGAACTTCTTTCCAAACATTGCATCCCACGATTGAAATATCTTGTCACAATCGGCAAGAACGTTAATTCCATGTTCAACCAGCTCTACCCACTCGGTTTCGTTGCGAAGGGTTACGCAGGGTTTGCCAAAAAAATAAGCCTCTTTTTGCAACCCTCCGCTATCTGTTAATATTATGCTACTGCCCTTTATAAGTTCAACCATATCGAAGTAACCCACAGGATCGATAACCAAAAAATTAAAACCAAAATTCAATTCCTCAAGGGCCTTTCGAGAACGTGGATGAAGGGGAACCACTACCCTTTGCTTGGCATTAATGGCATTCAATTCAGTTACAATTTTTCGAAGCCTCACTTTGTCATCGGTGTTTTCCTGCCTATGAACTGTGGCAAGGGAATAACCACCATGTAACTTCAATCTTTCGATAATGTTTGAACGAGCTGCCGATTGTGCTCCATAAAAAAGTGCAGCATCGAGCATTACATCTCCAGTATACAAAACATTACACCCAAACCGCTCGAAACCCTCCAGGTTTAGGTTGTTTATAGCATTTTGCGTTGGGCAAAAAAGATGGGTAGATATTCGGTCGGTCAGAATGCGATTAACCTCCTCTGGCATAGCCAGATTATAAGAACGAAGGCCAGCTTCAACATGAGCAACTTCAACATTCAACTTTTTTGCTGCCAATGCACCCGCAAGCGTTGAATTGGTGTCGCCATAAACCATAACCAGATTGGGTTTTTCTTTCAAAATTACCTTTTCAACCTCTTCCATCATTCTGCCTGTCATTGCACCATGCGGCAGGTTATGAATGTTTAAGTTGTAATGAGGTGTTGGAATACTCATTTCGTTAAAGAAAACTTGCGACATATTATGGTCGAAATGTTGGCCGGTATGGACAATTACTTCCGTAATCCCTTTTTGCATTAAAAGCCTGCTTACTGCCGCAGCCTTTATGAACTGTGGCCTAGCACCCAGTATAGTAAGAATTTTCATTTGCATGTATTTGATACAAATTAAGCAAATTAGGCTTAAAGTTTTAGTAACAAAGAAATAATAAATGTGAGTTCAGAACCCCAACCCAAGTAGTATGTTTTTTATATATTTGGTAAGAATTGGCATAGATGCTGCAAGAATTTTTGCAAATAATGCTTCTATCAAATTAGGTTACCCAACAAAATAATTCTGTAAGTGTTTCTGAATTATGCCCATTGATTACCATATGCACACATTCCTTTCCGACGGAAAGGACAGCCATGAAGAAATGGTAGCTTCTGCCATTTACAGGGGACTTAGCGAAATTGGTTTTTCTGATCACTTGTCGGTTAAGCCCATAGAGTGGGCCATGCCAATTGAAAGGCTAAACGACATGACAAAACGGGTTGAGTCGGTTAAAAGTTCCTTTAGCAGCGGCTCAATACAAATTCGCTTGGGGGCTGAGGTCGACTACTTTCCCGGAAAGGAGAGGGAAATTGAAACTCTAATTAGTTCGGTCCCACTTGACTATGTCATTGGTTCTGTCCATTTTATTGATAACTGGAATTTTGATACCGATATCTCCCCCTACGACACCTTAGATGTTGATAGGTTTTACCGACAATACTTTAAGTTGCTCCAGCAATCGGCTCTTTCGGGGCTTTTCGATGTTATTGGGCATTGCGATCTTGTTAAAAAATTTGCTGTGTACCCCTCCTTTCCCCTTGATGAAATTTACGAAAAAACAGCCAGAACTTTTAAAGACACTAACGTTGTAGTTGAATTGAATACTAGTGGTAGAATAAAACCCTGTAACGAATTTTACCCGTCGGCCAACTTCCTTCGGTTTTTGGTTAAAAACAAGGTTCCAATCACTCTTGGATCTGATGCCCATGTTGAACAGAATGTAGGTCAATTTTTCGACGACGCAATAGCCGAATTGAAAGTACTTGGGGTTAAAGAACTGGTAACATTTAATGGCCGAAGGAGGAATGTGGTTAAAATTTAACCGCAAATTGCTTTAGTTACTGCTAAGCAATAAGGCTGTCTAAAAAATCACTCAATTTAGCAATTGCAATACTTCTATGGCTAATTGCATTTTTCAGTTCTGAGGTCATTTGGGCAAATGTTTGGTTGTGCCCCTTGGGTACAAAAATTGGATCGTATCCAAATCCGGATCTGCCTAATTGTTCTTCAATAATTTTACCTTCAATTTTCCCTTCGAACAGATATTCTTTCCCTTCAATTATAAGAGCTACAACTGTTCGAAACTGGGCGTTTCTGTTTGGTTTTCCTTCGAGTTGGGAAAACAATTTTAAAATATTGTCGGTTGAATTCTTGTGTTCTCCTGCATATCGGGCCGACCTAACCCCAGGCTCCCAGTTTAGAATTTCAACTTCTAGCCCCGTATCGTCGGCAAAGCAATTTAAATTGAACTTGTTATATATATACCTGGCTTTTTGCAGGGCATTCTCTTCGAGGGTTTCGAAGTCTTCGGGAATTTCGTCGTTAAAACCAATATCGGCAAGAGAAAGCAATCGAAATTTGTTACCGATTATTTCTTGTACCTCTTGCAGTTTGTGAGCATTGTTGGTGGCAAAAACCAATTCGTGGCCAATCATCGCAAAACTATCGAGGATTTATGCTCATAACAGGAATATGGCCTGCATTTCCTATAATATACTGCTCATGAGGTTCAACAACAAATTCGCCATCTCCTGTTTTGCGTGTTGTCATTATTACAATGAGATCGGCCCGAATATTAACAGCCATTTCGAGCACCTCTTGGGCGTATGGTTTAACCCCCGGAGCAGTATAAACCTTATACTTTGCCCCCTTTTCGTCTAAATACTTTAGGGCCGATGCCATGTTCAAATCTACTTTAGCAATAAGCTCAGGGTCGGAAATATTGGGTTTGATTAAATGGAATTTCGAAACGTAGTAATCGCAGAAATACGAAATCCAATTGTGTTTCTCCTTATTCTCAACGGTAAAGTCTACAGGAAAAACAATATCATCGTAGCGCTTGTTTATTGGTGGTTCTTGAATTGTAACAAAGGGAGCCTGTGCTGCTGTAATAACTTTTAATGTCCAGGTAGTTGTAAGTACTTCTTTCCCTTTAATAGTTTCAGAACCCATAATAACCAAACTGGTGTTCAATTCGCCTGACACGCGAGCAATTTCTTTAACCACATCGCCCACCGCTACCATATAGTTGGGTCTTACTCCATATTTCTGCAATGCTTCAGCCGCTACTGTTTGTAACTTTTCTAAAGCCTGTTTCTCTTCTTCCTTATTCGAAACTACATGAAGCAGGGTTATACTGTCGCCAACAACCCCAGAAACTCTAATGGCATGCTGTAAGGCATAGCTGGCAGCTAACTTAAAATCGGTTGGAACCAGTATGTTTCGCTTTGATTTGTTCATACAAATATTTATTTTTATGCTATTGTAACCTGTTAATTGCAAGGTGCTTTTATTAAGCCCCGAATTTGAATGTATTATTAAGCAAAAGGTTTGAAGAAAAACACTAGATTGCACTTGTTTTTCCAATGCTCTAAGGTATGAATTTTAAACGTTTATTGTTCCCTTTAATTTCGTTTTTTTTGCTTAACTCTCTATGGGCAGCCAACAATGTAAAACACCCTTTGCCCGCAACTCCCTTATTACATGAACTATCCGTTAACACACCCAATTTAACTTCGGAAATTAATAGCATATGTTTTTTCGACCCTTCATTTATCATTTTAGGTTGTGAAAACTCCTTACTTGTATACGACGGTGATTTGTGGGTTGAGTATAAAACCGAGGAGCCCCCTATTGTTTCAAAAAAAAGTGAGAGTGAGGCTCTTTGGACTTCTAAAAACAGTTTATTTGTTTTAAAAAAACAAGGGCAACGCATTACTAATCGAAAATTGTGCAGCCTGCAAGATAGTTCTAGCATACGAAAGGTTGTAACAATTGAGGGCAATCGAATTTTTGTTGCAACTTCCAATTCAATTTACGAAGTGATTGATAGTGGGGCGGAGCAACTGGATAGTTCTAAAATTGGGATAGAGCTCTATTCATCCAACATAAATGCTTTTTATTTTAAAGCAGAAGAGGGTTACTTTAAACTTAACCCCAACCTAATTCTCCGAACGCCATTCCTTCCTTCTAGTGCTTTAAAAGGTATTGATTTGGTAGGTTTTTATGAATCTGAGGGGGCCACATACGCCATTTCGAAGCAATGGCCTTGGCTTTGGGTGATTAAAGAGAGTAGAACCACATCTTCTACCTATAATTTACCAATTAGGAGTAATGAGACCAAAATATTAAGCGTTAAGAATTGGGGAAAGTGGGTTTTTATTGAAACCGACTCGGAGGGTATATTTTCGCTCTCAATGGCACCCTTTGAAAAGGAGTCATTTCCGATGAATTTCTTGAGTATTGCCGACTTTTCACCTATTAACAACCGAAAGATTGCTGCTATTAGTAGAACAAACCTTTTCGAATTTAATTCAATCGAAAGTGCCGGTTTCGCCTCCGATGAAAACGGACGGTTATTACAATCCAACGCTGTTGCAACGTATAATGGCGCAGTTTACTGCGCCACCAATAATGGTGTTTTTATCAATAGTAATGAGTATCCGCGCATATTTCATCAAATACCAGAAACTAGCGGAAAGTATTTTCGCCTCCTTATTAGCAAATTTGGGCTTATAGCAATTGGTCAAAAGGAATTGGTTTTTTTTAACGAAAGCCGAAAAGTTTACAATTTTTCTGTTCCTTCTATCGACATAAGCAAGCCTATTGGCTTTTTAAATGGCCCGGACGAATCCATTTTGGTTGTTTGCCATAGTAACGAGGCTACTTGTTTAACAATTGGCTCAAAGGGGATTGTGCAAAAAACCATTAAATATCCAATAAAAAACATATATCCAATTCGCATAACCCTCATCGACAAACAAATAAACATTCTTTTTTCTAATCAAAAGGCCTACACGTTAAGTGTAATAAACAATAGCGACCCGAGGCTTGAGCCAACCAATAGTGCCGCTAAATCTGTTGAAGAAATGATTTGGGGCCAATTTCAGGAAACCTATGGATTAAATGACCCAACTACCAAGGCTTTACCTCTACACATTGGCGATTCAACTATTGTGTTTAAGCGATACATAAACAATGCGATTCAGAAAGGTGTTTGGCTCTCGACTAAAAAAAGGGATGCAACCGAATTCCAGAAACCAAAGTGTTTTGCACTAGTTAAAGCTCCAACAATTATTAATGGAGCCTGCACAAGCAATAGCAAATTGTGGGTTTCGAGCCCAGTGGGACTGATGTATTTTTCTACCAACGCAGATCGAAGCGCAAACAATAGTTCTTCGGCGCATATTTCAGCTTTTTTGGTTGGCGAAAACAGCCAAACCGATACGTTGCTCTATTTAGTACCTATTGAAAGTTTCGACAAGAAACTTACCCTTCGCTCCTCATATAACAAAACATTGGTTATTGCACTCTACCCAAATTGTTTTAGCCAATCGAATGCCTTTGTGTGTGATAATCAATATAGTTTTTCTACTGAAGCAGAAGAGGGAAAATGGAGCGAATGGTCAAACAAAAACAGTTACAGCATCGATCTGAAAAAGCCAAAGTCCTTTTCATTATTCTTTCGTTCACGAAACATTGCTAGCCTTGAACCTCTTGAATCGTCGTTAAGGGTTAATGTTTTACCGCAATTTTATCAGCAATGGTATTTCATTCTTGCATTCGGAATTATCGGGATTATAGGTATTATGTTAGCATTAAATTGGCGGCGTTACCACCATGCCAAGGAGCGTTATATGCTCGAGAGCATAATAAATCAAAGAACCGAAGAACTGGTTCGTGAAAAGGAAAAAACCGACAATCTCCTGGCCAGGGTACTTCCAACCGACGCTGCCTCCGAACTGAAAGAGAAAGGGAAGGTGAATACTCAGCGTTTTCAAATGGTTACCGTTTTATTTTCGGACATTGAGGGTTTTACTAGAATAACAGAGCATACCAATCCTGAAAACTTAATCGACCAGCTCGACAAGTTTTTCCTTTACTTCGATTCGGTTGTGGAGCGGTTCAGAATAGAGAAAATTAAAACCATTGGCGATGCCTATATGTGCGCAGGAGGCATACCAAAAAAGAATAGAACCAACCCCATCGAAGTTGTTCTGGCTGCTCTTGAAATGATGCAGTATATGAAACATATTACCCGCACATCCATAAGTAATGAAAAGATTTGGGACTTAAGAATAGGTATCGATACTGGTCCGGTAATTGCTGGAGTGGTTGGCCGGAACAAGCTTACCTACGACATTTGGGGAAGCACTGTAAACACAGCAAGCAGAATGGAATCTTCGGGTGAGGTTGGGCAAATAAACATATCGGGCAATACATACATGTTCGTAAAAGAATATTTCGATTGTACCTACCGCGGTGTTATTCCAATTAAAAACAAGGGCGACATACAAATGTATTTTGTGAACGGAATTAAAGCCAACCTTTCGAATAATTTCGAAGGCTTACAGCCCAATCATGCCTTCAATGTGCAATTGCAAATAATTCGGCTGGGCGATTTAGAAGAATTCATTCTCGAGAAACTTGAGCACGGGCTTCCAAAAAACCTTTATTACCATAATCTGAAGCATACTGTTGATGTTTACACTCAAGTTGAACTCATTGGACGTTCAGAGAATCTTGGTCCCGAAGACATATTGATACTTCGCACTGCTGCCTTATTCCACGATGCAGGCCATATGATTGATTACTCAACACATGAAGAAATGTCGGTTAAACTTGTGAAAGAGATTCTTCCCGAGTACTACTATACTCAAGAACAAATTGACATCGTTTGCCAATTAATAATGGCCACTAAAATGCCCCCGCGACCCAAGAATTTGCTCGAACAAATTATATGTGATGCCGACTTGGACTATTTGGGAAGGATTGACTTCATTCCTGTTTCAAACAAACTGTATCAAGAGCTACATGAACATGGCAAAATTGGAACCTTAAAGGAGTGGAATGAACTTCAAATTAAATTTATTGAGGGCCATCAGTATTTTACCAATACAGCCAGGAGGCTGCGCAATGTAAATAAAAACAGTCAGTTAGCAAAGTTAAAGGCCTGGATTGAAAAAAATTAGACGATTTTTTTAAAGGCCAATTTGTTTGGAATCAACAAATATTATTACATTTAACGTTGTTTTAATAGCAAGCATCTAATAAAACCCTTTTATGGAAACTGCAAAAAAGGTAGTACTTGTTCCGTGGGACTTCACAGAAGGCTCTGAAATTGCGCTTCAACATGCCATTCAGTTGGCTGAGGTTGCAGGAAGTGAAATAATGCTTTTACATATTATCCCCATTTCCTGGTGGAGTTCACTTGTAAACAGGAATGTTGAGCAGCGAACCAAAGATATTGAAGACATTAAAAAACGGTTGGACACTATTGCCGAAGAGGTTAACAAAAAAAATGGTTTTACTCCAATAACCATGGTGCTTGATGGCAATCCTAATCGTATTCTACGGGAGCTCATTAGTACAGCCAACATTAACCTTATTGTTGCAAAGAAGTTCTACACATATGCCAAAAAACAGTTCGAGTCGGCGTTTTTCTTTAAAAATTTATCGCTAAAAAGTTTCTCTATCCCCTTTATTATCGTTGATTCACCTCCTGCACACAGTCATTACATAGAAATAGTTGTGCCAATTGATTACGATAAAAAGTATAAGGAAACCCTTCACTGGATTATATACCTCTCGAAATATTACAAGTGTAACATTAACCTTATCAAGCCATTTATAAACGACGAGAGCAAGAAGAAGGATATGGCTAGCAATATATACTTCACTAAGAAAATGCTCGACGGCAATAAAATTATTTACGGAATAAAAACCGCCAAAAGAACCAGTTCATTCCGCGATGAAGTTATTAAGTTTGCTAACAACATAGAAGCCGACCTGATACTTATTATGGCCGACAAATATTCTGTGTACTCAGCAACCCCCAAGGAAATAATCAAAAATAGGGTTCCTTTGCTCTGTATAACACCCAGAACAAGAAAGTTACAAGGGTTCAATTAGTTGGTTTGCTCACAAGCCCGATACAACATAAATTTATTGACATCATGAGGATGCAGCAAAGAATGACGTTGCAGCAAAAAATATTGCTCATAATAATTGGCATCTCTGCAACTATATTTATACTTTCAATAGGTTATATCGGGTTACATAGTCGTGGGTTGGCCGTAAGCAATGCCACCCAACATATGAGTACCACTGCTGAAATGCATGCTTCCCAAATTCATTGGCTTCTCGAAGAAGATCTTGTGGCCATGAGAACACTGGCATCAACTGTTGTAACCCTCAGAACCCAACCTTTCGATAGGAGACAAGCGGCCATAAGAGGATTCTACCAAGAGATTATTCAAAAAAATCCTCAATATCTAGCTATATGGGATAGCTGGTAAATGAGCAAAGTCGATTCGGGCTATTCGCTCCCCCATGGTCGATTTGTAAATGAATTTTGGCGAGTGGGTCAGAAAATTGAAACCAAGTTTTCGAAAAAAAGTTTACTTGGTGACCCTGAAGATTATGCCAGAATTAAAAAACATAAAAAGGAAAGCCTCGAGAATCCTTATTTCTATAGTTACACCGGTAGCGAAGCCGACCAACAACTTATGACCAGTATTATTGTTCCCATAATGGTTGACGATGAGTTCTGGGGCGTTGTTGGAGTCGATATTTCGTTGGAACGCTACTATAACATCATTACCCAAATTCGTCCTTTTGAACAAAGTTTTTCCATGCTTATTTCGCACGACCTGAAATACATTGCTCACCCGCAAAAGGAAATGCTTGGCGAAAGTTTACTGAACGATTACGAAACCATTTTCGAGTCGAATGCAGTACTTTCAAAAATTGTTGATGGAGAATCCGCTTTCTTCATTGATAAGGATTTAAATGGAAAACCCTCATACTTTACTCTTTCACCAATTTTTGTTGGCGAAAGCCAAATGCCTTGGTCTCTTTGTATGATTGTTCCCAGGTCAGTAATAGTTGAGCAAGGGAATAGGGCACTTTACATTTCTCTTCTGGTTGGTTTAATTGGGTTGCTTCTTTTAAGTTACGCCACCTTTAAAGTGCTGAAAGGGAACATATTTAAACCCATTAATGCCATTACCAAAGTACTTCACAAACTGTCTTTGGGCGAAGTATCCGGCGATATACAGATTGAAATAAAAAACAAAGATGAAAAAGGCCAAATAGGGCATGCCCTTTCCACAACAATTTTAGGGCTCGAAAAAAAGATTGAATTTGCCAATAGCATTGGGAAAGGTAATCTAGAATCTTCATTTGATTTACTTAGCGCCAACGACTACCTTGGCATAGCACTTATGGATATGCGACAAAGCCTTAAAAAGGCCAAAGAAGATGCTGAAATGCGGCGCCAAGAAGATAGTATTCGTCAGTGGACCAGCGAGGGCCTTACCCATTTCTCTGAACTCCTCCGACAAAACACTAACAATTTGGAGGTGCTTGCCAATTCAATTGTAAAGCAGCTGGTTCAAACCATCGATGCCAATCAGGGTGGTCTTTTCCTTTTCAATGATGACGATTCGGAAAACCCACACTTTTTCCTTGCAGCTTCATTTGCTTTTAATCGTCGAAAATTCATAAACAAAACCGTTCTGCCTGGCGAAGGGCTTATTGGTGCTTGTGCCATTGAGAAAAAAACAGTCCACCTTAAAGAAATTCCCGACGGCTATATCGAAATTACTTCGGGTCTGGGCGGAGCCAAACCCAATAATCTTTTAATAGTGCCCCTTTTGCTCGAAGAAAGCGTACTGGGCGTTATTGAACTTGCCTCTTTTAACGAATTTGTAGAGTACCAAATAGAGTTTGTAGAGCGAATTGCCATGAGCATTGCATCTACAATTACTTCGGTTCGGGTTAATATTCGCACATCGCAACTTCTTACCAGAACTCAACAGCAAGCCGAAGAGATGCAGGCTCAAGAGGAGGAAATGAGGCAGAACATGGAAGAACTTCAGGCTACGCAGGAAGAATCGACCCGCAAAACCAGCGAAATGCAAAGTTTTATTGAAGCGCTCAACAATTCGAGTTTTGTTATTGAGTACGACCCGCTAGGTTTTATTACTTCAATTAACAATGCCTACCTTGAATTACTTGGCTTGAAAAGAGATGAGGTAATTGGGCTGCACCATTCCGATAAGCTAGAAATGGATGCCTCGACCAAAAGGGAGTACGACCAATTCTGGAACGATTTACGCGCTGGAATCCCTCGCAAACAAACCAATCGGTTTGTAGTAAATGGCACTGGTTTCGTGTTTCAGGAAACCTACACTCCCATTAAAAATGAAATGGGTGAGGTGTATAAAATTCTGAAAATTGCAAACAATATAACCAATCTGGTTGATTCCAAAAAGTTTAACTAATCTGTTCGTAATATGAACTGGAACCAACTTTTAACCCCATTCCGCTACGGTTCCTCTTCGGTACAGAACAACCCTATTGAATCGCGCAGCCAATTTCAACGCGATTACGACCGTATTATTTTCAGTTCTCCCTTCAGGCGCTTGCAAAATAAAACTCAAGTTTTTCCCCTTCCCGGAAGCATATTTGTGCATAACCGGTTAACCCATAGCCTCGAGGTGGCTAGCGTTGGCAGGAGCCTCGGAAATAGCATTATTGAAATTGTTTGTAAAAATGAACCTAACATAAGTCCGCAACTGGTTGAGCAAATTCCAACCATTATTGCCACAGCTTGCTTAGCTCACGACTTGGGCAACCCTCCCTTTGGGCATAGCGGCGAAGAGGCCATTAGAAACTATTTTTTACGCAACCAATCGAACTACAAGCACCTACTAACCGAGCAACAGTGGCACGATTTGATTCGGTTCGAAGGTAATGCCAACGCGCTCAGGCTGCTTACCCATCAGTTTGAAGGCCGCAGGCCGGGAGGCTTCCGCTTAAACTACCCAGTCTTGGGGTCTGTGGTAAAGTACCCTTGGGTTTCCGATATTCCAAACACCAAAAAATTTGGTGTTTTTCAGAGCGAATGGGATTGGTATACACACCTAGCCACAACGCTTGGGTTGCCTAAACATAGCGAACCCGCTGCATACTCTAGGCACCCATTGGTATATTTAGTTGAAGCAGCCGACGATATTTGTTACCAAATAATGGACCTTGAGGATGCCCACAAACTGGGGATATTAGAATACCAGGTTGTTGAGTCGCTGTTTCTAGCATTTTTCAACCCCAAAAATGATGCGCAATGGATTACTAACATACATAGCACATTAAAAGAAGTAACCGATCGAAATGAAATGGTTGCTTTTTTGCGTGCAATGGTAATAGGTAAGATTATTCAGCTGTGCTCAAAGGTTTTCGAGAATAACTACTCTCGAATAATGGAAGGTGAAGCCGTGCCCTCATTAATTAATCAACTCGACTCTGATGGCCAACTGGCCATTGCTCAAGTTCGGAGCATTTCAGTTGAAAAAGTTTACAACCATAGAAGTGTTGTAGAAATTGAACTGGCTGGCTACAAAGTACTTTCAACTCTTCTCGACTCTATATGTCCTGCTATGCTCATGGCATCCGATAGCTATTCAAAAAAAATATTGCGACTTATTCCTGAACAGTATCGCATTAATCCTTCTGCTGCTGATTACGATAAGTTAATGCGATCGCTCGATTTTGTTTCGGGAATGACCGATGTTTACGCCCTGGAACTTTATAGAACCCTTACGGGAATTGAGATACCCGGAATTAGCTGACAAAGTTAAAGGTAAATAACATTTTTCCCGTTTGTGCTTAGTAAATGCCTTCCAACAGCCTGAACAGTGTCGAGATAATTATGACAGGTAGTCATAGACTCGGTTATTAACTCAATGTTGTTGCCACAATATTCAGGGCTAAAGAAACCATACCCCTGAACTTTTCCATTCACAACTTTAACAAACGACATTTCATCGGCGTTACGCCCTTTATCGAAGATAACGTACGATCCGTTCAATTTTTTGAAACTGTTAATGGCTCTTTTTACCCTTTCGTTATAGGTACTGGGTGCTTCAGTTCCCTCGCAAGCACCTAAGCACTTTCGAATCTGACGATGGAAACAGGCACCTGACGTTGGGTAAAGTCCACACATTTTCTGGCAGAGTTTGAAGTCGTCAATAATCCGAAGTAATGAATTACGAGCATCTTCAATTCGAGAATAGCTACCAACGGGATCCTCTTGTCGGGCATTCAATTTGGCCAGTTCAAGGGTTTTATATCCCTCGGGGCTATGGCCCTCAAATAAACCGTACGTGTTAGTTGAGCGTCGTCCCAAACGATTATATATTGGCAACATGGCTTTTATTAGCTCCGACTCCTTTATGAGTGCAATAAGTTCGCTGCCGGTTAATTCGAAATCGACTTGGGCAACTTTCGAAACCATTTCGATTGCTCTTTTAGATTTACTTTCGTTCAAATGCTGAAGCACTCTGGTTCGTATGCTTTTGCTTTTACCAATGTATAAGGGTTGACCATTATTATCGTTTAAAAAATAAACACCTGTGGCTTCGGGCAATGAGTCAATTGTGGTAAAATCGAGCGCCGTTGTGTAACTTCTTTGCTTACCGCTTTGGCTAGTGGCATTAGCCAATTCGGAAGGATTGGTTTTTAAAAGCAGTTCGAAAAGTTTAATTGTTGCTTTGGCATCGCCTGCAGCCCGGTGCCTCGAATCGATGCTAATTCCAAGTTCCGAGCAAATATTACCAAGGCTGTACGATTTGTACCCCGGAATAATTTTTCGCGACATTTTAACTGTGCAGAGTTTTTTTCGAGAAAATTTATAACCAAAACGTTTAAACTCTGCTTCAATAAAACCGTAGTCGAATTGCACATTATGTGCAACAAATATGGAGCCTTCGGTTAATTCAACAATTCTTCGGGCAATTTCGAAGAATCGTGGCGCGTTTGCAACCATCTCATTCGAAATACCAGTCATTTGAGTAATGTAGTACGGAATTGATATTTCGGGATTTACAAGCGATATAAACTCATCGACTACTTTCGAACCATCGTGCTTATAAATGGCTATTTCAGTTATTCTGTCGCGAGAGGAACTACCTCCAGTTGTTTCAATGTCGATAATACAATACATGATGAGGCTATAGCATTTTTGCCAATAAAAGCAGTGGTATTGGAATAATGAAGTGCATATCTACTACTTCGGTTATAGTGTTAAGGGTAAGCCGGTTGTGAGCCTCAACTGTTCTTTCAGAGAGGGAAAGTTCGATTGCAGTTTCCCGATATGAAAGGCTCTTTTTTCTAATCATTTTATTTACTAATTGGCGTTGAGGTGGAAGCTCGTTAATTTCCTTATTAACCATGCTTTGGATATCGGAAAAAATCAGGTCGTCTTCGGTTTTATTGCTTGCAAGGCTTAATGCATGCTTAACGTATTCGAAACATGTTTGTCCGTTAACTTTTTTCGGTTATGACTAAATAAAGTATTCCGAGCAAAGATGAAGTGGTTGCCACTGAACGATAGGTATCCGTTGATATTGTTTCTGTTTCCCCAAATTTTTTAGAACACTACCTGAAAAATCTCTTTGGCTTCGTGGTGGTTATGTTTGTAACGTAATGCAAAGTAAAAATTACGACTCGAAAAATAATGAAAAACCCTTTCGAAAGTTTCAATATCGACACACAATGTAATGCAATGAGTCATTATTTACCTTCTGCTCCACCCTCCAATTTCGAAACGTCTTCCATGGTTTTGTGTTTTAGGTTTTAATTTATCGAGTTTTGCATGCCTATAAGTGCATCAACATACTCTCTAGTATTGCTCAGTCGCGGAACCTTATTTTGTCCGCCCAGCTTGCCCCTTTCCTTCATCCATTCGAAAAATGAACCCGGCTTCATAATCTTAATTATCGGAGCCGATAATGTAATGCCCTTATATCGCTTTGCTTCATAATCTGAATTTAATGCACATAGGGCGTTGTCGAGAATGGTTGTAAAAAAATCGAGGTCGTTAGGCTGGTTTTCGAACTCAATTAGCCATTCGTGGGCTCCTTTGGCGTTATCGGCCATATAAATGGGTGCTGCAGTATATTCGCGAATTAAAGCGCCCGTTTTTTCGCAGGCAATTTTTAATGCCTTTTCGGCATTGTCTATAATTATTTCTTCTCCAAAGGCGTTAATGAAGTGCTTGGTTCGTCCGGTAATCTTAATACGGTGAGGGAATCGCGATGTGAATTTAACAGTGTCGCCAATTATATATCGCCAAAGCCCCGAGTTGGTGCTAATAACTAAGGCGTAGTTTTTATTCAGTTCCACATCGGCAATGGTAAGCACCTGTGGGTTTGGGTAGAGTATTTGTTCAAAAGGAATAAATTCATAAAAAATTCCGTAGTCGAGCATCAGCAGCATTTCATTTGCCGAAGGCTCATCCTGAATAGCAAAGAAACCTTCGCTGGCATTGTAGGTTTCCAAATAGTTCATCTTATTTGATGGAATAACCTTACGAAATTGTTCCCTATAGGGATCGAAACTTACACCACCATGGGTAAACAGCTCAAGGTTGGGCCAAACTTCAAGCAGATTGGCTTTTCCTGTGTGGCTAAGAATATGTTTTATCATTACCAAGTTCCACGATGGAACACCAGCAAGGCTTGTTACATTTTCCTTTAAAGCTTCGTGGGTAAGTTTTTCTAACTTCTCTTCCCATTCAGGAATTAAAGCCACTTGCTGGCTGGGAGTGCGAATAAAATCGACCCACCAGGGTAAATTTTCGATGAGTATTGCCGATAAATCTCCGTAGTACGAATCGTTGCTGAAATTATCGATTTGGTGGCTACCGCCCAGAGTAAGCCCTTTCCCCGAAAAAATTTCTGTCTCAGGATTCTGATTGGTATAAATGGCTAACACGTCGCGCCCTCCGCGAAAGTGACACTCCTCAAGAGCATCGCTACTTACCGGAATAAACTTACTTTTATCGCTGGTAGTACCCGACGATTTTGCAAACCACTTCACATTGCCGGGCCAGAGTATATTTTGTTCACCTTTACGTAATTGATCAACGTATGGCTTTAATTGCTCGTAATCGCAAAGGGGAACCTTACTCTGAAAATCGGCTACGCTCTTAAAGCGACCAAACCCATATTTCTTACCAAAATGGGTGTTTTTAGCTTTATCGATAAGTTTAAATAGGGTTTCCTCCTGCACTTCCATTGGAAATCGTCTGAAAAGGTCGATTTGGTGCAATCTTTTTGTATTTCCCCAAACTATTAGCGATTTTATTAGCGACATTACATTAAGCCCTTATTCAATACAAATATACTATGTTTCGAACACATCGGATAGTACTTGCAGCGAGTTTATAGGAGCAAAACTTCCCAGATGGTAGTTGTAATACTCGAGCATTCCTTTCAAAAAAACAACGCGCTGGTGGCCATTCAGTTCAAGTCCTTCTAAATTATTGTATCCAAATTGTAGTAAATAGCTTAGTATCCTACTATTCTCACAATTAAAAAACTGAGGGTGCAAAGGCTCCAATTCCTCAAAATGACCTGTTTTAATATTGAAAAACCTACAGGTTGAGGAGTAGCCACCGCTCGGAAAAAAACCAATGTAGCGAGAAAGTTGAACAAGGAAAGCTAGATGAAAATTTACCACTCCGGTTTGAATATTGTCGAGATACTCAATTGAACTTTCGAGAAATTGATAAAGGCTTGGATTAGCCTCTTCTTCACGAACAGTGCGGTATAATACTTCGCTTATAAAAAGAGCCAACGCTCTCTTAATATGGTTATGATGCAGGCTGGTTAGAGATATATATGGATGTGCCTCCTTAAAGCGCCCCATGCCCCCGTGACGTGGAGGGTAAAAATGAATATTAAGCATCGTCAGGGGTTGAAATAGTATGGCCTTACCTGCCCGCTTTCCCGTAGGGTAGGCTCCATTTACCATTACAGTTTGCCTGCCTTGTTGCCTAGTGTATAAATGAGCAATCAGGCTAGTTTCACCATAACGAATGCCATGGAGGGCAATTGCCTGATCGTTATGAAGCATAGCTGATAAAAAATTACTTAATATAAAGAATCTTTCCTACTGCAGTTTGTTCACCACTACTATCGGAACAGAAGAAAAGATAAACCCCGGTTGCTACCCGTTTTCCTTGCCTGTTTTTTCCATTCCATGTGGCTTGGCCACCCTGGCTTAGGGTTTCGTGAACCAAATTACCACTAATATCGGTTATTTTTACTATGGTTTTCTCAACGAGACCCGTAATTGTAATATCGCCCGTATAATTGGGTCGAACCGGATTTGGGAATGCATAAACTTTCCCAAAAGTTTCCCCTGGCTCCGTTGCATCGCCACGATATGATACCATTCCCTTATCGGTTGAAATAAAAACCTCGCCAGTTGTAGGGTGAACTGCAATATGCTGAATATTATTGGAAGGGAGAGGACTATTAGACGTGGTAAAATGCTTCAGCTGCTTAGTACCATCGGCCGATTGGAGAATGGCTCCTGATCGTGAGGTACCAAACCACTTCCGGTTGCCTCCGTCAACCGCAATAGTGGTTACAACTTCGTTTTCGAGTAGAAATACCGCCAACCCCGAAACTA
>JBBIRB010000026.1:0-36988 GCA_037442025.1 Bacteroidales bacterium | reverse complement strand
AAACTGGAAGAAATATTGTTTAACAAAAAAGTTGCATTTGCAGCTTAAATCTACGTTGCTTCTTTTGCAGAAGCAAATTTTTAATAAGGCATTTCAATGTATTTGGTTGGTAAGTTATTGCAAATAATAAATGAGAAGAGGCAGAATATTAGGTCTTTTTTCCGAAAAATATGGCTTCGCTTGTCAATGGACAAGCAAAATGTCTTTCATTTAAAGAAAACTTTTCGTTGCAAGAAAAAATGGTACGGAAGCAGCTATGGAGGTTTTTATGTCAATCCCAACTTGCTGAACGAAAGTTCAATAGTTTATTCTTTTGGTATTGGCAAGGATATCAGCTTTGACAGAACCATAATAAAAAAGCATAGGTGCAAGGTTTATGGTTTCGATCCTACTCCAAAGTCAATCGAGTATGTTAAAACCAATAATCGTAACAGCCTTTTTCTATTCAATGACTATGGCATTTCCCGGAGAACGGGTGTGGAAATATTTTTTTTGCCCAAAGATGAAAGAGGAGTCTCTGGTTCCATGTCCATGAATCAATCTGTAAGTGAGGAAAAAACCATCCATGTAAAAGTGAAAAGTTTCGAAGATATTGCGAAGGAATTTGGCCATCATCATATTGATGTAGTTAAAATGGACATTGAAGGTTCTGAATATGATGTGCTGGAAACCCTTCTCGATTCCAAAGTCAGCATAACCCAGCTATTGGTTGAATTTCATGACCGTTGCTATGAAGGCGAGATAAAATCCAAAAAAATAACAGAGCTGTTGTACAAAAAAGGATTTGAAATTTTCGCAACATCTATAAACTTTGAGGAAATATCGTTTATAAACGTAGAACTAGCAAAGCATAACCTACGGGGAATGTAATAATTGAAGGTTAATGTATCGATTATTTGCTAATATTGAGAGATCCTTTAACGTAAATGAAATTTTGTATTCATTTCTTAAACAACTTAACATTCAACCTAGCCAACGGTAGTGCTATGCTCGAAAGGGTAGAGCGTCGCCCCATTTTTAGCCAGCTAAACTTTTTGCATTACAATAACCCCCGCCGCTGGTGGACTGCCTTTAGCCATATATTTGCCGTTGCGCTTATTGTCATTACCCTTACGGGTCTTTTTATAATTAAGGGTAAAAACGGAATTACTCGGAGAGGAGCCATTCTGGTTGCTGCCCGATTTATTCTGCCCATTTTAGCACTCATTCTTTACTTCGGATAGCACTGAGCCAAAAACTTTTTTAAATTTGCAGCAGTGCATCCAATTGCATATGCTTAAGGCATGGTTTTACAACGTTGTATAGGGTTTATTGCCAAAAACGTGTTTCGAAATATCAAGAATCGCGACACCTTCTAACCCGTTGCGCATCATTCAGCATGCGCGCTCCCTCTCTTTTTGTTTTTCTATTTACAAATACTAACGTTTTAAAATTATATATCATGGAACTTCCATTTGCCGAATCGTATAAAATTAAAATGGTAGAGCCTATCCGTCGCAGTAACCAAAAGGAGCGCGAGGAGTGGATTAAGGCAGCCAACTACAACCTGTTCAACCTTAAAAGCGATCAGGTTTTTATCGACCTGCTTACCGACTCGGGTACCGGAGCTATGAGTGACCGCCAGTGGAGTGCGCTTATGCTGGGCGACGAGAGCTACGCCGGAGCATCGTCGTACTACAACCTAAAGAATGCCATTCAAACCATTCTGGGATTTCAGCACTTTATGCCTACGCACCAAGGGCGAGCTGCCGAAAATGTACTATTTTCGGTTTTGGTCAAGGAGGGCGATTGCATTCCCGGTAACTCCCATTTCGATACTACCAAGGGGCATATTGAATTTCGTAAGGCTCATGCAGTCGATTTAACCATCGACGTGGCCTGCGATACAGAGGCATATCACCCTTTCAAGGGCAATGTGGATACAGAAAAGTTGGAAGCTTACTTGGCCGAAAACGCCCATAAGGTACCCTTTGTCATTGTTACGGTAACCAACAATACTGCTGGTGGTCAGCCCGTTTCAATGGAGTGCCTGCGCGAAGTGAAGCGAATTGCCAAGTACTATGGCAAACCGGTCCTTTTCGATTCGGCACGATTTGCCGAAAATGCTTACTTCATAAAAACCCGTGAGAAAGGCTACGAAAGTAAAACAATTAAGGAAATCGTTCGGGAAATGTATTCGTATGCCGATATGATGACTATGAGCAGTAAGAAGGACGCCATTGTGAATATGGGCGGATTCATTGCCATGAACTCCGAGGATATTTGGCGCCAGTGCTCAACATACAACATTATGTTCGAGGGATTTGTTACTTACGGTGGTATGAGCGGAAGGGATATGAACGCTTTAGCAGCCGGCCTCGACGAGGGCACTGAGTTCGATTACCTCGAAACTCGCATTAAACAGGTTGAATACCTGGGTAATAAGCTACGCGAGTATGGAGTGCCCATTCAGTTCCCCATTGGCGGGCACGCCATTTTTGTCGATGCCAATCGTATGCTTCCCAATATTCCGAAAGAAGAGTACAGGGCACAAACCCTTGCTATCGAGTTGTATATCGAGGCGGGTGTAAGGGGTGTTGAAATTGGTACTCTGCTGGCCGACCGAGACCCGGTTACCCGCCAGAACCGCTATCCGCGTCTCGAACTGCTTCGTTTGGCCATCCCTCGCCGTACTTACACCAACAATCATATGGATGTGGTAGCGGCAGGTTTACGAAATGTGCTGGAACGAACCAATGAAATTAAAAAGGGCTACCGTATTGCTTGGGAAGCGCCAATTATGCGCCATTTTACTGTAAAACTCGAAAAGGCATAAGCCTTTCAGATTATGGGCGATTTAACCAAGGGCAATGTTGCAAGTGTAATTCTGAAATTTGCCATTCCCATGCTTTTGGGAAACCTGTTTCAGCAGCTCTACAGCATTGTCGATGCAATTATTGTGGGCAAATTTATTGGGAAAGAAGCTCTGGCTGCGGTTGGGGCATCGTATCCCATTATTTTTACCATTATTGCAATGGTAATTGGCATTGGCAGTGGAGCATCGGTGGTTATTTCGCAGTACTTTGGCGCCAAAGATTTCGATAAAGTTCGTCGTGCCATTGATACCACTAATATTTTTCTTTTCTACACCTCAATTGCCATTTCTGTTATAGGAATTGCATCGAGCCGCTGGCTGTTTACACTCCTACAGTTGCCTCAGGAACTCATGGAACCAGCCACGGGCTACCTAAACACCTACCTAATTGGTATGGTAGCCTTCTTTGGGTTTAATGGAACTGCCTCAATTCTGAGAGGAATTGGCGATTCGAAAACACCTCTTTTCTTCCTTATGATTGCAACGGTTGTAAATATTGGACTCGACCTGCTGTTTGTAATTGTTTTCAAATGGGGTGTCGAGGGGGCAGCTTGGGCCACCGTAATTTCGCAGGCAGGTGCTTTTATAACGGCTATAATTGTTTTAAACAGGAACCATAAACTGATTCGCTTTGCCATACGAGGACTTACCTTCGATTGGAACATTTTCAGGCAGAGCGTTCGTATTGGTTTGCCAACCGGAGTTCAGCAAACTCTTGTTGCTTTGGGCATGATGGCACTTATGGGCATAGTCAACACCTTTGGTACCGATGTAATTGCCGGGTACACAGCTGCAGGCCGAATCGATTCGTTTGCTGCACTGCCTGCCATGAATATTTCAATGGCGCTCTCGGTATTTGTAGGACAAAATCTGGGTGCAGGGAAAATCGATAGGATCCGAAAAGGGCTTCTGGCTTCGTTGCTCTTTTCTTCCATTATTAGCATTGTTACAACCTTAGTGGCCCTTCTCTGGTCGGTTCCTCTTATGAAAATTTTCACTACCGATGAGGTTGTTATTGCTATTGGGAGAGAATACCTGATAATTGTTGGAATATTTTACATTGTTTTCTCTACCATGTTTACTTTTACTGGGCTTCTGCGAGGCGCCGGAGCCACATTAATCCCAATGTTCATTACCCTTTTCTCGCTTTGGTTGGTTCGGATTCCGCTGGCCTATTTCCTGAGCGATATAATTGGGGAGAGGGGTATCTGGTGGTCAATTCCCATGGCCTGGTTCCTGGGCATGGTTAGTTCGTTTGTGTACTACCGAATGGGTAAATGGAAAAATAAGGGAGTTGTGAGGGTAGCAATCGACGATTAAAATTTATTAATCACCTGATTCGATGTATTATATGTACAATATATTTCTCCTATTGTGAGTTTTCGGACAAATTGAACTACTTTTACTGTAAAAATTATAGTATATGCCCATGTCCATGACTGGCTTTGGTAAGGCCGAAGCAGTGTTCAACTCAAAAAAAATAATTGTCGAAATTCGATCTCTTAATAGCAAACAGCTCGATATTAATACACTTCGTATTCCAAACATTTACCGCGAAAAGGAGTACGAAATACGTAACCTGCTTTCGCAGGAGCTGGTCAGGGGGAAAATCGATTGCTTCATAAACTTCGAGGAGGAAGTAGCAGCTTCGGTCCCCGAGATTAATAGTGCCGTTTTTCGATCCTATTTAGAACAGCTGCATGCCATATCGCGCGAAACGGGCAATGAGTTCGATAGCACTCAGGTACTAAGTTCCATTTTAAGGCTCCCCGAAGTGCTTAAAACCGAAAAAAAGGATGTTGCTGAAGAAGAATGGAATGCCCTTTTCCAAGCAGTACGAATAGCAATTGAAAACTTTAATAATTTTCGTGAGCAGGAGGGCAAGGCAACCGCTTTCGATTTGGTTTCGAAAGTAATGACCATTAAGGACTTGCTAGTCAGTGTAGCACCATTTGAACTGGAACGGATTGCAACAATCCGTCAGAAACTAACCGACGCACTTGCCAAATTGGGTAGCGAAGCGCAACCCAACCCTGAAAGGTTCGAACAAGAACTCATTTTTTACCTCGAAAGGCTCGATGTGAACGAGGAGAAGGTTCGACTGCTGAACCATTGCAACTATTTCATCGAAACTATCAATTCCAGGGAATCAGTAGGTCGCAAGCTGGGTTTCATTGCCCAGGAAATGGGCCGCGAAATCAATACTTTGGGTTCTAAAGCCAACCATGTAGCCATTCAGAAGGTGGTAGTTCAAATGAAGGATGAACTCGAAAAAATTAAGGAGCAACTGCTCAATATTCTTTAGGCATGGAAGGGAAACTTGTAATTTTTTCGGCACCATCGGGTTCGGGTAAAACAACCATTGTAAAACGCTTGCTGCAAGTATTTTCTAACTTGGAGTTTTCGGTTTCGGCATGTAGTAGGCCAATGCGTAATGGCGAAGTGAACGGACACGATTACCATTTTCTTTCTGTCGATGAGTTTCGTTCCCGTATTGCAAACAACCAGTTTGTTGAATGGGAAGAGGTTTATCCGGGTTCATACTATGGTACTTTACACTCCGAACTGGAGCGTATTTGGGCAAAGGGTAATCATGTTGCTTTTGATGTTGATGTTAAGGGTGGTGTAAACTTGAAACAAATGTTTGGAAAACGTGCTCTGGCCCTATTCATCATGCCTCCATCTATCGACGAGTTGCGTGCAAGGCTTACAGCCCGCGGTACCGAAACACCAGAGAGTATCGATAAAAGGGTTGGAAAGGCACAAGAAGAGTTGGCATACGCCAACCGGTTCGATGCAATTATTGTGAACGATCAGCTGGAGCATGCCGTTAGCCAAGCCATTGAAAGAGTTAACCTGTTTATAGGCAATGAATAGGGTAGGCTTACTGTTCGGTTCCTTCAATCCCATACATAATGGGCATTTGGCTATTGCCAGCTATGTGTTGACTCATGAAAATTTGCAGGAAATATGGTTTGTAGTCAGCCCCCATAACCCTTTGAAGGAGTCGAGCCAATTGGCACCCGAACACCATAGGCTCAGAATGGTAGAGATTGCTCTCGAAAACTCCGAAATGCCCTTTTGGGCATGTAGAGTGGAATTCGAAATGCCCCGCCCTTCGTTCACTATCGAAACACTTCAGTTACTATCCCTCAAATACCCTGCAAACCAATTTTACCCAATAATTGGTGCCGACTCGCTGGCAAGTATCGAAAAGTGGAAGGATTACACCCAGTTGCTTGAAAAATACTGCTTGCTAGTATATCCTCGCGAGGGCTATAATTTGTACGAATTAGTTATAAAGTACGGGGTTCATCCTGTTAATGCACCTCTTTTTAATGTAAGTTCAACAAGTATTCGAAGTCGATTTATTAATGGGGAAAGACCCGAACAACTTTTGCCTAAAGGTGTTTTAGATTATATTTTGAGTTTTAATCTTTATAACTCGCCAACTCAATGAATATAATGCTGAAGGAGGTTCAAACCCAAATGGGTTTGGGAAATTATACCGAAGCGGGTAATTTGCTCGATCAGGCAATTCAGCAAAACCCATGCGATTATGAAGCCTATTTTTTGCGAGGTAAATTGAATAGGCAGAAAGGCCAAATAGCAAGGGCCATCAACGATTTTGCTATTGCATACGAATTGAATCCTAGTTCTGCTGAGGCTGAAGTTGCTCTCGATATGGCTAAAAGCATCATTTCGTTTCGTAACCCCGACCTTTATAATCCTTAATTTTTTTAATAAGTATTTTGAACAAATAGTGCCGTAAAGGGTTAGTTTTATTTAGAATAATTCTAAATAAAATAGTTAACCAAACACTTTACCTATGGCACGATTACTCTACCTATCAATCCTTTTAACTCTTGCGGTTCTTCATGGGTTCTCGCAAGTACCCCAGAAAATTGCCTATCAGGCAGTTGTTCGAAACGCATCGGGTGTAGCTATTGCCAGTACCGATGTAGAATTGAGAGTAATATTGCTCTCCGGAAGCATTGAAGGAACTCCCGTTTATAAGGAGTTACATACTTTAACAACTTCGCCATTGGGCGTGGTTAGTTTTAATATTGGCGATGGTACTCCCGAACTGGGTAGTATTGCAGAGGTGCCATGGGAAGAAGGAATCTTTATTGTTGCTGAAATGGCTATCGATGGTGGCAGCTTCGTTGAAATGGGTCGATCGCAGGTTGTTTCGGTACCCTATGCCCTAAAGGCCGGAGGCCTTGCAAAAGGTGCTGTTGAAATAAAACCCGCTGCAGGCCATAACCCCGACGAACCTATTTTTGTGGTTCGCAACAGCAACAACCAAATTGTTTATGCTGTGTACGAGGATGGCGTACGTTTCAACATTGGTAATAGTTCGAAAAGTAGCCGCGGAGGTTTTGCCGTTGGTAGCCTGGTGGACCAAACCAAAGCAGGAAAAGAACTTAACTACCTTACCATTCAGCCCGATAGCGTTCGGTTCAATCTGGTTCAAACAAATAAAAGTAACAGGGGAGGCTTTGCCATAGGCGGTTTAGTTGACCAAACCAAGAATGGTGTTGCTCAGGTCGATTACATGAGCCTTCGACCCGATAATATCCGTTTTGCAATCGACGAATCAACAACTATCAAAAGCAATAGGGGCGGTTTCGCAATTGGGGGGCTTGTTGACCAAACCAAAACTTTTAGTAACTACTTTTTGGTAAATCGCGATTGTACTTATGTGGCCAATACACTCGCAGCTACGGGCGATGTTCTTGTTTCGGGTAATATTTTTACTGGGGGAACGGTTGGAACGCTCCCTACACCGCCTATTACCGATATCGAAGGAAACGTTTATCCTACCGTTCGCATTGGAAACCAGATATGGATGGCCCAAAACCTGAGAGTAAAAAGGTATAACGATGGAACTCCCATACCCATTTCGGCTGAATTGAATTCTGTAATGCCCTATTTTACTCCAGTCGATTCTTTCCAAAACCCTCTCACCGATTCTCGCTGGGGCTTACTCTATGCAATGCAGTTTATCGACAACAACAATATTTGCCCAACCGGCTGGCGTTTACCAACCTTTAACGACTGGAATTTTCTGATTCAGAATTCGGGTGGCTTCAACTATGCAGGAGCCAGCCTTAAGGAGCAAAATATGTGGCTCGACCCCGTTTACTACCCTGCCAACGGGTTCAATGCACGCCCGGCTGGTGCGCTCGATTTGTACGACAATGAAGGTACGTGGGATTACAGCTATAATGGCTACAAGATGACTACAGCCTTTTGGTCCCAGCCCGAGGAAATAGAAGGGATGTACGGATCTAAGGCACTTAGAATTTTTTCCTCCGACCAAATGTACGAGCCCTTTCAAATGGTTTCCTTCGAACAAATACCCTATAACGTTGTGGCATTGTCGATTCGATGTATAAAAAATGAAGAAACACCTGCGGTTGGAAAGTAAGGGATAGAATTCAACATACTTTTTCAAAGCGGATTGCTCTAAGTAATCCGCTTTTTTTATTATAAATCATTATAGGCACTTCAATACTTTGGAAAAAAATTATAATGCATTATTTTTTGGTTTAAATTGACTTTTACCACTTTATGCTTTAAATTTGTTAGATATGAAAAAAACTATACTATGATAAAAAATCTACTTTGCCTAATCCTTTTGGCTTTAACTTCTGTTGTATACTCGCAGGCTCCAAATGGTTTTTTGTATCAAGCACTTGTGAAGAATGCTAGTGGCTACCCCTTGGCAAGTCAAAGTGTATCAGTTAAAATTTCCCTTTTAGTTGGCTCTATCGATGGAGAATCGGCGTATTCAGAGGTTCACTCTGTTGTAACTTCACCATTAGGAGTAGTTTCAATTGTTGTTGGCACTGGAGTTTTAACCACCGGAAACTTCCTAACCGTGCCTTGGGACGAGCAAGTATTTATTAAATTTGAGGTAGACCCAAATGGCGGGGGAAATTTTGTTCCTTCAGGCACCAGCCAAATAGTATCTGTTCCATATGCAATTAAGGCCGCAGGCCTTGCAAAAGGCGCTATTGAAGTTAAACCATCAGCAGGTCACAACCCCGAAGCACCCATCTTTATTGTTCGAAATAGCAACAACCAGATTGTTTATGCTGTTTACGAAGATGGGGTTCGATTCAATGTTGGCGATAATGCCAAGAGCACACGTGGGGGCTTTGCCGTGGGCGGATTGGTAGACCAAACCAAGGGCGGAAAGGAGGTAAACTACCTTACCATTCTCCCCGATAGCATTCGCTTCAACATTATTGGAAGTGAGAAAAGCAATCGGGGCGGTTTTGCTGTTGGTGGGCTGGTTGACCAAACCAGGGAGGGTGTAAGTCAGGTCGACTATATGATTCTTCGTCCCGATAGCATTCGCTTTGCCATTGATGAGGGCAGTTTAGATAAAAGCAGGCGAGGCGGTTTTGCCATTGGAGGCTTGGTCGACCAAACCAAATCGTTTTCCAATTACTTTATCGTAAACCGCGATTGTACTTTCGTTTCTACACCGTTGGTTGCTTCGGGGAATGTTGCTGTATCTGGTAACATTTTTACAGGTGGAAGTATTGTTCCTCTTTCCTCTGGGCCTGTAACCGACTATAATGGTAATGTTTACCCAACTATCCGAATAGGAAGCCAAACTTGGATGGCCGAAAACTTACGATCAATAAGTTACAATGATGGAGATGCCATACAAATTAGTCCAATAACTGCTGCTTACCCATATCATGTTCCCCGCGACTCGAGTGGAACACCTATTCCTGATCAGCGTTGGGGCTTGCTTTATAATTTACAACATATCAACCCTGTAAAGGTTTGCCCTATTGGTTGGCGTTTACCTTCGGCTCCCGATTGGATGCAGCTGATTGAACAATCGGGTGGATTTGAAATGGCGGGCGGTACCCTTAAGGATCGAAATTTTTGGCATTACCCTACTAATACTCAGCCCAATGGGTTCAATTCACGTCCTACCGGATACGTTTTTAGTTTCCATGCTGCAGGTTGGTTCCACGAATTTTTAAATTATGGCACCAGCGCATCTTTCTGGTCGAGGCCCGAATTTATTTCACTTTATCCCGAATCGAAAGTCTTCATAATAGGCTCTGGCGATGGGTTGCCTCAAAATCCTTTCAATACTGTTGAATTTCCACTAACCCCAACAACCCTTGAAGCTCATGCCATACGATGCATTAAAATTCAGTAATGTAACACAGTCATGTTAAACTCTTATTTAATACATAAAACCATGAGAAAATTTTTATTACTTCTATTAACTTTTGTGGTTACAAGCTTACTAATAGCTCAGGTACCGCAAAAATTTGCATATCAGGCTGTGGTTCGGAATGCCAATGGACAGGCCATTGCAAACCAGAATGTTAAATTGCGCATTACGTTGTTAGCAGGATCCATTTCGGGCGATGTGGTATATACTGAATTGCACGAAATTACTACAAGCCCCTTGGGAATTGTAAATTTACAAGTTGGGGGGGGCACATTACCAACCGGAAATTTTGGTTCAATACCCTGGGACGATGGTATTTTCATAAAAATTGAAATTGACCCTGCTGGTGGCAATACATTTGTTTTAATGGGGATTAGCCAAATTGTATCCATGCCATACGCTTTGAAGGCCGGAGGCCTAACAAAGGGAGCCATTGAGGTTAAACCAGCAGCCGGTCACGACCCCGAAGCCCCCATTTTTGTAGTTCGGAATAGCAACAACCAGATTGTTTATGCTGTTTACGAAGATGGCGTTCGTTTTAATGTTGGCGATAACTCCAAGAGTAATCGTGGAGGCTTTGCTGTTGGCGGCTTGGTAGACCAAACTAAAGGCAGTAAAGAGATTAATTACCTTACCATTCTCCCCGACAGTGTTCGCTTCAACATTGTTCGAAGTGAGAAAAGCAATCGGGGCGGTTTTGCTGTTGGTGGGCTGGTTGACCAAACCAAAGAGGGTGCTACTCAGGTCGACTACATGATTCTTCGTCCCGATAGCATTCGTTTTGCCATTGACGAGGGCAGTGTAGAAAAGAGCAGTCGTGGAGGCTTTGCCATCGGTGGGCTAGTTGATCAAACCAAAACTTTCAACAATTATTTTATTGTTAGCCGCGATTGCACGTTTGTAATGAACACCCTCTCAGCAGCGGGTAACGTAGTAGTAAGTGGAGATGTGCTCACAGGAGGCACCATTGGTACTTTACCAGTTAAAGATGCCGATGGGAATACATACTCCACCGTGCGGATTGGTACCCAACTGTGGATGGCCCAAAACCTGAGAACGACCAAGTATAACGATGGAACTCCCATTTTAAGCCCCCTTTTCGAAAATATGCTTCCATACAATTTGCCGCAGTTCGAAGGGGAACCTTATTCAGCAAATCCCTGGGGTTATTTGTACTCATTGCAAGCAATCGAGTACACCAATAAAAACATTTGTCCTATAGGGTGGCGATTGCCAACCTACATGGATTGGCAAACCCTCATTACTACTATTGGTGGGCAATACAATGCTTTAGCTTTAATTGATAATTCCAATTACGATTGGTGGATGTTAAAGGGAGGTAAGGACAATAAGTCGAATAAAAGTAATACGGGTTTCAATGCTCTCCCTGCGGGCTGGTTCGATGCTGAGGCCGGAGCAACAGAAAATGTTTACTTTTATGGAGTACATTATGAAGCCAATTTTTGGTCTCAACCATTTTATATGGAAGGGCTATGGGTAGCTAATGTTATGAAACTTTCAGACAACGATGGGTTTTCCGCTAGTATCAATCAAAACTTTTTTTATGAGATACCGGAGTATTACCAAGGCTATTCTGTTAGGTGCATTCAGGCAGCCTCAGCGGTTACTCCTTAAGTTTTAAATAAAAAGGGAAGGCCCGTTTTACCGGCCTTCCCTTTTTATTGAATGTAGTTTGATGGCTAATTTATACTAATCCTTTTTACGAGTTCCATGCCCCTGTTTATGGCCTGTTCATTCATCGGAACCATGTAGTGGTGCCTTTCGGGAAGCGACTTTTTAAGCCCTTTCACCACGTTGTCCATTTTTACAACAGGTTTAATTTTCAGGTAGGCCCCCAGAACTATCATGTTGAAAGTTTTGGCGCTTTGCATGCGTGCTGCTTCCTCGGCGGCGTCAATTTGGTAAATAGTAATGTCCTTACGTTTCGGATGGCGGGTTATGCCATTGGGGTCGTAAATGAGAATTCCGCCTGGTTTCACCGAATTTTCAAACTTATCGAGCGATTGCTGGTTGAGAATAATTGCTGTGTCGTACTCCTGAAGTATAGGGGAACTTATGCGGCTATCGCTCAATATTACAGTAACGTTGGCCGTTCCGCCACGCATTTCGGGTCCGTACGAAGGCATCCACGATACTTCCTGGTCCTGCATGATTCCTGAGTAGGCAAGAATTTTTCCCATGGAAAGCACTCCTTGGCCTCCAAATCCTGCTATTATTATTTCTTCTGTCATAGCTGTAATTTTTTCAATGAATTAACCTTTAATGTCGCCAAGCGGATAAACTGGGAACATGTGTTCCACCATCCATTCGTTCGATTTCACAGGGGAGAGTTTCCAGCCCGAATTGCAAGTAGAAACCACCTCGATGAATTGTGTACCCCTCTTGTTGCCAATGTTTTCAAAGGCTTTAAGTATTGCTTTTTTGCATTTACGAACGGCAGCAGGAGTATGAACCGCCTGACGGGTTACAAAATCAACTGCTGGTAACTGGGCAATTAGTTCAGTAATTTTAAGGGGATGGCCACTCATCTTTATGTCCCTACCGTATGGAGAAGTTGATGTTGGCATACCTTCGAGGGTGGTGGGTGCCATTTGCCCTCCGGTCATACCGTAAATGCCGTTGTTTATGAAAATAACAACAATGTTTTCACCCCTGTTGCAAGCATGAATACTTTCTGCTGTACCAATCGATGCCAAGTCACCATCGCCCTGATATGTAAATACGTATTTATCGGGCATAAGCCTGGCAATTGCAGTAGCCAAAGCGGGAGCCCGGCCATGAGCTGCTTGCTGCCAGTCGATATTGAGGTAGTTATAGGCCAACACAGAGCAACCAACGGGTGAAACCCCAATGGTTTTCTCCTGAATGTCCATTTCTTCAATTACCTCGGCTAGGAGTTTGTGAACTACACCGTGGCTACAGCCGGGACAGTAGTGCATTACCTTGTCGGTTATAACCTTGGATTTTTTGTAAACCAGGTTCTCCTCTTTAATTATATCCTTAAGCTCTGCCATTGCTATTTTCCTTTCTTTATAAGTTCTTCAAGTGCTTCTACAACCTCGTTGGGGGTTGGAATCATACCACCGAAGCGGCCAAAGTGTTCAACAGGTACCTTGCCATTAACAGCCAGTCGAACATCCTCAACCATTTGTCCGGCGCTCATTTCAACGGCTAAAAAGCCTTTAACTTTCGAGCACATTTCCTGTATTTTCTGGGTAGGGTATGGGAAAAGAGTGATTGGGCGAAGAAGTCCAACTTTTATCCCTTTTTCTCTGGCAATTTCAACTGCCTTTTGGCAAATGCGGCTCGACGAACCATAGGCAACCAAAACGTAGTCGGCTTCGTCGCATTGTATGGTTTCGAAGCGTACTTCCTTCTCGGTAATGGTTTTATATTTCTCAATCAGTTTGTGATTGAATTTTTCTTGACGCGAACTATCCAGTTCCAGCGAAGTGATTACATGGTATTTGCGGTGGGACTTTTTGCCGGTAGTGGCCCATGAGCCGCTAATTTTCTCAATTTCTTCGTCAGTCCAGCGTGCTTTGTATTCACTCAGCTGAACCTTCTCCATCATTTGTCCAATAATTCCATCGGTAAGAATCATAACGGGGTTGCGATACTTGAATGCCAAATCGAAGCCCATACCAACAAAATCGTTCATTTCCTGAACCGATGCGGGAGCAAGAACAATTAGTCGGTAATCGCCATGTCCACCACCCTTAACTGCCTGAAAGTAGTCGCTTTGGGCTGGCTGGATGGTTCCCAATCCGGGGCCTCCACGTACAACGTTAACTACTACGCAGGGCAGTTCGGCACCTGCAATATAAGTGAGGCCTTCCTGTTTTAGGCTTATGCCAGGGCTCGACGATGAGGTCATAACCTTTTTTCCGCAGGCGGCTCCACCGTATACCATATTTATAGCAGCAACTTCGCTTTCTGCCTGAAGCACTACCATTCCGGTTTCCTCCCATGGTTTTCGTACCATAAGGGTCTCCATAATTTCGGACTGAGGGGTAATTGGGTAGCCAAAGTAGCCATCGCATCCGCAGCGAATAGCAGCTTCGGCAATTACCTCGTTCCCCTTCATTAGTCTATATTCTGCCATTTTAGTTGATTGGTTAAAATTCAACAAATAAGAAATGGGCCTAAGCCTCGGCTCCGGCCTTAATTTTATAAACTTCAATAACACTGTCGGGGCAAACCTGTGCGCAATTGGCGCATCCTATGCATGCCTCGGCATTTGCCATGTAGGCGTAGTTGTAACCCTTACCGTTCACTTCGCGGGCAAGGGCCAGTACTTTGGTTGGACAGGCAACAACGCAAAGATTGCATCCCTTGCATTTTTCAACGTCAACCTTTACTGCTCCTCTAACTTTAGCCATAATTCTGTTGTTTATGATTTATTGATTCGATTTTATTGGGTTGTGACTATTTAAGCGGGTGATGTTCGTGAAATTTGGTTAGCCTCTGTTCGAGGTCGGCAAACTGATCCTCCTGTACTTGCGATACGCATGCCCTGAGTCCCTCAAGTCGCTCGCTACCTGTAATGGCAAGCGATATGGCGCTAATGCCGTAGTAGAGCAGCTCTTCCATAAGTTCCTCGCCGCTAAGGCCGGGGTACGAAATGGTGAAGTAGAAGCCATCGGCTAAGGGTTTGCCCTCATCCATGTCGTATACAATGGTAAAGCCATTATCGGTAAAGAGTTTCTTCATAGTTCTGGCCTTGTCGCCATAAACTTTGACCGATTCAACAAAGTTGAAAGTGCCATCGTTGGCTGCTTTGAGCATGGCTGCAAGCCCGTACTGTGTTGAGTGGCATACCCCCGATGATAGGGAGTACACGCTGCCAAATATCATGGCGTAGCCAAACTGATCCGACGAAAAGAATCGCTTCAGATCGGGGAAGCGTTTATCGAAAAGCGTATCGCTAATAATTAAGCAACCTATACGTTGGCCAGCGTAACTGAACGATTTTGAACTGGAAATTAGTAGCAACCAGTTATTGGTGTAACGCGCTACCGTTGCTTGATAGGGAGGTACTCCGGGTTTCGAAAGGTCCTTGCGGAAATCCATTCCAAAATAGGCAAGGTCTTCAATAACAATAGTTTCGTATTGGGTAGCCAGTTGGCCTATTATTTCGAGCTCTTTTTCGGAGAAACAGATCCACGAGGGATTGTTGGGGTTTGAATAAATTATGGTGCTTATATTCCCTTTGGCAAGGTAACTTTCGAGTTTCGCCTTCAATTTGTCGCCACGATAGTTGTATACATCGAAGGTTTCGAATTTCATTCCGAGCACCCTTAGCTGCTGCTTCTGAACGGGGAAGCCTGGATCGATGAAAAGAACGGTATCCTTTTGGCTGTAGCACCTGTTGGTAAGAAGAAAGCAAGCCATGGCTCCCTGCATAGAACCTACCGTTGGAATACAGCCGCGCTCCTGAACTTCGATATTCATAAAATTTTTTACGAATCGGGCCATTTCCTTTTTAAGCGCCGGTACTCCATCAATCATGGGATATTTTTGTGCCACACCGCTACGAAGTGCCGCTATTTCGCCCTCTATGCCAATGTTCGATGGCTGCAGTCCGGGAACTCCCATCTCCATTCGGATGAATTTTTGTCCCGATGCGGCTTCAATTTCGTTTACCAGTTTGACAATTTCACGTATGCTGGCGCGCCCAATATTTGGTAACGCAGCTTCTTCAATTTTCTTTTTAACTATGCTGTAAGGTATTGGCGTGTCCTTGGGTAACATACTGATAGTTATAATGATGTGGTTTAAGACGGTTGCAACGATTTGCTAAAATACGAAAAGCATTTCAAAGCACAATTTTAATAAATGTTTAAATAAATTAAAAGCATATTTGCTTGTTTTGGTAACAATTTGTTATTTTTTTGACTTGTTTATAATGATTTTAAAATAAAACTACCCTTTTTTATGTCAATAAGAAACCCGAACAAGTAAAGGTTCGGGTTTAATTGTTTCTTAATTTTAAAAATTTACCAGCCCGGTGTAAAGTTCAACCCAAAGTAAGCCGATTGTAAACCACCCAGTTGGTATGGAATTGCGTAGTAGGGCTCAATAATAAGTGCCCCAAATAAATTGACTCGAAGACTCACGCCTGTACTAACAATGGGTATTTTCTCAGTATTATTATCGGGGAGCCATTTGAATTTTGGTAGGTTATCGCTAGTCCAAGCCACGCCTGCATCCGCAAAAAAAGCAATTTCGGAATAGAACATTTTCGATTTTATAAGGGTCAACCTTTCGGGTCCTGTAAAAGGGATGCGAATTTCGAAGTTGGTAACAATCATTTGGTCGCCCAGAATCTGATTGAAATTGATGGTTTTTCCTTGCATTGAGGTTTCGAAGGTGCTGCCACGGTCGTAGCCCCTAATGAACCATGGATAGCCAAGATAGAGAGGGTATATTCGGGCCATTTCGCTGGCTTTTCCGTGCCTACCATTGTAGTACGCTCTGAATGCAAAACTGAAGGGCTTTGCAAAATAGTACTTTCGGAAATCGGCTAGCGTCCCGAAAAAATTCACTTCGCCAAACACCTTTTCAATCTGGAGCCGGCTTCGAGTTCCATTCATGGGCGATGCTATACCAAATGCAGAGTTGTCGATTACAAATGCGGTATTCACCCTTTGCAATTGGAATCCTCGCAGGTTGAAACCATCCTGAGCTCCGCCTTCTCGTCGAATATAATTGTAGAACCACCCATCCACATATACTTGCGAATACACATCGAGCCGATAGTTGTACCACGCCTGAGATGCACCCAATTCAAAACGTCGCGTTTGCGATAAGGGGAATTGGGCCATACCTCCAATTGCCGTTTCGAAGGTTCGAAGGTAGTACAGGCTAATGGTGTCAACTTCGTACCAATTCCCGTTTATGTTAGCCTGGCCCGAACTAAACCCGTATTGACCATATGAGAATGGTATATGCGATACGGTAGTACCCCAAATTACTCGCCTTTTCTGATTGATGTATGTTACCTGCCCTCCGAAATCGTAAATCTCACCATTCAATGCTAATCCAACATGAAAAAGATTTCCTCCAACAATGTCGCTGAATAGCATTTCAACGCCTCCTGCCATGCCGGTGCCCATTTGGCTGGTTGAAATGCCTATGCCTGCGTTCGAAATGTAGTCGAGGCGGAATTTGGGTCGGTATCTAACAACCTTAAACGAATCGACGGGGGTTTCGGGTTGCCCCATACGTTTCGATATGTTTTTATCGATAATGCCTGCAACAGCCCTGTTCAATGGCGGTAGGGTGCCAGCAGTAAAGTCTACCATCATAGGGTAAACCTCCTCCGAAATGAAATCGGTGGGGGTTGCAGTGTAAACCGAGTATTTGCCATCGAAGTAGTAGGAGTAGGCAAACAGGTCCTTCTCGGGCGAATGGCTGAAGGCAGGCGATAGGGGCGTCATTCCGCTTATGCCGGTTAATATGTGGGTTTCTTTAAAAACCTGACCGGTTTGTGGATTGAAACGGTAAACGTTACGGAACCCATCTCTATTGGACAGAAAGTAAATTTCGTTTCCATCGGACGAGTAAACAGGGTTTAGGTTCTGTGCCCCTGGGAAAATATGATGGGTTTTTATTTCTCTGTCCTTCATATTAATTGTAGCCAGATAGTAGCCTGGCATGCGCTTAGTGAAAAGGTCAACATCAGAAGGCTTGTCGGTTACATAAACCAAAGTATTCCCATCGGGCGACCACGATGGATGGATGTTGCACCAATTATCGTTTGTGAGTTTCGAAACGGATTGGGTTTTTAAATTGTATAGGAACAGATCGTTGTGCCCATCGACCAACCCCGAAACCACAATTTCATCGCCTTTGGGCGACCAAGCGGGGTAGTTGAACGAGGGAACACCCGGAATTTCAATTTCGTTTACCATGCGCCTCCGTTCTACATCTGCAATAAGAAGCCTGTTTCGGCCTTTCGAAAAGGCTACAAAAGCAAAAAGTTTGCTGTCGGGCGACCAGGTGCCTGCCGATTCAATGAAATTGAGTGCATCAATTTCGTTCTTATGAACCACCGAAGAAATTTTTTGAACAATCTTGCCCGTTTCTGCATCGGCCATGAAAAGGTCTATGTCGAACAGGTCTTTTTCGGAGTAAAAGGCAATGTATTTTCCGCTTGGGCTAATGGATGGGGTTATGTTTATATGCCCAGCATTGCTTTTGTTTATAACGTTTTTACCAGCAGGCAAGTCAATAGTGTCCTTCATCGACATTTTGTAGTGCTCTATGTTTGCGTTACGCCAAATGTCGGAGAATTCTTTTTCATTTAACCCTAGGTATTTTCTTAGGGCCATGTCGTAACCACGTTTGGCCGTTTCGAGGAATATTGGGACAATGAGTTCGTCGCCAAAGTTGCGACCTATAAATGCCCAAAAAGCATGGCCGTAGCGATAGGGGAAGTAGCTCTGGTCGCGTGTCATTCGTTCGAGCGTAGGGAACTTGTTGTTCAAAACGGCATCGCGCATCCACATGGCGGTATGTGGGTCTACGCTGCCAATGGAAAGGTATTCGGCCATGCCCTCTACCATCCATAGGGGCAGGTTGCGCAGCGAATTCAAATTGGTCGAATCGCCCGAGATAATGGCGTTGAACTGAAAAGCATGAACCAATTCGTGTCCTAGTACGTGGTCGGTTTGTGCCCAGGTTTCTGTTACGGGCATTACAACCCTGTTTTTAAGAGCCTCGGTTACACCGCCTGTTCCAACCCCAACCGAACCGAAAATGGCTGTAGTTTGCTGGAAATCGGCATGGTTAGCATAGAAAATTAAGGGATTCCTCTCTTTAATAGAATCTCCGAATACCTGATAATGCATATTATACCATTGCTCCGACGCTTGAGCTAAACGTTGAACTACCGAATCGTCTTTGAAGTAGTGATAAATTTCATAGTTGGGAGTTTGAAATACATCGAATTTGAAGTTCTTGTATATGGGCTTATTTCTGCCGAAATATTGTGCTGAAAGGGAAATGGGCGAAGCTAAGACCAACAGCAACAGCCAAACCATTGTAAGTTTTAGGCCATGTATATTCATAATAGCGAAGGTTTGGTAAACGAATTTTCGAAAGTAGAAGAATTTCCCTTAACAACAAAAAAAATACCATATCAATTGCCAATTCTAGCCAAAATTGCGGGTACTTTAAAAGTTTTTTAACATTCGACTCGTCTCAACAAAAAATGCTAAATTGCATTTTAACAAAAAAACAATTATTATGGCAGAAAGCCTATGCATTTTAGGTATTCGAATCAATGACCGCATAAAGGAAGCGGGAAACGTTCAACGGGTACTTACCCAGTTCGGATGCTCAATTAAAACCCGTTTGGGCATTCACGAGGTTTCCGAAAGCCATTGTAGCGTTAGCGGCCTAATAATTCTTGAACTCACAGGGCCACATGCTGAACAGGATAGACTGAAGGATGCATTACAATCTATTGAAGGCATTACCCTGCGTAAAATGGAGTTTTAGGCAAAACATTCTCCTTTAAATGCTCGCCTAATGCTCATTTGGCGTTTTTTTGTGGGAAACTTAAAAGTTAAGTTTCTCTCTAAGATTTTTGTACCCGGTACTGCTCACCTTAATCTTTGCACCGCTTTTCATTATGCCAACGTACGATTCCTTCTCGTAAGGTTCGAGCCTGTCGATTTGTGCAATATTGGTTATATAGGAACGATGCACTCGTATAAACTGGCTGGCAGGCAGGCCATCTTCGAAGTGTTTCAGGGTTTGTTTTTTCATATAGCGGCCCTTGGATGTGTAAATCATCACGTAATCGTCCTGCGCCTCGAGGTAATGCACCTCGTTTGCCGGAATAATATTTATCCCTTTCACATCTTTCACTACTATGCGCGAAATGGGCATTCCAGCAGTTAATTCACCGGCTGTTTCGGAAGGTGAGAGGGTAGTTGCTTGTTTCGAATTTATTCTAGCTGCTGCTTTCTCCAGTGCGGTTGTAAGCCTCTCTTTCGAAAAAGGTTTCAACAAGTAGTCGGTTGCATTTTGCTCGAAAGCTTTAATGGCATACTCATCGAAGGCGGTTGTGAAAATTACCTGGGGTTCGTGCTCAATGAGCTCGAGCACCTCAAATCCATTGAGACGGGGTAGCTGAATGTCGAGCAATACCACATCGGGTTTCTCTTTGTTAATGGCAATGACAGCCGCGTACCCATCGGGGCATTCACCAATTACCTGAATGTTAGAAGTTTCGCTTAAATATTTTCGAATTAGTTGGCGTGCGGGCTCTTCGTCCTCAACAATTATAACTCTCATGGCGCCTAGGTTATATGATGAAAGGAATGTAAATGGTTACAATAAAATGGGACTCGGTGCGATGGGTGCTTATGAGCGATTCTGACCCATAAATGAGTTTCAACCGCCGCTTAATATTATCGAGGCCAACACCCGTTCCGGCTACAGCAAAAGGGTCGGTAGGGTATGTGTTGGAGACCTCAATTTCAAGCCCGGCCGAGTGCTTGGTGAAACGGGCAACAATTTCAGTTTCATCGGGGGTTTGGGCTACACCGTGCTTTATGGCATTCTCAAAGAGTGGTTGAATAATCATGCCGGGCACCCTAATACTCATGCATTCGGGGGTAACCTCGAAGCGGTATGCCAACCTCGAACCAAAGCGAACCTTTTCAATTTCGAGGTAGCCAATGCAACTCTCAATCTCCTTTTCAAGCGGTACTATGCTCGATGGCGATTGATTAAGCGAGTACCGGAGCAGTTCCGAAAGGCGGATAATCATTTCTTGTGCTTTTTCGGGTGCCGAAATGGTTAGCGAGCTCACCGAATTTAAACTATTGAAAAGGAAATGGGGATTCACTTGCAACTTCAGCCAGTTGAGTTCAGCGTCCTTAACGAGCGACTTCAATTCTCCTTCCTTCAAAAGTTTTTCACGAAAACTCTGGATGTAAATAATTAAGTAGAAGATGAGTGCCAGGAAAAGGTAGATAGCAACACCGTAAATCACTCGCCCAATGGTCGAAGCATCAACAAAATTGGAGTACATTGAACCCGATTGAGCGTACCATTTTAAAAAGGCCAGCGTAATGTAAACCTGAATGGCTACGCTTAGCGCAGCAGCACCGGCATGGTTAATGGCAATGGAGATGGTTTTGCCTGTTTCAATATCGGAAAAACGTACCCAGTACCAGAGTCCAAACGATAGAAACACCCAAAGTGAGTTGGTTGCCAGGCTATCAACTATTGCATCGGCTATTTCAATGTTGAATAAAAAAATCAGAACGGTCGAGTGGATGGCCATTACAACCATCCACACGACCATTAGTGCGATTCTTCCGCGTATTGTGCTTGCGAAGGGGTGAAGCATTTAGAAACTTTTTATTTCGCCACCACCAAATATTACTACTCCGCGAATAACTAGTTCCTTGTCGCTGTTTTCGCCTTCCGATTTCTGTACGTTCAACCGCTTGTCGGAGTAGCCTCCAAAAATTGCGGTAACTTCAATTTTTATTTTCCAATCGGAGGGAACCACAATTTTTGATCCTCCAAACAGGCAGAACATATCGAGCGAATTCCGTCCTGGGGCCAGTTGGGCATCGCCCATGTAAAAGGTACTCCCTCCAAAGATATTGGTAACACGGCCACCTTTAAAGTTTTTGGAACTAACGCGCTGTTCGCTGCCTCCAAAAATCGACATGTCGTCTATGTAATCAACGTCAATTATCCCTTTCCGCATACCAAACCGTGGCATGTGTCCTTTGCTATGGAATATGAGAATTAGACCAATAGCCACAAAAACCGTTGGCCAGAAGAAATACTTTATAGGGTAGTGGTATCCTAGAATTTTGGCTGAAAGGAAGAAGGCTCCTAAGCCAACCAGTACTAGGCCGGTAACCCTCGATTCGCTCTTGCCTAGACTAATAAGGCCAATAACGATAAGAAGCGATGGCCATGTGAAAATGAAGCGATTCCATTCGTATGGTATCAGTTCGAACCTGTCGGCAAACAGGAACAGACCAATTGTAACAAGAACAAGCCCGAATATGAGTCGGCTGTTGTTTGAGCGTGCAGGTTGTGCATCCATTCGTTCCATAATTTTCGAATTTAAAAGTTATATGCAAATGTATACTGCAATCATTCGTTGGAAAAGAATAAATCGGTAAAAGGGGTTTTTTTGTAGGTAAAAGCGCAAAAACCTTTCATTCGAGTTACCTGTAGCGGTAAGCTGCCTTGCGAAGCCTGTCCATAATGGCAATACCTATCCCAATCTCGGGCACAGGTTCTACCACAATGAACTCAACGGGTTGTTCTTCCATTCTATGGATGGCAGCAAAGAGGTTCACTGCGCATTCGCGCAAATCGCTTTTTTCTGAAAGCACAAAGCATTCCTTGTACTCTAGTGAAGGTAAATTTGAAAAGGCAATTATACCACCCATTCTGGGGTTTAGGTACTCGGGTAAGGATTCGCCAATGATATATAAAGGCTTGTTGGGGCTGTAATGGCTTTTCACCATTCCGGGAGCCAGAATTGTTTGGTTTTGGATTGTGCTTGGCGAATAGGGTAAAACCTTTTCTAAGTCTTCTTGTGTTATAACCCCATGTCTCAATATTTCAAATCCTTCGGGGTTCAACGAAATTATGGTCGATTCAATCCCAACATGGGTTCTGCCTCCATCGAGTATGCACTTTACATGGGGTAGCTGCTTGGCTACATGCTGAGCAGTTGTTGGGCTCACCCTGCCAAATTTGTTAGCGCTGGGGGCCGAAATGGGGCATTGCGATTGTTTAATTAATTCCAGAGCAACCGGATTGTTGGGCATTCGAATGCCTACCGTGGGCAGCCCCGATGTAACAATTTCGGGTACAATATTACTTTTGGGAAGTACCATGGTGAGCGGCCCGGGCCAGAATACGCTGGCGAGTTTGTGCACACGTTCATCCATGCCATTAATCAGTGGCTCAATGTCGTTTATATGGGCAATGTGAATAATTAGCGGATCGAACGAGGGGCGCTCCTTCATTTCAAATATTTTGGCAACAGCCAAAGGGTTCAATGCATTGGCACCCAATCCGTAAACGGTTTCCGTTGGAAAAGCTACCAGGTCCCCCATTCTTATGAGTTCGGCAGCTTGTTTTATTTGCTCATTCAGCGTCATGAAACGGTACTAATACTTTTTGTGCTCTTTCGATTTTTGCTCAACCTGCTCGCGGAGCGAATTCTTGTACTGAACTATTTTATCTTGAATATCGCTACGACCCACCGACACGATTTGTGCTGCCAGAATGCCCGCATTTTTAGCCCCATTCAGGGCTACTGTGGCAACGGGAACCCCTCCGGGCATTTGTAGTATTGACAAAACCGAGTCCCACCCATCGATAGAATTTGACGATTTAATGGGAACTCCAATTACAGGTAGAGGCGAAATGGCAGCAATCATGCCTGGAAGGTGTGCAGCACCTCCAGCACCAGCAATAATAACTTCGATACCTCGCTTGTGCGCTTCCGATGCGAATTGGAACATTTTTTCGGGTGTTCGGTGCGCCGAAACAATGTCAATTTCATACGAAATACCAAATTGCTGCAGCATTTCGGAGGCTTGCTGCATAACGGGCATATCGCTATCGGAGCCCATTACTATGCTTACATGCTTTCTTTCCATGACTTAACCTTTAGGGTTCGTTGAACAAATTCGGCCTTAGCAAGTGCTTCCTCCATAGTGGTTGCAATAATAGTTGCATGTCCCATTTTTCGGAACGGACGGGTTTGCTTTTTTCCATATAAATGTACTTTAACCCCCTCAATTGCCATGCACTCAGTAAGCCCTTCGTACCTAACAGGGCCGCTATGGCTGGGTTCGCCAATGAGGTTAACCATTACTGCAGGAAGTTTCAGTTTGGTGCTACCCAGTGGGAGGTTCAGAACGGCACGTAGATGTTGTTCGAATTGCGATGTGATAACGCTTTCTATGGTATGGTGGCCGCTATTGTGGGGTCGGGGTGCTACCTCATTAACAATCAAATTTCCATTGGTATCTACAAAAAACTCAACGGCCAGTAGTCCGGCCATACCTAATTTGTCAATAAGGTTTATGGCAATGCTTTCGGCCATATTGCAAAGTTGTTGCCCAATGCCCGCAGGGCAAATGAGTTTATCAACCAAATTAGCACGGCTATCGAGAACCATTTCAACGGTTGGGAACGACTTCACTTCCCCTTGCTGGTTTCGTGCTGCAATAACTGCTATTTCAGTAACAATTTCGATTTTTTGCTCAATAACCGAAGGCTCGTCGAAGAGTTTGTCTGTATCACTAGTGCTATTTACTATTAGCACCCCACGCCCATCGTATCCACCCTTGCGAAGTTTCTGAACGAAAGGGAAAGATAACTTACCACTCGAAACAGTTTCGATTATTTCTTCCCGATTGTTAAACAGTTGAAAAGGTGCAGTGGGTATGCCATGGTCGCGATAAAACTCCTTCTGAAGGCCCTTATCCTGAATAAGCTGAAGTGTAATTGGATCGGGCACGATGGTTAAACCTTCCTCCTTGAGCTTGAAGAGGGCATCGATATTTATACTTTCAATTTCGTAAGTGAGAACATCCACCTGTTTACCGAAATTGTATACCGAATTGAAATCGTGGTGACTACCCTTAAAGTATTGGGTTGCAATGCTACCAGCAGGGCAGTTTTCATCGGCATCGAGAACGTAGGTTGCAATGTCCCACTTGCTAGCCTCCTGAATAAGCATTTTACCCAGTTGGCCTCCGGCCACAATTCCTAGTTTTAAGTTGGCGGCATCGAGTTTTTTCATGTGGATTTTTACTGATGGAAAAAGGTTAGTATATCAATTCTTCTACCGCTTCTTTGCCCTGTTCCAGCTGCTTTTCGAGTTTCGATGGGCTGTAAACGTCAACACTTCCAGTAATTCTTTTATGAAAGAAAATTACTGCTTCGTCGTCGGGGAAACTCATATCGAATTCGAATATGTGAAGTTCAACATTTTGCTCTCCCTCCTCACCTGTGGAAGTGTTAACCTCAGTCCATATTATGGCCATGGCCTTGTATGTTTTGCCATCCCATTGTGTTCCAACAGCATAAATGCCATCGGGGGGGATGAGCTTTCCAGCCTCCTCAATTTGAACTTTAAGTGTTGGGAAGTTTATACCTCCAAAATAGTGCGTTCCTTTACCTAAGGGTGCTACAATAATATACTGATGATCGAGGTATGCATTGGCCCTTTGAATACGACCTTCCTTCAGAGCTTTTCGAATGGTGGTTGAACTTACGGTTTCGTGCTGAATGTCCTGCTCAGGAATTTCTTCAACCCCAAAATCCAATTCCTTGCTAAGGTTGTACAGGTATTCGTAGTCGCCCTGACGATTGTGCCCAAAATGGTGATTAAATCCAACAACTATAAATTTGGCACCAAGCTTACCAATTAGCAAATCCCTGATAAATTGTTCCGATGAGGTTCGCGAAAAGTCTAAAGTGAACTTTACAATTAAAAGGTGGTTGAGTCCGGCTTTGCTAAGAAGTTCAATTTTTTCTTTTTGAGAGTTAATGAACATTAAGTCCTTACCTTCCGTTTCGGGATATAAAACCTTGCGAGGGTGGGGGTAGAAGGTTATAAGAACCGATTCGCCATCGATTTGACGGGCAATTTCGTTTATTCTGTTAATAATGGTTTTATGACCAATGTGAACACCATCGAATGAGCCTGTTGTAACAACCGGATTTTTGATGCCTTTAACGTTGTCGAAGCCGTAATGAACTTGCATTTTAATTAGTATGTAAGTCTCGAAATGCTATTTAATGAAATACGCAATTTTTTCGAGTGAAGTAATCATATCGTATTCTTCGAGATACACTCCTTCGGGTACAATAAGTGGCGTAGTAGTGAAGTTTAATATACCCTTAATGCCCGCATTTACTAATAATTCAGCAATTTGGGGCGCCGAATCGGGAGGAGAAGCGATTATAGCAATTGAAATGCGCTCTTTTGCCACTACACCTTTAAGTTCGCGAATATGGTGACAAAAAACCCCTGCAATAACTCGATTAACCTTGTTCTCATCTACATCGAATGTGGCAACAATATTGAGTTTGGGTCTTTTTCCCTTGAAATAGGCAGTAACAGCACGCCCAAGGTTTCCCATTCCTATAACTGCTACATTTAGGCCCGTTTTATGGTCGATTATTTCGCCAATAACATTTACAAGCTCCTTGGCATCGTAACCGCGCTTTTTCATGCTCGAGTAGCCTATAAGCATCAAATCGCGACGTACCTGAACGGCTGTTATGTTGTGTAAGCCGGCTATCTCGTGGGAATATATGTGGGTTTTACCCTTTGCAAGGCAATCTAAAAGCGACCGGCGGTACTCACTTAGTCGCTCAACGGTTTTCCCGGGGAGCTTCATAGGGTTAGGCATTTAGTTTTTGTCATCGAACTATAAATCAGTCACAAAAATATTGAAATTTTGTTAATAGCAGCATGTAAAGTTTGCCATTATTGCGATGCATGAAAAGATGAAATTATTTAAGTGCAATTCCGTCCTTGTCAATTGTTATAATTTGGTTGCGAAACAGTGAACCAACCGCTATTTTGAAATTCTTCTTGCTCATTCCTACCTCCCTGTAAATAATTTCGGGATCCGACTTGTCGCCCAATGGAAGGAAGCCATTGGCTTTTTGCAGTATGCTAAGCAGTTGATTGGCCAAGTCGTCGATTTTATGATGACCAGGCTTGGTTAACGAAATGTCGATTTTATCGTCATCGCGAACCTTCTTAATGTATCCTTTGGTTTTTTCGCCTATTCTTATGGGGGAGAAAATTTCGTTTTTATAAATAATTCCCCAATGTAAGTTTTCAATAATTACATTATAACCGAGTTGGGTTTGGTTGCAAATAAGTATATCTACCTCCTGGCCGTAATCGTATTGGGGCATTACGTTATCTAAAAACTTATCGAGTTTAGCCGAACCAACAATTCGCTGGGTATTTAAATCAATATAAACCCTTACAATGTACCACCGGCCTTCCTCCATCCTGATTTTTTGTTCGCGGAACGGTACAAGTAAATCCTTTGCTAAGCCCCAATGGCAAAAAGCACCCGCATTATTTACCGAAACAACCTTCATTTGTGCAAACTGGTCGACTGTGGCTAAAGGGGTTTCGGTTGTTGCCACAATTCGGTCCTCCGAGTCGAGATAAACGAAAACCTGAACGGAGTCGCCTATTTTAGCTTCCGATGGCACATATTTACGGGGCATTAAAATTTTTCCTAGGTTTTCTCCATCGAGATATGCTCCGAATGTTACCAGTTCGCTAATGCTTAGGTTATTGTATTTGCCAAGTTCTGCCATGAATTGTATATTTATTCCACAAATTTACTCTAAATTATTCTATCCTCATTATGTTGCGTAGATGGCTAAGTTCATGAGCAATGGAGTAGCTATGTTTCGGCAAAGTGTTTTTTAGTTATATTTACACTCAAACTTAAAGTAATTAATAGTAATGGATATTTTTTTAGTTTCAGTTGCAATAATTTTTTTGGTTTTAGGGCTCATTGGATGTATAGTTCCGGTTTTGCCAGGCCCTCCCCTCAGTTTTGTGGGTATGCTACTGGGTTACTTTACCCGTTGGGGCGATTTTAATGTCAACTTGCTAATTTGGTTGGGTATAGCAGCCGCTATTGCAACGGCGTTCGACTATATTTTGCCCATATGGGCAACCAAACGATTTGGTGGGTCGAAAAGAGGGGTTTGGGGTGCTACTTTGGGTTTGGTTTTGGGATTATTCTTTTTCCCTCCCATAGGAATTATTATTGGGCCTTTTTTAGGTGCCTTCATTGGCGAATACACTTCTGCGAGCAGCCGGCCCAATGCATTACCTGCTGCCATTGGCTCATTTATAGGATTTCTGTTGGGAACAGGGGTGAAGTTCGCAGTTGCCGGAGTAATTACCTACTTTTTTGTTGTTGAAATATTTATTCGCTAAAGCGAAAAGGTTTTATGCCTTGGGTGCTTCCTCCTGTTTTCGGTGAGCATTGCTAACTTTAATGTTACGTCCTTTAACTTGGGAGTCGTTAAGCGATTCAATAGCTTTTAGGGCATCGTTATCGTTATCCATTTCTACAAAGGCATACCCTTTAGAACGTCCTGTTTGTTTGTCGCTAATAATTTTTACGTTCGCTACATTTCCGAAAGGTGCAAAGAGATCTTTAATTTCCTGAGGGGTCATGTTGTAAGCAATGTTTCCTACATAAATGTTCATGGCAATAATGATTAATTAGTTCACTAATATAAAATTATAGCATTTTTTTTAAAATTGAATAAAAAAAGGCAGCTTTTTAAGCTGCCTTTTAAAAATAGCTCGAGAAAATTACTGACCAAGGGTTGCAACCATCACTGCTTTAATAGTATGCATGCGATTTTCGGCTTCGTCGAAAACAATACTGGCATCGGATTCAAACACGTCCTCGGTTACTTCCATAGATTCTAATCCGAATTTTTGGAAAATATCCTCGCCAACAGCAGTTTTACGGTTGTGGAATGCAGGAAGGCAATGCATGAATTTGCAATTAGGATTGCCAGTGAGTTCCATCGCTTTTTTATTCACCTGGTATGGTTTCAGAAGATTGATTCTTTCAGCCCAAACCGATTCGGGTTCGCCCATCGATACCCATACATCGGTATAAAGAAAATCGCAACCTTTAACACCCTCGGCAACACTTTCGGTGCGGGTAATTTTTGCACCAGTTTCCTTGGCAATTTCAAGGCACTTGTTGTATAGTTCGTCCGAAGGCCAGCATTGTTTTGGAGCAACGGCCCTGAAGTCCATGCCCATTTTGGCAGCTCCTACCATAAGCGAATTACCCATATTGTTTCGAGCATCGCCTAAGTATGCAAATGTTACCTTGTTAAGGGGTTTGCTGCAATGCTCGCGCATGGTAAGGAAGTCGGCAAGAATTTGGGTTGGATGAAATTCAGTAGTTAGGCCATTCCAAACTGGCACTCCTGCATACTTGGCAAGAGTTTCAACAATTTCTTGGGAGTAACCACGGTACTCAATTCCGTCGTACATACGACCCAGTACGCGCGCCGTGTCTTCCATCGATTCCTTTTTACCCATTTGAGAGCCCGATGGGCCAAGGTAGGTTACATGCGCACCCTGATCGAACGCTGCCACTTCGAAGGCGCAGCGTGTGCGGGTTGAATCTTTCTCGAAAAGCAGAACGATGTTCTTGCCTTTCAGGCGTTGTTGCTCGGTACCGGCGTATTTGGCTGCTTTAAGGTCGGCCGAAAGGTCGAGAAGGAACTGAATTTCTTTTGGAGTAAAATCGAGTAGTTTCAAAAAACTACGGTTTCTCAGGTTGAATGCCATTTGAATTCTTTTTATTGTGGTTAAAAATGTATGGTTATTTTTCGTAGTCAACGGTTATTTTAGTGCCGTAACTCTTGTCGGATAATTTAGTGGCTTCAGTTATAACGCTCATGTGGCCTCCTTGGTCGACGAATTCTAAACAGGCACGAATTTTTGGAGCCATGTTGCCCTCGCCAAACATGCCATCGGCCAAATATTTTTCAGTGTCGGCTTTGTTTAGGAATTCCAGTTTCTTTTCGTTTTCCTTTTTGTAGTTGATGTAAACATAGGGAACATCGGTAAGGATGTAGAATTCGTTGGCACCAATTCGCGATGCAAGCAAAGCAGATGCAAGGTCCTTATCGATTACTGCTTCAGCAGGACGTACATCGTTAACCTCATCGATGTAAACAGGAACACCACCCCCCCCGGCAGCTATTACTATAATGCCCTGATCAACGAGTTGCTTTATAACTTTCTCGTTCAGAATGCCCATGGGTTTTGGAGAAGGAACTACACGACGCCATCCGGTTCCGGTGTCCTTTACTTCGTCTTTAAATATCCAGCCTTTGGATTTGGCTAGCTCGTCGGCCTGGGCCTTGTCGTAAAGGCGGCCAACGCGCTTGGTTGGATTTTTAAAGGCAGGGTCGTCGTGGTTAACAATAACAGGTGTTACCAAGCAACAAACCTCGCGATTAATGCCATGCTTTTTAAGCACATTGCGGAGCATTCGCTCAATCATGTATCCAATTCCTCCCTGCGAGTCGGCAACGCATATGTCGAGCGGCATTTGAGGTATATTGTAAATTTGCTCGCCTGCGTCGTTTCGCATTAAAATGTTTCCAACCTGAGGGCCATTACCATGGCTAATTACCAAGTTGTAGCCTTCCTTTATTAAATAAACTAGGTTTTCAAGGGTGTTGGTAGTGTTTTGCTCCTGTTCTTCAATGGTTCCTGCCTGGTTACCCCGAAGCAAGGCATTGCCACCCAATGCAACTACTGCTAATTTGCTCATAATCTATTTGTTGTTTAATTGTTCTCGAATTTGAACAGCAAAACTATAAATTTTTTTTGTTCAACACTTAAACATACAACCATTCTAATCGATGTCCCTTAACACTTGCGTTCATGTTTAATAACATTAATTGGTGCTTTAGTAAGTAAAAGGGTTTGTTTGGCCATAAAATGCTCGTTTTGCGACAGTGCGTTTTGAAAAAAAGTTTACCTTTAACACATTGATACAAAAAAATTGTTTTTAAATCTATTTCACTACAGGTTTTATGTACAAGGTCAAGGCATATTTTTCATTCGTTTTTTTTGTAATACTTTCTGCTTTTTCTGCAATTTTTTTTTCGTGCAATCTGTTGACCAATAAACCCATAAGTGAGGGAATAATTGAATATGCCATTTCGTACCCCGACACTCTACTGCCTATCCGCTACGATCCAAGCCTTCGACCCAACAAAATGTTGGTGAAGTTTAAGAATAATAAAACCCTAACAATCATCCAGGGTATGTCGGGCTCCATATCCTTTTCGTTAGTTCAGAATGTGAAAGGAAATCATCAGCTTATTCTCATAAAGCTTTTCAACAAAAAATTTTACTACGAGGATAGTTTCGAAGAGGGGGAGCTTCCGCTTATTTTTAGGCAAATGCCAAATTTAGTAATTGAGCAAAACGATGAATTTGTTCGCTATACAAAGTATAAATGCAATCGCGCAGAAGTTTTTTTCACCGACGATTCGCTGAATCGATTCGAGGTGCTTCATACCTCCGAAATTGCCATTGCAAACCCAAATTTAAACACCCCTTACCAGCAATTGCAGGGAGTACTTCTGAAGTTCAGGTTGAAACTTTGGGGACAAACCATGCAAATGGACGCCATTAAAGTTAAGGGAACAAATATACCCGACGACGATTTTACAGTCCCCAAAGGGTACGAACTTATAACCCGCGATGTGTTGACCGATATTATTACTCTGGTTCAATAGTTTTATTCCTTCTAGAATACCTTTTTGCATATTTTTTCAAAAACTACCCGCAAATTGCTATTTCCAAAGCATTGTTTGATGAATTTTGATAATTTATCTGTTATTTTGCATGTTAATTTGGTTTAAAAATTCAAGGTAATGGCCAAGCCCGATAAAAAAGCAAACGAATCAGACGAGCAAAAAAAAGGTTCATTTTTCAAAGACGAAAGAGTTAAGTTTACATTCGGAGTTTTTGTTGTATTTTTTGCAATATTCCTTGCCCTTTCCCAAATATCGTACATTTTTACTTGGCGAACCGACCAAAGTGCCGAATGGATTAGTATATTCAGTGGAACTTCAATACGGGTTGAAAATTGGGGAGGTAAAGTGGGAGCGCTTTTTGCATCAGGCCTCATGAATCATTCTTTCGGAATTTCATCATTGGTTATTCCTTTTTTAGTTGTTCTGCTAGGGCTGAAGCAACTTAATATAAAGCCTTTCCAAATCCGAAGAACCTTTTTTAAATCTATTTTAGGAATAGTACTGGTTTCGTTGGTTTTAGGCTTTTTGTTTGGCGACTTCGGAGGCTTTTTGGGCAGCGGCCTGGGAGGGCTGCATGGTCTTTTTATAAGCCAGTGGATGAGTGCTTTTGTTGGTAAGCTAGGTACCGCCCTGCTGCTTTTTATTTTTTCGGTAGCTTTTATAATTTATATAAGGCCCAATTCGGTTTACTCAATGCAAAGAATTGCAAAGCAAATTGCATGCGCTATTGGGTCGCTATTTAGTCCTAAGGCAAAAAGTGATGATATTGAAAAAATCGAATTCGATTCATTCGAAAAGGAACCCGATGAACCCGTTCAGGAAGTAGAGCCTTCCATTGAGTTTGTCAACAACGACAAAGGCACAATTATGAATATAGTTGATCCGCTAATGCTCAATGGTGAGGAAGAAAAGGAATTCGATAGCGAAGCCGAAATGGAACTCCCATCAGAAGCGGAAAACGAGGCCGAAGTGGCAGATAAGGGAATTATAAAGAATCATGTTATTCCCGATGAAGTGGAACTCACTGTTGAGTTTAACCGCGAGCAAGAGGGAGTAGCTGCAAAAACAAATTTGGACGAGGAGTACGATCCTACCTTGGATTTATCGATGTATCAGCGCCCACCCCTCGAATTACTTGAAGACTACAAGAATCGTCAAGCCCCCGTTTCGGACGAGGAGTTGCAGTCGAATAAAAAACGAATAGTTGAAACGCTTGCCAACTATAAAATTGAAATTGCGCGAATTGTTGCCACTGTAGGGCCTACCGTTACACTGTACGAAATTGTTCCAGCACCCGGTGTTCGTATTAGTAAAATAAAGAGTTTAGAAGACGACATTGCCCTTAGCCTGTCGGCTTTGGGAATTCGTATAATAGCCCCCATCCCGGGTAAGGGTACTATTGGTATCGAGGTTCCCAATCAGAACCCCGAAGTTGTTTCCATGTATTCCATACTTCGTTCGGCAAAATTTCAGGAGAGCAGGTTCGATTTGGCCATTGCACTTGGTAAAACAATTTCGAACGAAACTTTCGTTATCGATTTAGCTAAAATGCCTCACTTGCTTGTAGCTGGTGCTACAGGTCAAGGAAAATCGGTTGGACTGAATGCCATAATTGCCTCGTTGCTGTATAAAAAACATCCATCGCAGCTCAAATTTGTATTGGTCGACCCAAAAAAGGTAGAACTTACCCTTTATGCTAAGTTGGAAAAACATTTTCTGGCAAAACTGCCCGACACTGAAGAGGCAATTATAACCGACACCCAGAAAGTTATTAATACGCTCAACTCGCTTTGCATTGAAATGGATTCGCGCTACGATTTGCTGAAAGCTGCGCATGTAAGAAATCTGAAGGAGTATAACGAGAAATTTATTGCTCGTAGGCTGAATCCCAATAAAGGGCATAAATTTTTACCATACATAATTGTTATAATCGATGAGTTTGCCGACCTAATAATGACTGCCGGGCGAGAAATTGAAACTCCCATTGCCCGATTGGCCCAATTGGCCAGAGCAATTGGAATTCATTTAATTATCGCCACGCAGCGACCAACCACAAATATTATTACTGGAGTAATTAAGGCCAACTTCCCTGCTCGAATTGCTTTCAGGGTTTCATCGATGATCGACTCCCGAACCATTTTGGATACTCCGGGCGCCAACCAACTTATTGGTAGAGGCGACATGCTTGTTGCAACCGGAAACGATCTGGTTCGCGTTCAGTGCGCTTTTGTAGACACGCCTGAAATTGAGCGGTTAACCGATTTTGTCGGAAATCAGCAGGGGTATTCTACAGCATTTATGCTTCCCGAATATACAGGCGATACAGCCGATGAGCAGCAATATGTCGATTTGCAGAAAAGAGACGATATGTTCGAAGATGCTGCACTTCTGGTGGTTCAGTACCAGCAGGGGTCAACCTCGCTCATTCAGCGCAAGTTTTCAATTGGTTACAATAGGGCAGGCCGTATAATGGATCAGCTTGAGGCTGCCGGAATTGTTGGCCCTTCGGAGGGCAGCAAGGCCCGTCAGGTATTAATTACCGATGAAGATTCGCTACAGAAAGTTTTCGATAGTTTAAACCAAATGTAACGTTCTAATCAAATTTTATACTTTTGCACGGTATTTGAAAAATAGCAACTAAAATATTAGCGATGAGAAAATTTTTTCGTTTTGCATTCATTTCAGCATTAGTTTTTAACTGCATTCCTCTTGAGGCACAAGTCGATCCCAACGGGAAAGACATTATAAAACGATTTTCCGATAAAATGCGATCGTTTCAAACGGTAAAGGCAACTTTCAGCTTTACACTCGAGAATTTAAAGGAGGGAATATCGGATACCTACGAAGGAAAACTGCTGCTTAAGGGCAAAAAGTACAATCTTGAACTTATGGGTATGCATGTTTTCTTCGATGGAATAACCAAGTGGCAGTACATTCCCCAAGCCAACGAGGTAACTATATCTAAACCAAAGTCGCAGGAAAGTAGTTTCTTCGACGATCCCACACAAATATTTACCGATTACGAAAAGGATTTCAAATCGAAGTTTATAGGTGAAAAGGTTGAGGGCGGAAAATCGATATACGAGGTCGATTTATACCCTAACGATTTGAATGCTACCTACTCAATTATAAAATTGAAGTTCGAAAGGGACAATCTTGAACCATTCTCGATAAAGTACCAAGGAAAGGACGGAAATAACTACATTATTAAGGTGAAGCGTTTCCGCTCAAACCTTCCTGCTAAGGACGAAGAATTCGTTTTCGAAACCAAAAAGCATAAAGGACTTGAAGTTGTTGACTTGAGGTAAGTGCCCCGAATCTGACAAACTACCCCGAAAGGCAAAAACAAACTATTGCTTTTCGGGGTATTCTATTCTGGCATGGTAAATGTTCAGCAGCTTCTTTTTGAATACCTGCTTAATGGTTGGAATGTCCTTAAAGGTTATGTTCGACTCTGAGAACTGATCCTCCTGAATTTGATAATTTATAATGTTTTCAACTATATCGTCAATTGCTTTGTGAGTTATCTTTTTAAGTGTTCTCGAAGCAGCCTCAACCGAGTCGGCCATCATAAGAACAGCAGTTTCCTTCGAATTGGGCTTGGGTCCTGGGTAAACGAAACGTTGGAATTCCTCCTTCATTTCGGGGTACTTGTCGCGAAATAGCCTGAAAAAGTACTGCACTTTGCTGGTACCATGGTGCATGGCAATGAATTCGGTAATGGCTTCGGGAAGCCTGTTCTTCTTAGCAATGGCTATTCCATCGGTAACATGCTTGATTATTATTTCGGCGCTCTCCTCAAAATCGAGATTAGCATGGGGGTTGAACTCGGGCGATTGATTCTCGATAAAGTAGAAGGGATTGTTCATTTTACCAATATCATGGTATAGCGCTCCTGTTCTAACTAACAATGGGTTGCCACCAATTCGGTAAATTGCAGCCTCGGCAAGGTTGGCCACCTGCAGCGAATGCTGAAAAGTTCCCGGGGCAACCTCGGCCAGTTTACGAAGTAAATCCTGGTTTGTGTCTGAAAGTTCCATTAGGGTGGTGTCTGAGAGAAATCCGAATGCCTTCTCGAAAACATAAATAAGTTGGTATGAGGCTAAAAGCAAGAGCGAATTGCCTAAGAACCATGCAAGGGTTACGGGATTGGGAGCAATTAAAGTTCCCTCCTGTATTATGGTTATTCCTAAGTAAATTGTTACGTATGAGGCTAGAACAAGCGAAACAGTGAGAAATAGTTTGCTCCGGCGATTCAGTTTGGTTAAACTCAATATGGCAACTATTCCGGCAATGAAATTGATAAAAACAAATTCGAAACCATTGGGAACAAAGAAACCTACAAGAAAAATGGTTACCAAATGGATGAAAAGCGCTAAACGTGCATCGTAAAAGGTCTTTATAAAAATGGGTACAATAGCAAAGGGAATAAGGTAAATGCTTACCATTTCACTTTGCAAAACTATCGACGAGGTTACAACTATTGTAACAATGGTTAAAAGAATAAAAAGGATTTTTGAATCGAAGTTGAGTACTTCTCTGCGGAAATTGTGAAGAAATAAATACAATACCAAAATTACGATTGAAACAATTAATACTTGTCCACCAAGTAACAGCCACGAATTGCCCAGGTGACCCAGTTTGTTTTTATACTCCGTTTTAAGCGATTCGAGGGTTCTAAAAGTATCGTTGCCTACAATTTCGCCCTTCGAGACAATGCGTTCACCGGTTTGTACTAATCCCTTGGTGTGCGATAAGCCTGCCAGAACAGTGTTTTTTAGTTTTTCAGATGATGTGGCATCGTATATAAGGTTGGGCGAAATGAATTTGTCGATTGGAAATGACTGCAACATTTTAGCCTCACGGCTTCCATCAACCTCGGTAACCTTTGCAATTTGGGATGCCATGTATTCCTTGGCAGTGCCATGTGTAAATACTTCAGTTAAGGGGGTTTCGTAAGCAAAATTGCCAACAAGAATGCTTATTGCTCCCTGCGTAATTGCTTTCGATTGCTGAAGGTCGGCAGGATCGATAATTCCCTTACTGTATAGATAAGTCACTTTTTTAATTAGCCAGTCGAGATAAACAGCATTCTGACTTTGCATTCTGATATTACTGCCAATAAGTAAACTATTGAACTGCTGCCTGTATTCTACTTTTAAACTAGTAATTGCGCTCTGGAGGGTGGTGGAGTCGAATTGAAAGAAAGGTTTGAAATTTCGGAGTATTTTGGCCTTCTCAGCTTGGATTTCCAAATCGGTTTTTTGCAAAGCAAAATCGAAAGGTGCAAAAAGGTCTTCGTGCATCCATGGCTGGCCCTTTTGGTATTCGTACTTGAAGCGGCCTTCGCGGGGCAGGAAAAAAACTATTATAACAAGGGCCAACAAGAAGTAGGCACTCCTTAATATGCTTCGGAAGTATAGTTGAGCAAAACGTAAGCTAATTTTCATAGCAATTATATGTTAATTAATATAAATTGAATTGTATTACACAAAATTAACATTTTTGATCATTAGTGTCCG
>JBBIRB010000025.1:0-41412 GCA_037442025.1 Bacteroidales bacterium | reverse complement strand
AATAATCGTCTTTTTGACAAACAACTTTGAGGTTGATGCGTTAACGATAGCGATGCTCTACAAAAGCCGATGGCAGATTGAACTGTTCTTTAAGTGGATTAAACAACACTTACGAATAAAAACGTTCTGGGGAACCTCGCCTAACGCTGTCAAAACCCAAATTTGGATCGCTGTCTGCACTTACCTGCTGATAGCCTACGCTAAAAAACAGCTAAAAAGTGACCTTTCATTGTACGAAATTACACAAATCCTGAGCGTCTCAGTTTTTGACAAAACACCAATGAATGAGCTGCTTACAAACTTTTCAAAGAACAATGAAATCAAAGATATCTATAATCAACTGAATTTATTCGACTTATAACGCAACACTAATGAAAGCAAATATAAATAACTTCTTTGATTGTTTACCACGCGTGAGGACACGCCTGTCTGCCGACTAGGCAGGCGCGGTAGCGGGCGTAGCCAAAAATTGTTTATTTTAGTTTAATACCACTTAATATTGGATTGTATAGTAAATCGAGAGTTCCAGTAAAAGTAATCCTGCCCGTACGAACATCTTCCTCGGTGTATTCCTCAACGTAGTTTCCCTTACTATCAATCGCATCGCCTTCAACAATACCAGTTGGAGTTATTCCAATTCCGTTTTTATTGTAGGGTCGGCTATAAATAACATGACCAGTGGGAATTATCCTACCATTTTCATCCTTAACTGTACCATCGGAGCGGAAGGTAAAGGGAATATTATCGGCAACACTCCCAAAAAGGTCCTTACCCAAATTGAAACTTTGATCGAGAACTATTTTTCTGTATCCCTGTATGTTTGCCTTCATGGTTTCGAGAGTAGGGTAGAAGATATTTCCCTTTAAAAAGAAATCTCCATTCGAGTTGTTCTGCTGGAGGTAGGCTCGATTTTTTGTGTAGTATCTCATAATTTTTTGACGCTCCATTAGTCGTGGCTTTCTCTCTTCCTTCGAAAGATTCTTTAATATTTCATCGCTTAAAATTTCATCAATTGGGTATTTAAGCCTAAGCATTTCAACTAGTTTGTGCTGCATTGCAAAACAATACAGCTCGGTTCGAATTTCGTTGGGCATTAAACCGTACAAGTCGGCACCAACAACCGAATGAAAGAAGTACCCCAATTCGCCCATGCCTGAGCCAATATTCAAATAATCGTTCAAATAGGTTTCGTTCGGCCGTTTCGAGTCGTAGCGCCCATAGTGCATATCGGCCCAACCCTCGAGGCCGGGAAGTTTGCGCTGAAACGACCAAACTGCATCGATAGTATTGCCTACTTTTGCATGGCAACCAATGCATTGGGCCAACTCCTCAGTGGTTTGGGGCCTCAGTTCACCATTGCGATTCTCAATGTATGCGGCAAGGATCCATCCTGCGCCATTATCAACCCAACCTTGGCCCTCGCGGCCCAAGTAGTTTTCGAACCCATTTGCAATACCATTCGGCGTATCATCTTCGTTAGGCAGAGCAATGTCGATTAATTCCACATCCTTCCATTTATACATGTAGCGAATCTCTTTAACCCTTTTTGAGCGGGTTCCGGGGAATTCGTACTGAATTTCCGAGTTACTTTCAGCTCCGTCGACATTTGTTCCAACTTCACCATCGGCAAAAAGATCGACGTAATGCAACGGATGGGCAAACTCGGTACCAACAGGGTAAAATCCTTTCTTAACTTTAAATGCAGAGGCATCGCCCTTATAGTGAGTGCTGCCAAACGGTTCATTTTTAATGTTCATTTCGAGCAGCTGGAGGTTTTCCTTGTATACTTCAACAGAGAATTCTCCATTGGAACTCATAAACTCCTTGGGAAGCCGGATGTAGATTCCGCTCACGCTGCCCGTTAAAGGGGTGAAAATGGCATAAGGAAAGAAGTTAATAGCCCGCCAGCCGGTATACTCGTTGGTTTCACTGCGAATAAACCCTTCGGGATCGATATAACCATGCTTGCCATTACTAGTTGGATTTGAAGGGTTAAAAGGAAACAAATGCAAGGGGTTGAGTGCAGGGAAAAGGATAAAACTTTTGTGTCTCGCATTTGCATTTATCCACTGGGTATTGCCATTTGCACGGGCTTTCCTGAAGGTTGGTTGCCAATTGTCGGTTCGAACGTATTGTACATCGTTTGGGTTGGGTAAATTAATGCCTTCGGCATTTAGCCTCTCTTCAATTTTTTCGGGATAAATAATATTTTGCCAAAGAATGCGATTCAAGTTGGCCGTTGGAAAACTGTAGGTTATTTGGTCTTCGCCAATAGGGTATGCATTTCCATGCTCAATGCTGGCAAGGTAGTCGGTATGGCAATATTTACAGGCATTCTGTGTTCCGTAACCTGTTTCAATCCAGCACTGTGCGGGTATGCCCGGATCATCGTTGAACGAGGGTTTGTATTTAGCCCCCGAAAGCGGCCGAAAATTTTTGGGAGCAATACCCTTATAAAAATTTTCGGCAGAGATTTCCTCACCAACCAGTCCGATCCGTTTCAGTTCTATTAAAGTTTCGTTTTCAAGTTGCTTGCATTGGTAAAGGAGAAAAAAAGGAAGGGAAAGAACGACAAGGACAAGCAAAGACTTTTGGGTGTTGGTTTTCATTGCCAAAGATTTTTATTTCATTACCGTAAGATATAAAAAAATCAGAAACAATTACAACGGGGGATGTTCGAACGAATTATTCATTACTATTGCGTTGTATTTTCAAATAGAACTTCAATGTTTAAACTCACATTACAATATTTCGTCTATCTTATTAATTCGAAGTCGGGTAGGGGCCATGGCATTCATTCCCCATTCGTATTCGATTTTACACAAAAGGTTCTTTCAAATAAATCGAATAAACCGGTGCTAAAATCAATAGATAAGTATATTGATAGCATTAAAGCATCCAATATAATGCTGCCTAGCAGTCCCTATGGCGCAGGTTCTGCAAACACTTCCTCTATTCAGTCGGTTCGAAGTGTTATTTCGCGTCAGGCAGTGCCCAAGAAATATGGGAAATTGCTTTTTAATTTGGCCCAGTGGGTTTCGGCTCGTAATATTCTGGAATTAGGAACTTCGTTGGGAGTTGGTACCATGTATTTAGCTTCGAGTGCACCTTTAGCAAGCGTTATAACCATTGAGGGCGATGAAACCCGTTGCCAGCTGGCAATTGATAATTTAATAAAATTGGGATTGTTTAATGTGAATGTTGTTCAGGGTAGTTTCGACTCGGAACTGCCCAAGGTTTTAAGAGATTCAATCAGCTTGGATTTGGTTTTCTTCGATGGTGACCATACTTACCATGCAACCATGGCTAATTTTGAAATGTGCCTTGGTAAGGTACATGAGGGTAGTGTTTTTGTTTTCGACGATATACGTTGGAGCAACGATATGTTTAAGGCATGGCAACAAATTGTAAGCAACGAGAGTGTTACTATAAGTATCGACCTTTTCCGAATGGGCATAGTTTTCTTTCGAAAGGGAATAATTAAGCAGCATTTTAATATTTTTTATTAGTTCGTAAACATTGTGCAATTATAAAAAGATGTACTTTCAACAAAATTTTTGCTATGAATAAGAACAGTATTCTAATAGACATAACCAACATAAAGAAATATTACAAGGTTGGAACAGTAGTGGTAAAAGCCCTCGAAGGGGTTTCGTTAACCATACATAAAAATGAATATGTTGCCATCATGGGGCCTTCGGGTTCGGGCAAATCAACCCTTATGAATATTCTCGGCTGCCTCGATACGCCTACCGATGGAACATACATTCTTAACGGTACCGACGTGAGCAAAATGGTTGATGACGAACTGGCCGAAATAAGAAACAAGGAGATTGGATTCGTATTTCAAACATTCAACCTGCTACCTCGCTATTCGGCACTCGAAAATGTTATGTTACCACTAATTTACGCTGGTTATCCCAAAAATGAACGGGTTAAACTTGCCGAATTGGCTTTGGGAAATGTAAGTTTAAGCGACCGAATAGAGCATAAACCCAATGAACTTTCGGGCGGACAGCGACAACGGGTTGCCTTGGCAAGGGCATTGGTTAACAACCCATCAATAATATTGGCCGATGAGCCAACTGGTAATCTCGATTCAAAAACATCTATCGATATTATGAACTTGTTCGAAGATATTTATGAGCAGGGTAATACCATAATAGTAGTTACTCACGAGGAGGATATTGCTCGTCATGCTCGCCGTATTGTCCGGCTTCGCGATGGTTTAATCGAAACCGATGAGGTGAACCCAAACCCTGTTAGGAGGCAAAAGGTTGTTTTGAATGAGTAAATATGTTTTATTTATTTTATTTTTTTTTAAACATCCTTTCAAACTATGCGTTTTTCACAGTAAACTTATCAGTTAAAAGCAAAACGCATGAAAATTTACACCAAAACTGGCGATAAGGGTGCAACTTCGCTAATAGGCGGAAAGCGTGTTCCCAAATACCATAAACGCATAGAGGCTTACGGAACTATTGATGAACTTATGGCCTTTGTTGCATTGCTTAGGGATAATGAAATTCCCCAGCGTAGTAAAGATTCCCTTTTGGAGGTACTCGATCGGCTAATGACCTGCGCTTCAATTCTGGCCGCCGACTGTACCGTCTGCAAGGTGAAAATACCTCCTTTACCCTATTCCGATATTGAATTTCTTGAAAGGGAAATTGATGCTATGGAGGCAGAGTTAGAACCGCTTACCTCATTTGTTTTGCCCGGAGGGCATAAGGCAGTATCTACTTGCCATGTAGCACGTACCATTTGCCGCAGAGCCGAACGATTGGTAGCCCAATTATACGAAGAGACTCCCGTACCTGAGAATGTTATAAAATATTTAAATAGGTTAAGCGATTATCTTTTCGTAACGTCAGGTTTCATTGCAAAATTTCATAATTTGGAACAAATTAAATGGCAACCTAGAGTATAGTTTACATTTTTTTCTATATTTGCATTAATACATATTTTTATAAAACCCTGTTAATCAACACAATAGCCTAAAAAGTAGATTTATGTACTGGACACTTGAACTTGCATCGAAACTTGAAGATGCTCCATGGCCAGCAACAAAAGAGGAGTTAATTGACTTTGCTATCCGCTCTGGAGCGCCTTTAGAAGTAATTGAAAATCTTCAGGAACTTGAAGATGAGGGGGAAATATACGAAAGCATTGAAGATATTTGGCCCGATTATCCCACAAAGGAAGATTTTTTCTTTAACGAAGACGAGTATTAGAATCCTTTTTTTTATTGGTAATTACCCTGCTAGTTTATTTTACTGGCAGGGTTTATTTTTTTATCCATCTCTTTTACGGCATGTTCTTCAATAGGAACGAAATGGTTAAGATCTAAATTTTCAGGAATAACGCTCCATTTGTTATTGGGTCTACGTTCAATTCTCCAATTGAATCCCTTTAGAAATATATCTTCAGTTTGAGTTTTTTCAATGGGTAGTAAGTTTGAAGTGGGTTTCTCCCGAAAGGTTATACTTTTTATTTTATTATCGTTTACGTGTATGGTTAAATTGCTGCTTTCAGCCCTATTCAATGTTGTAATAACATCTTCATCCTTAATGTAGTATATGGTTTCTCCGTTTCCTGTAACATCAATTTTAAAAAGTCTTCCTTTACTAAAATGAGCCATCATTTCTCTTCCCTTTATTTGGTTGAATTTATTCGACGCCTCTTCGGAAGAAACGAATGCCAGCCCCTGAAAATTCATTGTTTTTATTACTTCATTTTCGAAGTGAGCATTTATGTAGTCGGCACTCAGCTGGTTACTCTGGTTCCAAATAATGGGCTCAACAAGCATGTGAAGAATTGAATCGTTGGTGCTGAAGTTAATAGAGTCGCAAACTCCCTGTAGGTCGTTTCGGTGGAATGCAACATTTCCCTTTCCCCAAAAAACCCGGTGGGTTATTTCTTTTTGGGAATTTATAAAGCCTTTGGCTGCTAAGTAATTGGCTCGTAAGTGAATTGTGTCGCCCTGGTCAGTTACGTTAACTAGTAGAGGCCCATCTTTAGCTAATGCAAATTTCTGCTTATCGTTGTATGTAATTTCATTACTATATAGCGTGGCTCTTCGGGAACTATCAATTAGCACTGCATTGCCTTTAACTATTGAAATGGAATCGATTTGGTTATTATAAATACTTTGGGCAATTATTCTCTGGTTTTCGCTCCGCAGGTAAGCGTTTTTTAAAAAGAGCGACTCTTTCTTATTTCTATTATGCCAGCCATCCTGGCAATACAGGTAGTTGTTTTCGTTATAAATACGAGTTGGTTTCCGAAAAAAGATGGTTCCCGATTGCGAGTGGTACTCCAGCGAATCGGAGTTTATTAGCATACTCGAATCCTTAAAGGCAACGTTACCTCCAAAAGCAAAAACCTTTGAGTTTGAGAAGTAGGTTCCCCTTATACTTGAGAAATTACCATCGGAACTCGATATTATTCCCAAAGTGTAGTAGGATACTGTATTCTGGGCAGTATTGAAATGGATCGATTTGGTTATTAAGCTAACTCCCTCCTCAACCATATGCACTTGCTTTCCATAAATAACACCACTTCGGCTATTTCCATCGTAGTTTAGTATATCGCCATAAAGTTTTGCTTTGCCCTGTGTGATTACAACATTACCAAATGCATCAAAAAGGTTGGTTGGAGTATATTCGTAAGCGCTATCGCACTCCATGGTAATACCATCGTGCACAATAACTACATTGCCAAGAAGTTTTCGAATACTTTGATTGCCAACTTTTACGCTTCGCATGTAATTGGCTCGCTTTATTTCAACCCTTTTTTTTTGTTGGGCCGAAACCAATGGGGCATTAAGTACTAAAAGAAATACAATTGAAACAAAGCAAGCAAACCGAAAAGTAAAAATCGGTTTGCTTGTAGTAGTTAAATTTTTTATGGTTTGAGCGTGCAATATGTCCATTGAACAGCTATTTGCCCCAACTCTTTAGTTGAAAATTGCAATTATTAAAATCGGAATCGATTCGAACATAGGTGGTTTTCTGTTTGCGCTCAACCCATTTAATAAACTCCTCGTGTTCTTTAACCCTTTTAGCCATCATTTGAATGGTAGCATAGTCCTGTTCTAAATTGGCTTTATGAGCAGGGATAACACGAACCAATTGAACAACTTTATATACAACATTTGCATGCTGGTCGCGCGATTCGAAAGGCTCGCTAATTTCGCCTGGTTTTAGGTTGCGAATGGCAAAGAATTCGGCAGGAGCAATCTGATCTTTCTCAAAAAGCGAGGTGCCTGTTTGTGAATTGATGGCCAATCCACCACCTAGCCTTGTTTTTTCATCCTCAGAAAAACGTTGTGCTGCTCGGTGAAAGGTAACGGAATCGGCACGAACAAGATTAGCAATACTGTCGAGACGGCTTTGGGCTTTAATAATCATATCGCTAGTAAAGGATGGCTTCATAAGAATGTGTCGAACATTTACCTGGTCGTTCTTTTTCTCTATCATTTGAATAATATGAAAGCCGTATTCTGTTTCAACAATGTTACTTACTTGGCCTGGTTTCAGATTAAAAGCAGCGTCGGCAAAAGCTTTCACCAATTCTTCGCGAGAACGAAAACCCAATTCGCCTCCCTTGGTTGCGCTGGCCCTATCTTCAGAGTAGGCTACTGCCAATGGGGCAAATCGTTCCCCCTTTACAATTCTTTCACGAAGCTCGAGAAGCTTTTCGCGTACCATAAATTTTGCCTCAGCACCTGCAGGTGGAAATACAGCTATCTGGCGATACTCATATTGCTCTGGTATCATAGGAAGGCTGTCGATCGGAATATTTTTGAAAAAACGCTTAATTTCAGAAGGAGTAACTGCTATTTTTTCGACTATTTTCTGACGCATTTGCTGCGCCAACTGGGTTTCCCTGATTAGTTCCCTTAGGTCGTCCTTAATTTGGAAAATGCTTTTATTGAAATATTTTTCGAGAGCTGTTTCGCTACCAACCTGATTAATGAAATAGCGTAACCTTCTGTCCATTTCGTTTTCAACCATAAAGTCGTTAACATTTATGCTATCGATTTTTGCATGATGAAGAAGAAGCTTGTGAATAAGCATTTGCTCAAAAATATCGCAACGCGCCTCATCATCTACTACGGCTCCTTGCACCTTCGATCTGAGGGCTTCCTGCTCAATATCGGATAGCAAAATTTTATCGCCTCCAACAACAGCAATAACTTGGTCAATTACAGTTTGACCCTTCAAGGTTATTAAAGGTGATGTAAAAAATAGTACGAATGTAACTAGAAGAAATTTTGTTGATATTATCGATTTCATTGGGTTGGGTGTTATTCAACGTTAATTTGAAATTGGTTGTGATTACGAGCGTCGTTATAAATTTTTATCTCCAAATCGGAAATGAGTTTCTGCTTCCTTTTATTCAGTATGATGCTTTTAATATTTTCTATTTCATAATGAAGTGGAGATGTTTGCCCCTTGAGAGATACCTCTCGAATGCTGACAAGGTAAATGAATTTATCGTCTTCCATTTCAATGGTACGATTTCTTTTAAGATATTCATCTGGATTATCAATTGCACCAGGTAACTCCTTAGTTATTCGTGCAAAAGGGACCCACGAATCGTTAAAATAGTCGTACTTAATTGCAACCTGATAGGCCAAGTTGTCTAAGGCTTTAATGTCATCTTCCTTTTGCGACTTATAAAGTGTTTTAATTCGATCATTGTAAGTATTCTCTTTAGGCAGTTTAATGTATAGAGCCTTAACAAGATTATCGTTTAAAACAAAATTATCGAGATTACTTCTGTAAAACGACTCGATTTCAGTACGAGAAATAGCGGTGTCAAGTCGTTGCCGAACGTATTCCTGTTCGTACTTAAAAATGAGAAGAAAACTACGGTAGTCCTCAATTTGTTGGGTTACATCTTTCTGCTCGTTGGTAAGATTCTTTTCGGCTCTATTGAGCATTAATTGCCTCCGAACCCAACGTTCAACATGAGCCTTAAGGAGCTGCAAACTGTCAGTTTTGCTAACTTTTTCAGGAAATATTTCGGCAACATCTGACGGGTAAAGCGCCTTGTCGGAAACTGTTGCAATGGGTTTTTCCTTGTTATTTGTAGCGTTTTGGCAACTTAAAACTATGCAAACTAAAGCAATAAGGATAAACGGTAAAATGGGCTTATTCATTTGATATGGATTTCATAATTAACGTACGGAATCAATTAATATTTAATTAATCCCTTTTAGTTGCATCAGAATTTCATTGTTAATAGAAACTTCATGTTTTGAACGAAGTTTTTTCATCCACTCGCTTTCCAAATAGTCCTGATAGTCGGCAACTACTTGTCCTCTTACTTCATTGAGCGGTTTGGGTTCATTGGGAACTATCTTTAGGAATTTGTGAAAGAAGAACTCATCGTTGCTTCTCTGAATAGTAGATACTTGCTGGGGCCACTTCGCAAAGTCTTTTATTGCATTATCGCTAGGGTCGCCATGAACGGGCAGAATGGTTATAAGGGTATCGCCCTTTACAATGAACTTTTTAAGAAACTCTTCTGTTGAGAGGGTTGCACCCTTTTTGCTTGTTGCAAGTTTATGCGCTTTTTTAAGCTGTTTTTCGTTTTTCGAAACAATTCGAAGGCCATGGTAACGACTTTCCCACGCATACTTATCCAAATTTCTATTGTAAAACTCGCCTAGGCCATCGGCATCATTGGTCGCTTTGCTCCAAACATTCATGTCGGTTATTTCGAAAAGAAGGATACCCTCATAGTATTCCTTCATGAGATAGAAAAAGTCTTCGTTATCGGTATATAATCTCTCTTCTTCAACCTGAATAATAGTGTTTTCAACTAAATCGGAGCAGGCTTTGTTCACAATCTGCCTATAAGTTAACCCTTTGTTTGGGTGTGGCATTCTGGCAATTTGATTGGCTAAATCAAATTGAGTGTAATTCTTACCCGAATATTGAAACAGAAAGGTATTCTTCATTTTATCCTGTGGTTGCCAGTTGCCTAAGTAAATGCTTGAGTCGAGCATTGAAACTAGCGATTTAACTGCAGCCGAGTCGAGACGGTAGTTATAGCGATTTTTTTGAGTGTTAATGAAACTTTTGCGAGAAGCGTTGGCACGCTGATCGCGCGAAAGTTTTTGTTTTATTTCAGGAATCATTTCATCGAACGAACCAACCTCTTTTCGTTCGATACGCTTAATTAGGTGCCAACCAAATTGGGTACGAACGGGAATTGAAATTTGACCATCGCGTTCGAGGCTAAATGCTGCCTGTTCAAATTCGGGAACCATTCGACCCGAACCAAAAATGGGAAGTTCACCTCCATTGCGAGCGGTTCCCGGATCTTGGCTGAACTCGCGAGCGAGGGTAGCAAAATCTTCGTTATTCATTAAGCGCTTATGGATCTCATCAATTTTCTGCTTAGCTTCTTTGTCTTTCTCCGGATCACCATCGCGGGGTATAGCAATCATAATGTGTGCTGCTTTAATTTGTCCTTTAGATGGACGCAGGTCGTGAACCTTTATCAAATGGTAACCAAATTGGGTTCGAACGGGCATGGATACTTTTCCGACAGGGGTTTTGTAAGCAGCGTTCTCGAATGGGTAAACCATTTGAAATGCTGTGAAGTAACCCAAAAAGCCTGAATTCCTTTTAACAGATGGATCGTCGCTAGTTGCTCGGGCTACCTCTTCGAAGGGCTCGCCCTTAATTATTCTGTCTCGTATTTTAAGAACCTTGTTATAAATGGCTAAGGTATCAGATGGAGAAGCCTTTTCGGGAACAGCAATAAGTATATGGCTTGCGCTTATTTCGTAACGTAGGCGTTGGTATGCTTCATCCTGTAGCCTTTTTTCAGTTTCCTTATCAATTAAGTAGGGTTGGGAGAGCTGCTTCTTGTAACCTTCGAGTTCTTTTATAAAAGCCTCCTTAGTATCGAGCCGTTGCTCTTTGGCTTCAGCAACTTTTAACTTGTAATTAATGAAAAGTTGCAAGTATTCGTCAATCGACTTTTTAGCCGCTTCATCAACCATCTGGTTGTTTTTCTTGTATATTCTTTCGAATTCGGCAACTGTTACCTCTTCGTTACCCACCTTAAGAATAACATCGCTTGCTTTTTGAGCCCATGAGTAACTAGTTAAAGCAATGAATACAAATACAATGAATTTATATGACCAGGTCATGGCTTAAATATTAATTGTTAATAATTTAGGTTCTGCTGTAATTTGGGGCTTCACGGGTAATGGCTACGTCGTGCGGGTGGCTTTCAGTAACACCTGCATTAGTTATACGAACAAACTTGGCATTTTTGAGTTCGTTAAGAGTTGGTGCGCCACAGTATCCCATTCCGGCCCTTAGTCCGCCAATCATTTGGTAAAACACTTCCGAAAGGGTTCCCTTATAAGGTACACGGGCAACAATACCTTCGGGAACTAATTTTTTAATATCGTCTTCAACATCCTGAAAGTACCGATCCTTTGAGCCTTGTTGCATAGCCTCAAGCGACCCCATTCCACGGTACGACTTGAATTTGCGACCGTTGTATATTATTGTTTCTCCTGGCGATTCTTCTACTCCAGCAAATAAAGAGCCTGCCATTATGGTATCGGCTCCGGCTGCTAGTGCTTTTACAATGTCTCCGGAGTAGCGGATACCCCCGTCGGCAATTACAGGAACACCCGATTTTTCTATAGCTTTTGCTACATTGTAAATAGCATCGAGCTGTGGAACACCAACGCCTGCAATAACTCGGGTAGTGCAAATTGAACCTGGGCCAATACCTACCTTTACGGCATCGGCACCAGCCTTTACCAGAGCCATTGCTGCTTCTGCAGTAGCAATGTTTCCTACAATTACATCGAGTTCGGGGAATTGTTTCTTTACTGTACGGAGCATATCCACAACACCCTTTGTGTGGCCATGGGCAGTATCTATAACAATGGCATCTACTTTAACATCAACAAGTGCAGCTACTCTCTCAATTGTATCGTATGTAATTCCTACCCCTGCAGCAACTCGTAGCCGCCCCTTGGAGTCTTTGCTGGCAGTGGGATTGTCTTTAACTTTTGTAATATCCTTGTATGTTAAAAGGCCTATCAATTTGAAATTCTCGTCGACAACGGGGAGCTTTTCAATTCTGTGTTCGTGAAGAATTGCTGTTGCGCTTTCTAAATCGATATGTTTTCGAGTAGTTATAAGGCCCTCGCTCGTCATTATTTCTTTAATGGGCCTTTTAAGATTTGTTTGAAAGCGCAGGTCGCGATTGGTAACAATGCCAATCAGAATGCCGTTTGCATCGACTACGGGTATTCCACCAATATGGTATTCACGCATCAGGTTTAGGGCATCGCCAACGGTGGCATCGGGATTAATGGTTACGGGATCGTAAATCATTCCGCTTTCAGCACGTTTCACTGCCTTTACTTCTCGAGCTTGAGCTTCAATGCTCATATTTTTATGAATTACCCCAATGCCCCCTTCGCGAGCAATAGCAATTGCCAAGATCGATTCGGTCACAGTGTCCATAGCTGCCGAAACAATAGGCGCTTTTATTTCAATATTTCTACTGAAACGAGTGCTTAAATCAACATTTCGTGGAAGTACCTCTGAGTAAGCCGGTACTAATAGTACATCGTCGAAAGTAAGTCCTTCGTAAATTACTTTATCGGTGAGGAACGACATGGCCAGTGGGTTTAAAATTGGTGCGCCAAATTACAAAAAATATCGCTACCGAACAAAATTGATTATTTATGTTAACCTTCTATTAAAGGCTATTTTAACTGCATAATGCTCTAGTTAAGCATTGTTTTTATGGGTTAAAAGAGGTTAAAAAAGCCCCGAAATTGGTTTTCGAGGCTCATTTTTTATATTCTGTGAAATATTAGTTCGCTTTCTTTGCCTTCTTCTTGGGCTCATCGAGCAGCGTTACGCTACGCTTTACAAATTTACTTAGCTCTTCGCCCTTTAACATGTTATTTGCCAATAGTGCCAAGTCGATAAGTTGCTTAACCAAAGGCAATTCCTTGCTGAATGTTTTAATGGTTTCCTTTTTTGTTTCAGATAACTCATCAATTTTCTTTTCTAAATCCGAAACTTCATCTTTAGCTGCCTGGGGTAACTCTTCGTCTTTTTTTGAGGTGTTATTCTTTTGAATTTCGTCGAGTTTCGATTTTAAAGGCTCAATTTGAGCATTCAATTCGGTTATTCGTTCTCCTAAATTCGATTCGGTTTCAGAAATAACTTTTTTTACAAGAGGATGCGATACATTAATGATTAAATTGTGCGTATCGGGCATGTTAGCATAAAAATTGGCAGTTCCACTCATGGCGGCCATATCCTTCATGCGGCGCATATACTCACTGCGTGTAATAATTACGGGCATGGCATCTTCACCCAAATCCTCAAATTGTACCCATAAATTCGTTTTTTCGTTTGAACTGCCTTCAAAGAGGTTTCGTAAATCTTCCTTCTGACTTTCAGTAAGGTTCACCTGCTTGCTATCTTCTTTAGCTATTAGCTTTTCAACTACATCGCTATCAACCCGAACGAAATGAGAATCTTTAAATTTTGTCTCGAGGTGATTGATCAGATGAGGATCGAGCTGCCCGTCCATTAAAAGCACATCGTAGCCTTTTTTCTTAGCTTCATCTATGTAGGTGTACTGTTCGGTAGTGTCGCTTGCATATAGGTAAACCAATGTTTTGTTCTTATCGGTTTGGTTTTCCGAAATAAGTGTTTTGTACTCTTCAAAAGTAAAGTATTTGCCATCGGTGTTTTTAAGCAGCGAAAAGCCCTCGGCACGTTCGTAGAACTTTTCATCGGTAATCATTCCAAAGGTGATAAAGAGCTTCAGGTCGTCCCATTTCTTTTCGAATTGGGACCGATCGTTTTTGAAGATTTCTTGAAGCCTGTCGGCTACCTTTTTGGTAATATGCCCCGATATCTTTTTTACATTCCCATCGCTTTGCAGGTAGCTGCGCGAAACATTAAGTGGAATATCGGGGGAGTCGATAACACCGTGAAGAAGGGTTAAGAACTCGGGTACAATGCCCTCAACCGAATCGGTTACAAAAACCTGATTGCAGTATAGTTGAATTTTGTTTTTCTGAATTTCAAAATTCGATTTAATGCGAGGGAAGTATAGTATTCCGGTGAGATTAAAGGGATAATCGACATTTAAGTGTATATGGAATAGAGGTTCCGATGCAGCCGGGTACAGATCGCGGTAGAATGCAGAGTAATCCTCTTCTTTCAAATCGGCTGGTTTGCGGGTCCAAAGTGGATTGGTTTCGTTAATAATTTTATCCTTTCCGGTATCGACTTGTTTGCCATCTTTCCATTCCTTTTCGGTTCCAAAAGCAATTGGTACAGGTAGGAATCGACAGTATTTTCGAAGTAGCTCCGAAATTTTATGGTCTTCCAGAAACTCTTCGTTTTCACTATCGATATGGAGAATAATGTCGGTACCTCGCTGTGAACGGGTTGTTTCTTCGAGAATGAATTCGGGGGTTCCCTCACAGCTCCAATGCATGGCTTTAGCTTCGTCGCGGAATGATTGTGTTATGATTTCAACATTTTTGCTAACCATAAATGAGGAATAAAAGCCTAACCCGAAATGCCCAATTATGGCATTGGCCTGGTTGTCGTACTTTTTAAGAAATTCCTCAGCACCCGAAAAAGCGATTTGATTAATATATTTCTCTATCTCCTCGGCGGTCATACCAATACCGCTATCGGATATGGTAATTGTTTTGGCTTCTTTGTCTACTTTAACACGAATAGTTAAATCGCCCAATTCGCCTTTAAAGTCTCCAAGAGAGGCTAATGTTTTAAGTTTTTGGGTAGCGTCAATGGCGTTCGAAATTATTTCACGTAGAAAAATTTCATGGTCGGAGTAGAGAAACTTTTTAATGATTGGGAAAATGTTCTCGGAAGTTACGTTTATTTTACCCTTTTGCATTGCTATATTTTTTTAAGGTTAAACATGTCTTAATTTTCATGCGGGGCTATTCAAATGCAATGCCATAGCACAAATGCTGACATTAAGTCATGGATGAGGATTAGTAATTTCTGATTAAGGGATGTGTTTGGCAGAAAATACTTCTATTTAACAACAAATTGATAGATAAAAGCTGCAAGCACGACAAGTAGGGTAAATATGACAAAAATACGGGCGGTAATTTTAAAAGAGCGTTTCTTTTGCTGCAACCTTTTAGTTATTATAATGCGCCAAATAATATTATTGAATCTCAGAATGGCATTATCGTTTTTGGGAATAAAATCGAAGGCTCCGCTTTTGCGTGCATACGACCCAAAGGATGCTTCGTCGGGTCCGTAAAGCATAACCACTTCTATATCGGGTCGGATGGCCTTTATAGCATCGAGCGTTTCTATGCCATTCATTAGGTTGTGCTGGCCTTCCTCAATGAACTTGTAGCCTAGGAAGACCATGTGAATTTCGTTTCTGCGGAAATGATGACTCTTTAGTACCGAAATCAGTTTTTCGCCCGTAGTGAAAGTTTCAATATTATACTTGTCGGGTTTTTCAATTGCCTTTTTAAGCGATGAGGTGAAGGTATTGTTATGATCTACAATGTATATATAGGCCGAAACATTAGTCGACAAGGCTGCTGCCACTTTAATTAGCGGTTCAGCTGGGGGGAAATACAAATCGGAAAGTTTACTTTTTTTCATGCCTTCAATGGCAATTAACAAACTACCGATAAATATATAAAAAAAAGTTATGCTTGTGCACTCTGCTTAATTATTAGCCTGCAAATACTGCTATTATTAGAATAATAGTAAGAATTAGCAGAACTAATCGTACAATTTTCCAGGTACTGTACGGCCTTTCACCCTGAACTTCGCCAGTTCTCCCATTTACGAGGAACCTATATACCTTATTTCTGTATCGAAAGGCACTAATCCATACCGGAAGGAGAATGTGTTTGAAAGTAATATTGCTGTGAGTAGATTTTATAGTGTTTATTCGCTGATGGTCGCCTCCAATTCGTCGTCGAACTTCCTCTCTAAGTAGCGATTCAATGGTTTGTTTGGCCAATTCCAATCCTTCTTTTAGTTCAACCTGATAAGTTTCGGTTACAAAACCGCTGAGGAATTTTTCGCTGAATGGAGTCAGGTTCTTTAAATCCCAGGGTTCGAGTCGATCGGCATATTTTTGAGGTAACGATTTGCTGGCTAGAACGAGCACATCGTCGAAAAAACGTTGAAACTCTCCACTTACAGGTGTCCATCGAATTTTAGTAACCGAGCGCGTTTTTGAAACGGTTCGTCCGTTTTCGGTTGTTGTATAAGATTCTGTTGCTACGTAATTGTCGCCACGCTGTCCGGTGAAAAAATTATCGGTATTCGAATCGAAGGTCCAGTATGGCACATAAACTCCTTTTAACGTTTCAGGTTGTATGGCAAATCGTTTCAGCTCGTTGGGAGCAAACCAAAGTTTCGTTATCCAACTTCGAAACTGCGCGAATGCCTGTTGAGCATCGATTCCGAATGGAAGAATCGACATTGGAGCTATTTGAGTTTCCTTTTCGGTTCTTTTTGTAATCAAAATGCTACTACAGAATGCGCATCGATCCGAAACTACATTAGGTGGTAAAGTTACATGAGCACCACAACCTTCGCATCTTACAGTAATGAGTTCCTGCTGAACCTTTATGTTTTCAGAGTCGCTCACGAATGCATCAAAGTCTATTTCCTGAATAATCTCTTCGCGCTTTTCAATTTCAACCTCGGCTTGGCAGTATTCGCATTGTAGCATTTCACTGCCAGGTTTATATTTAAGATGTGCACCACACGATGGGCAAGTTACCTCAGCCTGAATAGTTTGCGAAGGGTTACTTTCGGTTTGCATAGTTAATATTTTAAGGAAAATGCGTTTTTGAACCTATTGAATTCTCTGAATTTATTGGGGAGGTATAGGTGGTGGAACAGCTCCGAAAATTTGAGTTAATTCACTTATTTGTCCAGCAGCAATCCAGGTTGGCATTCCCTGCCGCCAAACCAAAGTTTCGCGAGAAATTTGGTTTTGCTGAACCATTGCGTTAAGCGTGTTTAGGTCGAAGGGCCCTGCTTGCTGACCATTGATAACTGCATGAAAAGCAAGAACAGGAGGAACGGGTGGGGGAACTGCTTGTCCCTGATTATTTTGCATGGCATTTACCATTTGGTTTGCCATTCCAAATCCCATTCCCAAACCCATACCGGTAGCAGCACCCCCACCAGAAGGATTATTGGCGGCAGCTACCATCGATTCGCCGGTTTGGTATTGCACATACTTTCCCATGTCGCCAATAATTCCCATGCTGGTTCTTTTATCGAGAGCAGCTTCCACCTCGGGGGGTAACGAAATGTTTGCAACTAAAAACTTGGTTAGGTCGAGACCGTATTCCCCAAATTCAGGCTTCATTTTCTCTTCGCAGAAACGGGAAAGTTCATCGTAGTTGGCTGCCATATCGAGCACCGGAAGCTTGCTTTCGCCCAACGAATCGGTAAAACGCGTAATAGCAATAGTTTTCAGTTGCTCACTAATTTTATGTGTAGTAAAGGATCCATCGGTTCCAACAATTCCCTTGACGAATTTTGCAGGATCGACAATTTGAATGGAGTAATTGCCGAAGGCACGAATGCGTACGGGACCAAACTCAGGATCGCGCAGCATAACCGGATTGGGAGTTCCCCACTTTAAGTCAACAAAGTTTTTTGTGTTCAAGAAGTAAACTTCAGCCTTAAACGGACTATTAAACCCGTATTTCCAACCCTTTAATGTAGATAATATTGGAAGGTTAGAAGTTGAAAGCGAGTACATACCGGGGTTAAAAATATCGGCAATTTGTCCTTCATTTATAAAAATGGATACCTGCGATTCGCGAACAGTTAATTTAGCGCCATTCTTAATTTCATTGTTATACCTCTCGAAACGGTACACCATAGTGTCGTTGGTAGGGTCAATCCACTCAATAATATCAATGAGTTCGCCCTTAAGTTTGTTCCAAATTCCCATAGCATTTGTATTTTTTGCTAAAGTAGCAGTTTTTACTTTTTCAATACACCAATTGATTGCAAAAAAAAAGTGAATTCTTATTCACTTTTTTGCTGAATGTAAACCCTATGTTTATTATTGGCTTAATAAATACGCTTTACGGTTCAATGTTTGGAACGATGAAGTAAGCCCTTTTTACAGAATAGGCAGTAAAATACCCGATTCCATTATTGCTAATGTTAGTTCGCGGATTGGCAGGTGGTGCACTAAAAAGTGGCGATGAAGGACGAACGGTTGTTCTTACTTCATCAACAAATTTGTAGTAATCCTCGGTAATACCACAAAAACCTGACACAATAGTGTCGCCGGGGGCTATTCGGTTCTGACCTTCCCAATACTTAATGGTTATTCCATTTGTATAGCTACCGTTGAAGAATAGATCGTCGGCAATGATACGAGTCGATAGGGAGTCGGTTTCAAGTTTACCATTGAGCCAGGTATGGAACATATAAAAATCTTTACTATCCGCCGGATCGCTGGCAAAGGCCTGTACAACCCATCCTCGCCATTGGCTTCGGTAAATAACACGTATAGAATCGGGAGCCAAAACGGGAGGTAATAAACTCGATGCAGTGTAGTTTTGCAATACTCCATTTCCAAGTAAGTCTACATTTTCAACCAGAAGAGTATATGTTTTGCCTTCAATACCAAATACATTGGGCTGGGTTATGTAGGTGCCAGGCTGTTGCGGATCTTCGCTAAGAAAATGGGTTATTTCGCCATCGGTAATAGAAACGGTTGCTCCCGAAATTCCTTTAGCAGGCTCATTGCTGAAATATTTCCCGGTGCGTGATACGAAAATACGATGCGAAGCGGTATCGGTTGTTAACTCGCCATATATAACGCAACGTGTATAAGTGCTGTCCAGGTCAATGTCAATTCTTTCGGTGCAAGCACCTAAAAATATATTCATTGAAATTATTGCAAGACCTCTATTTATTGAAAACATTTTCATGCTAAAATTTAAAGTTGTAGGTTATTGAGGGTATGATTGAAAAAAGGTATGTTTTCTCGGCATAGGTAATTAATGGATTTTCTATGTCCTGAATAAAGTTTATAGCCCAAGCGTTTTTTCGGTTGTAAGCATTATAAACCGAGAAGTTCCATTCGCTCTGCCATCGCTTGTTTTTGTCAATTCCGGGCCTGTAAGTTAAAGCCAGATCGAGCCGATGGTAGTCGGGATATCTATACTGGTTCCTTGCGGTATATAATGGAATAATGGTGCCCATTAGTTCGTAACGGCCCGCCGGAAATGTTGCAGGTACTCCAGTTGAATAAACCCAATTTGCCGAAACGGTAAGGGCTTTGTTTACTTCGTAATTCAATACAACAGCAATGTCGTGTGGTTTATCGTAGGGAGCAGGATAGGCTTTCCCACTATTTATTCCTTCAATGGTTCTAAAAGTGCGCGAGTAAGTATAGCTGATCCAACCATTCAGTTTATCTAAATTCAATTTAGCCATTAATTCAACTCCGTAAGAGTTGGCTGAGCCAAATCGAAGTTCACCCTCAATTTTTTCGTTGAGCAGCATATTGGCATACTCTTTAAAATCCACAACATTTCTCATATCCTTATAGTAAACTTCTGTAGAAACTTCTATTGAGTTATTATAGAAATTTTGAAAGTATCCAACAGCATACTGATCAGATAGTTGTGGTTTTACATTGGGCGAAGCAGTGAACCATACATCGAGGGGCGTTCCTGCCGCTGAGTTGGAAGCCTGCTGGATATACTGTACCGTACGAGAGTAACTAGCCTTAACGGATTGTTTAGGGTTAAAAATGTAGTTTAATCCCAACCTTGGTTCAATATGAAAATCGGTGTTGTAAATATCTCCACTTTTGTATTCTTTAAAGTTTTCTGCCTCGTAATTACTGTCGAATAGCCACACTTTAGCTTTTCCAACATTCTGAAGGGCAGAGAACCTTAAACCATATTTTAATATTAAACTTGAACCAATGTTCTGCTCGTTCTGTGCGTAAAGCCCATGCTCCAGCGAATGGTTAGTAGGAATGTTAAATTCGCCAAGAATAGAGTTTTCGCCAATTCCTTTAGCATTGCCTGGCCTAAAGTAGTGGTATATAGATTGAAACCCGAAACGGAATGTGTTTTCACTATTAGCAAAGTAGGTAAAGTCGGACTTTAAACTGTAATCTTCCATGTGCGATTTCCATGCAAACGACGAAGGCTCTCCGGGTGGTGTACCCAAATAATAATTGTAACTGCTAAATATTGCGGTTGAGTTTATGAAAAGTTTGTCGTTAATTAAATGATTCCATCGGAAGGAAAGCGTTTGGTTGCCAAAGCCAAACTGAGCAAAATCGTTTTTGAAAATATCGCGACCGCTATAGCCCGATATGAAAAAACGATTCCGAACGTTCAATCTGTGATTCAGCTTCACGTTAAGATCGTAAAAATATAGCCTGTTATCTCGAACTTCGGGATCGCTTGCAAGAGGTAAGAAAACATCGGCATAAGTTCTGCGACCAGATAGTAAGTATGTAGTTTTTTCGCAAAGTATGGGCCCTTCAATAGTTAAGCGACTCGATATGGTGCCTATTCCCCCGGTAGCAGCAAACTGCTTAGCATTTCCATCGCGCATTCGAACGTCGAGAAGTGAGGCTAACCTTCCTCCTGCCGAAGCGGGTATGTCGCCCTTGTAAAGTTTTACATCCTTTATTGCATCGTTATTGAAAACAGAAAAGAAACCCATTAAATGCGAAGCATTATATACTGTAGCCTCATCGAGTAGAATAAGGTTATGATCGGTAGCGCCACCTCTTACGCTAAAGCCCGAAGAACCTTCGGCAACGTTTTTTACTCCGGGTAACAGTTGAATTGCCTTAATAACATCAATCTCGCCCATGAGGGCAGGTATGCGTTGAATGTTCTTAATTTCGAGGCGCGTTGCGCTCATTTCAGCGCGGGTAATATTGGCATTTGGTTTTTCGCTTGTAATAACCACCTCAGAGAGCATAGTCGATTCCTCCTGAAGTTCAACGCTTAGGCTTTTGCTTGTGGTTAGGTTAATTGTTTGCTGAACACTATTGTAACCAATAAATGAGTAGGTAACGTTATAAATTCCGGGGTTCAAACTGATAGAATAAAATCCGTAAGCATTAGAAGTGGTTCCTCGTTTTAGTTCATTAATTATTATTGTTGCACCAACCAAGTCTTCGCCATTTGCCTTGTCCCTTACATAACCACTAAGTACTACTTTGCCGGAATTATCGATTTCTCCATTCCCATGCACATTGTATGATAGTATTACAATAGTAACTACTATTAATATTATTCTTAAACGCATTTTGTTTAATAAAGTGTTTTTTATCTTAAACAAATTTGGTTAGTTATTGTTTATTTTACCATTTTTTTTGGGTCCAAACGCTCCAAACATAAGTTTTACGTTGAAGATAGGGCTCGAAAATTGGGAGGCCTTGAATGTCCGATTCGAATCGCCTAATGAGTTAACGTATGTTGAATTGTCAACTCCCAAAACGATACGGTAACCTAAACCAGCATTTATTTTGAACCACCGAACTATATTCATTTCCAAGTCAATTTCGGGTGTAACAACCCCAACCCAATCGCGGTGATGATCATCGAATTCCCGGAAATCAATTTTACTGTCGAATAGTGCCATGTAACCACCACCAATGCGAATGCTCGAACCAACATGAACCAATTTGAAAGGGTTGTGAATGTACCCTACCCAAAGCCCAAAGTGGTTGAATCGTATACGATTATTAATATGTGAGGGTGCCAGAGGCGAAGTTATGGGGTTATGCCCTTCGGGATAAATATCGCTAAATGAATGGCTGGTAACAAGGTCGTGGCTGTAAATTCCTAAATAAGTTTTGTAGTTGAACAGAAAGGCGCCACCACCACCCGATGAGTATGCTACACTTCCATCGATGAATGAGAGTTCGCCAAAGGTATTACCAAAACCTGAAACTTTTACCTTTTTCGAGTCGAAAAGGTATTCTGTTTTGGGAGCCTCCTGAGCCAATCCTAAAAAGCTAAGGAATAAATATAGGAGGAGCGGAATGATACTAAATCCTTTCATTTTAGTAGTTTTTGTTAAGTTTGATTTTTTAAAAAAACAATTTTAAAGAAGTGCCTACAAAAGCCCACTCAGGAATTCCTTCATAAATTCTTTCTGAATTTTCTGTTCTTTTCTAATTCTGTAGTTGTAATAGCCAATAGAGGCCAGGTCGATTACAACAAAAAGAACAATGCCTGCAATAAGTCCGGTTAAAAACATGTCTTTAATTTTTTTGTGTTTAGTATTTGAGTTTAAAAGCGACCAAATTTGAATGTAATGTTTCCGCCTAGCGAGTTGAAAGCATTGTTAGGGGTATCAATTAATTTTAGTTTCGAAGTGTAGCGGTACTTTACACCTGCAGCAACACGCATGAAACGAAAAACGTTCAATTCTACTTCTATTCCCGGCTCAATTACAAAAAACTCGGTTTGGTCAATAATTTGGAAGTGTGAACCATGAGTGTTATGGCTCATGCGCTTATCGGTATAAATTAACGATCCACCTCCAATAAGCACAGGGAAAGCAAGGTGTACCACCTTGTGAGGCATAGCTACAAAACCTAAAATACCACCTCCATAGCCTCCCTCGGTGTATGCGCCCTCATTATTATTTACATCTGCAAAAAAGGGTGAGTTAACAATACCATATCCCCCTCCACCAAAGAAGAACGAATGGTTTACAATGGCTGCACCCATTCCCCCAACCAGCCAGGCATCGCTGCCGTTGAATGATGAGTACGATACGCTAGGACCACCAAACCCGCCAAAAGTGAACGATTTATTACCAAAAAGTGTTTGCATCTCTTGCTCATTATCGGTGTTTTGAGCATAGAGGATATTTGAAAGTGAAATAAGCGCTAAAAGGATGATAGGTTTCATTTTATGTTGTTTATAGTTTATTAAAAAGTTTGAGCTGCGTGTTTCAAAGTATATGCCAAAAGGGAAATATGAATGTTAATTCGATTAAAATTACGTGAGGTTCATTCTTTTAAAAATTGAAGAATATTACCATTACAGTCGATTACCGAAAATGTATTGTTTTGTAAAGGAGATTGAAGCCTTACCTTATTACAAATCCTATAGTAGTCAACTTCAATTTGTTTCGACTTAAAGAGAATTATTGATGAATCATCGCTAAACTCCGATTGTTTTTGCCCAATTAAAAATATCTGACCATTGAATTGAAGCATGAATTGATTATTCAATTGGTTTTTCCCTGTAATGCAAAACCCCAAATATTCATGGTAAAACTGGGCAACCAGTTTAGGGTTTTCTACTTCAATTCGAGTTATAGGTTTGAAGTTAGTTTTTAGGTTACTCAACGACATCAATTTTTGAATCATACTCAAAAGGGTTATTGCACCAAAAGTATTATGGCATAATCTTTATATAAAGAAAAAGTCGGTGAATGCCGAAAAATTGGGGTTGAAAGTGGAAGGATTGTAAATGATCGAGTTTGGTTTAAACTTATTGTCTCTCGAAATATCCAATAAAAGTTTATATACAACGTTTTCGTAATTAATTATTAAACACCCAAAAAATTATACCAAATGAAAAAAACCAGCTTTTTACTTTTTGTTGCTGCTTTTGTGCTCATGTTAGTTTCGTGCCAAAAGGAGTATAAGTACCAAACGGTGCCCAACGATCCATTTAATGCTCGTATTTACACTTTAAACAATGGCTTAAAGGTATATATGAGTGTATACAAGGATGAGCCTCGTATTCAAACCCAAATTATGGTTAGGGTAGGTAGTAAAAACGATCCAAAAGAAACTACAGGACTAGCTCATTACTTTGAGCATATGATGTTTAAAGGTACATCGAATTTTGGAACACTCGATTGGGAAAAGGAAAAGGAGTATGTAGCCCGAATCGATTCGCTTTTTGAAGTATATCGTGTAGAAACCGATACCGAGAAAAGAGCTGCCATATACAGGGTAATCGATAGCGTTTCGTACATAGCATCGAAATTGGCTATTCCCAATGAGTACGATAAGCTAATGACAGCCATTGGTTCGCGTGGAACCAACGCAAGTACCGGAAGCGATATGACTGGTTACTACGAAAATATACCCAGCAATCAACTCGAAAACTGGGCAATTATTCAATCCGACCGTTTTACGAATCCTGTACTTAGGCTCTTCCATACCGAACTAGAAACAGTTTACGAGGAAAAAAACATGTCGCTCACGCAGGATATGCGAAAGGTTTTTGAGGCCCTCAATAAGGCTCTATATCCCAACCATCCTTACGGCCAACAAACCACGCTAGGTGAAGCGGAGCACCTCAAAAACCCCTCGATGAAGAATATTCGTGAGTTTTTCGATAAGTACTACGTGCCAAACAATATGGCTATTGTGTTATCGGGCGATTTCGATCCCGATCAGGCCATTGCCATTATCGACCGCGAATTTGGTAAAATGAAACCCAAAAAGTTGCCCGAATTTACATTCCAGCCCGAGGAGCCAATTGAGAAGCCCATTGAAGTAGATGTTATTGGCCTCGAAGCTGAACAATTAAGAATTGGTTTTCGTTTTCCAGGCGCATCCTCTCGCGAGGCAATGATGGCCGACCTTTTGGCCATGATGCTTTCGAATGGCAAAGCAGGACTTATTGACCAGAATGTAAGTTTAAAACAAAGAACCCTTGCTGCCAGTGCTTTTGCAAATAAATCGACCGATTATACAACCCTTACTCTTTTTGGAAGGAACAAAACCGGACAAACCCTCGAAGAGGTTCGCGATATACTGCTTGAGCAAGTTGAACTTCTGAAAAAAGGCGACTTCCCCGATTGGATGGTTGATGCTGTTGTAAATAACCTCAAGTTGCGCGAAATGCGCCAGCTCGAAAGCAATTCGGGTAGAGCATGGGCTATGGCCGGAAGCTTTATTAATAATATCGAATGGAAAGATGCGGTAGCATACATTAACGAATTGGGAAAAGTTACTAAGGAAGAGCTGGTGAAATTTGCCAACGAAAACCTGGGAAGTAATTACGCAGTTATTTATAAGCGACAGGGCAAACCAGAGGTTGAACTTGTAGCCAAACCTCCTATTACACCCATTTTTATCAATCGCGATGTTCAGTCGGATTTTCTAAAGATGATTAAGGAGAAAGTTGTTCCTTCCATTGAGCCAGTTTTTGTTGATTTTACAACCGATTTCAGTAGAACAAAAACACAGAGCGGATTAGAAATTCTTTATAAGGATAATGTTGAGAATAATACCTTCTCACTATACTATTATCTGCCATTCGGAAGCCACCACGATAAAACCATGAACATAGCAGCTGGTTACCTCAGGTATTTAGGAACTTCGAAATACACTGCTGAAGCCATTGCCCAGGAATTTTACAAAATTGCCTGTTCGTTTGATGTTTTTGCTTCGGAAGATGAAACCTATGTTTGGGTGTCGGGACTATACGATAACCAGGAAAAGGCCATTGAATTAATGGAGCACCTTATTAACGATTGTCAGCCCAATGCCGATGCACTTAAAATGTATGTTGATAATATTATCCGCGACAGGCTCAATGGCAAATCGAATCAGCGGAACGTTTTCTCGGGGCTCACAAGTTATGCTACCTACGGTGCAAAATCGCCATTTAAAAATGAGTTGAGCGAGAAAGAGCTACGCTCTCTTACCCCCGATGTATTAATTTCTAAAATACGTGAAATCAGCTCGTACCCACATAGAATTCTCTACTACGGTAAATCGAGCCTTCAGGAGGTTCAGCAATTAACTGATTCGAAGCACAAAGTACCAAATCAGTTTAAAGCCATTCCTGCAAAAACTGAATTTCCCGTTCTCGAAACTAATGCTAACAGGGTGGTTTTTGCGCACTACGATGCTAAGCAGTCGTACCTGCAGCTTATAAGCAAGGGGGTAGAGTTTAATATGGAAATTCTTCCACAGGCTCGTATTTTTAACGAGTATTTTGGTGGTGGAATGAATGCCATTGTTTTTCAGGAATTGCGTGAAAAGAGGGGATTAGCCTATTCGGCATGGTCGAACTATAGAACGCCAAGTAACCCTGGTGACCCATTCATTAATGTTGGTTTCATTGCAACTCAGAACGATAAGATATTCGATGCTTTCAACGCATTCGATGGACTTTACAACGATATGCCTGTTTCGCAAAATGCGTTCGACTTGGCCAAGGAATCTATTTTAAGTTCTATTCGAAACGAACGAATTACCAAAATGCGGGTTATTTGGAACTACCTGAATGCCGAAAAAATGGGTTACCAACAGGATATTCGTAAAACCTATTTCGAAACAATTCCAAGTTTAACCATGGACGATGTTGTGCGTTTCAACGAGCAGTATGTTAAGAATAAACCAAAAACATACGTTATTCTTGGCGACGAAAAAGCAATGAATTTTGGTGAATTGAAGAATCAATTCGGACCAGTTACAAAAGTTAAAATTGAAGACATTTTTGGTTACTAAATCTTTGCTTGCATACTTTTTAAGGGCCCAAATGGGCCCTTATTTTTTTCTCTTGGGCTAGTTTTATATTTTTACAGTACTTTACAAAAATTTTTAAATGGGCTTATCTTCCAATTACGAATTACAACTAGCTTTTGAGTTTGTTGAGCATACCAACAGGAATGTATTTCTTACAGGGCGGGCGGGTACCGGTAAAACTACTTTTCTGAAGGAGCTGAGATTAAAGTCGCCCAAGCGGATGGTTGTGGTAGCACCTACAGGCGTTGCCGCTATTAATGCAGGGGGCGTGACAATTCATTCGTTTTTTCAAATGCCTTTTGGCCCATTTATACCCGGAACAAAACGAAACGATGGGGAGGGTAGTCCAATTTTCAAACTCAGTCGCGAAAAAATTAACCTCATTCGCAGCATCGACCTGCTGGTAATCGATGAAATTAGCATGGTACGCGCCGATTTGCTCGATGGAATTGATGAGGTGCTTCGTCGCTATAAAACCAGAACTGCTCCCTTTGGGGGCGTTCAATTGCTCATGATTGGCGATTTAAATCAGTTGGCTCCCGTAGTTAAGGACGATGAATGGAACATGTTGCGTAATTTCTATTCTACTCCATTCTTCTTTGGAAGCCGGGCACTGGCATCAACACAATATATATGTATTGAGTTAAAGCATGTTTACAGGCAAACCGAAACGCATTTTATCGATTTGCTGAATCGAATTCGCAATAACTCGCTCAATGCCGATACCCTTAATCTGATTAATTCACGGTACGTACCAAATATTGCTTTGAACGCGCCCGAAGGCTTCATTACCCTTACAACACATAATAATCAGGCGAATACTATAAACCAAAACCGACTTCAGCAACTCAATTCGGCAGAAACCACCTTTAGGGCTCAGGTTGGTGGCGACTTTCCGGAGTACATGTACCCAACCGAATTCGACCTAACGCTTAAAGTGGGTGCTCAGGTAATGTTTGTAAAAAACCATTCTGCCGCTGAAAAGCTCTATTACAATGGGAAAATCGGAAAAATAACCGAAATCGACGACGAAACAATTCTAGTTGAATGCCCTGGCGATGATGCTCCCATTGAGGTAGTGCGCGAGGTATGGCAAAATTGCAAGTATTCGCTCAACGAGCAAGCCCTCGAAATACAAGAAACGGTTGTTGGAACTTTCTCGCAATACCCATTAAAGTTAGCTTGGGCAATAACCATTCACAAAAGTCAGGGACTTACTTTCGATAATGTAATAATCGATGCCCAGGCGGCTTTTGCTTTTGGTCAGGTTTACGTTGCACTTAGTCGATGCAGAACATTTGAGGGGCTTCATCTGAATTCAAAAATAACGGAAAGGAGCATTAAAACCGATAATAGTATCGATGGTTTTACACAGGAAATGCACGAAAACCCACCCACTCATGAGGAATTAAGCCAATCGAAGTTGGAATACGAAAAGAGTTTAGTGCTCGAACTTTTCAACTTTAATGGCATTTATAGGGGATTAGCAAGAGTTGCAAAAGATTTAAACGAAAATTTTTCAAGCTTTCCTTCCGAATCTCTTCGCACAGTAGAGGAACTGAATTCAACTTTCAATAAAGAAGTACAGCAGGTAAATGAAAAATTCAGTTCTCAACTAATCCATTTGCTTGCCAGCAACCCAAATGTTCAATCGAATCCTTTACTATCCGAAAGGATTATTAAAGCCAGCGAATACTTTATTCAAAAGTTGCAGATTATCGATTTTAAGTTTCAAAACCTAGATATTGATTCAGATAATAAAGCCATTCGTAAAATAGTTGCAGATGGGCTTAAGCATTTATTATCAGAAATTAATATGAAGGTTTGCTGTTTTAAGGAATGTCAGAATGGCTTTACCATAAAAGGTTACTTGAACGCAAAATTAAAAGCTTCGTTAGAACCTTTATCAGTTCGAAAACATAGTAAGGATTGGCAGCGCGACAAGGAGACTTCTCAAACTAATTCACTTTACACAATATTAAAAAATTGGCGAGACCATACTGCCGATTCGCTGGGAGTATCTATGTTCATGGTGCTACCTTTCAAAACCCTCAGGGTGCTTTCCGAAACCCAGCCATGCACCCTTAACGAACTTAAAAAGATTAAAGGACTGGGAAAGAAAAAGGTAGAGAGTTTTGGAATTGAGCTGCTCGATTTAATTCGTAAATATAGAGAGGAGCTAGGTTTATATGTTCCACCGGAAATTGAGGATATTACTTCAAAAAAAGAGCGACTGCAAAAACCTCATACTCGCCAAGTGAGCTACAGTTTGTTTGTTAATGGCCGTTCGGTTGAGCAAATTGCACAATATAGGCAAATGCTCACTTCTACTATTATTGAGCACCTATCGTACTACGTAGCTAATGGCGATTTGGACATTGAAATGCTTATTGATTCAGAAAAAATAAAATATATAACCGATACGATTAAACGCATTAAGAGCAGTGGGCTTAAACCTGTTAAAGATGCATTGGGTAGCGACTATAGTTACAGCGACATAAAATTGGTTAAAGTTTGGTTAAAGAGAATCAATTTATAGTTACCTTTTAATAATCACTGAAGCTTCTGATATTTAGGAAGTAACAATCTACTTAAATTCAATATTTTTAGATAATTAGAATCGCATAAATCAAACTTTGAGGTTTATTATTAGTAAAATATTGAATATTCAATACCATTGGAAATGGAGAGGTATTGTTTTTCTTGATTAAGTATTGATTCGGGTAATATTTAGCACTACATTTGAACTTAAATAAAACACCCACCAAAATGAAAACACTAAAATGGATCGTTGCAATAGTAATAGGGTTAATTGCACTAATTCTGTTAGTTGCTGCATTTTTACCCAAGGACAGAACCTTTAGCCAATCGATAGTTATTGAGAAATCGCCTCGGTTAATATTTGCTCAACTTAACAGCTTGAAGAATTGGGAGAACTGGTCGCCATTTCAAGAAGCTGACCCAGAAATGACCTCTGAGTATTCGGGCCCCGACTTTGGAGTAGGTAGCCGGCAGGATTGGAAAAGCAAGGTTAATGGCGATGGTAACATGTTAATTACCGAAAGTATTAAAAACCAGAAAGTACTATACCAACTCGATTTAGGAATGGGAACCACCTATCCAACCTGGTTCGATTTGGAGCGGAACCCCGAAGGTGTTATAGTAACCTGGTCGGTATCGATGACCGATTTAAGTTACCCCATGGGAAGGCTCATGATGGCATTATTCAGCGGCCAAATGGACAAAATGTTTTTAAAAGGATTAGAAAACCTTAAAGTTTATTTGAATAACCAACCAGCCGATTGCATTCTGGGTGAGGTTACTGTTATTGAAGTACCCCAGCGTTTGGGCATTGCTATTTCTAAAACCGTTTCGAACGAAGGAGTCGAGGAGTTCCTAAAAATGGCATTCACAAGTCTTATCGATTTTGTTGGAAAGAATAAAATATCAGTAACAGGAGTACCAATGGCTATTTATCAGGGCGATGAAAATTCTACTGAATGGGGCGTAACAGCTCTTGTTCCTGTAAAAAGTTTCCCCGCAAAACTCCCCGATAACTTAAATAAATTGGAATTGCCCCTTACAAAGGCAGTATGCATCGAACATTCGGGCCCTTACTCAACAGCAGAGGATTCGTACTACAAAATTTTAGATTATATAATGGGAAATGGCATGGAGATTATTGGCGATTCGTGGGAAGAATACATTACCGATCCCGAAGAAACCGTGGATCCAATGAAATTGAAAACATTAATTTGTTTTCCCGTTAAATAGTTCTCTATTGCAAAAATAAAAGCCGGTTTTGCCGGCTTTTTTAATGCGTTTAGAATGGAAAATCTTCAAGTGTCGACTTTCGCGGACCCTCATCTGTATCCTCAGGAAGTTCGGCAATTGCATGCTCTCCGTTTCCATTTATGTAAATAGCTTTATAAGGAGTTGTAGGGCAAGCATATTCGCAGGCCCCGCAGCCTATACAAAGTTCGTCGCGAACCTCTGGAATTAAAAGCCCATGGTAGTGAACCATATGCACTGCTTTTGTTGGGCAATGCTCGGAGCATGCTCCACATTCAGTCCTATCCACATGAACTATGCAATTGCCACGATGAAAGCGGGCAATACCAAGCTGGGTTCGCTTTTTGGTTTCTAATTCTAAAGGACGAATGGCACCCGTAGGGCAAACCTCGCCGCATTTTGTGCACTCGAAGTTGCAAAAACCCGAATGGAAATCCATATGGGGCTGCATTATGCCCCAAAAACCATATTCGGTTACAGAGGGTTGAATAACATGGGTAGGGCATACCGACACGCAAAGATGGCATGCTGTACATGCTGAATTAAAATTTGAGAAACTATTGGATCCGGGTGGGGTGATTGGCGCTTTTCGGCTATTTTTTTTCGAACCAGCCCTCGATGAACTCTCCTTGGAATTATTTTTTGCCAATGCTGATATTGAACTTAGTACGAATGCCGATGATGCCAAACCAATTGCGGTTGCAAAAAAGGCTCGCCTCGAATCGTTAGTTGCCTCGCTAGCTGCCACTGGGCTTTCGGCCTTTTTCCAGTTTAATCTATACTTAATACCGTTTTCATTACAGCTTCCAATGCAATTGTAACAGGCTACACAACGCGAAAAGTCAATTTGTTTATTGTTTACATCAATGCAACTAGCCTTGCAGTCCCTAACACAACGTTTGCATGCAGAACAGGAATTTTTATCGATTACTAATTTGAATATTGAGAATTTCGAAACCAAACCCAACAATGCTCCAACTGGGCAAAGCGTATTGCAAAAAAGCCTTCCGAAGCGCCAGGCAAGAACAATAACGGAAACGAATATAATAGCAGTAATAATGATGCTTTTCCAGGGCATGGTAATAAAGCTAACCTCGTGTAGGTAGTAACTGTTGAACAGCCCGAGTACTTTTACCCCAACATTATTTAGCCAGTAGTACACAGGTCGAAAAAAATCGGAAAAGATTCGTCCTGCCAAACTGTAGGGGTCTAGCACATTAAGCAAAAAAAGCCAACCAAGTAAGGCTGATAGCGTAACAATTGCAAGTAGCGAATAACGAAACCAGTTCCAGGGTTTAAAATATTTAAATCGGGGACGCTTCGGCCTGAGCCTTGTAATAATATCCTGCAGAATTCCCAACGGACAAAGGGCTGAACAGTATATTCGACCAAACAAAAGGGTTAGGAACAGCACCAAAAGAAATCCGGTTGCTAACAGGCCCCCAAATTTCAGAAATTGAATTAGGGAGGGAGTAAACTGCACAAAAAGGAGGCCTCTGATCCAATCCGATGAAAGGGTATTGCTAAAATCGATGAAAATAAAAACAAGAATTAAAAAGTATGGAATAGCAACTAAGCGTCTGATATTCCGAAGCGATAGAATGCTCGATAAACTCATATTAAACTCTAATACGTTCAATAATTAACTCATCGAGATTCATATTTCCAATGCCCATGTTATGGGCTAACTGAATGTATGGGATATCGTTTGGCTCAGTTCCAAATATCTTGGCAGCCGCTGCATCGGCAGCTACCATGTCAGATGAGATAATTAGCGCTTTTTTCATTACAATATCGGCCTGGCTAACTCCCCGAGGGCCATTGCGAGTCATAACCCGATACGCATCAATAATATTCAAATTGGGTTTTCGCCAGGTTGCAAAATCGGCTATGCATTGGTGCAGGTCATTTCTGTGCCAGTATCGCCTGTCCCAAACAATTCCCATGAGATTTTTCATGGCTATAGTAAGTTTTGCTGAACTATGGTGCTTCAGAACCGGAACGTTAATAAACACATCTGAATTTAGAATGAGTTCATGAACTTTGGCTTCAGTAAGTTTTTTGCCATTAGGAATGGAAATAGGTTTGTAGTAGTTTTCGGTATTTCCGGGAACAACCTTTCCACCGGCATCCTTTACCGCTTTTTCAATCCCGCTGTTGGTGTAGCAACGGTTCCAGGCATCGCATGTATTGTCGAAAACAAACACATCTTTTGCGCCTACACGTAGGCACTGCTTAACAATTTCGCCAATTAATTCGGGATTTGTATTAGCTCCCAGTTCGGGCGAAGTATCCCAACCTATATTGGGCTTTACCACAACTGTTTGCCCTTTTTTTACAAATTTGCCCATACCCCCTAAAGCGGCCATAGCCTTCGAGAACATTTCTATGGGCTCACCACCCATAACAGCAACCAAGTCGGGTTGCTTCTTTCCCGAATCCTGTGTAGGAGTTTGGGGTAGGGAGTTAAAAGCTTTACTTTTTATAAAGGAACCAGCTAGGAAACTAGCTGCAATCCCTTTCAATAAAAAATCTCTTCTTTTCATGTCGGAATAGAATTGTTATGATTTTTTAGAGTTCGTTTCTAGCCATTAGTTTAAAATAAAAGTGCATTAATTAAAGCGGGTCAGATAACAACAAGTTAAAGGTATTCAATTTAATGAAAACTAAAAACAAAACCTAATTCAATATGGTCGGCAATGGCAAGATAACCGCCGGTAAACATATGGCCCTTCAAGCCTAAAACCAAAGAGGTTTTGTTAAAAACTCGATATCGAAAACCAATACGCTGATAAATATTTTTGCCGTTTTTTGTTAAATTGTAGGCATATGCACCAAAATGATGGACGAGTGAAAGCCGGTTCAGCCGAAACTCCGAAACGGCCGAAATTCCAAGTTTCGACAGAGCTAATGGGTTTAAATATTCAATATTTTGATCGGTGGCGTCCACTTCGCTCGAAGAATCGTAAAACAAATCGGTAGAGATACCAACAGCCGAAAAGGGCGATAATGCCCTTTGGTATTCGAAAGAAGTAATGGCAACCCAATATTTATTGCCACCGGGTTCCTTTATTTCTTTAATTGCTCCAGCAGTCAGCAAGTTGAAACGATGTTTCGGAAAGTTAGGGCTATGGTTTAGTACGGTCTTGTTTTCGAATCGATTGTCGCTAAGTGCATAGCGAACTTGGGTAAATCCCGTAACCATGTTTAATCCGCTATTTGGTTTTTTAAGGGTTGCATTGGAAGTGTGGATGAAATTCATACCAACACCCAATTTAAACTTTGGCGATAGGTTGAATTCACTTAAAAGGCCAACCTGTATAAAAGCATTGAAACGAGAACTAATGGCCAAATTTGTTGGATTTGAGGAAGCATTGTAAACCTTGTCGAAATAGTTAATGCCTGGCGATACTGCAATACTTCCCGAATACAACCTCTTTTCAATAATGGGGAAAGTGATGTGAGGAGCCAAGCCGTAAGATTGGCCAAGCACATGCGAATTGCCAAAGTCAACAAATGTGATTTCTAGTCCATACAAAGGAAAATTATAGGCCCCATGCCATTCGCTGCTGCCCGATGCTTTTCGCAAAAGTATTAAACTATGAACTTTTAGGGGATTAATTGGAATGGACTCGAGTTTTGGGGTGTGTACCCAAATTTTACCCAAATTGAATTTGTACGATACATCCATTGGGTAGCGGTAGGTAGTATCGGCATAGCAGGTGCCAAAAGTAACTATTGAAACAACAGTTATTAAAACGTATTTAGTAAACCTAAACATAAGGTGCTAATGTATTAAAAACTTAGGGTAGAATTGAAAAGAAACTACAAAAAAAGAGCAGAGTTAAATAAACCCTGCTCTTTAGAAAAAAATGAAACTCAATTCTATCTAACAAATAATCTGAAACTCTCCTGGGTTGATGCTGTTTGAACTCTGCAAACGTATATTCCTGCTGGAATATTGTGTGGCAGAGATACTTGTAACACATTCTCGTGGGGCGAAACATAGCCCTTATAAAGTTCAGTTATTTTACGTCCGGTTATGTCGAAAAGGGTCATTGAAATTCTCTGTTCTTTGTCGGTATTTACTTCGATGCTAAATTCTGTTTGTGTAGGATTTGGCCACACCGAAGCAATTAATTTACCTCCATTGGCAATTAAAGGGTTATTGGTAATGCTCACTGCAAAATCGTTTCGATTGATATAAACAGTTGAGTACATTCGGTATTCGCCGGGCTGCATACTAAAGGTTTGGGTGGTTTGGCTGAAATCAGAGTGGTTTTGATCGTAGTAATTGTACCAGCGGCCTGTTTGTGGGAAGGTTACGTTAACGTTCTGCTGGGTGTTTCCAAAATTTCCAACAATTACAACCTTCATTTCACCATCGTTAAGTACAATAAATTTTCCTGCTCCCGAAAGCGAAACGCTAAAATTGGCAGTTTGAAAAACGGGTAAAGCTTTGCGAAGCGCAATAATTTCTTTCCAAGTATTATAAAGTGCTTTTCGGTTAGGCATTTCGTAGTAATCCCAGCGAATAGGCTTGCGCGAGGTTCGGCAATCATTGCTTATGGTTCCATTCGGGCAATGATTAATGGAGTAGTCGTACCCCAGTTCTCCAAATTGCCAAATCATTTTGGGACCTGGAATGGTAAAAAAGAACCAGCCAGCCAATTTCTGCCTTTCGAGTGCAATGTCGAGATTGCGAATGTTATAAGAAGCGTTGTTGCTGTTACCGAAGGTAATATTTTTGTACATTAACCTTTCTTCATCGTGGCTCTCCATGTAGCCTATAAGGTGTGGAGCGTTCCAACCTCTTTGCTTGTATGAGGCCCATGAAAAATTCGAATTAGTTAACCACCCCATGGTAGCTTCGTTGTAGTTATAATTCATATTGCCCCAAATAAGCATACCCTTACCTTCGTTGTACCTATATTCTGCAAGTTCTTTTTCTTCAGAGTTCTCAGCAAAGTGCTCAAGAATAACGTAAGCGTTCGGATTTACACTCCAAATATGATCAGCAAATCGTTTCAATATGCCTATTCGCTGAGCATCGTAGTTCCAACCCTGATTGCCTGTTTGAACGTTGGTGAAACCTTTGGTAAAGTCGAATCGGAAGCCATCAACTTTGAACTCTGTTAACCAAAACTCAACAACCCTATCAATAAACTCAATAGTATGGTCGCTTTGGTGGTTAAAATCGTATCCCCAGCACCAGGGTTCATGGGGGCAGGTTGGGTTAAACCAGGGATTATCGGGTGTAGGTTGACCCCATGTTCCTGCATTGGCATCGAAGTACATTTGAACCATTGGGGAAAGGCCAAAGGAGTGGTTTAAAACCATATCTATAATAACGGCTATTCCACGTTTATGGCACTCATCGATAAACTTTTTATAATCGTTCTTTCTACCATATGCCTTGTCGGGAGCAAAATGGAACGAAGGATTGTAGCCCCAGCTGTCGTTCCCCTCGAATTCGTTTATAGGCATTAGTTCTATTGCGTTAACACCAAGCGACTGCAGATAGTCGAGTTTGTTGATAACAGTTTTAATATCATCGTCCGATACAAAATCGCGAATGTGAAGTTCGTAAATAACTAATTCATTCTTACCGGGAGCAACATAGTTTTCGGCTTCCCATTCATATTCATTGGGTTGAATTTGAAAAACAGACGCTATACCTGTCGTTTTTCCTTCGGGGTATTGAATTAGGCCAGGGTAAATTGTGCTGCTAATCCATTTGTCGTTCCACGGATCACTTATTTTTTCTGAGTAAGGATCGGCCAGTTTCAGCTCGCCATCTACCCAGTATTGGTATAAATACTCTTGGCTTGGGTTTAAATTCGAAAGGGTAAGCCAATAGTATTTGCCATCGGGTGTTCGATTCATTAAATAGGAGTCGTCGAGCTCCCAATCGTTGAAGCTGCCAATTACAAATGCAAATTCCTTCATGGCAGAAGGATCGCTAAGAACCAGGGTAACCTCGTTTGCGCCTGTAACATTAACTCCTGGAACAACACCACTTGGTAGCGGAAATTCGGGAATATTGCCACGAACGTATATGTAGGCAGAGTCTGCTACCCAATCGGTTTGGTAGGTTGCAATTGCTTTAACCCATTGTTTGCCATATGCATTAATTTCAAAATTGTGGGTTAGCGTCGGTTCGGTTGTTGAAGCAACCTGTATATTGTTAACATAAAGGGCCAGGTTTTGGGCCATATTTGCCTGAGCAGCAATTGAAATATTTTCGCCAAATGAATAAAAGGGGCTTCCCGAAGAGGGGGAGGAGAGATTAACGGTAAGCCCCTCGGCATATACATCGATAAAAATATCGGGTCTTGTTTGCAGGTAAGGGCTACTTTGCGATCGAAAAACAATTGCCATTTTTTGAATAACCTTATCAGCAGGAACAGAGTAAAATTGCCTAATATTTGGATTAATTGTTAGGGTATACAGGTTCGTGCTAATCCTTGTTAGTTTTGGTTGTAGTGTGTTGTTCCCCCAAGTGCCAATAACGTACTGCCAACCAGAACTGCCTTCGCAAATCACTCCTGTATGAGCATAAATATTGCCCGTATAACCCTGAAGCTCAGTTCCAGTGGCATTAAATGTAATAACAACTTCACCGTTTACCGTAGGTAGTATAGGCTGCGTGGTTACTATTTGCGCAAAAATTGAGAAATAGAATGAGGCTAGGAAAAAAAGTAGTGATAATAATTGTTTCATATTAGGAAGATTTTATTCGTTTCGAAATACAAATAGCAAATTCATGATTTAACCCCTAAATAAAACGAAAAATTCATAAAACTGTTTCTATTAGCTTAGTAAATCGATTATAAATCAATGCAAACGATAGGAAATAGCAAAAGAAGCAACCTTATTTCATGGTTGCTTCTTTAATTTTTTGAAAATAATTAGATCACACAAATTCCATATGTTCTTGGTCGGTAATCTTTTCGCAATAGTGGCACTTTAATGAAACCATGCCTTTATCAACTATCGAAAATTTTGTGGTAACCTTTTCGAAATTGGTAATGCACTTTGGGTTAACGCATTTTACTATTCCCGAAATGCTATCGGGTACCTCAACCACTTGTTTTTCAACAACAGTGTAATTCTTAATGATATTCAGTTTAGCATGGGGTGCAACAAGAGCAATACGGTTAATCTCATCTTTTTCAAAGAATTTACCTGCAATTTTAATAATTGCCTTTTTTCCCAACTTATGGCTCTCCATATTTGTGCCAAAAGTAATAAGGTTGCTTATTCGTTCGAGGCCCAAAATTGTAATTACTTTGAATAGGTTTTGTGCGGGAATATGGTCGATAACGGTACCATTTTCAATGGCACTAACGTTAAGTTGCTTTTTTTCAATCATGGTTTCTGGCATTTTATATTAAACGTCGAGAATTCTTTTCATTATGGCCATGCGGGCAAATACTCCATTGAGTGCCTGTGGAAAGTAGTAGGCTTTGGCATTATCGTCCACATCGGTATGTATTTCATTTACTCTGGGAAGCGGATGAAGTACCCTCATATTGGGTTTGGTGTTGGCAAGCATATGGTTACGAAGTACATACACATTTTTAACCTTTTCATACTCCATAGGATCCGAAAAGCGCTCCTTCTGAACCCTGGTCATATATATAATATCCGCTTTTTCAAGGTTCTCATTCAAATCGGTTTGTTCACTATACTTTAAACCCAAACTGTCCAGATGCAATTTGTATTCTGCGGGCATTTGCAATTCTTTTGGCGAAACGAAGGTGAAACTGGCCCCGAATTGGCTCATGGCCTGAAGGAGCGAATGAACGGTACGCCCGTACTTAAGATCGCCAACAAGGAAAATGTTTAGATTATGGAGTGTACCCTGCGTTTTGCGTATGGAATAGAGGTCGAGGAGCGTTTGCGTAGGGTGCTGGTTGGCCCCGTCGCCTGCATTGATAATGGGTACGGGCGAAACTTCCGAAGCAAAGCGTGCGCTGCCCTCAATGGGGTGGCGCATAACAATAAGGTCGGAATAGTTAGCCACTGTTAAAATAGTATCCTTAAGGCTTTCGCCTTTGGCAACCGAGGTATTGGCCGCTTCTGAAAACCCAATTACCCTACCACCAAGTCTGTTAACTGCGCTCTCAAAGCTCAATCGGGTTCGGGTCGATGGTTCAAAGAATAGGGTGGCAACCACCTTTTTCGACATGATGTTTTGGATGGGTTCTTTCTCGAATTCTTCGGCTAAGTCGAGTAAATCGAGAATTTCATCCTTGCTTAGGTCGTTAATTGAAACAAGGCTTCTGTTTTTCATTGCTTTTTTTTTGAGGTTAAAGGTTGATTCAATGTTTAATTTAAAAAAATGCCCCGTAATTACGGGGCAAAAACTATTCAGTTCTTAAATGGTTGGTCACAACAGATTCAATTTTCCCAACCCTTTTTAAAAAGAAATCGGTATCGCGCTCTCGAACACCAATTTCTATCCAGCATCCATTATCGAAATGCTGGTTGAGAATATTTAAATTCATTTCTTTGGCCAACTTCATAATGTCATTCATAACAAGGTATGAAAAAGAAATATTGTAAACGTTATTAATTGTTCGCTCAATAATTGCACATTTATCAAGGGCATCTGTGGCTGCCGTTCGGTAAGCATTTATCAATCCCGAGGTCCCTAGCTTAGTTCCGCCAAAATAACGCGTTACAACTACCAATGTATTTGTTAATGAGCGTGCAACAATTTGTCCGTAAATGGGTTTTCCAGCAGTGCCCGAGGGCTCACCGTCATCGTTGGCTCGCCAAATTTCACCCTTAAAACCCAAAGTGTATGCATAGCAATGGTGCCGAGCATCGTATTGGTCCTTTCGTAATTGGCTAATAATATCCTTTACTTCAACATCCGATTTTACTGGAAAAGCATGGGAAATAAACTTACTTCCTTTTTCTTTATATAACCCCTTGGTTCTATTGCTGATGGTTAAGTAAGTGTCCGACATGCTTGCAGTTAACTTATTGCTAATATACTAATTGCCAATAAAGAGAGAAAAAAACCTATCCAGTTCAAATTAGCAGGTCGTTCTTTAAAAAAACTGAAACCTATTAATATATTCACAGCCACTATGCTAATATTGTTAATTCCAAAAATTATCGAACTATCCATTGGTATTATATTTCCCGAATCGATATGTGCCAGTGCTTTTATCAGAAAATACATTGAACCGAAGTTGAGCAAACCCAAAGGAATACCATGAAGCCATGTTTTCGCTTGCATTAGGTTTAGTTGAACCGTTTTGCTGAACGGTATAATCAACAACCCTGCGATAAAAGCAAAACCAAATGAGGTTGCAGTAAAAAGCGGTATATTCTGTTGATTCAGAAGGTTTAATTGGGCATATTTCACTATGCTGTCGAGCAATCCTAGCCCCACAAAGATTATTAAGGGGAAAACCATTACGCTAAGTTTAATGGCCCTGTTTTCTTTTCGGAAAACCGACATCAGAACGCCCACAACGGCTAGTCCAATCCCCAGGGCCTTAATAAAAGTAAAATGGTCGTTATCGTCAATATATATTGAATAGGTAATAGGAATAACTACCGACATTTTTGCGGCAACTGTGGTAACTGAGATACCCGCCTTCTGGCTCGATGTTCCAATAAACCAAAACATAACGATGAAAAGAATTCCCAGAAAGAACGAAATTGTGAGCCATTCAATGCTATGATTGTATGAGTTAATACTGAAATTATTGGTCAAAAAAAAACCTGCAATGCAGGCTACAGGATAATTGATAATAATTGTGCTAAGAGTGTCGACTTTATGCCTTCCGATTAGTTTGAAGAGTACTATTATAAATGCAGAAGAGAGTATGCTAAAAAGTAAATAAAACATATTGTAAGGTTTGGGCAAAATTAGGTTCTTTAGTTCAAACTTGCAAACTGTAATGCATATTTCTCAAAAACTCTATATTAATGCGACATACAAGAGGAAAATTTAATAATATTGTGGGCGAAAGAATTGCAATTCATGAAGTACCTTTTTGCAACCACATTTTTACTCTTCTTCGCTGGAGCCATTGCTCAACCTATATCGAAGCAACTTCCTTATACTTATGACTTTGGATTAGGAGTAAGTTACCATTTTGTACTTACCCAGAACCCCAAAATGAACTTTTCCACCAATGGGTACATGTTCAGCTTTGGCCAGCGATATGGTCGTAGCGGTATTCTTCGTTTTAATGGTGAGTACTTAAACACATCCGATTTGTTAGATAAGTTTTACTCGGTGGGTTTCCATGTAGGATATGCAACCGCAAAAAGAAGGCGTTTTGCAGTTTCTAAATCTTACAGTTCCGAGCGTCAACTTCTCATTGATGCTCTTATCAGTTTAATTCCACGTAATATGGAATATTCTGTTGGGATGTCAGTTGGTTACATGAGCCCAAGCCTGCAGTTCGATTTGAACCCAGGAGAACACTATCGTATAGTTGAAAGATACCTTTATGCGCTGGAAATGGGCCTGAGAATGAATCTGATTATTTGGCGATTCAAACTTAGCGGGGGTGCTGCGTTAGCCTACAATTTGAGCGATAACTTCGAATTTATGGAAAGTAATACCACAGAACGTCCCCGATTCTTCCTAAAGCCCAATATGAACTTCTCATTTTCGTTCTGAAGAAAAGTTAGAACTTTTGGTTCGTTACCAAAAGAAAATCAATCATTAGAAAGAAAATAAGCAGAAAATTGGCTTCTTGCCATCCAATTATATTAAGAGCAATGGTTATAAACATTGCAACGAGAATAAGTATACGGTAGCGGTCAATGCTTGTCTTCTCGGCACCTTGTTGGTTCCTAATGGTCTTTATTCTAACAATATAGTATGGCAAAAATGATAGGTAAAATAGAACAATTCCAACGGGGTAGTGAATTAGCCTAATTAGCCCTGCAAAAATTAAAAGCCCTGCTGTTAAGAGGATGATTTTTCGTTCCGAAATCCGTTTCTGTCTTGGCATAGTATTATTAAATGGAAGTGCAAATATAGAAATTAACCCATAGCCCAAAGTTGAGGAT
>JBBIRB010000024.1:39027-42064 GCA_037442025.1 Bacteroidales bacterium | reverse complement strand
GCGGTTTTGCTATCGGGCAAAATGAAAGTGTTCTTACATTCAAATTTCTGCGAATTATTATGCAACAATGCCCCGGGCAATAATTTTGCTTCGCAAAGTATTTGAAACCCATTGCACACCCCAAAAACATAGCCACCTGAATTGGCAAACTGAATAACTTGATCCATAATGGGCGAGAAGCGTGCAAGTGCTCCCGAGCGTAAATAATCGCCATACGAAAAGCCGCCAGGCAGAACCACTACATCTACTCCTTGCAAATCATGATCCTTGTGCCAAAGCTCAATAACTTCATGCTCAAGAATGTTCCGGAGGACATAAATCATGTCTTTATCGCAGTTTGACCCTGGGAATATAACAACGCCAAATTTCATATCAATAGGTTTAATGGGTCAAAGATATTTATAAAAACCGTTACTTAAAATACCTATCCGAAAGTTTGACTGTTTGATAAACTGCAAATCCTAATTAATGCAAAAAAGGACCCAGGTGTCAATGCATGCCAATCTTTAAAATGTGCTTGTACTTATTAAACCATATAAAAATCGGTATTTGTCTTTGCATATTACCAAAGTATTTATATTTTTAGCAAATTAAAACTTAGCACTAAATGTGAAGAACACCTGTTGCTTGGAATAAATCCGATGGCAGCGGTGTTGTAAATGTAGGCATTAACCCGGGTGGTTTATGAATGTAACCGATCAGGACTTACAATATTTCGTTTCAACGCTTAAAAATTCTACTAAATACGACTTCACAGAGTATTCGGATAAGTCGTTGAAAAGGAGGCTTCAAAAGATTTTAAGCGATTTTAACCTCGATATCCCGGGCCTTATTATTGCCATTCGCAACGACTCCGAATATGCTGAAAAAATTGTAAAGGAGATAACGGTAAATACTACTGAGCTTTTTCGCGACCCTCAGGTTTGGCATGCGCTCCGTTCGCGCATTCTTCCTCGTTTTAAAAACAATAAAACCATTAACATTTGGCATGCAGGATGCTCAACCGGACAGGAAGTATACTCTATGATGATTCTTCTTGCCGAGATGGACATGCTTGAAAAAACGAAAATATTCGCATCCGACCTGAACTCTGACGTACTAGACGCTGCAAAGCAGGGCAGTTACAAATACCGTTTCAACATTGGATATTTAGACAATTTCGACAAGGTAATAAAACATAACCCTCTGAATTATGAAGAGTTTAATGATGTTCCTTACGAAAAATACTTTGATATTGACAAGGTAAGGGATACCATAACCATGAAGAAGCACCTGACCGACAAGCCCATTTTCAGGAAGCACGATCTGGTAAAGGATGGGAATCTATTCTTTGCCAAATTCGATTTAATACTCTGCCGAAATGTAATTATTTACTTCAATTACTCGCTGCAGAACAAGGTGTTCGAACTATTCCACAGCAACCTTTACACCAAGGGGGTGCTTTTGTTAGGTATGCACGAAACTATTCTGGGTCCCTGGGCTGCCAAATTCGAGAAAATGGGGCAAGCTTACATTAAAAAATAAATGAACTAATTTATAATGAAATGAAGTTTTTTCGCAACCTGAGTATAAAACAAAGAATTCAACTGGTAGCATTCAGTTTACTTCTGGTACTTTTCTTAGTGTCATCATTTGCTGTTTATAACTTCTCTCGTAAAAGGCTCATTAACACTACAAATAGCCAAATGTTAGTGTACCTTAACAGGTTGGCCGACATAATTGAAATTGTTGATACCCAAAGCGGCAAAGGGCTTAGCGCAACTGACCTGAATAGTATTAAACCCATATTCAGCACAAGCGCCTATTTTAAAAATGATTACCCCTATATCATCGACCAATCAGGCACTTTCATTATTCACCAGTACAAAGAGAAACAAAAAGCGCCTAGAGAAATTGTTAGTCAAATCAACTCAAACGTTTCTAACGAGGGCAAAATTAAGCATGTAATACAAAAGCAGGGAAAGGCTGTAGTCAGCTGGATATTTTTCAAACGAATGCCCAGCCTAAACCTTACTGTAGCCATTTCGGTTGATGAGGATGTGCTTTTTTCACAACTCAATGCCAATAGGGTAGTTCTACTTCTTGTAGTTCTTATTGGGACTATCGCATTTACCCTTGCGCTGCTATTCGTTTTAAACCCCATAGTTAAAGCCATTAACACATTGAATGGCAGCATTTCGCTTATGGCAAAAGGCGAGCTACCTCTTCAAGAGAAGTATTCCTATAACGATGAGCTCAGCAGCATGAACCAGTCGCTCAACAAGCTAATAGAGGGAGTTCGCCGCACCTCCGAATTTGCTAATCAAATTGGGAACAACAACCTCGATGCTGAATTTACACCCCTTGGCCCCGCCGATGTTTTGGGAAATGCATTGCTTGACATGCGTAATCGGTTAAAAGCATCATCGGTTGAAGAGGAGAAACGGAAAAGGGACGATGAGCAAAGAAATTGGATTAATTCAGGGCTTGCCAAGTTTGGAGACATTCTTCGCCAGAACAATAATAATTTACAGCTCCTATCTGACACTATCCTTCAGAATCTTATCGATTTCCTGAATGCCAACCAGGGGGGATTGTTCACATACAACGACGACGACCAAAGCAACATTCATCTCGAACTAGTTTCGGCATTCGCTTTTAACAGGAAAAAATACAAGCAAAAAAGTGTTATGTTGGGCGAAGGGCTGGTTGGAAACTGTGCCATTGAAAAACAAACCATACATTTGCGCGAAATACCACAAAACTATATCGAGATTACTTCGGGACTTGGTGATGCGAACCCCAGAAGCCTTCTGGTTGTCCCCCTTAAGCTCGACGATAAAATTTTTGGTGTTATCGAAATTGCTTCCTTCAATCCTTTTCAAGAATATGAAATAAATTTTATTGAAATAGTTGGAGCAAGCATCGCATCTACCTTATCGGCCGTACGCAACAACATCCGAACCAATTACCTTCTTGAACAGTCGCAGCAACAACGTGAAGAAATGGCAGCACAGGAAGAAGAAATGCGCCAGAATATGGAGGAAATGCTTGCAAC
>JBBIRB010000024.1:0-38927 GCA_037442025.1 Bacteroidales bacterium | reverse complement strand
CCCTTTAAGGGTTCAATGCGAATGGTTACCCGAACAGGGAAGGACATTTTTATTTTGGCTAGCATTTCTGCTGCCCTCGATGAGGGCGGGACTATTTTTAAAGTTTACTTTTTAGGTCAGGATATTAGCGAATCCAAGCAGCTAGAAGCAACAGCCCAAAGGCAGGCTGAGGAACTTGAACAAGCGCTACTCGAAGCGCGGGTTGAGCAAGAAATTGCCAAAGATAGAGAAGGTGAAGTGGCTGCCCTACTCGAAGCCCTCGACCAAATTTGCCTTGTAACCCTCATTTCAACCGACAAGACTATTACCTATATTAACAACAAAAATGTTGAGGTACTAGGCGATAGCAAGGAGAGCATTGAGGGTCGCAACCATAGCGACCTCGACCAATTAGCACGCGAAAACCCCGATGACTACAACTCCATGTGGAATAACCTGCTACAAGGAAATATGCAACGTCGCGAGTTCACTCTCGATGTGCAAGGCAAAAAGGTATGGATTATGGAAAACTACATACCCGTACACGACACTGAGGGGAACATTAATAAAATCATAAACATAGGCATAGATATAACCGAATTTAAGGATTTTGAACAGGAATTAATGCAGCAAATTATCGACCAACGCAAAGCCACTAAATAACATAAGCAAACAAATGATACGTTACGAAATCGGCATAGTTGAAACCCGCAATGTGATTAAAGCAATACTCGAAACGTATGGTTACGACTTTCGCGACTATGCTCTTACTTCGTTTAAAAGAAGGCTTGAAGAAATAATTGCGGGGAATGGGCTCCGCGATGCCGATGGTCTTATATATCGCTTACAAAATAGCAAGGAATACTTCGATATATTTTTGCAAGAACTTACACCCGAAACCACTGAAATGTTTCGTGATCCTTCCCATTGGAGGGCACTTCGCGACGAAGTACTACCAGACTTGAAGCGAAGCACCAATAAGCCTAAAATTTGGGTTGCCAATTTCGATTCGGGCGAGGAACTTTACTCTCTTGCTATACTGCTTAAGGAAACGGGGCTTCTCGAGAATGTTCAAATTTTCTCAACCGTAATAAGCAATGCGGTAATGAAAAAAATACAACAAGGGAAAATTGATTCCCGACAAATTGAGGTAAACGAAGCAAACTATGCTCGTATTGGGGTGGGCCATAGCTATAGTCGCTATTTTAGCCAAATGTCTACTGGAACATTTTTCGATGTTAAACTTTTAGAAAATGTTTCGTTCGTTCGTCTTAACACACTTTACGAAGGGGCCCCTGGCGGGGTGAGGTTGGCTCTTTTCAGAAATCAACTCATTTACTTCAACCAAACCCACCAGGATAAAGTTATAAATACCATTTCAGAAAGTTTAGTTCCAGGAGGTTACCTAACCCTTGGCGCAAAGGAATCTTTGGAGAATACGAACATAAACCATAAATTTACCGTTGTAAATGAGGCGGAGAAAATTTACAGAAAAAAGACAGGCTAGAAATGTATAAAGCAGTTATAATAGGAGGCTCTGCTGGCAGTTTTCAGGTAATTACTAAAATTCTTAGTTCCTTACCGGCAAATTTTCATTTACCCGTACTTCTTAGTTTGCATAGGTTAAAGCATGTACGCAGTGGTTTTGTTGAGGCGCTTTCCATAAAATCATCCATACCTGTTATTGAGCCATACGACAAGGACCAAATAAAGCCTGGTAAAGCGTACCTCGCCCCTGCCAACTACCATATGTACATTGAGTTAGGAAATAAAATAGCTTTGTCAACCGAAGAGCCCGTAAACCACTCCCGTCCATCAATCGACCTTTCGTTCATTACTGCTGCCCAAGTATACCGCGAGAAGCTGATTGGCATTATTCTTTCGGGAGCGAATAAGGATGGCGCACACGGACTAAAAAAGATAAAAGATTACGGTGGCGTTGCCATTGTACAAGACCCCGAAGAGTGCCAAGTTAAAACCATGACCGAATCGTCGTTACGCATGACAAGCGTCGATTATATTTATAAAACCAATGAAATTATTCGCTATTTACAGAACCTAAAACCTTAAGGTGGTGTCCATGGGAAAAACTATTTTCAACAACCTTTCTTTTAATGCCTTACTGCTTGTATTGCTTATACTAAGCGTTAGTGGCACTTTTTTTACCATGCTCAAGCCTAATGGGGCAAATAGTGCTTTCTTTATTGCCATAATTCTTATGTCAATTTCCATTTGCTTGGGTTTTGCCCTGTTTTTGGCCAGTTATAACTCTCACAAACAGAATAGTTCTCTTAATGAACAGATTTCAACTTTAAAAAAGCATATTGAACAGAGTAAAAACGGTAAAAACAGTAAGCAAGACGTTGAAGAAAAAAAACTAACAACTGTTAACCCTACTATTGCGGCTCAAGAACTTATCCCAACCGAAGATTTTAGTAACACAGAACAATTCCTTGAGCATTTACTTCAGAACACAGCCAAAAAAATGGAAATTGCACAGGCGGTAGTATTTCTGAAGAATGAAAATAGCTTATCGTTCTCTTTTGCTGCTGGGTATGCTTATTACACCGATTCGGCTCCTCCGGTTTTCACAGAAGGAGAAACGCTGCCCGGACAGGTGGCAAAGAACAAGGAAGCAATAATAGTTGACAATGTTCCAGAAGGGTATATTACTGTAATGTCGGGGCTGGGAAGCAGCAATCCAAAGCAATTGCTCATAGCACCATTCATAAACAAAACAAATAATTGTGTGGGCATTATTGAAATTGCAGCTTTTAAGCCATTTACTCGCCTCCATCTTGAGGTAATAACAGCACTTGGAACATTAATAGGTGAAAACTTGAGTTCACGGAACAATATTTCTGAGGAATAAACATATGGTTGCACACAACAAAACATCGCCCGATAGTTTTTCGAAGGCCCTTACTCAAAGGGTTTTCATTGCTACGGCTTTTGGCCTTTTTGTACTTACTGTTTCGTGGGCCATTGCATTAACACAACTCAATATACCATTTAGCCTTTCAGGAATATCTCAAATCCACAAATCGATGCCTGTTATGTGGATTTTAGACCTACTACCACTAATTTTTGGCTATTCCACCTGGCTAAACGCACGAAAACAGCAACAAAAGGTTCAGTTCCTAGAAGAGGAGATTAAGCAAAGAGACGAAAACACCAGCAAAAACGCTCTTTTTGCCAAGCAAATAGGAGAGGGAGAATATACCGTTCGTTTTCAAATAACCGACGAAGACGATGTGCTTGGTAAATCGCTACTTGTAATGCGCGACAACCTTTTGAGAAATTACCAAAAGGAATCGGAGGAGACTTGGATCTCCAAAGGGAAGGATGAGGTTTCTCACATTCTACGCCTTCACAATAACATCGATGAACTTTCCTACGAAGTTCTGGTGAAGTTAATTAAGTATATAAACATAATTCAGGGTACGCTTTACATTTACGATGAGGAGAAGAAGCTGCTTCGTAATTTGGCAACCTATGCTTATAATAGGAGGAAATTCGTTTCCCAGGAGTTTCGAGTAGGACAGGGGTTAATTGGGCAATGTGCATATGAACGGGATATAATATATCGAACCGAAATCCCAACCGACTATGTAACTATAACTTCAGGTATTCTGGGCGATAAAAAGCCCCGAAGCCTCCTTCTGGTTCCACTCATTACCGAAGAAAAGTTGGAAGGTGTAATTGAATTTGCTTCGCTCGACGAATCGATTCCCGAACTCACCATACGTTTCCTCCGGGAAACAGGAGAGATAATAGCTCGCACTATTTTCAATCTTCGAATCAACCAAAAAACCGAGAGGCTGCTGCTTGAAGCGCAGCAAATGACCCAGGAACTGAAGGAGAACGAGGAAGAGCTCAGGCAGAATGCCGAAGAGATGCGGGCGACACATGAAGAACTTGCAAAATCGAACGCCAAACTCGAATTAAAAATACAGGAAGTTGAAAATGCTCAAAAACGGCTTCATTCTCTACTCGAGAATGCCTCCGAGATCATTTCCATTTACAGTAGCAGTTTCAAACTAATGTACATCAGCCCCTCGGTTACTAAAATATTGGGATACACCCCACAGGAAATGATGAGCGGAAAAGATATTGACCGCTTAACCCGCAAGGGGGAGCAGGAACTGAACGATATGTTCAAAAAACTTCTCGATGCCCCTCGGATTCCCATTACCATCGAGTACACCTTTATGAAAAAGGATGGCGAGAAACTATTCCTTGAGGTTACAGGTAGAAATCTCCTCGACGACCCAGCGATAAACGGTGTAATTTTAAATTCGCGCGACATTACAGAGCGTAAAAGGGCCGAGAAGGAGGAGCGCATGCGAAGCAAAATGCAATCGCTCTCAGAAAACTCGCTCGATATGATTATCCGCCTCAATACAGCTGGACAGTTTTTCTACGCCAATCCAATGATCGAGCCCTATTTAGGAATTTCACCCAAGGACCTTATTAATCAGACCCTCAGCACAGTTGAAATAAACGAGTCCATATCCACCTTTTTTAAGGAAGCCATAAAAGGGATTAAGACCCATAAAGAAAAGGTTGAAACAGATATATTCTTTAATGCCATTTGTGGCAACGTAACCATGCACATTGTGGCTATTCCAGAATTCAACGAAAATGAGCTGGAAACCATTCTCTTCGTTGGGCACGACATTACCGAAGCCAAACGAATAGAGCTTGAAATTCAGGATAAAAACCGGAAGATTACCGAAAGCATTAATTATGCTCAGCGAATTCAAACATCGATACTTCCCAATAACCGCATTATTCGACAGTACTTACCCAAGTCGTTTATTTACTACAAGCCCCGCGATGTGGTAAGCGGTGATTTTCCGTGGTTCTTCGTTAAGGACGACTCCGTTTACATAGCCGCAGTTGACTGCACAGGGCACGGGGTACCTGGTGCGCTGCTTTCGTTCATTGGCTACTTCATACTTAACAACGTAGTTGACCACGACAGTTCCTATACTGCCGGCAAAATATTAGACCTGCTTCACTTTGGTGTAAGAAAAACACTGAAGCAAGATAGGCCCGATGCCGATGCTCGCGATGGAATGGATATTGCATTGTGCAAAATAAACCCCAAACGAAAGGAGCTCCATTACGCTGGAGCCCATCGGCCACTTTACCTTCTTCGCAATGGGGAACTAAGCGAGTTTAAAGGGAATCGCAAAGCTATTGGGGGCATTCCCAATCCGAAAAAAGATGAGGACGATTTCACAAACTACATAATTAACATTCAGCAAAACGACAAAGTTTTCTTCTTTTCCGACGGGATGCCCGACCAAGTTGGCGGACCCGAAAAGAAAAAGTACGGACCCGCACGTATTCGCGAAATCATTTTAGCCAATCCAAATTATACTATGCCACAGTATAATGATATATTTGCAAAAGATTTTGAAGAGTATATGGGTGATAACAAGCAGGTTGATGATGTATTAATAATTGGCATCGAATTTTAATTGTATTGTATAATAAGGTAAAATTCCTAACTTTACGGGCTATGGACAAAAAAAATGTAAAAGGGTTTCTCGAGTTCGTTTACGACTTCTACAAGTCGATGAAAGCGCATGAAATTACGCTGGTTTACGAAGGAGAAATTACCCACCAAATCACAAAAGCCTTTACATCCCTCACCGAATCCAACATGGCCAAGGAGGAGGAATCCAACACTGTGCAAAAAAAGGTATTCCATGTTATGGTTGAGTGCCTTCAAAACATTAGCAAACATGCCGACAGTTTTGGTTCCGACGATTTCCTTTTTGCCGGACGTGGAATATTTATGGTAAGCAAGGGAGAGGTTGAATACCACGTTACTACGGGAAATGTTATTGAGAACCTGAAGATAGATGAGCTCACTAAAATTCTCGACAATATCAACGCGCTTGATAAGGAGGGCTTAAAACAGCTATACAAAACCCAAATGCGCGAAGGTCGCTTGTCGGAAAAAGGCGGTGCTGGGTTAGGGTTTATCGACATTGCTCGCAAAACTGGGCGAAAACTCGAATACCACTTTCTGCCCATTGATGAGGATACACATTTCTTCATCTTAACCTCAACCATATCTAGAAACGAGTAAAATTAAGAGCTATGGAAACCATAAAGATTCTTGGTACCGACGATACCCCTACCGTTATAATGGATGCTGATAACGAAATCTTTGAGATTTCAGGACGCTCTCTTCCAGAAGACGTTACAGCTTTTTACGACCCAATTCTCAATTGGCTCGAGGAGTATGCTGCTAGCCCCAAAGCTAAAACCATATTCACATTCAAATTGGTTTACTTCAACACTGCAAGTTCCAAACTCTTGCTCGATATTCTGATGAAGCTAGAGCAGATGCACGAAGATGGTAAGGAGGTTCTGGTTCGCTGGTTTTACCCCGAAGACGATGAGGATATGCAAGAGGCTGGCGAAGAGTATGCCGACATTGTAGATGTACCCTTTGAACAGGTAGGCTATACCTTAAGCTAGGTTCATTAACCTCGTCAAAAACCACCCTATAGGCTATGAGTGAGGAAATTCTCAAAGCTTTAATGCAATTATTTGCCATAATTGCTAAGCAGGATGAAGGCGTTGAATCCAACGAGCGAGAATACGTCCTTACTTTCCTTCGCCAACAACTGAACGACGAGGCCGTTAAAGAATATATTGCACTTTTTGATGAGCACGCAGGCCTTCTTGACGAGAAGGATGAACCCACTGACGATGGTCAACCCAAAAAAGTAAAACTCACCTCTGTAAAGGATTCGGTTAAAATTTTAGGCATTTGCAAAAAAATTAATAAAACCCTTACCCAAAAGCAAAAAGTGGTAGTTCTGGTTCGCCTGTTCGAACTGGTTAATGCCGACAGAAAATTTACTGAGCAACGCATGGCCATTATTAACACTGTGGCCGAAGTTTTTAAACTTACCAAAGAGGAATTTACCGACATTGAAAAATTTGTAATTGAAGAGAATTCAAAAAATCTAGATTACAGCAGCATACTGACCATTCACGACAAGCCCGAGCGTGGTGAGCAGTGTAAGCACATTCATACCGAAGCCTTAAACGGCTATCTTTATATTCTTCAAATAAAAAGCGTCGACCTTTATTTCCTCCGCTATAACGGGAACGAAGACATTTATCTGAATGGACTTCCTATAAACAACAAGAGAATATACCTATATGCCAGCGGTAGTTCCATTAAATTACCCAAGGGCAAGCCCGTTTACTATACCGACGTTGTTTCGCACTACCTGGCCGACTCCACCTCTATTCGTATTTCATACAATGTAGACAAGGTTGGTTACCAATTCAAAACCGGCGGCATTGGTCTGCGCGATATTTCTTTTAAAGAAGAGCATGGTAAACTAATTGGCATAATGGGTGCCAGCGGTGCGGGTAAAACAACTCTGCTCAACGTACTGGCTGGAATTGAAAAGCCTACCCAAGGACGGATTCTTATTAATGGAATCGACCTACATAACGAAAGGGAAAGCATTGAGGGGGTTATTGGGGTAATACCGCAAGATGATTTACTCATTGAGGAACTCACTGTATTCCAAAACCTATACTACAACGCCAAACTCTGCTTTAAAGATAAGAACGAAGAAGAGCTAACCGAACTGGTTAATAAAACCCTTTCCAATCTTGGCCTATTTGAAAGGAAGGATCTGAAAGTAGGCTCCCCTTTAAATAAAATGATTTCGGGCGGTCAGCGGAAGCGACTAAATATAGCTTTGGAACTTATTCGCGAACCATCCATCCTTTTCGTCGACGAACCTACCTCTGGGCTTTCATCGCGCGATTCGGAAAACGTGATGGACCTGCTACGCGAGTTAACACTAAAAGGTAAACTCATTTTTGTTGTTATACACCAGCCATCGTCGGATATTTACAAAATGTTCGACAACATGATGATTCTGGACACGGGCGGGTATATGATTTATTATGGCAACCCTGTTGAAGCGGTTATGTACTTCAAACGGATTGACATGCAAATTAATAGCGATGTTGGCGAATGCCCCACCTGTGGCAATGTGAATCCCGAATTAATTTTCAACATAATTGAGGCAAAGGTGGTCGACGAGTTTGGCCGTTACACGCCCACCCGCAAGGTATCGCCTTTAAAATGGAAAGAGCACTTTAGGGAAAACATAAAAATGAAGGAGCTGCCCGACGAAACTATTGCACCTCCCAAGTCGCTTAACATACCTTCGCGCATTAAGCAGTTGGCTATTTATACAACACGCGATTTCTTATCTAAAATTAGCAATACGCAATATATTATTCTCAACCTCCTCGAAACTCCGGTACTTGCCTTCATACTAGCATTCGTGGTCCGATATATTGCCGATCCCAACTCGAACGTTTACATTTTCAGGGAGAACGAAAATATTCCCATTTACATTTTTATGGCCCTAATTGTAGCCCTCTTTATCGGGCTTACAGTAAGCGCCGAAGAAATTTTCCGCGATCGGAAAATTCTAAAACGAGAAGCATTCCTTAACTTAAGCCGTTCATCTTACCTTTTTAGCAAACTTTTCATTCTCATTGGCCTATCGGCCATACAAACCATTACGTTCATTCTCATAGCCAATTCAATACTCGAAATACGAGGCATGTATTTCGAATATTGGCTGGTTCTATTTTCAACAGCTGTTTTTGCCAATCTTTTGGGACTTAACATTTCAGCTACTTTTAACTCTGCCGTAACTATATATATTGTAATTCCCCTATTAATGATTCCAATGATGGTGCTTTCAGGGGCCATGTTCAGCTTCGACAAGCTGAATCGCGCCGTTGGAAGTTTCAATCGTGTACCATTAGTAGCTGAGTTTATGGTAACCAAGTGGGGTTACGAAGGCCTAATTGCGCATCAGTTTAAGGACAATGCCTTCCATAGGCATTTTTACGATATTGAAAAGATTGAGCGAAATGCTAGTTTTAAAACAATACACTACATACCTGAATTAGAAAAAAGATTAAATGAAACCATTAGCCATTTAGGCTCGTTTGACAAACCAACCATTAATTCAAAAGTAAACGACAACCTGGCGGTTCTGAGAAGGGCTCTCTTCAACGAGTCGAATTTTATGGCTCCTGCTATTCCTTACAAGTATCTACAGAACTTAACCATCGATAAGTTTGACGAGGAAACAGCTTACGCTACGGTTGACTACCTTGAAGAACTTAAAAAACACTACGATAAAATATACCAATCGACAAATCAGAAACGCGACAGAATTATTAACCACCTGGTTAGCACTAATGCACAACTTTATGAAACTCGCAGAAGGGCTTATCATAACGAAAGCATATCAGATCTGGCAACAAAAGCTTTTGAGCGCAATAAGATTCTTCAGTTCCGCGACGAGTTGGTTCAGCAAACCGACCCAATATACAGGGACCCATTGCCAAGGCATAGCCTCGATTTCCGCTCTCATTTTCTGGCTCCCCGAAAACAATTTCTGGGAATTTATTTCGATACTTTTTGGTTCAATATTTGTTTTATTTGGTTCATGACCCTTGTTCTTTACGTTACGCTTTACTATGAAACTTTGAAATGGGTTCTTGAACTTTTTACAAAAATTAAACTGCCTCGATTTCGTAAGTAAAAAATAAATTATATTTTTACTTTGTGCAACTAGGCAATGAACCCGTTAATTTATACGGCTATGATTCGTAATATACTTATTGTTTTCTCAAGCATTCTTGTCCTCAACTCGTGTAGCAGATGTGGGTCTGGAGGCAAAGATCCCGACTGGGCAAGCGCCTTCGACTCGCTTGAAACCGAAACCGTTCAGGTGAACGTTTCATCGGACGTGATTAACGAAATGGTTAATGTCTCGTCGCCCATTGAAACAGCTGCCCTTATTAAGAGCCTCAAAATTCCATTTAAAAAGGATTACTTAGCCAGCACAAAATATGCCGACAGCTACAGCACTAACTTTAAAAAAGCCTTAGGCCTCGGAATTTTTGGTGCCGACATGGGGTACCTTAACATGTACGAAAAACCCAGCATTGTTCTCGATTATTTAGCTACAGTAAACACCCTTGCTAATGGACTTCAGGTGGGCCAATTCTTCGATTTTAACACACTAAAAAGAATTGCAACCAACAAAGAGAACCTCGATTCTTTAATGCTCATTTCGCAACAAAGTTTTAATAAAATTGATAATTACCTAAAACATACCAATCGGGGAAGCTTGAGCGTTGTAATTATCGCAGGTGTATGGATTGAAGGTTTATACCTTTCTACCCGAGTGGCTCAAGACTCAAACCATCCGCGAATCCGGGAAACCGTAGGCGAGCAAAAGGTTGTTATGGGTAGCTTGATGGCACTTTTAGAACTTTATAAGGCCGATGCCAATATTGCTAAAATGATTTCCGATTTTGAGGAAATTCGTGCACTATACAAAGATGTTAAAATTACCGTTGAATTAGGCGGAGATCCTATTCCCATTGAAAAGAATGGGGTTATTACCTTTGTTCAAAACGATAAACAGATAGTTGAGATGTCGGACGAAACCCTTAAGGCAATTATTGCTAAAGTACAGGAAGTGCGCAATAGGATTGTTGAAGGATAAATGTGAAACTTTATGGTTATGAAAAATATAGCTTTTTATCTTTTTTTCATCTCGTTTTTAGTTGGTGCTTCCTTTACAAGCAATGCCCAATCGGAAGATGAACTTGTTGAGATTTGCGGAATGGTAGCTGGAGAAGCCACTTACCTGAAGGATTTTAAAATACGCCTCGACTCCGGCGATCCGCCTCCTGTTCAACGATTCTCTGTTATTCTGAAGAAAGGCATTAAATACCGCTTCTCGGTATGCAATTCCAAGGACCAAGAGGGAAAGGTTGTACTGCAGCTTTTAGACAATAATCGGTTACTTGCCACTACCCATGTTGTTGCCACTGGGAAAGATTACCCTTCCATCGATTATGTATGCACTAAAACAGGCGCATACCATTTATTCTTTACCTTTAAGGATGGCAAGTCGGGGTTGGCCGTTGGGCTACTTTCGCTTGTTGAAGCCGAAGCGGGTAGTTAAAATAAAAAATATTTATGCCTAAGGGTTCGATTTTCGAACCCTTGTTTTTCCCTCTTACCCCAAGCCAAGGTACGCTTATAGCATCCTATAGTTTACTTTAATATTTTATCGATATTATCAAGTTCAATTATCGAAAAACTCGTGTTACGAATAGACTGAATGCAATCGAGCAATTGCTCAGACGAACTGGCACCAACTAATACTGAAGTTACCCGCTTGTCCTTTAGTAACCAAGCAATAGCCATTTGCGCAAGAGTTTGACACCTTTCTGAAGCAATTACATTCAACTCCTCAATCTTTTTGAGGGTATGGGGAGTAATTTGCTCCCTTTTAAGAAATCCGTTAGGGTTCGAAGCCCGAGAGCCATTGGGAATGCCTTGCAGGTAACGATTGGTTAGCAAACCCTGAGCTAAGGGAGAATAGGCAATGCAACCTATTCCTTCCTTTTCGAGCGTATCGAGCAGTTCCGCTTCAACCCAGCGATCGAGCATTGAATAGCGGGGTTGATGAATAAGGCAAGGGGTTCCAAGTTTGCGAAGGATTTCAGAAGCCTCTTTAGTTGCTTCGACCGGATAGTTCGATATTCCTGCGTACAGTGCCTTCCCCTGCTTTACCATAAAATCGAGCGCCCCCATAGTTTCCTCGAGTGGAGTATTTGGGTCATAGCGGTGGCTGTAAAAAATATCGACATAGTCGATTCCAAGTCGCTTTAAACTCTGATTTAAGCTAGCAATGAGATATTTACGTGAACCCCATTCACCGTATGGTCCATCCCACATGTAATATCCCGCTTTTGTTGAGATTATTAACTCATTGCGATGATTAGAAAAATTTTTCTTAAAAATTTGACCAAAATTAATTTCGGCAGAACCTGGAGGTGGGCCATAATTGTTGGCCAAATCGAAATGAGTTATCCCTGCATCAAAAGCGGTTCTAATTATACATTGTGCATTTTCAAAACTGTCGGATTCACCAAAGTTGTGCCAAAGACCCAAAGAAATTGAGGGAAGCTTTAATCCACTTGTGCCGCAATAATTGTATACCATGCTGGCATAACGATTTTTGGATGGAGAGTATGTCATTTTCTTATATTAGTCCGATTACTAACAACAAAGATATTAAAACTTCATAGCCGCTTTGAACAAACTAGTAGTATAAGTGTACAAATTAGTTTGTTATAACTGATCCACCCAGAGCAGATATACAAAAATGCAAATGCCAATTTAAAATCATTCTTAGGCTATTGCGGACCATTAAAACGAAGTTGAGGGGTTTATATAAACTTCTCTGTTTATATCAAGTAAGAGTATTTTGAAAGAAACTTATAAAATAAATGCCATATAAAAGCAAAAAGCCACGAAATTCGTGGCTTTTTGCTCCTCTTCTAGGACTTGAACCTAGGACCCCATGATTAACAGTCATGTGCTCTAACCAACTGAGCTAAAGAGGAATTTTTTAATTGCGAGTGCAAATATACAGCATTTTTTTATGTTCCAAAAAAAAATATAATTTTTTTGATTCCATATAGATTTGAATTCTATTTCCCGATAGCTAAGTGGCTCTATAAAACTGTTACCTTTGCACACAAACTCACCAACTATTCAAATTGAAAACTATGAAAATAATAGGAATTGGGAATGCCCTAGTAGATCTTCTGACAAAAATAGAAAACGACCAAATTCTCAATGACCTCAATTTGCCCAAAGGCAGCATGCAGCTGGTTGATGGTGGCAGAATGAATGAGTTGCTCGAAGCCACAAAGCACTTGAAGAGAACCCTCGCTTCAGGAGGAAGTGCTGCAAATACCATTCATGGCCTTTCAAGGCTTGGAATTGAAACAGGGTTTATAGGAAAAATTGGACCCGATGAGCTGGGCAAGGCTTTCTCTGCCGATATGATTGATGCAGGTATTAAACCCATACTATATAGTAGCCAAAACGCTACTGGAACCGCATTGGCACTGATTTCAAAAGATTCTGAAAGAACTTTTGCCGTTCACCTTGGTGCTGCTATTGAACTAGGAGCAAACGATATTTCGTTGGGTACTTACAATGGCTTTCAAATGTTACACATTGAAGGATACCTTGTTCAAAACCATTCGCTGATAGAAACTGCCGTTAAACTTGCCAAAGAGGCAGGCCTCACCATATCGCTCGACCTTGCCAGCTATAATGTTGTTGAAAGCAATCGCGAGTTTTTGAAAAGAATAATTTCACATTATGTCGACATTGTTTTTGCCAACGAGGAGGAAGCAAAGGCTTTTACGGGTAAAAGCCCCGAAGAATCGTTATCAATTTTAGCAAGCATTACAAAAATAGCAGTAGTTAAGATTGGATCGAAGGGTTCGTTAATACAATCGGGTAAAGATGTTTATAAAGTGGGAATAATAAAATCAAAACCTATAGATACCACTGGGGCAGGAGACCTATATGCTTCGGGCTTCTTGTACGGTCTATCTAATAAGCTTCCACTTAATGTTTGCGGTGAAATTGGGGCCCTATTGGCAGGCAGGGTAATTGAAGTTATGGGGCCGAAACTTAATGAAAGTGCCTGGAAAGATATAAAGGCAATCATTGATAATGCATTGAAAAATAAAACGCCAATTACCAATTCGATCTGTTAACTACTAAAAACCTTTTGCAACAAAGCGCCAAGGCTTTTTTGCCCACTCTGGTCCTGCATAGCCAACACCTACCCTTTCAGTTTGAATGAAAGGAAAAGTACTTTTACTTTCCTCAATCCAGATTCTGTTTGACTTTATTAGGTTTTCGCCATAAAACGATGCGTCGATTGCAAGTAGGCGCCCCACCCTTCCAGGGCCAATACATCCTTCAACTCCCCTAATTAAAATTGCCTGTGGCAATTCGATGGGGCCAGTTACAATGTTTAACATCCAATACATTCCGTATATCAGGTAAACATATACATACCCCCCATTTGCAAACATAATTTCGGTTCGTTTGGTCCGTCCCTTACTGGCATGGCATGCCAGATCGTCTATCCCTCTGTAAGCTTCAACTTCAATTATTGGTTTGCGGATTATTATTCCATCTTCGAAACGCCTGCAGAGATACTTACCCAATAGGGTTGGACAAATCTCCAAAACATCGTTGGAAAAATTAGTAATCCTATTGTTTTGTAAATTATTCATCAACAGGATTAATTAACACCAGTAAACTGTAAAAAAGGGCAGTAAATGATATACCAATGTGGGTTAGTAGGGTATCCTCATTAAGCATGGAAAGGGTAACTATAGAAAAGAAGCAGAATGCTAGAAAGTTACGATGACCTTTCCTGCTAATAAAAGGGAAAAACCATGCGAAAACAAACACTATACCACCCCATAAACCCAGCGTTACAAAACGAGTTACAAACTGATTGTGCGATGGATACCAGAAGCGCGACTCCAATTCCGGCTCATATTTCTGATAGTAACTGTAAAATTCATCTATTATATCGCCGGTTCCAACTCCAATCAGCGGGTTTTGGGCAATAATTCGAAATGCAGTTCGAAGGTAAACCAAGCGCTGAATAAAGGGACTACCGCTGATTTTACCAAAATTATTATACTGATCGATTTCCCAAAATAGCTGGTATAACCGAGGGTATATTCCCAATTTCTTCTTTTTAAAAACTACGCTGGTTGCTCCCGCTTCAATTAATGAAATATCGACCCTGTCGAGTTTTCTCATTCCCACTGAATCCTTAGTATAACCCAACGAAGCAAGGTATCGCAAGACAGTAAAATTAATGGGCTGACCCAGCTTATCCTTACTGTGAAATGGGATGGAACTTATTTTGTTCCATTCCTTCTCCATTTCGGGCCAGCAAACATTAACCCATACCAAGTTTCCATTTTCATACTCTCTGGCATTGGGGTCGTGATGGTAAGGATTGCCATTTAATGTATAACTTGGTAGGCTATTGAAATCGGTGTAGTTTCGTGTAAAATACCGATCGATTGAGTGAATAAAATAGAATACAATAAAAAGTAAGAAAACTCCTATAAAAACTAAAGTTCCAACGCGATATACTTCATTTTTAATTTTATACGCTGAAATTGTTAGAAAAATCAGGGCTGTTACAAAAACAGCAATTATACCTGTAAGAGACTGAAGGATAAATAAGAAAACAACAAGCCAAAGTGCAACTAACCCAAAAATAATCCTATAAAATATATCAAGTTTTAAAATATTTTGAATAACCAGCCAAAAACCAATAAAAGCGGCTAGTCCAACCATTAAGCTCAATCTGATGTGTGAAATAAATGGGGATATATCGCGAACATTGCTACTTCCGTAGTTGTAGTTATCAATATACAAGTAAGTAGAATAAATAGAAGCCACAAATACCGACAAAGCGAAAACTGTTAGAATAGTGATGTGCTGCTTTTTACTAAGGGTATCAGAAGTGCCAATAATTAATGGAATAACAAGTAATGGCAACTTTAACCTGAGGTCTTTAAGTGCATATTGGAAATTTGAAGTATAAAGCAATCCAACAAGCAGGGCGAGGTATATTAAAAGAAAAACCAAAAGGGCTTTGTTGCTTTTTAATCGCAAAAACTTAATATCCCACTCACCCTGCAAGAGCCAATTGGCAGCAAGAACAATGATTGAAACACTAAGAGAAAAATTTGAAAATGGCAAACTTGCAAATGCCAAAATAAGAGCAGAAAAATAGATTATACTATGCGTCTTTATTGTAAAAATTTGCATACTTCTTTTGCATATTTTACTTTAACGATGATGGGGTGCATTCTATTGCAAAAACTGTGTAATTATATTCCTATGCGGATTAAAATAGCCATGGTATACCCAGGGGAATCTGCTCCGAATTTGGCTTATAGCCTTTTCAACTCCCACGTGTTGGGTTTCAACATTTAAACCAACACGATTAAAGAACCAGTCTGGGTCGATATTAAAGTTGCGCCACTGAATCATTGATAATTGTGTGTTGGCAATTAAATTAAACAAAGCATCCATTTCGTTAGGGGAGTCGGTGAGCCCGGGCATTACAAAGTAATTTATTGAAGCCCATCGGTTGAAGCGGCGAGCAATGCGCAGAGAATCTATTGCATTTGATTGGGTATAGTTTACCGGACGAAAATAAAAATTATACCACTCTTCTTGGGCTGAGTTCATACTAACCCGAATACTATCGAGCCCTACTTTGAAAAGGGTTTCAACAGCAAAATTATTACTCCCATTAGTATTCAAATTTATTACCCCTTTGTTGGTCAGTTTTCTGACCTCAATAATAACATCGCGAATTAACTCCCATTGCATTAATGGCTCGCCTTCGCATCCCTGACCAAAGCTGATTATTGCATTGGGTGCTTGCTCTAAGTGAGGCACTGTAAACTCAACAATCTCGCTAACTGTAGGAACAAATGTAAGGCGATGCTGGGTTGGGGGGATAGGCGACTCGCACTCATCCTGCTTTGAAATACAACCTATGCATCGCGCATTGCAGGATGGAGAAATTGGAACTGGGCACTCCCAGCGATTCATAACAAAATTTCGAGCTGCTGGACACAAGTAGGTGAATGCACATTTTTGAACAATATGGTCTACAAGGCGATTTTTCGGGTACTTCTTAAGGATTTCCTTCCCCTTTTTAATAATAATTTTCTGATTAAAATGCTGGCTATCCTGTCGGGAATCGGAATCGATACGAACTGCAGGAACATAAAACTTACCCTTATACCATCCTACAGCTGTATAGGCATACAATGGGAGAACTGGAGCACTAGGTTGGTTCTTCCATGCTGCAAGCGACAATTGCGTATGAGCGGGGGCAATAAATGCGGCAACCGCATTCCCTCCCTTTCTCGACACAATTTCGCCTTTGGAATTGAATCCCAATGCCATACGACCAGGTAATTCGAAAAGGTCGCTGCCCTCGGGAAGTGGAATCATGTTCTCAAGAGAAAGGGGAAAGATACGGAAACCAGCACGCCCTGCTGCAACAAATCGGTTATCTTCGAAAATATTTCCGCAGCCGTCGCTATATACCAAAAAAGGATGTTGTCGTTTCATCGATTTGGTTTATGAAACGAACAAAAGTAAGAAAAAGCAAGAAAAAAATAGAAAGAAAGGGTCTTATCGACCCATATTGCAACCACAACAACCCCCGTTCATATAACAATTAGGGGCCTGTGGCGTTTCCTTCCCTTGTTTTGGAGGACTATACTCGTCGCAATCATCACCATTCTGAGGGCACTTGGCTATCAATTTGGTGCAAGGTCCAAATGCAGCGTCAATCCACTCTACTTTTGTTCCTTCATCCTCAAATTTCAACTTACACGATTTACAATAGAATGTAGCCATAGAAATATGGTTTTCTGAATATTATTAGCAACACCCTCCCCTACACGAGCATCCGCAACTACCGCCATGTTCTTGCTTCTGCATAAGCACAGGCATTCCTTCGCGATACCACTGAGTAATACCCCCATCGAGGTTAAAAGCATAGATGAATCCTTGAACCATGAGAAGGTTTACAATTTTTACGCTTCGGGCGCCCGTTGAACAGGCAACTATAAGCGGTTTATCCTTTGGAAGTTGGCTATATGTGTTTATTATGTTCGACAAGGGCATGTTTATTACTTGCTGAGTGTCGAAACGGACTACATCAAGTTCATCACTCTCTCTAATATCGAGTATTAATGCATCCGACTGCTCAATGGCCAGTACCGCATTGGCTGGGGTAACATGTCGCACTTCTGGAAGCGTGAACACTTGATTTTCGGCATATAAACTAAAGTTCATTCAAATATTTTTTTGGTAAAATTACAGTTTGTAGAAGAAAACGCAAACATAGGTGTAATGTTCAAATTACAATCTTTATTAGTCCCCTCGCTATATTTTGCTATCGTAACTATCTGGTAGCCCTAGTAAAAAGAAAAGAAGAAAAACTACCCCTGTTTTGCATTTTTTACATTAAAATAAATTTAGGGTTTTACATTTTACTTTGCTATTTTATATCTCACTCAAGAAACTCCTCCATCATCAGCTTTGCCTCCTCCCATGTATCGCATTTTATGTTGTATTTAATTTAGGCGGATTAAATTCTACAAGTATTAGTCCTGCCTAACTAAGCTCGCTTAGGTGCTGCGACAGCGTGCTGCGAGCAATGGGTAAATCGTCGGCAATGTAGCCGCTGAGGCAGCAGGCCCTTTTCGAAAGAATTTCGGGAAATTGTATGCAATCCTCATGGCTCAGCGCCCCGGCGTAACAGGAAAATTTAACTTGCCCCTCGGTATACTTTGAGTTATTCATATAATGAGCAAAAACGTTTCGCAAAAACGAAATGAAATTTATGAATAGCCCTAAACTATAGGTAGTGGAAGCGAAACCCTACTGAAGGGAGCAGGTAGTTGAACGAATTTGAAATACTATGATTATATCGCGCTTCAACAAAAAAGGCCAAACCAAAATTGGTATGTCTTGTTATTCTGGCCCCAAAAACATACCATTCTAATCCTAGCCTGGCTGTTGCATCGGTATCGAATTGAATGTCTCCATCCAAATTTCTTTGTCCCCCTTCGGCTCCTAATCCGATATAAGGCCTTGAATCGACAGGATAAAAGGGAAGATACCAAAGAATAGTTGCACCAGCCCTTATACCCCCATTTTGCCAAATAGCATTCTGATTCGCTATAATCTTGCTAAAAAGAACGCCCTCCTGAGAGGCATGCAATTCGAGAGCAACAGCCTTACGAAAACGACAAACATCTCTGAATTTATAAAGTAAAACATGCAAGCCTGATGGCTCGCCTATATTTAGTCCATGTCCAACACGCATTCGCCTTTCGGTGGCTTGCTTCATTTCGAGCATAGAATAGCGTTGAGCCAGAGTTGGATTACTGACTCCAAGAAAAAAAATAATTAGTAAAATAATCCGGAGCATAGAAAAAGGTTTGTGCTAAGTTAGCAAAATATTTATTTGCTGAACCAATTACTGCTTATTTGGTTTAATCTAGCAAATATATCGAAACATGAAAACCTGGAATGATGTAAAATATTCGACCTTACCTATTCTAAGCAACACACAAATAGCCGATGGCGCTTACCTTCTGTTGTTTAAGCGGAACTTTAACTTTTTGGCGGGACAAGTAATAGCACTGGGTGTTACATCAACAATTGCTCCTCGCCTATACAGCATTGCAAGTGGTGAAAACGACGAGCTTGTTGAAATTTTATATTCCGAAAAATTGGACGGGGCACTCACCCCAATGCTTTTGCATCTGAAGCCTGGTGACCGGCTTATGGTTTCGGAACCATTTGGCACATTTACACAAACCTCTAAAGGGGGCGTTTACATTGCTGCTGGCACTGGTATTGCACCATTTATGTCGCGAATACGATCGGCCATGGCCGAAAACCCAACGGTTATTCATGGGGCTAGCTACCCCGAGTTTTTTTACTATAGAAAAGAACTTGAACAGTTCGGAAGAAACTACGTTCGCTGCTGCTCTCGCTGTAGCGACGATCAGCTGTTTCAGGGACGAGTAACCGATTATGTAAAGCAGTGGAGCAACCTCGACCCCAATAAAAAGTACTACCTTTGCGGCAGCGCCGAAATGGTTGTTGAAACACGCGATGCTCTTATTGCCAAGGGCGTACCATTCGCAAACATTAACGCGGAGATATATTTTTAGGTTTAAACGCAAAGAATTTGTTTCACGCAGAGGCGCAGAGGCGCTAATGTTTTTCAGCGAATAGTTGCTCGCAAAGTATTTGTTTTACGCAAAGACGCTAAGGCGCAGGTGGGTCACAGTGATTAGTTGCTCGCAGAGAGATAGTTCACGCAAAGACGCTAAGGCACAGGGGTTGTTCTGCAAATATTTGCTCGCAAAGAAATAGTTCACGCAAAGGCACAGAGACGCTATTAGGCTTGGGTTATTAACAGAAATTTTTACTCAACATAAATCTACCAAGAATGTCTGAAAATGAAATTTCAAAGATTATTGTTGATGCCTGTTATCGTATTCATAGCCAATTAGGACCAGGACTATTCGAGTCGGTTTATGAGAAGATTCTTTTTATTGAACTTGAAAAAGCGGGTTTTAAAGGTTTTTAGCCAAGTTACCATTCCTGTTATTTGGGATAATATTCAGATTGACCAAGGCTTTAGAGCCGATTTAATTGTAAACTATAAAGTAATTGTTGAAATAAAATCGGTTGAAGCAATTTCTCCGGTTCACCATAAACAGCTGCTTACATATCTTCGATTATCAGATATGAAACTTGGGTTGCTTATTAACTTTAATGAGAAGTTAATAAAGGAAGGAATAACAAGGATTGTAAATAACTTATAGTTTGAATTTTGAGTGAAAGTGAAAGAATACTATAAGTGAATTGCATTTCACATGCAGCAACCAGATTTTTTTCATAGTCAAAATAGCGTCTTTGCGAGAGAAACTTAAATTTAAAAATAAATGTCGAAACCAGCACTATTCGGTCTTACTCTTAACGAACTAATTGCCCTAGCCAAGGAGGAAAAACTTCCTGGTTTTGCTGCTAAGCAAATCTCGGAATGGCTTTATAAAAAGGAAATTACGTCAATCGACGAGATGACCAACCTTTCCCTTAAGGCGCGAGAGCAACTGAAGGAGAAGTACGACTTTGGCCTTTCGCAGCCTGCAAAGGTTACCGAGTCGACCGATGGAACAAAAAAGTACCTTTTTAAAACGGCCAACCTCAAGTTTGTCGAAGCGGCCTATATTCCCGATGTTGATCGGGCAACGCTTTGCGTATCGAGTCAGGTTGGCTGCAAAATGGGTTGCCTTTTCTGCATGACTGGCAAGCAGGGCTTTCAGGGTCATCTTAGTGCTGGCGAAATTATTAACCAGCTTCGCAGCATTCCCGAGTGGCAAAACATTACAAACATTGTTTACATGGGAATGGGCGAGCCATTCGATAATCTGGACAACGTCCTTAAATCGCTCGAAATATTAACATCCGACTGGGGAATGGCCATGAGTCCGAAGCGCATTACCGTGTCGACCATTGGTGTAACTCCGGGAATGCGGCAATTTTTGGAGCAAAGTAAATGTCACCTGGCGGTGAGTTTGCATACGCCCTTCGATGAGGAGCGCCGAATGCTTATGCCCATCCAAAATGTTTACCCTATTGAGGAGGTTATTAAGGAGATTCGCAAATTCGACTTCACCGGGCAGCGCCGTGTGTCGTTCGAGTACATAATGTTCGATGGCCTTAACGATTCGCCTAAACATGTAAAGGAAATGTCGCGATTGCTGAGCGGGTTGGAGTGCCGAGTTAACCTTATTCGATTCCATTCCATTCCAGACACTCCGCTAAACGGCTCGCCAGAGGAAAGAATGACTGAATTTCGTAACGCGCTAACCGCCAAAGGTGTTTTTACTACCATTAGGGCTTCGCGCGGTGAAGACATTCAAGCCGCCTGCGGGTTACTTTCTACAAGGGAAAACATAAAGAAAGGGTAGCTTGCTAGTTCATTTTCAATATTTTTTAATTTTTTTCTCTCGAAATATTTGTCGTTAAATTTAACTTTGCTACTTTTGCAAGCCCAAAAAGTGTTGAACACAATAAATATTATAAATAAATGTACGCTATTGTAGACATTGCAGGACAGCAGTTTAAGGTGCAGAAAGATCAGAAGATCTACGTTCATCGCCTAGAAGGTGAGGAAGGCGCCATGGTCGATTTCGACAAAGTACTGCTTGTGGATAATGAGGGAAAAGTTCAGATTGGAACACCCTCCATTGAGAACGCTAAAGTGTCGGCCACTATTCTTGGCCACATGAAAGGCGACAAAGTAATTATCTTCAAGAAGAAGAGACGTAAAGGCTATAAGGTAAAGAGAGGACATCGTCAGAGCTTTACTCAAATTAAAGTAAACGATATAGTAGCTTAACAATATAAATTTTTGAGCAATGGCACATAAAAAAGGTGTTGGTAGTTCGCGTAACGGTAGAGAATCCGAAAGCAAACGATTAGGCGTTAAGTTATTCGGCGGCCAAGTTTGCAAAGCTGGAAATATTATAGTGCGCCAAAGGGGAACTAAGCACAACCCTGGTAAAAATGTTGGTCTTGGTAAAGATCATACCCTTTTTGCTTTGGTTGACGGAGTTGTTGCATTCCAAAAGAAAGCTGAAAACAAGTCGTACGTTTCCGTTATTCCCGCCGAGAACTAGTACCATACCACTTTACAATTTTAAATCTCCTGTGGGTGCACTACTAGCGGTGCCGATACAGGAGTTTTTCTTTTTAAACCATTCCGATCTATGTTAACACTAAGGCAAATTCGCGAGAGCAAGGCTGAAGTTATTGAACGTCTTGCAATAAAAAATTTCGATGCCAATCATTTGGTTGAAAAAATTATTGCGCTTGACGACGAAAGGAAGGCCATACAGGTTAAACTCGACAATAATCTGGCCGAACAGAACTCTATTGCCAAGATGGTTGGTAACCTTTTTAAAGAGGGGAAAACCGAGGAGGCAAATTCTGCAAAGCAACGGGTAGCCGACCTGAAAGAGGATTCGAAAACTCTCGGACAGCAATTTGCCGACAAGGAAAAGGAGCTTAACGAAACGCTGGTTCTGCTTCCAAATATGCCTCATGTATCGGTTCCAAAGGGAAAAACACCTGCCGAAAACGTTGAGGTTCGCTCGGGCGGGGTAATGCCAAAACTTAACGACAAGGCTCTTCCCCATTGGGATTTAGCAAAAAAGTACGACATAATCGACTTTGAACTTGGTGTTAAAATTACGGGCAGTGGTTTCCCTGTTTACAAGGGGAAAGGTGCAAAACTTCAACGTGCGCTAATAAACTTTTTCCTTGACCAAAACGTGGATGCTGGTTACGGCGAGGTTATGCCTCCGCTTATAGTTAATGCCGACTCGGCCTATGGCACTGGACAACTTCCCGACAAGGAGGGCCAAATGTACTACGTTAACGCCGACGATTTCTACTTAATTCCAACCGCTGAAGTGCCTGTTACCAATATTTTTAGAGATGTAATTGTACCAGCTTCGAGTTTACCCATTCGATTAACTGCATATACACCCTGCTTTCGTCGCGAAGCGGGTTCGTACGGCAAGGACGTTAGGGGTTTAAACCGCCTGCACCAATTCGATAAGGTGGAAATTGTTCAGGTTCAGCACCCCGAACGCTCGTACCAAAGTTTAGAGGAGATGGTTGCCCACGTTGAAGGCATTTTAAATAAACTTGAGCTGCCTTACCGTATTGTAAAACTTTGTGGAGGCGATATGAGCTTTGCATCGGCGCTAACATACGACTTTGAGGTATACTCTGCTGCGCAGCAGAAATGGTTGGAGGTTAGCTCGGTATCGAACTTCGAGTCGTTTCAGGCAAATCGTCTAATGCTTCGCTATAAAGAAGAGGGCGACAAGAAGAATCAACTGGCGCATACACTTAATGGCAGCTCGTTGGCATTGCCACGAATAGTAGCTTCGCTTCTCGAGAATAATCAGGTTGATGGAGGCATTCGAATTCCAAAGGCACTTCAGGGTTACTGCGGATTTGAAATGATTGACTAAAAAAGAAGAAATATTTAACCCGCTAAAGACCCATCAGCAATATGTTGGGTCTTTTTTTTACTTAGAGTCCATATTAAAGTACCTTTTAACCGCAAAGTCCACAGAGAAAAAGCAAAGTGCCGCAAAGCACATACTCACGCAAGCTGAACTTTGTGCTCTTAGCGTAAAACATAGCCATCTTTGCGGTAATTTTTTTTCAACTTTCAAGACAACCCCCTGATTATAGGAGATTATAACTACTTTTGAGCAAATTAAAACCAGGGTTTCGAATGAACGCAAACAAACTTTCTTACCTTTTTGCCGGTTTAACCATACTTTTTTGGGGTACAGCAGCCACTGCATTTAAACTTACCCTGAACCATTTTAACTATATGCAGCTTTTGGCTTGGGCCTCGCTCTTTTCTACTATTATTCTGTTTTTAGTAATTGTTTTAACGGGGAAAACGGCATCGCTCAAAACCATTCCGAGAATTGAACTGTATCGCTCGGCTATTCTTGGCTTTACAAATCCCTTTGCTTATTACCTTATTCTTTTCAAAGCCTACGAGTTGCTTCCGGCTCAGATTGCCCAACCACTAAATTTTGTATGGCCCTTGGTTCTGGTATTGCTTTCTGTTCCTTTGCTAAAGCAAAAAATATCGTCAAGAGGCTTTCTGGCTCTGGGAGCCAGTTTTATTGGGGTTGTTCTTATTTCGTCGCAGGGTCAGTTGAATGTTTTTTCGAATACAAACCCTCTGGGGGTTGCCCTTGCCCTTTTTAGCTCAAGTATATGGGCATTGTATTGGATATTGAATTTGAAATCGAAGCGTCTCGATTCGGAAACCAGGCTTTTTCTTAACTTCCTCTTTGCTACTATAATGGCGTTTGCTCTCGGAAGTTTTTTTCCAGATTTTTGGGATTTGAATACAGGAGGAATGCTTGGCTCGCTTTATGTTGGATGCTTCGAAATGGGCTTGGCCTTCGTGTTTTGGCTCAAAGCGCTAAGCCTCGCTTCAAGCACAGCTCGAATAAGCAACACCATTTACTTGGTGCCGTTCCTATCGCTTATGGTAATTAATTCCGTACTAAAAGAAACTATTTACTGGACTACCATTGTTGGGCTTGCAATTATTGTTGCCAGCATTGTTTTCCAGCAGATTGGGAAAAATGATACAGAAACAATGAGCGAAAACAAATTAATTGGTTAAATAATTAAATTGCATTTAAGCAGTTATTAACTTTGAAGAAATATCATTTTAAATACTAGCTCATTTTTAATATGAAACGTTTTTCATTTTTATTGATTAAACTATTTGCTGCAAGCATTTTATTTACTAGCTGCTTAGGAAAGAACGACAATCCGAATGAGTTTGCCAACGAGCAATTTTATGCTGTAATGGATCAATATTACCTTTGGTATAATTACATGCCCGGAGTAAACCCAAAAAATTACAGAGATCCTGCCGATCTGTTAGAGGCCTTAAGATACAACCAACTTGACAGATGGAGCTATATAACAACCAAGCAGCAACTTCAAGCATACTTTGAAGAAGGTGTTTATATTGGGTTTGGCTTTGGTTCCGCTTTCGATCAGAGTGGCAATCTCTGGATAACCTATATTTTCAATAACTCCCCCCTGAACAACTATAACATAAAAAGAGGATGGCGAATTAGGAGAATTGACGGAACCGTTCCTACACCCCAAAACATTGGTAACTTATTTGGACCGCCTGTAACAGACTACAGTTGCAACTTTGAATTCGTAAGCCCTACCAACGAGGTTTTACTAGTTACCTTTTCTAAAAAAAGTATTACAATGAACACGGTATTAAGGGACTCGGTATATGATTTCGGAAGCTCCAAAATTGGATACTTTGTTTTGAAGGGCTTTATTTTACCTACAATTGATGAATTGAATGCTGTTTTTCAAAAATTTAAAACACAGAATGTTAATGACGTTATTGTTGATTTACGGTATAATGGTGGGGGACGAATGAATGTTGCCAACCACCTCGGGGGGTTAATTGCAGGCAACATTGCCAACAACCAAGTATTTACCAAACTTGTGAACAACGACAAGAATCAGGTACTTAATTTCAACGACACTATAAAAACCAAGCCAGCCTCACTAACAGGTATAAACAGAATTGTTTTCATTACAACTTCGGGTTCTGCCTCGGCAAGCGAATCGCTAATAAATGGGCTCAAACCATACATGAATGTTATTACGGTGGGTAGTAAAACTCACGGAAAGCCTGTTGGCATGTACTCGTTCACATCCAATTCTTTCGATTGGGCTTTTGTTCCCATATGTTTCTTTATTAACAATTCTCTCAACCAGGGCTACTACTTCGATGGGATACCCGTTAATTTCAATGCTGCTGATGATATAACAACTGACTTTGGTGTGTTGAGCGAATCTTCGCTAAATTCTGCTATTGGAGCCCTTGGGGCAGTTGCCCCTAAAATTATGGAAACGAATATTCGAGCCAATTACCATCCTAAATTTGGTTTAGAGCAAGAAATTGATGCTTGGTAAGTTAGAATGAGCACAAGCGCACCTACGTTCGAAAAAATAATTCTGGGCATCGACCCGGGTACTACCCTTTTGGGGTACGGTGTTATTCGTTGCACAGGTAAAAACAACATAGAACTTATTGTACTTGGTGTTATTGAACTTAAAAAGTATACCGATCACTACCTAAAACTGAAGGCTATATACGAAAGGGTTCAGCAGCTGGTTGAGCAGTACCTTCCCGATGAAGTAGCAATTGAATCTCCTTTTTTTGGAAAGAATGTTCAGAGCATGCTTAAATTGGGAAGAGCCCAGGGTGTTGCCATGGCGGCAGCCCTTTCGCGTTCAGTCCCTATTTTTGAGTATGCCCCACGAAAAATCAAACTATCTATAACAGGGCAAGGCAATGCATCAAAGGAGCAGGTTGCTGCAATGCTTCAAAGCATTTTGGGAATTAAGGACTTTCATCAAAAGCACCTCGATGCTACCGACGGGCTGGCTGCTGCTGTTTGTCACCACTACCAGAGTACGCAAACAGTTACCGAAAGCAAGGCCAAGAACTGGAGCGAGTTCATTAAGAACAACCCAACAAGGCTAAAGCAATAGCTATTTCGTACTTTGTTGCTATATTTGACGAATTATTAAAGCGAACGAGTATGGGAATGATCAGTTTTTTCAGAATACCCAAGCCCAAACGATTCAATTACAGACCCGTTTTTTACGATGCCCGCAAGGAGGCACTTAAGGAACGTGAACAACAAATAAAGCAGGAATTGGGACTTGCCGACGATACCGTAGCTCGGATATCAAACATAAAGGGACGCTTCCGCAGCCAAATGAAAAAAAACAAGGAACTTCAGGTGAAGTCGAACATTCGTTTGCTACTCATTCTTGCTGCACTTCTTGTTGCTGCCTACTTAATTTTTTACCGATAGCCATTGCACTATGGCCGATGTTATTCAATTACTCCCCGACAGTATTGCCAATCAGATAGCCGCTGGTGAGGTGGTTCAGCGCCCCGCATCGGTAGTGAAGGAACTTATGGAAAATGCCATTGATGCCAATGCCACCAATGTGCATGTTACTATTCGCGACGGGGGTAAGGCGTTAATTCAGGTAACCGATGATGGCATTGGAATGTCAGAAACCGATGCTCGTATAGCTTTTGAACGGCATGCAACTTCGAAAATAAAAGAAACAAAAGACCTCTTTGCCATTAAAACACTAGGTTTCAGGGGTGAGGCACTCGCATCGATTGCCGCTGTTGCCGAAGTGGAGCTAAAAACCCGAAGGAACTCAGACCAGCTGGGAACATTGATTCAGATTTCGGGTTCTGAATTTGTTAAGCAGGAACCCATTTCGTGCCCTCAGGGAGCTTCGTTTAGCGTAAAAAACCTGTTTTTCAACGTACCCGCTCGACGAAAATTTCTAAAAAGCAGCTCGCTTGAACTAAAACACATCATATCCGAATTCCAAAGAGTTGCACTGGCAAACCCCCATGTAGTATTTACCCTCAATCACAACGGATCTACCGTTTATAATTTGCCTTTGGCTGGAATCAAACAGAGAATAGTTGGCATTTTCGGACGAAGCCTTAACCAGCAGTTGATAGATATTAAGACCCAAACGAGCATTGTTACCATTAATGGCTTTATAGGCAAACCCGAGAGCGCAAAAAAATCGGCAGGGGAGCAATTCTTTTTTATTAACAATCGCTTTATGAAAAGTTCTTACTTTCATAGGGCTATTTTAAAAGCTTACGAGAAAATACTACCAGCAGAGGCGTACCCCCCCTACTTCATTTTTCTGGAAGCCAACCCCGAAACCATCGATGTAAATATCCACCCAACCAAAACTGAAATTAAATTTGAAGATGAAAGGGCGGTATGGCAAATTATTTTTGCCGCGGCCAGGGAAGGGCTCGGAAAATTTGCCATTGTTCCGTCCATCGACTTTGAGAGCGAAGTTGCTTTCGACATACCTTTTTTTCCAAAAAGTGCTCCTGTAAATCCACCCGATCTCGAAGTAAACCCCTTTTATAACCCATTCGATTCGGAGCCCAAGGGAAGCTCTAATCGCCCGCAGGGCGAAGGCATCTCTACAAGGCATGCCGAAGGTTGGCAAATACTTTACGAATTGGAACGAGGAGCCGAGTTCGATTCACCTCATTTTACCCGAAAAAGTAAAATAGATGACACACCGCCCTCCAATGATAAGCGCTTCTTCCAACTGAAGAACCGATATATAATAACTTCCGTTAAGTCGGGGCTAATGGTTGTAGACCAGCGGAGGGCCCATGAGCGTATACTTTTCGAAGGTTTTTTAAGCAGTTTGGGTTCTGGTAGCCATGTGTCGCAGCAGGAACTCTTCCCAGAATCGATTGAACTTAATCCCGGTGACTTTGCCCTTCTCGAAGAAATAAAACCCAGCCTTTCGGCACTGGGGGTTGAAGTATCCGAACTGGGTGGATGTACCATTGCCATAAATGGCCTGCCAGCCAACATAAATGTTACCAATTCGCGAGAATTGGTTGATTTTTTTATTCAGGCATTTAAAGAAAATGAAAATTTGGCCGACTGGGACCTTCAGCAGCGGGTTGCAATATCGTTAGCAAATGCGTCGGCCATTCCGTTCAGCAAGTCGTTATCGCAGTTTGAAATGCAGGAGCTCATTGATAAACTTTTCGCCTGTGAAAACCCCAACTTTTCGCCCAACGGAAAGCCCATTATTTCAATTATTGCCATGGAAGAGCTGGAGAAAAGGTTTAAATAATTTGGGGTTTTCGTATTTTTGCAATCTACGGTAATGAAACATTTAAAACATAAACGCTGTTAGTATACTAAAATAACATTCACCCATGTTCAACTCCTTTGGCAGATCGGGTTTCGGGAGCATTCCTCCGGTAGTAAAAAACATAATAATTATCAATGCAATCCTTATGCTTGCCACATGGTTGGCAGCTACTAAATTCGATCTGGTTCGGCTTTTGGGCTTGCATTATCCGGAATCCGTTTATTTTAGACCCCATCAAATTATTACCCACATGTTTATGCATGGTGGGCTTACCCACATTTTTTTCAACATGTTTGCCCTCTTCATGTTTGGAAGGGTATTGGAGATGGTATGGGGTAGTAAACGATTTTTAACATACTACATGGTTACCGGAATTGGAGCTGCAGTCCTACACACATTTGTTAACTATATACAAATAAGCAGCATACAGGACTCCGCTACGGCAATGCTAAATACACTTTCGCCCGATACATATGCTGCCTTTGTAACCAAACACTTCCCAGATTATTATAACTATTTGTACCAAGAATTTTTAGGCAAATGGATTCTAGAACCTAATAGCGTTTTATACAGCCAGAAGGCAGTTGAATACACCAACGAACTCATTGCTCTTAAAATGAATATTCCCACCGTTGGGGCATCGGGGGCCGTTTTTGGAGTTCTGCTTGCCTTTGGCATGTATTTTCCCAACACAGTAATAATGCTCATATTTCCACCAATTCCTATTAAAGCAAAATATTTTGTATTAGGGTACGGAGCCATTGAACTTTACCTGGGGTTCTCACAACCCGGAAGCAATATTGCGCACTTTGCTCACCTGGGTGGAATGCTGTTTGGTTTCGTATTCATAAAATATTGGGCACACAGAAGGGATAAGTTTTACTAAAATGAATCGTATGAGCATTGCCGAAGAAATATTACAGTCGTTCAAGAAAGGGGGAACCCTTGTTAAAATTATTTATATTAATCTGGCTGTATACATCCTTTACAATCTCCTTTTTGTATTCTTTTACCTTTCGAATGCAGCCCATTTGTTTAATTTATCGGCATACTTAGCAGTTCCGGCTTACCTACCCTCCCTTTTTCTTCGTCCGTGGACTCTTGTTACATACATGTTTTTCCACGAGGGCTTTTTGCATATCCTTTTTAATTTGCTTTGGTTGTACTGGTTTGGTGTAATATTTCTGCAATTTATGAGCCAGCGGCTTCTGCTGGGAGTATACATAATGGGTGGGCTTGCCGGTGCCTTCCTTTATATACTTTTCTATAATACTTTCCCTGTTTTCAGCAGTGCGCTACCTGCTTCATACGCATTGGGGGCATCGGCGGGTGTGCTTGGAGTTGTAATGGCCATTTCAACCTATACCCCTAATCTGAGCCTAAATCTTCTATTTATTGGCCCAATTCGCCTAAAGTACATAGCCCTCTTTACAGTAGTTCTTGATATTATTAGCATTGCTGGAAGCAATTCGGGAGGGCACATTGCGCACTTAGGAGGCGCGCTAATGGGGTTCCTTTTTGCGAGAGGGTTCAAAAAGGGCTACAATTTAGTTAAGCCCATAACCTTTTTGGCCAATGCATTTTCGAATGTAAATATTTTCAGTCGTAAACCCAAAATGCGTGTTAATTATAAAAGGCCACTTACCGACATGGAGTACAACCAAATAAGAAATGAAAAGCAAAAGGAGATAGATCGCATTCTCGATAAAATTTCCAAGTCGGGATACGATAGCCTTTCGGCCGAGGAAAAGAAAACCTTATTTAACATGAAAAGCAACCTGTGAAGCTATGAAACGATTGCTAGCAAACCTATGGCTTTTTATAAGCTTCCTGTTGGCTTTGCTGCTAATGGTTTCTCAGCTTTCAGTTCACATAAACCCTATCCACTTTTGGGTATTTGGCCTAATGGGGCTTGTTTTCCCAGTTTTTCTACTGGCCAATTGGGCCCTCCTCATTTTTTGGATTTTTCGTTGGAAATGGCCCTTTCTCATCCCCTTTATTGCTATTTTGCTTGGATTAGGAACCTTTTCCAATTTTTTTCAATTTCCATTTGGTAAAAGGAGCTGCGCAAAAGAAAAAACAGTAAAAGTTCTTACGTACAACGTTCATCTGTTCCAGCAGCTAGCCTGGTCTGATCAGAAACCAACATACAGTAGTGTTTCGAAATTCATAGAAAGTCAGGATCCCGATATTTTCTGCATTCAGGAATTTTATACCGTGAAGGGAAAATTATCGGAAAAGGAATTCAGAAGCAAGCACAACGAGTACAAAGGCCACATTCACTATATTGTTAAGCGCAAAGAAACTGCCTATGGGCTGGCTACGTTTTCAAAATTTCCAATTGTAAATAAAGGTGAAATTAAGTTCGACCGAAGTGCCAATGCATGTATATATACCGATGTGGTAATTAATAATGATACAGTTCGCATTTACAATATCCATTTACAATCGTTACGCCTGAAAGAGCGAAACCTTCGATTTCTTTCCGATCAGGATTTCCGCAAAAGCAGCCAGAAACTAGACGAAATTAAGGATATATCATTTCGCTATCGCGATGCTGTAGTAAAACGCTCTCAGCAGGTGGAGCTAGTTGTACGGCACATCGAGAACTGTAAGTATCAGGTGGTTGTTTGTGGCGACTTCAACGAGTCGCCCGTATCGTTCAACTATATACAAATGAGGCAAAAGCTAAACGATGCCTTTGTTGATGCCGGAAGAGGTGTTGGTCACACCTACAGGAGCCTGCTCCCATCACTTCGTATCGACTATATACTGTACTCAAATTCAATAAAAGCCTGCTATTACGCCAGTCCTCATGTCAATTATTCCGACCATTACCCGGTAGTGGCAAAACTCATATTTGAATGATCCATAATCTGTTTCGATAATTGCAAATTTTTTCCTTGCCATTTTAAACTAATTCATTAGGTTTGTAGAATGGCTATAAGCCAAAAAGAATAGAAAAGAGGTAGTACAAATGAACAGAGTAAGGCTTAATGTGCTAGGCATATCGTACAGTCAAACCCAATCGGGAGCCTATGCATTAGTTCTAAGTGAAGAGGGAGGAAAGCGTAGAATTCCCATTATTATTGGAGGGTTTGAAGCCCAAGCTATAGCCATCCAGTTGGAGGGGCTTACTCCTCCTCGCCCTTTAACCCACGACCTGCTTGTTAGTTTTGCCAAATCGTTCGATGTTGATCTCATTGATGTTCAAATTTACAAATTAGATGAGGGAGTTTTCTTTTCGAAACTTCACTGTATTAGAGAATCCAAAGAAATTTTCATTGATGCACGCACTTCCGATGCCATAGCCTTAGCCCTTCGTTTTGGTTGCCCAATTTATACATCCGAAGACATTGTTGAAAAAGCAGGCATTGTACTTGAAATTGAAGAAGGAGAAGAAGGGGCCCCCGAAGAAATTGAGGAAACCACACAAAAACATACTGAAACCGAAAAGGACCAATACTCCGCAATGAGTTTGGCCGACCTCAAAGCCTCGCTTAATGAGGCTGTATTGAACGAAGATTACGAAAGAGCCTCGCGCATTCGCGATGAAATAAAGAAACGTTCCTAACCAAAAATTGCCTTACCATGATTAAAAAAGTAATTGCAGGTATTGCCGTATGTATCGTTATCCTCGGCTTTGCCGTTTCAAACATTTCTAATAATCAGCCAGCAACCCAGCAACCCACCGATAGCGTTGCCACCGAAATGGTAACTTCATCCGACACGGTTGTTTCCACTTCTGAATCAACTACTAAGATTACCAAGCTGGTTCCCGACCAGAAAGGATTCACCTTCAATTTCATCACTCTTCTCAGAGGATTGCTTGGTATGCTTGTAATTATTGGCATTGCCTTTATATTCAGCTCTAACCGTAAAGCGATTTCTTGGAAAACCATTGGAATTGGATTAGGAATTCAGGTTCTTTTGGCGATACTCATATTACAATTCCCCCCCGTACAGCATGTGTTTGAGTTTGTTGGAAAAATATTTGTTAAAGTGCTCGACTTTTCGAAAGCGGGAACTGAGTTTCTTTTTGCTGGCTTTTTAGACACTTCTAAATACGGTTTTATATTTGCTTTTCAGGTTCTTCCAACTATTATTTTCTTTTCGGCTTTAACCAGCTTGCTCTTTTATTTAGGTGTAATTCAGAAGGTTGTTTGGGTGCTAGCCTGGCTAATGACAAAAGCACTTAAAATTTCGGGTGCCGAGAGCCTTTCAGTGGCTGGAAACATATTTCTGGGCCAAACTGAATCGCCGCTTATGATAAAGGCCTATCTGGAAAAAATGACCAAATCGGAAATTTTGTTGGTTATGACCGGAGGAATGGCCACGCTCGCTGGTGGTGTTTTAGCAGCATACATTAGTTTTTTGGGTGGCGACGATCCGGTTCAGCGTCTGGTTTTTGCCAAGCACCTCTTGGCTGCATCCATTATGGCTGCGCCTGGTGCAGTAGTGGTATCCAAAATTCTGGTTCCCCAAACCGAATCCATCGATACTAACGTTTCGGTACCCAAAGAAAAAATAGGCAACAATGTGCTCGATGCAATTTCCAACGGAACTACAGATGGGTTAAAGCTTGCAGCCAATGTAGCAGCCATGCTTTTAGTTTTCATTGCCTTCATTGCCATGTTCAATTTTATAGTTCAAAAAATTGGTGCATGGACCGACCTGAATGCAGCTATAGCCAAGACGACCAACGGCACCTACACCAAGTTGTCGTTAGAGTTTTTATTAGGCTACGCCTTTGCTCCAATAATGTGGCTTATTGGTGTTTGTAAGGAGGATATAACCCTGCTTGGGCGACTTTTGGGTGAAAAATTGATTATGACCGAGTTTATTGGTTACGTTAGTTTAGCTGAACTCAAGTCGATTGGGGCTTTTGCTCAAGAAAAGTCGATTATTATGGCAACCTATATGCTTTGTGGATTCGCCAACTTCGCTTCCATTGGCATTCAAATAGGTGGTATTGGTTCGTTGGCTCCCGGGCAAAGGGTGCTCCTTTCGCGCTATGGCATGCGTGCCCTGCTGGGAGGAACTCTTGCTGCGCTAATATCGGCAACCATTGTTGGAGTTATTCTAGGGTAATTATCAAAGTATTTTTGAAAAATGGGTTGGTTATCTCAACCCATTTTTTTTAACAACTCGTACGAGTTACATATATTTGCTGCAATTTATTATGAACCATGGTTAAATTTGCCCCTACAATATATTTCAACTTCGCCTCTAGCCAAGACACTATTCCTGCAAAAAGAACCAATGATAGTTTGCAGGGAATCGATACTGTTTTGCTTCGTTTCGAAACGGGAAGGGCAGAAGTTGAAAGGCAAAAGCAAATAGCTACGCAAAGGCAAATAAAAACTACTCCTTTAAAACTTGAAACTGATACTACTTGTTTTTTTTGCCCTACAGGGCCTGTAAAACTTATCGAAGAAAGTTTAATTTCCAATTTATACAACAATAACAAATCGGGGGAAGACCTTCTGCTTGGAAGGGCTAATTTTTACCAAGCAACAAAAGAATTGCCCCCTGTTTTTGCTGAAACAAAGGGCAAGCATTCATACAAAGGCGATTTTCCGTTAGAAAAACCTTTGAAACACATTGATCATTTTCTTGAGTTATCAATTGTTCCTTCAGTTCTTTTGCTCCTACTATTTATTATAATTCGGCGAACATTTACCCGTTACGTACTGAGCCTACTCCAGTCTACCCTGCAGCTATTCTATGCTGAAAAGGTGTACAACGAAAAATCGATTTTAGGACAAAATGCAAATGTGTTGCTCGATTTGGTGTATTTCGTTTCGGTTCCATTTACATTGCTTTTTGCAACCAACTACCTAGACCCATCAATTGTTGAAGGAATTGGTACATATTCGTTTTTAGGCTATGGTTTTAGCATTTTGCTTGGGCTAAGAACATTCCGTTTTATAACTATAAAAACCATTTCATACATTTCGGACAACAGGAGCGAACTGGGCTTTTTATATGCAAATCAATTAATGTATTCGCGAATAGTTGGGTTATTTCTAGCACCAATCGTATTTTTAATTTCATATTCCGAAGGATTGCTCAAAATGGCCTTCCTTATTATTGCTTTAGGTGTTATTGGCTTAGCGCTGATTATTAACCAATTTCGAACCATTCAGGTATTTATTCGCAAAGGATTTTCAATTTTCTATTTACTTTTGTACCTTTGTGCCCTTGAAATTATACCCCTTCTGATCATTTACAAAGAACTGAAAGGGGTTGAGTAGTATAGTTTCATTAAAAATAAGGCCTTGAAAATCAAGAAAATTATCGTTTCGCAGCCCGATCCACTCAGCGAAAAATCTCCGTACATGGAGCTAGCCCAAAAGTACAATCTGAAAATCGATTTCAGACCGTTTATTAAGGTTGAGGGCATTTCGGCAAAAGATTTTCGACAGCAAAAAATTGATATTTTGCAGCATACAGCTGTAATCTTTACAAGCCGCACTGCCATTGATAATTTTTATAGAATTTGCGAAGAGGTTAGGGTGACAATACCCGAAACCATGAAGTACTTCTGCATTACTGAAGCAATTGCCCACTACCTTCAGAAGTATATTGTGTACCGTAAACGAAAAATATTTTTTGGGCCGGGTACTTTCGTTCAATTAATGGACGTAATACTTAAGCATAAAAACGAGAAGTTTCTTGTACCCCTTTCAGATGTTCACAAGGCAGAAATTCCCAAAACTCTCGATAAAGCGAAAATAAAATATTGCAAAGGGATTTTTTATCGTACTGTTAGCAGCGACCTGTCCGATTTGAAAGAACTCGACTACAACATGCTGGTTTTCTATAGTCCAAGCGGTATTAAATCGTTGTTCGAAAATTTCCCCAACTTTCAGCAAAACGATATTGCCATTGCGGCTTTTGGCGACAATACAGCTAAGGCAGTTAAAGACAATGGCCTTCGGCTCGATGTTAAAGCGCCAACTCCCCAGTGTACCAGCATGACTCAGGCCCTCGATGAATTTATAAAAAAATACAATAAAGAGCATAAGTAAGCATTTGGTCGGTTACTCATTACTTTGCAAAAACACCTCAATAAAAAGGTGGAAAAACAAAAAACCTTTGGTCTGCCAAAAGCCGAAAGACTTTGCAGTTTGAAAGCAATTGAGAGCCTTTTTGCCTCAGGTAAATCGCACTTCGCATATCCTATTCGTATAGTTTTTCAAATTGTTGAAAGTGAAAACGACAATCCACCTGTACAGGTTATGTTTTCAGTTCCCCGAAAAAGATTCAAATTGGCAGTAACCCGAAATCTGATTCGCAGAAGAATGCGTGAAGCCTACCGGCTGAACAAGCATAACCTTATTCCAATGCTCGAACCCCTGAACTTAAATTTAAAAATTGCGTTTCTATATTCTGTTAACGATGTTTGCGACTTCAGCACCATTGAGAAATCGATTGTAACCCACCTTTCCTACCTTGGCTCAAGTGTAAGCAAAAATGATTAAAACCATTTTATATTGGATAAAAAAGGGATTTGTAGCCTTACTCATTTTACCCGTGAGGCTATACCAAATTCTGATAAGCCCTTACACAATATCATCGTGCAGATACACTCCAACCTGTTCGCATTATACCATTGAAGCCCTTCGTAAGCACGGACCACTAAAGGGTCTTTGGTTGGGAATTAGGCGAATAAGCCGATGCCACCCATGGGGAGGCCACGGTTACGATCCCGTTCCTTAGTTAATACATAATAACAGAATTTAATTTAATAGTAATTAGCAAGAAGTTGTTTAAATACTAAATTTGCCATTGCATTTGCTAATATTACAACCATGAAACGTGTAAAGGGTAAAATTAGAATACTATTTTTTTCTTCTTTAACGGTTATCACCGTTTTTGTAATTCTCGCATTCCAAGGACCAAGCATTAAAACATCGAGGGGGCTCGATATCTTTTTTTCGTTTTTTAGGGACCTTAACATAATGTATGTTAATAAAACAGACCCTGAAAAATTAATTTATACGGGCATTGATGCAATGCTTCAATCGCTCGACCCATACAGCGAATTTATTTCTGAAGAGAATAGCGACGAGCTCGACTTTCAAACAACCGGAGAGTATGGTGGAATGGGAGCCCTTATTCAGGAGTACGAGGGTTTTCCTATGGTAGCTGAAATATACGAGGGAAGCCCTGCCCAAAAAGCGGGCCTTCAGGTGGGCGATCAGATTCTGGTTATAAATGGAATTAGTGTCAATTCTGTTGCAATTGACAAAGCGAGCAAAATGCTAAAGGGGCTCCCAAAAACTGACCTTACTCTGAAAATTAAAAGATTAAACATACCCGATACCCTAACCTTCAGTTTTAAAAGGGAAAAAATTCACATACCAAGCGTACCCTACTATGGAATGATTGAGAACGGAATTGGCTATATAAGACTGGGCAGCTTTACCTCAGACACCTATAAGGAAACTGAGAAGGCACTAAAGGAACTAATGAAAAGCGATGCTAAGTCAATAATTGTTGACCTGAGAGGTAACCCTGGAGGGTTATTGCATGAAGCTGTTAGGGTTGTCAACCTTTTTGTTCCCCGTAACCAATTGGTTGTTTATACTAAGGGTCAGCTAAAGGATTTTGATCAGGAATATAAAACTGCTTCCAAACCCCTAAATACTGATATTCCTTTGGTGGTGCTGGTTGATCGATCGTCGGCATCCGCCTCTGAAATAGTTGCTGGAGCTCTTCAGGATATTGATAGAGCGGTGATTATTGGTGAAAGAACTTTTGGCAAGGGGTTGGTTCAAAGCACACGCGAACTTCCTCACAATACAAAAATGAAGATTACAACGGCCAAATACTACATTCCAAGCGGCAGATGCATTCAGGCAATCGATTGGGCCAAAAAAAATGAGGATGGCAGCATCCATTACATTCCCGACTCTCTTATGAAACCATTTAAAACAAAAAATGGCCGAACAGTGTATGATGGGGGGGGCATACTTCCCGACATTGTGATTGAACCCCGAATGCCAAACGAATTAACCATTAATTTATATAACCACAGAAGTTTCTTTAAATACGCAACCCTTTTCCGACTGAAAAACTCAAGTATAAATTCTCCCAACGAATTCAACCTTACCAACGAAGAGTTCAACTCTTTTTCGAATTTTATTCTGCAAGAAGGAGTTAAGTTTCAAACCCATTCACAGAAAGTTCTCGACGAATTAACTAGAACATCAAAGGAAAATAACTACTTCGAAAAGGCAAAACCCTTTATTGACAGCCTGAGCCAAATTGTTAACAACAACGCTTTAGCCGAAATTGAACGTAACCGCAACGAAGTTAAAACTGTGCTTGAAGATGAAATTGTTGGCCGTTACTATTTTCAGCGTGGCCGCTTTCAACGCTTTGTAAAACGCGACGACTTGGTAAAAAAAGCTATTGATGTACTTAAAAATCCGAAACAATTCACTGAAATAATTTCTTCGCCAAAAAATCCGGCTTAAATTCTTTCTTAATTAAAAGTAATGATTATAACAATTTCCTTGCTGCTTCCCATTATTGTTACCCTTTTTTGGGCTATTGTACTTCCAATGGGGCGGAGTTGGAATGATTACCCAAAAATACTTTTAAGCATATTAATGGCTGTTGCCAGCATATTATATTTTTCGCATGCCCTCTACTTTCAAAAGCAAATTGAGCTTTATTACTACTTCGATAGCCTTTACCTTCTATGTAATTTATTAGTAAATCCGCTTTTTCATATATACGTTAGGCTTTTGACTATCGACCAAAGCTTCTCGCTAAAAAAACACTCAAAACACTTGGCAATCCCTTTCATTATATTTTTTTTAAGCATTATTGGGTATATTTCAATGAGCAAACAGGAAGGGATGAATTATTTAAACCAAATACTTTTAAAAGGCAACTCTAAGGCCGCAAGCAGTCAATTTATGGGGGTTGTATATATAATTAGTCGCTTTTTATTTATTCTTCAAGTGGTTTTTTATCTTATAGCTAACTTTCGTTTGCTAAAAAGGTGGAATGAAAAGTTGCTGCAACTCTA
>JBBIRB010000023.1:0-42093 GCA_037442025.1 Bacteroidales bacterium | reverse complement strand
AGAGCATCGGTCTCCAAAACCGAGTGTCGGGCGTTCGAGTCGCTCCTCCCGTGCAACAATCCCGAATGAATTTATGAGACTTAAATTATACCTTCAGGAAGTTTACACGGAACTTGTTTACAAAGTTTCGTGGCCAACGTGGAAAGAACTTCAATCGAGCGCATTAATTGTTATGATAGCTTCCCTATTGATTGCGCTTGTAGTTTTCTTCATGGATTTCTCCTTCAGAAACATTATGGAGCAAATCTACAAACTGTTTTAATACATCCATTTACGCAAGCAACACACATGGAAGAGAACGCAAAGAAATGGTACGTAGTACGTGCCATTGCCGGGAAGGAAAAAAAGGTAAAGGAATACATTGAGAACGAGATCAATCGCCTTAAGGCCCACGATCTTGTATCTCAGGTTCTTATTCCTACCGAAAAGGTTTACCAGATTCGTAATGGAAAAAAGGTAAGCAAAGAACGGATTTTTTACCCCGGATACGTTCTAATTGAGGCAGTTCTTGTAGGTGAAATTCCTCATGTAATAAAGGATATTCCTAATGTAATAGGTTTTCTTGGCGATCCTAAAACGAACGAACCCATACCCCTGAGGCAGTCAGAAGTGAATCGCATTTTGGGTAAAGTTGACGAGTTGGCGGTGAGCGAAGAGGAACTGAATGTACCCTTCTTCGTAGGTGAAACGGTTAAAGTTATCGATGGTCCGTTTAACTCATTTTCCGGAGTAATAGAAGAAGTGAACGAAGAAAAAAAGAAGCTGAAGGTTATGGTCAAAATTTTTGGCCGCAAAACCCCGTTGGAACTCAGCTTTATGCAAGTTGAAAAAGAGTAGAAACCGTTAAGAGCTAACCATTATGGCTAAAGAAGTTGCCGGATTAATTAAGTTACAAATAAAAGGCGGTGCAGCAAATCCTTCACCCCCAGTTGGTCCCGCACTCGGCTCGAAAGGGGTAAACATTATGGAGTTCTGCAAGCAGTTTAATAGCAGAACCCAGAGCCAGGCCGGAAAAGTCCTTCCTGTAATTATAACCGTTTATTCCGATAAGTCGTTCGACTTTATTGTGAAAACACCCCCAGTAGCCGTTCAGTTGCTTGAAGTAAGCAAGCAAAAAAGCGGTTCTGCCGAGCCCAATCGTAAGAAAGTGGCTTCGGTTACTTGGGAGCAGGTTAAAGAAATTGCACAGGATAAAATGCCCGATCTGAATTGTTTTACCTTGGAATCGGCAATGAAAATGGTAGCAGGAACTGCCCGTAGTATGGGTATTTCCGTTACAGGAGAATTTCAAGGTAAATAACTTTTAACCTCTTTTACCGAGATGACAAAACTAACCAAGAATCAGAAACTTGCGTTGACAAAGATTGAGCCCGGAAAGCAATACAAGCTTACCGATGCAGCGCGATTGGTAAAGGAAATCACCTTCACGAAGTTCGATGCTTCAGTTGACATCGACATTCGTTTGGGTGTTGACCCCCGCAAAGCGAACCAAATGGTTCGCGGCGTGGTAACCCTTCCCCACGGAACCGGTAAAACCGTTCGCGTTCTTGTGCTCTGCACCCCCGATAAAGAGGAGGCTGCACGTGCTGCAGGTGCCGACCATGTTGGTCTCGACGATTATATCGAGAAAATAAAAGGCGGATGGACTGATATAGATGTAATTATTACCATGCCCTCAGTAATGGCCAAAATAGGCGCCCTAGGTCGCATATTGGGTCCCAGAGGACTTATGCCAAACCCCAAAAGCGGAACAGTCACCATGGATGTTGACAAAGCCGTAAATGAGGTTAAGCAAGGTAAAATTGACTTCAAGGTAGATAAGTTCGGAATTGTTCACACATCGATTGGCAAGGTTTCGTTTGAACCCCAGAAGCTGCTCGAGAATGCTCAAGAATTTATCCAAACCATTGTGAAGTTAAAACCTACTGCGGCAAAAGGTACATATATTAAAAGCATCTACCTTTCCAGTACCATGAGCCCTGGTCTGGCTATCGATCCCAAGTCAGTTACCGAGTCGAATTAATAACGCATAGACCCAATTATCATGAGAAGGGAAGATAAAAACGCAATCATTGATAGTTTAGCTGAACAAATAGAGCAGTACCCTCATTTTTATATTACCGATACATCTAACCTCAATGCTGCTGCTACTAGCAGTTTGCGTAGGAAGTGCTTCGAAAAGAATATAAAAATGGTTGTGGTAAAGAACACCCTTCTGAAAAAGGCACTTGAAAGAAGTGAAAAAGCAGATTTTTCCCCTCTTTTCGAAAGCCTTAAAGGGGTTACTTCGGTATTATTTACCGAAAGTGGCAATGTTCCCGCTAAACTAATCAAGGATTTCCGCAGAACAAACGACAGACCCATTTTAAAGGCTGCCTTTGTTCAAGAATCGTTTTACCTGGGCGATAACCAGATCGATGCGCTCGTTTCTCTGAAAACGAAGAACGAACTCATCGCCGATGTGGTTGCCCTGCTACAATCCCCTGCTAAAACTGTTATTTCACAGCTGCAGTCGGGACGTAATATTTTGGCCGGTGTTGTTAAAACACTCGGCGATCGTTAAGAATAATTTGAATTTTCATTGGAATTAATTTTTAAACACTAACTAAAATGGCAGATCTTAAGAAATTTGCAGAAGAATTGGTTAACCTAACCGTAAAGGAAGTTAACGAGCTTGCTCAAATACTAAAGGATGAATACGGAATTGAGCCTGCTGCTGCAGCTGTTGCTGTAGCTGCTCCCGCTGCTGGTGGCGACGCCGGTGGAGCAGCTGTTGCTGAAAAGAACACTTTCGACGTGGTTCTAAAATCGGCTGGTGGAGCTAAATTGCAAGTTGTAAAACTTGTTAAAGAGCTTACCGGTTTAGGCTTAAAAGAAGCTAAGGATCTTGTTGACGCAGCACCCAAAGCAGTTAAAGAAGGTGCTTCGAAAGAAGAGGCTGAATCCATTAAAGCACAACTTGAGGAGGCAGGAGCAGAAGTTGAACTTAAATAGGGAAAGCCTGATATTATTAGGGATTAGAGGTTTAGAATCTATGAGAATAGATTCTAAGCCTTTTTATTGTTATATTTAATGGTTCAACTAATCCAACTCCAATGTTTCTCGAAACAAATAACCCAAGAATCTCCTTCGCTAAAACTAAAAATCAACTTGGATATCCAGACTTTCTTGATATTCAATTGAAATCGTTTATTGAATTCTTTAGGTTTGGTTCTTCCATAGAAGAGCGCAAGAAGGAGGGCCTATACAAAGTTTTCAACGAAAATTTTCCCATTTCCGATACTCGGAATAATTTCGTTCTCGAGTTTATCGATTATTTTATTGATCCTCCCCGATACTCCATTGAGGAGTGCCTTGAGAGAGGTTTAACATTTAGTGTTCCACTAAAGGCCAAACTGAAACTTTACTGTACCGATCCTGAACACGAGGATTTCGATACAGTGGTTCAGGATGTTTACCTAGGAACCATTCCTTACATGACCCCCCGTGGTACCTTTGTTATTAATGGTGCCGAGCGCGTAGTTGTTTCTCAGCTGCATCGCTCACCTGGCGTGTTCTTTGGTCAGAGCGTACATGCCAACGGAACCAAACTCTATTCTGCCCGCATCATTCCATTTAAGGGTTCGTGGATTGAGTTTGCTACCGACATTAATAATGTGATGTATGCATACATCGACAGAAAAAAGAAATTGCCCGTAACAACCCTTCTTAGGGCCATAGGCTTTGAAGCTGATAAAGACATTCTCGAAATTTTCAATTTAGCCGATGAAATCAAGGTATCGAAAGCTAGTTTGAAGAAGTATGAAGGTCGTAGGCTCGCTGCACGTGTTCTTAAGTCGTGGGTTGAAGATTTCGTTGATGAGGACACCGGTGAGGTAGTTTCTATTGAACGGAATGAGGTAGTTCTCGATCGTGAAACCATAATTGAAAGCGATCATATTGACCTTATTGTGGAGTCGGGTGCTAAAACCATTCTTCTGCACAAAGAATCCCAGAACATATCGGATTTTGCTATTATATACAACACGTTACAGAAAGATCCCTGCAATTCTGAAAAGGAAGCAGTTGTTCATATTTACCGGCAACTTCGAAACTCGGAACCACCCGATGAGGCTACTGCTCGCGATGTTATCGATAAACTTTTCTTTTCCGATAAACGCTACGACCTTGGCGATGTAGGACGTTATCGAATCAATAAGAAACTTAATCTCTCAGTAGACATTACTACCAAGGTGCTTACTAAGGAGGATATTATTGAGATTATTAAGTATCTCATTGAGTTAATCAATTCCAAAGCCGATGTTGATGATATCGACCACTTGAGTAACCGTAGGGTTAGAACTGTGGGCGAACAACTTGCTAATCAGTTTAGTGTAGGTTTGGCTCGCATGGCCCGTACCATTCGTGAACGAATGAATGTTCGGGATAATGAGGTATTTACCCCAATTGACCTGATTAATGCCAAAACCCTCTCGTCGGTTATCAATTCGTTTTTTGGTACTAACCAGCTTTCGCAGTTCATGGACCAAACCAACCCGTTAGCCGAAATGACCCACAAGCGACGCTTGTCGGCATTGGGGCCCGGAGGTCTTTCCCGCGAACGTGCAGGTTTTGAGGTGCGCGACGTACACTATACACACTACGGAAGGCTTTGTCCCATTGAAACCCCCGAAGGACCAAATATTGGTCTTATATCTTCGCTCTGCGTATATGCTAGGGTAAACGATTTGGGATTTATTGAAACTCCATACAGGCAGGTTACAAACGGTCAGGTTCAATTAACCAACGAGGGTATAACCTATTTAAGTGCCGAAGAGGAGGAAGATATCATTATTGCACAGGCAAATGCCCCAATTGATGATAATGGTTGGTTTGTAAATCCGAGAGTAAAAGCTCGTCACGAAGCAGATTATCCTCTGGCTGAAAAGGAAACTGTTCATAAAATGGACGTTGCTCCTAATCAAATTGCATCAATTGCTGCTTCGCTTATACCATTCCTAGAGCACGACGATGCTAACCGCGCACTTATGGGCTCGAACATGATGAGGCAGGCTGTACCTTTATTGAATCCCGAAGCTCCTATAGTTGGAACAGGTCTCGAAGGTTCAGTGGTTCGCGATAGCCGGGTTCAAATTGTTGCAGAAGCTGATGGAATTGTAGAGAAGGTAGATGCTACTGAAATTATTATTAAGTATAACCAAACCGAAGAGGAACGTTTCGTTAGTTTCGAACCCGATATAAAGAAGTACCGTTTACCTAAATTCAATAAAACCAACCAAAACACCTGCATTACTCTTAAACCAATAGTTTTCAAAGGACAGGAGGTTAAAAAGGGTCAAATTCTAACCGAAGGTTATTCTACGGTAGGTGGAGAGTTGGCTTTGGGCAGGAACCTTAAGGTTGCATTCATGCCCTGGAAGGGTTACAACTTTGAGGATGCAATTGTAATTAGCGAAAGGTTGGTACGCGAAGACGTTTTCACATCGCTGCATATTGATGAGTACATTCTTGAAGTTCGTGATACCAAACGTGGCCTAGAAGAACTCACTTCAGATATTCCCAATGTGAGCGAGGAAGCCACTAAAGATTTGGATGAGAACGGAATGATTCGCATTGGTGCCAATGTGGTTCCTGGCGATATTCTGATTGGTAAAATTACTCCTAAAGGGGAGTCGGATCCTACACCCGAAGAGAAACTTTTACGTGCCATTTTTGGAGACAAAGCAGGCGATGTTAAGGATGCTTCACTAAAAGCTTCACCTTCGCTTTATGGAACCGTAATCGACAAAAAGTTGTTTTCCCGTTCCATTAAAGATCCTAAGAAGGCAAAAATTTCTGAAAAGAACCTTCTTGCCAAAATTGACGATGAGTTCAACGCTCAAGCTGCAAAGCTTCGCGATATGCTTATCGATAAAATCTTCGAATTAGTAAACGGTAAAACTTCGCAAGGCGTTGAAGATTTATTTGGTCAGGAAATCGTTTCGAAAGGGGTTAAGTTTACTCATAAAATGCTTGCCGACATCGATTATCTGAATGTTGACCCCAATAAGTGGACAACCGATAAGAAGAAGAACGACCTGATTAAAGCCGTTATTCACAACTACATACTGAAGTATAAGGAATACGATGCCGAATTCAAACGCAAGAAATTCAACATTACAATAGGCGATGAATTGCCTGCAGGCATAGTTCAGTTGGCTAAGGTTTACATAGCAAAAAAACGTAAGGTAACAGTAGGCGATAAAATGGCAGGTCGTCACGGAAACAAGGGTATCGTTGCCAAAATTGTTCGCGATGAAGATATGCCTTTCCTTGAGGATGGAACTCCCGTTGACATTGTACTCAACCCACTTGGTGTACCTTCGCGTATGAACCTTGGGCAGATTTACGAGACTGTTCTGGGATGGGCTGGCCAAAAATTGGGAGTTAAATTTAGTACTCCTATATTCGATGGAGCTAAACTAGATGAGATCAGCAATTACACTGAGCAAGCGGGAATACCACGTTTCGGAAAAACCTACCTATACGATGGGGGTACGGGTGTACGCTTCGACCAACCAGCTACCGTAGGAGTGATTTATATGCTGAAATTAGGGCATATGGTCGACGACAAAATGCATGCTCGTTCTATTGGACCATACTCACTTATTACTCAGCAACCACTTGGAGGTAAAGCTCAATTTGGAGGCCAGCGATTTGGTGAAATGGAGGTTTGGGCACTCGAAGCATTTGGTGCTTCCCATATTCTTCAGGAGATACTAACAATCAAATCGGACGATGTTATTGGCCGAGCCAAAGCATACGAATCGATTGTTAAAGGAGAACCCATGCCGCAGCCTGGAATACCCGAATCGCTCAACGTACTTCTGCACGAATTACGTGGATTAGGTCTAAGCGTTAATCTCGATTAACAAGCTTTAATATAAGAGATTGGGGTGTATGCCCCAATCTTTAAGCAGTTTTAACCATAATAACCAACATATTATGTCGTTCAGAAGGGAAAATAAGGTTAAAAGCAACTTCTCAAAAATAACTATTGGTTTATCGTCTCCCGAAGAAGTTCTGGAGCGCTCCAGCGGTGAAGTGCTTAAACCCGAAACCATAAATTATAGAACCTACAAGCCAGAACGCGACGGTCTTTTCTGCGAAAGGATTTTTGGTCCTGTTAAGGATTATGAATGCCATTGCGGAAAGTATAAGCGCATCCGATACAAAGGGATTGTTTGCGACCGTTGCGGAGTTGAAGTTACCGAAAAGAAGGTTCGTCGCGAACGTATGGGGCACATCAGTTTGGTTGTACCTGTTGCTCATATTTGGTACTTTCGTTCGCTTCCAAACAAAATTGGCTATTTGCTAGGCTTGCCTACAAAAAAGCTCGACTCAATTATTTATTACGAGCGCTATGTAGTTATTAACCCCGGAATTAAAGCTGCCGAGGGCATAAATTACATGGATTTTTTAACCGAGGAGGAGTATTTGGATATACTCGAGTCGTTACCTAAAGAAAACCAATACCTCGACGATAGCGACCCTAATAAATTTATTGCAGCTATGGGTGCAGAAGCGCTTCATATGCTGCTGTCGCGAATCGATTTGGATGGTTTGAGCTACGATCTTCGCCATAAAGCCAATAACGAAACTTCTCAACAACGTAAAAACGAAGCGCTCAAACGCTTACAGGTTGTTGAGGCCTTCCGCGAATCGGTTAATATTAACAAACCTGAGTGGATGATACTTAAGGTAATTCCCGTTATTCCACCCGAACTTCGTCCTCTTGTACCCCTCGATGGTGGCCGTTTTGCCACATCGGATCTTAACGATCTTTACCGAAGGGTTATTATTAGAAATAACCGTCTTAAAAGGCTAATCGAGATTAAAGCGCCCGAAGTAATTCTACGCAACGAAAAGCGTATGCTTCAGGAAGCAGTCGATTCGCTTTTCGACAATTCTCGCAAGAGCAATGCCGTTAAAACCGATGCTAACAGACCTTTGAAATCGTTGAGCGATAGTTTAAAGGGAAAACAAGGACGATTCCGTCAGAACTTACTCGGTAAACGTGTCGATTACTCGGCCCGTTCGGTAATTGTGGTGGGACCTGAACTTAAAATGCACGAATGTGGATTACCCAAGGATATGGCTGCTGAACTTTACAAGCCTTTTATTATCAGGAAATTGATTGAAAGAGGGATTGTAAAAACAGTTAAATCGGCTAAAAAAATTGTTGACCGCAAGGATCCTGTTGTTTGGGATATTCTCGAAAACGTTCTTAAGGGTCACCCGGTGCTGCTTAACCGAGCTCCAACTCTTCACCGTTTAGGTATTCAAGCATTTCAACCTAAGCTTATTGAAGGAAAGGCAATTCAACTTCACCCACTTTCCTGTACTGCTTTTAACGCCGACTTTGACGGTGACCAAATGGCTGTGCACTTACCACTAGGAAATGAGGCCATTTTAGAAGCACAATTGCTTATGTTGGGTTCACATAACATTCTGAACCCTGCGAATGGTGCACCTATCACGGTACCGTCTCAGGACATGGTTTTAGGCCTTTACTACATAACCAAGCCTAAAAAGGGTGCTAAAGGGGATGGCTTGCGCTTTTACTCTGCCGAGGAGGCAATAATTGCATTTAATGAAGGCCGAACCGACTTACACGCCATTATTAAAGTTCGCATTCCTGAGTACCAGGGGGACGATATAGTTGGTTATAGCATTATTGAAACTACGGTTGGTAGAGTTATTTTCAATCAATCTGTACCCCGAGAAATGGGTTTCATAAATGAGTTGCTCACCAAAAAATCGCTTCGCGACATTATTGGTAACGTTCTTAAAAAATCGGGTATTGCACGAACTGCACAATTCCTCGACGATATAAAGGATTTGGGTTACTTTATGGCCTTCAAGGGAGGGTTGTCGTTCAACCTCGATGATGTTATGATTCCTGCTGAAAAAGAGGAATTGGTTAACGAAGGCTACGAGCAGGTGGACGAAATTATGGCCAACTATAATGCTGGTTTAATAACCAACAATGAGCGTTACAATCAAATTATCGATATTTGGACACATACAAATGCCAACCTAACCCTTACCCTTCTCAAAAAACTTTCCGACGATAAGCAGGGCTTCAATTCGGTATACATGATGCTCGACTCTGGAGCTCGTGGATCGAAAGAGCAAATTCGTCAGCTTTGTGGCATGAGGGGCCTTATGGCAAAACCCCAAAAATCGGGCGCAACGGGCAATGAAATTATCGAGAACCCAATTCTTTCAAACTTTAAAGAAGGTCTATCGGTACTCGAGTACTTCATTTCAACCCACGGTGCACGTAAAGGTTTGGCCGATACTGCTCTTAAAACGGCCGATGCTGGTTACCTTACCCGTCGTTTGGTGGACGTTTCGCAGGATGTTATTATAACTGAACCCGACTGTGGTACACTTCGCGGATTGGTTGCAACTGCAATTAAAAAGAACGAAGAGGTTGTTGAAACGCTTCACGAAAGGATTATTGGAAGAACCACCGTTCACGATATTTATCATCCGCTTACGGGCAAACTCATAGTTTCTGCAGGTGAGGAGTTAACCGAAGAAATAACCAAGGAGATTACCGATTCTCCAATTGAACAGGTTGAAATCCGTTCGGTTCTCACATGCGAATCGCGTAAAGGGGTTTGCTCAAAATGCTACGGAAGAAGTTTGGCTACTGGCCGCATGGTACAAAAGGGAGAAGCCGTGGGAGTTATTGCTGCCCAATCGATTGGTGAACCAGGAACTCAGCTTACACTTCGTACGTTCCACGTAGGGGGTACCGCTTCGAACATTATTGCCGATTCGAAGATCGTTGCTCGTTTCGATGGTCGTGCCGAAATTGAAGAACTTAAGGCTGTTTTCAAAAAAGACAATTCTGGTAGTTCCTTTAATATTGTAATAGGTCGCTTGGCCGAAATGCGTATTATTGATAAAAATACTGGCATCACCCTGTCAACCCATTCAATTCCATACGGATCGAAACTGTATATAAATAATGGCGACGATGTTAAAAAGGGCCAGCATTTGTGCGATTGGGACCCATGGAATGCTGTAGTTATTTCTGAAATGAGCGGTAAAGTTACCTTCGAATCGGTCATTAAAGAGGTTACTTTCCGCGAAGAATCTGATGAGCAAACTGGATATCGCGAAAAGGTTATCATTGAAAGTCGCGATAAAACCAAAAACCCCATGATTAAAATTGTGGAGGGCAATGAGGTACTTCGTTCATACAACCTTCCAGTATCTTCGCACATTGTTGTTGAAGAGGGTAAAACAGTTGAAGCGGGTGACATACTTGTTAAAATTCCCCGTGCCGTTGGAAAAGCTGGTGACATCACTGGAGGTTTACCCCGAGTAACCGAACTTTTCGAGGCTCGTAATCCATCGAACCCAGCTATTGTTGCTGAAATTGATGGTGAAGTTTCTTTTGGTAAGGTGAAACGTGGTAACAGGGAAATTTCAATTCGCTCTAAAACTGGCGAGGAGAAAAAGTATTTGGTACCCCTGTCGAAACAAATTCTTGTTCAGGAGAACGACTACGTTAGAGCAGGAACACCATTGTCCGACGGTTCCATTACACCCTCCGACATTCTTGCAATTAAAGGTCCCACAAAAGTACAGGAGTATATTGTGAACGAGATTCAGGAGGTATACCGTATGCAGGGTGTGAAAATCAACGATAAGCATTTCGAGGTAATCGTTCGCCAAATGATGCGCAAGGTTGAAATTGAGGACCCAGGCGATACCCGATTCCTCGAAAAACAAATTGTTGACAAGTGGGAATTCATGGAAGAGAACGATTGGATTTTTGATAAAAAGATTGTTATCGATGCTGGCGATTCTACTGCTGTGCGTCCGGGTCAGATTATTACTGCCCGCAAACTTCGCGACGAAAATTCAATGCTGAAACGTAAGGATATGAAGCTAATTTCTGGGCGCGATGCGGTTCCAGCAACTTCAAGCCAGGTGCTCCAGGGAATTACCCGTGCTGCACTTCAAACAAAAAGTTTCATGTCGGCAGCTTCCTTCCAGGAAACCACAAAAGTTCTTAATGAAGCCGCCATTTATGGTAAAGTAGATACTTTGGAAGGTCTCAAGGAGAATGTCATTTGTGGACATCTCATTCCCGCAGGTACTGGTTTGCGTGAATTCGATAACATTGTTGTGTACTCGAAGGATGATTATGAACTCTTAACCCAAGCCAGTAAAAATGTTGGGGTTGAAGTAAATGAAGAGTAATAAGTAAAAATTATAATGAAGGGGGCATTTGCCCCCTTATTTTTCTAACCCATAAATCCTGAAAAAATGTCTGACATGAAAAACAATCCCATCAACATTGAACTTTCCGACGACGTTGCTCAAGGGATATACTCAAACTTGGCTATTATAACGCACTCAGCTTCCGAATTTATTATTGACTTCGTTAGGGTAATGCCAGGTGTTCCAAAAGCGCAAGTTAAGTCGAGGATTGTATTAACCCCCGACCACGCCAAGCGTTTATTACTGGCTTTGCAGGATAATATTGCTAAATTTGAGACCGTTCATGGAAACATTAAATTAGCTGAGGGCGGGAATATGGGAATGCCACCCTTCCCAATGAACTTTGGCGGAACAGGTCAAGCATAAGAATTTGAAAGCGGTTTTTAAACCGCTTTTTTTATATAGAAATGGGATTAGTTATTGAATTTTTTCGATTAATTTTAATCTGAAACCAAAACCCTACTTAATATGAAAAAAAATAAAACAATTTCTATACTTATATATGCCATTTTTATTGTTTCCTATCCAGCTTTTAGTCAAGTTACGGAAGCTGAGGGAAAGTTGAAGACACATGTTGCCGATTCGGTATCGGGGTGGAAAACCGGAGGTGTTGTTGGATTTAATTTAGCACAAACTGCACTTTATAACTGGGCTGCAGGTGGTGAAAAATCTTTTGCAGTGAATGGGATCTTTAGCCTGTTTGCCAATTATAAAAAAGGTCAAATTGCTTGGGACAACTCTCTCGATTTAGGCTATGGCGTTCTAAGTAAAGGCGAAAAAACCGATTTTAGAAAAACCGATGATAAGGTCGATTTCTTATCGAAGTTTGGTCGCGAGGCTTACAAAAACCTATACTACGCTGCGCTATTCAACTTCAAATCGCAAATGACTGCCGGATACAATTTCCTGGCTGATGGTAGCAAGGTGAAAATTTCCGATGCTTTCGCACCCGCTTACGTAATTACCGCTGTGGGTATCGATTATAAGCCCTCTGCATACCTCAGTGTTTTTGCTGCTCCACTTACAGGCAAGATTACTATTGTTACGGATACAGCACTATCCGACGCTGGAGCATTTGGAGTTGAACCAGGGAAGAATACAAAAAGCGAATTTGGAGGGTATATTAGATTGATTTTTACTAAAAACGATTTCAAAACAGAGTTACTGAAAAATATTTCGTTTACAACTAAACTCGACCTTTTCTCCAACTACCTCGAGAACCCACAAAATATAGTAATTAACTGGGAAACTCTAATAGCACTTAAAGTTAATAAGTACATTAACGTTAACCTAAATACTCATATAATATACGACGACAAGGTTAAGATTGGGAAGGATACCAATAATGATGGAACACTTGACAGTTTCTCACCCCAAATTCAGTTCAAAGAGATTTTTGGAGCAGGAATATCAGTTAAATTCTAACCATTAAATTTTGAAACCATGAAATTTATTAGCGAGTTTAAAGCATTTGCCATGAAGGGTAATGTTACCGATATGGCAGTGGGTATAATCATTGGTGCCGCTTTTGGGAAAATTGTAACCTCGGTAGTAACCGACATTATTATGCCTCCCTTAGGTCTTTTAATTGGTGGTGTTAACTTTACCGACCTAAAGTTTGTTATGAAGGCTGCAACTGAAACCGGACCAGTTGTAACCCTTAATTACGGCAACTTTCTGCAGGTTACCTTCGATTTTGTTATTGTAGCCTTTGCCATTTTTATGGTAATTAAGGCAATGAATGCAGCCAAGAGAAAACAGGAAACTGCGCCTGCCGTTCCACCAAAACCCACCAAGCAAGAAGAACTTCTTACCGAAATAAGAGATTTATTAAAAAAGTAATTTTTTTGTTTTTAATGAAAGGCCATCGAAAAATCGATGGCCTTTCATTTCTGCATTACCTGGCTTATTAAAGTAATAATTGATTAACGAAAAATTTCTTTGGCATATAGAATCTTTAAATTATACGCATGTTTTATTTATATTTGTTTTAGATTATAAACTAAAATTAAATTCAATGGAATCGAATTTCATCACCGATGTTCTGCTACCCATTTCACTGGGAATTATAATGCTTGGAATGGGCCTCTCGTTGGTCCCCAACGATTTCAAAAGGGTTGCTTTATACCCAAAAGCTGCAGCTATTGGAATTCTAAATCAAATAGTTTTGTTGCCTTTAATAGGTTTTATACTCCTTTTGTTAATACCAATGCGCAATGCTGAGTTAGCCGTTGGTATTATGATTCTTGCTGCTTGCCCGGGTGGTCCTACATCCAATCTAATAACACACATTTCAAGGGGCGATACCGCATTATCAATTTCGTTAACGGCAATTTCAAGTTTAATTGTAGTATTCACCATTCCTTTGGTTGTTAACTTTTCAATGGGTTACTTTCTGAATCATGGTGAGTACGTTCCTTTGCCAGTATTCGATACCATGATAAAAGTTATTATAATTACTTTATTACCAGTGGCCATTGGAATGCTAATTAGGGCTAAGGCTCCAAAGTTTTCGTATAAAATGAATAAGCCTGTTAAAATTATGTCGGGTTTGCTACTGGTTGTAATTATTTTAGCGGCAATTTTTAACGACAGAGAAAACTTTTTTAACTTCTTTGCTCAGGCAGGCCCTGTGGCTTTGGCACTGAATGTGGCCATGCTAATAATTGGTTACTATTCTTCGCGCATTTTCAAGTTGAGTGTAACACAAAGTATTACTATCTCAATCGAATCGGGAATACAAAATGGCACACTGGGAATCGCTATAGCAGCAACTTTACTTCATAATCCAACCATGACCATTTCACCAGCCATATACAGCCTTATTATGTTTGGAACGGCCGGATTGATAATTGCTTGGATGAACCTAAAAGTGAAGGGCTCTCGAATCGTAGTACGTTAGCAAAGTGCAAAAGAAAAGGGCAGTTACATACTGCCCTTTTCTTTACAAGGAATAATCTTAGAACTTATACTCGTTATTCTCAATCATTTTATCGGCAATACGACGACGGGCATCTTTAACGTTGACTCCCTTTACGCGAGTTAATACCTTAATGGCTTTAATGATCTTTTCTGCCTCATCGCCTTCAACGCTCGAGTAAATGGCATCTTTGGCATTTTTACGAATTAAACTGGCAGCGTCGTAAACAAAAACATCGAGCATATCTCTGTAAATGGTGTTTACACCTTGGGTGTTTTCAACCTTGGCAACGCGAAGCGCCATCGATTCGGCTTCGTACAGCTCCATAATCATGTTCGAAAGGTTGTTTACAACCTCCTGTTCGCTCATAAATTTCTTACCTAAGGCTTTAGTTGCGCTGTTAATAGCAAGCATAACAGCTTTTTTGAAGTTCTTCATGTAGCGAAGTTTCTCAGCATAGTAGCTTTCGCCAGCAACAGCACCATCGGTAATTGAGTCGAGGTTTTTAAACAACTCTTCAGCAGGCCCATTTAAATCGTACTCACCTTTCATGGCACGCTTGGTGGCGCTTTCAACAACCAAAAGTCGATTAATTTCGTTGGTTCCTTCGAAAATACGGTTGATGCGCGAGTCGCGGTAGCCACGGTCAATATTCATTTCGGCCGAGTAGCCCATACCACCATGAATTTGAACGCCTTCGTCAACTACGTAATCCAACATTTCCGAACCCCAAACCTTAAGAATTGCATCTTCAACGGCGTAATGGCTAATGGCATCGATAGCAGCACGACCCTGGTCGCAGCCTTCGGCTTTGTACTGTGCCATAAGTATGTCAACATCTTTACTAACGCGGTAAATTGCCGATTCGTGAGCAAAGGTTTTAATGGCCATTTGGGCTAGTTTGTGCTTAATAGCGCCAAAGTTGGCTATTTGGGTGTTAAACTGTTTCCTTTCGTTCGAGTACCTAACGGCATCGGTAATGGTTTGTTTGGCTGCGCCAATTACGTTGGCTCCTAGTTTCATACGACCCATGTGCAGAATGCTTAGGGCAATACGGAATCCTTCGCCACGGGCACCAATCAGGTTTTCAACAGGAACTTTTACATCGTTGTAGTATATTTGGGTAGTCGACGATCCTTTAATCCCCATTTTATGCTCGTCGGGGCCAATAACCACGCCAGGCCAGTTGCTCTCAACTATAAAAGCACTGAGAATACGGTCGTTATCGATTTTTGCAAAAACCACCTGAGTGTCGCAGAAACCACCATTAGTAATCCACATTTTTTGACCGTTCAGAATGTAATGCTTGCCATCGTCGCTGAGTTTGGCTTGGGTTTTACCCGAGTTGGCATCGCTACCTGCGCCTGGTTCGGTTAAGCAGTACGCGCCAATTAGGTCGCCGGTTGCAAGGCGCGAAACGTATTTTTGGCGTTGCTCCTCATTGCCATAGTACATAATGGGCATGGTTCCAATTCCGCAGTGGCACATGTAGGCAACCGAGAACGAGTAGCCAGCACCTGTAGTTTCGGCAACAAGCATTTGGGTCACGAAATCTTGTCCAAAACCATTGTACTCCTCGGGAACGGCTATGCCAAGCATGCCAAGTTCGCCGGCTTTTTTAAGAATACTTTTCATCAGTACCCTGTCGCCTTTGTCAATTTTTTCGAGGTTTGGGAATACTTCTGTTTCAAGAAAATCTCTGCAGGTTTGGGCAATCATTCGTTGCTCCTCGTTGAACTCCTCGGGAGTAAAAATGCTGTTGGCATCAACATCTTTTACAAGAAATTCGCCGCTTTTAAGGTTAACTGTTTCCATTAGTTTGTAGGTTATTGTGTTTCTAAATTCCAAGCGACATTACAATAAGCTCGGCAATGTCGTAATTTTTAATTTCTTCCTCTTTGTTTTTGTACTTAATGCCGTCGGTCATCATGGTCATGCAAAACGGACAGGCTGTTGCAATAATGCTGGGATTGGTTTTCAGAGCGTCCTCGGTGCGCTCGAGGAAAACCTCCTTGTCGCCCTTTTCGGCCTCTTTAAACATTTGTCCGCCACCTGCTCCGCAGCAAAGGGCAAAACTTTTGCTGCGCTCCATTTCAACCAGGTTGTTGGTAACCGAGTTAATGACTTTTCGGGGCTCATCGTACTTGCTATTTGCCCTACCAAGGTAGCATGGGTCGTGGTAGGTTATTCGCGAATCGGCAAAAACCTTCTTGTCAACCTTAAGTTTGCCGCTATTCATCATTTCGAGCATGAAGTCGGTGTAATTTACTACTTCGAATTTGGCACCTAAATCGGGGTAGTCGTTTTTAAAAATGTTGTAGCAATGAGGACAAACCGTAATTACTTTTTTTATTTCGTACGCTTTAAACAGCTCAATGTTTTGTAATGCTTGCATTTGGTAAAGCATTTCGTTGCCAGCCCTGCGAGCAGGATCGCCTGTACAGGTTTCTTCCTTGCCCAAAACAGCGTAGTTCACATTTAGGTGAGTAAGAATTTTTGCAAAGGCACGAACCACCTTTTTGTACCTATCGTCGTATGCACCAGCGCAACCAACCCAAAAAAGGTATTCGGGTTTTTCGCCTTTAGCGAAAAGGTCGGCCATTACGGGTACGTGTATTTTAATAGTTTCCATTCAGTTATATTTTATTCATTTCAAAATCCTGAGCCCATACCAGTCGATCCTCTGGCGAGTACTGCCAGGGTGCACCGTTATTCTCAATGTTATTGAAAGTTGCTTTAAGTTCGCCGGGAGCGGAGCCTTCTTCCATAACCAAGTACCTGCGCATGTCCACAATAAGCGTTGGGTGATTAATGTTTATTGGACACTCCTGCGCGCAAGCGTTGCAAGTGGTGCAGGCCCAAAGCTCCTCTTCGGAAATAAAATTGCGAATTAGCGAACGGCCATCGTCGAATGTTTTACCTTCTTTTAAAAGACCTTTCGACTTCTCTTTCATGCGGGCACGAAGATCCATCACAATTTTTCGGGGCGACAGCTTTTTGCCAGTAATGTTTGCAGGGCAAACCGAAGTGCATCGGCCGCACTCGGTGCAAGCTAACGAATCGAGGTAGTTCTTCCAACTAGCATCCTCGGCATCCTTAACGCCAAAGCGTTCAATAGGAGCATCGGCAGGAGCAGCAGCAAAGGCTGTGTTTGGATCCATCATCAGTTTAACCTCGCGGGTTACATTGTCCATGTTGGGTAACTTTCCGAGCGGCTCGAGGCGCGATAGGAAAACGTTGGGAACCGACATGAAAACGTGGAAATGCTTGGAGTAGGGCAGGAGGTTTGCAAAAAAGAAGATTAGCAGAATGTGCGCCCACCAATGTATTTCGTGGTGAATATGTAATGTGTCGGCAGAGAAACCCGAGAAATACTGAGCAAAAAACTGACTAACAGGGTAAACACCAAATACTTCGTGACCAATTAGAGTATTATAGGCAACATAGCTTGTGTTCATACCAAGCAGCGTAAGCATAAGGAGAAGAATAATTGAAAGGGCAATTTTTGCATCGATATGCGAAATGTGCTTCATTTCAATTCCTTCGAAACGCTTAACGTGAATAAACAGGCGACGACCCAAAAATACAACTATGGCAATTGCTACTACTAGCGCAAAAATATCGCCCGATGCCATGATGAAATCGTAAAGGTCACCAAAAACTTTAAGCGAACGCTCAACTCCCCATAAACCATCGATAACCATTTCGATGCTGCCAATTAGAATAACGCAAAAACCCCAGAAAACCATGGCGTGCATACCTCCTGTTAAAGGCTTACGAAACATTTTGGTTTGACCAATGGCCACGTTAAGCATAAGCATGAAGCGCTTGCTAAAGTCCTTTACAGGAAAAGCGGGCCTGGTTAATTTAAAAAGTTTAAAGTAACGGAAGGCCGTAAAAGCAAAAACCCCAAGGGTAATTGCAAGTGCCGCAGCGAATACTAGTTGATTTATCATAGTTAAAATTTAAATCATTTATAAAAAAAATGTAAAATGTAAATTAATGAATGTAAAATATAATATAAGCCCTGGTATTCAAATTTTATCCCTTTTGATTTATAGTTGATTTAGCCGTTTTTACGCTTTTTGTAAAAATTGCAATTAACTCATTGCATTCGATTAAACCGGAATTAATTTGTTCGGGATGTTTAACTAAAGGCTTATTAATTATTATTTTAAGGCATATACCTGTTTCTCTGAGTTCTTTAAGTACTATGCCAATTTTGTGAATAAAATCCTTATGCGACTCAGCAGCTTGCACTTCGCCATAATTAAAAGCAGGAGAAGTACCACATCTCACAAGTTGTTCCGAGATGTGGCTTCCTGCTTTAGTGTTTGGAAGTAATTCAGATACTTCAAGCATTCTTACAGCAAAGTTTATTAATCTTTGCTCCAAATCGAATTTTCTTGAACTATCCATTACTTCATATCAATTTACATTCAAAATTTAGCGTTTTTAAATTTTACATTTAATGCATTAAACGCTTATAATAACTACTTATTTTTTCAGTTCTTTAACTGCCTCAACAAGTTTCGGAAGAACTTTTGCTGCGTCGCCAATAATACCATACTGGGCAGCCTCGAAAATAGGAGCATCCTTATCGGTATTTATGGCTACAATGTACTTCGACGAGCTTACGCCTGCAAGGTGTTGGGTTGCACCCGAAATACCTACCGCTATATAGAGGTTAGGAGCAATAATTTTACCGGTTTGGCCTGTGTGCTCCTCGTGGGGGCGCCATCCTTCGTCGGATACGGGACGCGAACAAGCGGTTGCTGCACCCAGCAGATTGGCTAGTTCAGAGAGTGGGGCCCAGTTGTCGGCCGATTTCATTCCCCTTCCGCCCGAAACAACAATTTCGGCATCGGTAATAAGAATTTTACCCGATTGTTTCTGTACGTCTTTTAGCTGAGTTTTTACCATCGACGCATCGATGCTCGGAGCAAATGCTTCAACAGTTGCTTCGTTAGCTGTTTCGATTAAATCGAAGGAGTTCTGCGCTAGGGTAATTATTTTAACATCCGATTTAAGCGCAACGTGTGCGTAGGCATTTCCAGAATAGGCGCGTTTTACCACTACAAATGGGTTTACGCTAAGCGGAAGTTTATTCACCCCAGAGCCAATTGCTGCTTTTAGCCGAACCGAAAGGCGGGGAGCAATTGATTTGCCCATGTTGTTGTTGGCAATAACAATAACCTTAGCACCCTCTTTTTGAGCCACCTCGGCAATTACTTTAGTGTAAGTTTGGCTATCGAGAACGATTAGAGCATCGTTTTTAACGCTTAACACCTTTTTAACTCCGTATTTTCCTAACGACTTAAGTTCGTTTTCGTCAACATTTCCTATTGAAATGGCTGAGGCAGTAGTACCAAGCATTTCGGCAACTTTTGCAGCGTACGAAGCAAGCTCGAACGAAGACTTCTTAAATTTTCCGTCCCAATTCTCGGTGAATACAAGTACTGACATATGTTGTTGTATTTTAATCGATTAATAATAGAAATTAGATAACCTTTGCTTCGTTCATCAGTAGCTCGATGAGTTGCTTTGGGTTTTCGGCATCAACCATTTTGCATTTTGCACGGGGTTGAGGCATTTCGTAGCTTACTACTTCGGTAAGCGATTCGATAGCAACAGGCTCTGAAACTTTAATGGCTTTTGTACGAGCCTGCATAATGCCGCGCATAGCAGCAATTCGGGGTTCTTTGGCAATTCCTTTCTGAACCACTGCAACAAATGGGGTAGGAATCGATACAACCTCTTTACCGCCATCAATTTCGCGATTAATAATGGCTGCGCCATTCTCGATATTAAGCCCCGAAACGGCAGAAACCGAAGGGTAGTCGAGTAGCTCGGCAACCATACTGCCAACGGTTGAACCGTTAAAATCGCTCGATTCGATACCGCAAAGCACAATATCGAATTTTTCGGCTTTTACAATTTCAGCAATTTGACCAGCAACGTTGAATGCATCGGTTGGTTCGGCATTAACACGGTAAGCATCGTCGGCACCAATGGCAAGGGCTTTGCGAATTGTAGGCTCCGATCCAGCGTTTCCAACGTGAATAACAGATACCAGCTTAACGCCAGTTGCGGCATTGTCCTTTAGTTCAAGCGCACGGGTAAGTGCGAGTTCGTCCCAGGGGTTAATTACCCATTGAACACCATTTGCATCGAATTTGGTGTTGTTGTCGGTGAATTTCACCTTTGTAGTTGTGTCGGGTACGTTACTGATACAAACTAAAATTTTCATTCGTTAACGGTTTAGTTATATTAAGTTATTATTCTGAAAAGCTATATATACCTAAAAAACTATAATGCAAAACTATTCGTTTTGGAGGGTACAAATATAGTAAAAATGGTATAAAACAAAAGTTTAGCTTTTTAATACACCTAGTTATTAATCCGAGTAAAATATTTAGCTTTTTATTCGGATTTATAAACTCGCATACTAGGTTACAAGAGTTGTAACCCTATAAACTATTACGAACCATGAATGTAATAGATCTTATGGTTTCAATGGTTTTTTCGCTATATTAGCTGGCTAAAATCCGAGTTATGGCATCAGAAATTGAATCCAATACTTTGAAGATTGTATTAGTGGGTTCGGGGAATTTAGCCTACAGTTTGGCTATTGCCATTAGTAAAAGCCAGAATCAACTTATACAAATTGTTTCTACCAATTCTAAAAGGGGTTTAGAACTTTCGAGCCTGACCAAAACCGAGTTCATACCAAATATCTCAAATGTAAATACCAATGCCGATTTGTATATTTTGGCGGTTCCCGACATAGAAATTTCGAACGTTGCCCAAAACCTTATTAACTTTAAGGGTATTGTTGTTCATACCAGTGGAAGTACCCCTGTTGAGGTTTTAGAAAAGATTTGCACCAGTAGTTGCGGTGTTTTTTATCCCTTCCAAACATTTACTTACTCAAGAGCTTTGAATTATTCAGATATTCCTGTTTGTATAGAGGCAAAAAATAATAGCACTTTTGAGTTGCTAAGAAGTTTTGCTTTTGCACTTGGAGCAAAGCCCATTCGTATGGACTCAGAAACCCGTAAATGGCTCCATTTGTCGGGTGTTTTTGCTTGCAACTTTGTTAATCATATGCTCTCTGTTTCGCACATTTTAGCCCAGGAAAACGATATTGACGTCGCTTTACTTAAACCCCTTATCCTCGAAACGGTCAATAAGGCACTCGAGGGCAATCCGTTCGAAAGCCAAACGGGTCCGGCCCTTCGAGGCGATTCAGTTACTTTAAAGCGACATTATGCAATGCTTGGTCAATTAGATGAGGAGCTGAGAGATTTATATATTTCGTTAAGTACCAGCATTGAACGATTGCATAAAGAAATGTAATATGAAGAATTTCAAAGAACAACTCAATAGCGTAAAAGCATTCGCTTTTGATGTAGACGGAGTGTTTACCGATGGAACAATTATTATACATCCATCAGGAGAACTTCTCAGAACGTCGAATACCAGAGATGGATTTGCAGTTCACAGAGCTGTTAAATTAGGCTTTCCGGTTGCCATTATAACTGGAGGGAAGAGCCAATCGGTAGAACAACGGTTTTCCGAACTGGGTGTTACAGATATATACCTTGGCGCAACCGATAAGGTTGATGCTTTAAACGACTTTAGGTTCAAATACGGATTGGAACTGTCGGAAATTTTATACATGGGCGATGATCTTCCCGACTATAATGCAATGCAACTGGTTGGTTTCCCAACCTGTCCTGCCGATGCTGCTCCCGAAATAGTAGCTATTTCGGTTTACATTTCAACCTTTGCTGGTGGAAAGGGCTGCGTTCGCGATGTAATTGAGCAGGTATTGCGATTAAAAGGGCAATGGTTTATCGATAACAACTTCAAGCAGTAAGAAAATGATTAAAGTATTTCTTCGAGTGTTCAGGTATCAGAATTTACTGATAGTAGCCCTTACCATGTACCTTATGCGATTTGGTATAATTCAACCTTTACTAGCCCAGAAGGGCTTCACTTTGCAAATGAGCGAATGGTTTTTTCTGCTTCTGGTTCTTTCCACCGTTTTTATTACTGCTGCCGGATACGTTATAAATGATTATTTCGATACTAAAACCGATTTAGTAAACAGGCCACAAAGAGTTGTAATTGGCCGCCAGTTGTCGCGGAGAAGTGCAATATTTACTCACTGGGTTCTGAATTCTTTTGGCTTTGTTTTTGGCTTGGCGGTTTCTTTTTATATCAATCGTCCCTTTTTCTCTCTGGGCTTTATTATAATACCAGGAATTCTTTGGTTCTACTCAACTACTTACAAACGCCAGTTTTTAGTTGGGAACATCATTGTGGCATTGTTAACTGCTCTAGTACCTTTTATGACCATTCTTTTCGAATTGCCCCTTTTGTATGAAGAATACTGGCAGACTGTTCTACTTCAGCCAGATACCTTTAATCTTACTATTTACTGGGTTGCTGGGTTTGCAATTTTTGCTTTTTTATTAAACCTCTTCCGTGAGATTGTTAAAGACATTGAAGATTATGAGGGCGATCTGGAATTTGGTAGAAATACTCTTCCCGTTGTGCTTGGAACTAATAACTCCCGAATTGTTGCCTCCTCCATATTGATGGTTGTTTTACTTCTTATAACATACGTTTTTGGTGCCCATATGAATTATTTTCCCGGTACTTACAGTTTTAATTTCATTTCGCTCATTTATCTCGTTACTGCTATTGCCATTCCAGTTTTTATTCTGCTGGTAAAACTTTTTATGGCACAAACAAAGGAAAATTTCAAATCCATTAGTTCATTTACTAAAATAGTTATGCTACTTGGGATTCTTTTTGCAATTATTTTTAAGTTTTTTATGATTTAAGCAATGCTTTTACACGATAAAATAAAGATTTATAATGTCGTACTCGCATCGCGCTCCCCTCGTCGGCATACTCTTATGCGTGAATTGGGTATCGATTTTGAAGTGAAAATAAATGGTGTTGAAGACGAAACCTATCCTTCAAATATACCCATTAGTGATGTTCCCGAATTCTTAGCAAAAAAGAAAGCTATTCCGTTCATAAATGAGCTCAAAACAAATGACATTTTAATTACTTCCGACACAATTGTGGTTTGCTGCAATGAAGTAATTGGCAAGCCTATCGATAGGGATAACGCACTCGATATTCTCAAAACCCTTTCGGGTAAAAAGCATACCGTTATTACAGGGGTTTGCTTTACATCAAAAGCATTGGTACACAGCTTTTCAGTTCACACCGATGTGTATTTTAGAAACTTAACTTACGATGAACTTAACTATTATGTTGATCGGTTTAAACCTTTCGACAAGGCTGGTGCCTATGGAATTCAGGAGTGGATTGGCTATGTGGGAGTTGAGAGAATTGAAGGATCCTACTTCAATGTTATGGGTTTGCCAGTTCAACGGCTTTATGTTGAACTAAATAATTTTTTGGATGAAATAAAGGGGTGAGAAATGAACTTTGCATCATTTTTCTTTGTGGCCTTTGTGTAAACCTTTATGCTCCTGCCTGACGGCAGGCAGGCTTTGTGGTTTTAAAGAGGATTCTATTAAACAATATAATAAAAACATATTAACACACCAATATCATGAAACGATTACTTCCTTTCTTAAGCTTGTTTTTGCTGATTGCTATTCCTTCAATTGCCGACGAAGGGATGTGGCTCCCTCATTTAGTTGGCAAGTACAATATTGCCGACATGAAAAAGCAAGGCTTTAAACTTACTGCCGAAGACCTTTATAGCATTAATAAGCCCTCAATAAAGGATGCTATTGTCCATTTCGGTGGAGGATGCACAGGTGAACTGATTTCGCCTAATGGCTTACTATTAACTAACCACCATTGTGGTTTGGGTAGCATACAAAGACATTCAACTATTGAGAACGACTACATTTCCAATGGTTTCTGGGCAATGTCGCAAGCTGAAGAACTACCAAATTCAAACTTAACTGTAACTTTTCTTGTAAAAATTGAGGATGTTACCGGTAGGGTTTTAAAAGGTATCGCTTCTGGCATGAACGATATCGAGCGCGAACGAATAATAGCAGCCAATTCGAAGGCTATTGCCGATTCGGCAACAAAAGGAACACACTATTCAGCTCGTATTGCACCCATGTATTACGGAAATCAGTATTTGCTTTATATTAATGAGGTATTTCGCGATGTGCGCCTGGTAGGAGCCCCTCCAAAATCTATTGGAAATTTCGGTGGCGATACCGACAATTGGATGTGGCCTCGTCATACTGGCGATTTTGCACTATTTCGCATTTATGCAAATAAAGATAATAAACCTGCAGAGTACTCGCCCAACAATGTACCTTATAAACCAAAGTTTTATCTGCCAATATCTACTGGAGGGGTAAAGGAGAACGATTTTACAGTAGTTTACGGTTATCCAGGAACTACCCAACAATATATTACATCCTTCGAAGTTAATTACTTGGTTAATAATTCTAACCCTCTTAAAATTGGATTACGCAGCAAGCGACTCGAAATTATGGAGGGTTTTATGCAAAAAGACGATACCGTTCGAATTAAATATACAAGTAAGTATGCAGGTGTTGCCAACGCTTGGAAGAAGTGGATTGGGGAGAAGAATGGCCTGATTCGTCTTAAGGCAGTTGACAAGAAGCAGGATTTGGAGAAAGCCTTTATTACTTGGGCCTCATCCAGCTCCATATTAAGTCAGCAGTACGGAAATATTCTACCCCGTTTTGCGGAATTAAATAGTGAAATGAAGCCATTATTGCTGGCACGCGACCTCGAAAGGGAGGCATTCAAAGCAATTGAAATATTTCGATTCGTTTCAAATTTCAATTCCTTATTCGCTGAAGTGAATCGTTCAAATCGCGATTCAACTCGAATAGCCAGCCTCACCAAGTCCTTATTAAGTACTTCCCAGAGTTTTTATAAGGATTATCATCTCCCAATCGATAAGAATGTGTTTGTTACTATGATGGAAGTTCTGCAAGAAAAGTTGCCATCAAACCTAACTCCACCTATATTAAAGATATACATCGAAGAATCACAAGGTAACTGGAAGGCTGTTTCTCATTTGCTTTTTAAGCAATCGGTATTTGCCGATAGTTCTGCTCTTTTACCCAACCTGCGTAACTTCTCAATATCCAATGCTCAAACTTTATTTAACGACCCACTTTTTCGAATAAATTTACAGTTCGATAGCATCTACTCTATATCAGTAAACCCATTGTATTCAACCCTAATGGGTGAGGCAAATGCTCTCTATAGGAACTACGTTAGGGGTTTAATGGAAATGCAACCATCCAAAACTTTTTATCCCGATGCCAACTCTACGCTTCGTATTACCTACGGAAAGGTGGGAGGCTACTCACCACGCGATGCAGTTGACTATTTACCCGTAACAACCCTAGATGGAATTATTCAGAAATCCAAAATGGATGTTTATGATTATGTAGTGCCCGATAAATTGTTACAAATTCACGCTAAAAAAGATTATGGTAGGTGGGCACAGAAAGGTACGGTACCCGTTGCTTTTATTGCAAGCAATCATACTTCTGGTGGAAACTCTGGGAGTCCGGTACTAAATGCTAAAGGTCAACTCATTGGTGTTAACTTCGACCGCGTTTGGGAAGGAACCATGAGCGATATTATGTTCGACCCTAACGTTTGTAGAAACATTTCTCTCGACATTAGGTATGTGCTTTTCATAGTTGATAAGTTTGCCGGAGCTGGTTACCTAATTAATGAAATGAAGTTGGTCGATTAATCAACTGTTAATGCATTATGTTTAAATACTCTAGCATCATAACTGCTTATTTCATTCGTTTAGATTTTTTGGAATGATTCTAAATTGACCGTTTCATGCAGCATTCAGCACCCAAATATGACATTTGTCATATTTGGGTTTTTTCATTATGAATACATTTAACACAGACAATCAATTTGTTGAGAAAATTATATGTGTTATATAAATAACAGTGTTAATTTGCTAACAAAATTTACCTAACCTTCAAAAAAGAAAGACATGCCAGAAGTTAAAGAGTTGGTTAAAAAGCTTGCCGATAAATACGGCAGAAGAAGGGATAGCCTCATGCCCATTTTACAAGGTGTTGTTGATGAGAATCGTTACCTTTCCGATGTAGCAATGACCGAAATTGCTCGTGAGCTCGACATCGCATCGGCCGAGGTATTCGGCACAGCATCCTTCTATTCGTTCCTCGATACCGAACCCAGAGGAAAATACGTGATAAGGGTTTGCAAAACCATTACCTGCGATATGCATGGTAAAAAGCGTATGATCGAAAAGATTGAGGATATGCTTAAAATTAAGCTTGGCGAAACAACACAGGATAAGAAGTTTACACTTCTTACAACCAATTGCTTGGGTTGGTGCCATAAGGGGCCAGTTATGCTTATAAACGATACCCCTTACCCCGATTTAAACGAGAGCAAGGTGACCGAAATTATCATGGATTACATGAGCAAATAACAAGGAGGCAAAACAATGGAAAACGTAAAAAGAGTCGATTTAATATTCGGGGAATATACCTCCGAAAAGTATAAAGTACTCGAAGATACCCTTAAAAAATCGAGCGAGCAAATAATTAACGAAATGATAGCATCGGGCCTTAAGGGCCGCGGTGGAGCAGGTTTTTTAACGGGTATGAAGTGGAAATTTACTGCTGCCGAAAGGGATTCCGAGAAGTATGTTGTTTGCAACGCCGATGAGGGTGAACCTGGCACCTTTAAGGATCGCGAAATTTTAACCAGGGTACCTCGTAAGGTGTTTAGCGGAATGGCCATTTGCGGAAAAGCTATTGGAGCCAAAAAGGGTTTTATGTATTTAAGGGGTGAATACCGTTATATGCTTCCCGATTTAAAGGCCGAACTCAACATTTACCACGAGCATGCCAAAATGTTTAATTTAGATTTCACAATTGAAATTCGCATGGGTAGCGGAGCCTACATTTGCGGCGAAGAGTCTGCCCTTTTCGAATCGATTGAAGGTAAACGCGGCGAGCCTCGAAATAAGCCTCCTTATCCAACCGTGTCGGGTTTGTTTAGCAAGCCAACCGTTATTAATAACGTTGAAACTTTTGTAAATGCCGTAATGATTATGAAATACGGTGCAGAGGAGTTCAAAAAGTTGGGTACTACCGACTCGCGCGGATCGAAAGTGTTTAGCGTATCGGGCGATACTCCAAAAGCTGGCATTTACGAACTTGAGTTAGGCATGACAGTTGACCAGTTTGTTGAAGAGTTTGGCGATGGCGATACCAAAGCGGTTCAGGTTGGAGGCGCTTCGGGCTTTTGCGTGCCACGTAAAAAGTTTAAGGATACTATTATTGGCTTCGAGGGCGTTCCCACTGGGGGCTCAATGATGATTTTCAATAGTTCAAGGTCAATGTACAACGTACTTCAAAACTATCTCGATTTCTTCGAGGAGGAGTCGTGCGGTCAGTGCACCCCTTGTCGAGTTGGCTGTCAGCAGCTTCTCAAAGGAATTCATGCTGTGAAGAAAGGCGAAAAACCATCGAGTTATCTAAATCAGCTGCTTCAACTTTCCGAAACCATGAAAATTACTGCAAAATGTGGTCTGGGTCAGTCGGTTGCCAACTCGTTTTCATCAATAGTTGAAAACTTCAGAGAGGAAATGATTTACTAAGCTGAAGGACACTTCATTAATAATAAGACTAAAGAAAATGGCTGAAAAAATAAAAGTTACAATAGATGGCATCGCTCTCGAAGTTGAAAAGGGAATATCGATATTCGATGCCGCCAAAAAGGCGAATGTTCGCATTCCTACCCTTTGTTATCACGAAGACCTTTGTATAGCCGGTAACTGCCGTGTTTGTGTAGTAGAGGTTGAAGGACGCAGAACTCTTGTTGCATCATGCGCAGTACCTGCCGAAGAGGGTATGGTTGTAAACACTACAACTCCTAAGGTTCGTAAGGCTCGCACCGATATAATTTCGTTACTCGTTTCGGAGCACAATACCCAATGCACAACCTGCTACCGCAGCACCAATTGCGAATTACAATCGCTTGCTGCTGAATACAATGTCGATTCCGAAAGGTATTTAAGTGTACTTAAACCCAATATCAGGGTCGATAAATCGTCGTATTCAATTGAAAAGGACGATAGCAAATGCGTACGTTGCCAGCGCTGCGTTAGAACTTGCGCCGAACTACAGCACGTAAATGCCATAACCGTTGCTCATAAAGGCAAAGACATGAAAATTTCGACTTTCATGGATTTACCAATGAACGATGTGGTTTGCGTAAACTGCGGTCAGTGCGTTACGCACTGTCCCACCGGTGCCCTTACCGAGAGACGCTACTACCACGAGATTTGGGATGCCATTGGCGATCCCGATAAGCACGTTGTTATTAATACTGCTCCTTCGGTTCGCGTTGCGTTGGGCGAAATGCTTGGATTCCCCGTTGGTACTCGTGTTACTGGCAAAATGGTTACTGCTCTTAAGAAAATTGGATTCGACTCAGTTCTCGACACCGACTTTACCGCCGATTTAACCATTATTGAGGAAGGTAACGAGTTTCTCGAAAGGGTTACCAAGGCTCTGAAGCATGGCGAAAAGGTTGCTTTACCCATGATTACTTCTTGCTCGCCAGGCTGGGTTAAGTTTATTGAGCATATGTACCCCGAGCACCTCGACCACCTGTCGACCTGTAAGTCGCCACAACAAATGTTTGGAGCGCTAACCAAAACTTTTTATGCCGAGAAATTAGGTGTTGATCCTTCGAAAATTGTGAGCGTTGCGGCTATGCCTTGCGCAGCTAAAAAGTTCGAAGCGAACCGTCCTGAAATGAAATCGAGCGGATACCAGGATGTTGATGCTGGCTTAACCACTCGCGAAATAGGGCATATGGTTAAGCAATCGGGTCTCGACTTTGTAAATCTTCCCGATTCGGCATACGACAGCTACATGGGCGAATCATCGGGGGCAGCAGTAATTTTTGGTGCAACCGGAGGTGTAATGGAGGCTGCACTTCGTACCGTTTACGAGGTGGTTACTGGTCGCGAGGTACCTTTCAAAAACCTTGCAATTAACCCTGTTCGTGGTCTCGAGGGCATAAAAGAAGCCGGAATAAAACTCGAAAAGGTACTTCCTGCTTTCGATTTCCTTGAGGGCGTTGAGGTTAAAGTGGCTATTGCCCACGGATTAAAGAACGCACGCATTATAATGGATCAAATTAAGGATGGCAAGTCGCCTTACCATTTCATCGAAATTATGGCATGCCCAGGCGGATGTATTGGCGGTGGTGGTCAGCCCATTCCTACAAATGACGAGGTTCGCAAAAAGCGTATTGCTGCAATTTACGCCGAAGACGAGGGGATGCCTATTCGCAAGTCGCACGAGGTTCCCGAAATTAAACGTATTTATGCCGAATACCTCGAGAAGCCACTTGGTCACAAGTCGCATCATTTGCTTCATACACACTACACAAAGCGTAACAGATACTAAAGAGTTACTTTTATTTGGGAAAGGGGCAATTTTGCCCCTTTTTTTTTATTGCATATTGAGCAATTTATCTTTATAATGCAACTTTGAATTGTCCCACTTTCTTAGTCTGAGTTAACCATTTTCAATTAAAAAGTATTTTAGAGATTCCGATAAACATGTTGTTAAAAATATAACAATAATTTTTCTGTTGCGTATTCAATAGTACCTTTGCATTACTTTTTGAAGTATAAGCATATTCTTTTCAAAATGAAGTTAAGTGAAGTTGTAGGCATTGTTGAGGGCAAGGTTCTATGTTGTGAGCAACATTTAGATACGGAGGTGGATTTCGCTTTCTCATCGGATTTAATGAGCGATGTTTTAACAACCCAGGTCGATAAAATGCTGCTATTAACCGGTTTAGCCAATGTTCAAGCTATACGGACCGCCGAAATGTCGGATATTAGCTGTGTAGTTTTTGTTCGAAATAAAAAGGTAACCGACGAGATGGTTCAGTTAGCCTGTGAAAGCAGCATTGTTCTTATTGAGTGCAAGTGGAGTATGTTTAGAGCTTCTGGCGAACTATATGCAAATGGCTTGAAACCCGTATTTTAATAAAACAAAATTCAATGAAGTTTCACTACAAAATACAGGGAGCCGATTTTACCAATGCCGGTTATGCGTCGAGCCAGGTTAAAAAGGTTCTCAAGCAGCTTAATGTTGATCCTAAGCTTATTAAACGTGTTGTTGTTTGCCTCTACGAAGCCGAAGTAAACATTGTTGCCCACGCTTGGAGCGGAGCAATTGATGTTGAAATATCGACCGATAAAATTTCGATGGAATTAATAGATAAGGGCCCCGGTATTCCCGATATTTCGCTTGCAATGCAAAAGGGCTATTCAACGGCTTCGCCCCAGGTGCGCGAAATGGGTTTTGGAGCGGGAATGGGACTACCCAATATTCAGGCCAATGCCGACGAATTCAGAATAAATAGCATTGTTAACGAGGGTACTGTTGTCGAAATAGTTGTGTATCTTTCGTAAAATTAGCGAATTGCAATGGAACGTAAGGATTTTCATCACGCACTTAAAATTGACCGAGAGATTTGCATTGGATGCTCCCACTGCATGAGGGTTTGCCCTACCGAAGCCATTCGCGTAAAAAATGGCAAAGCCCAACTTTATGAAAATCGTTGCGTCGATTGTGGTGAATGCTTTAAGGTTTGCCCTGTTCGAGCTATATACATTGAGCAGGACGACTTTCGTCAGATTTTCAACTTTAAATACAGGGTGGCGTTAACCCCTTCGGTGTTTTTCGGCCAATTTTCCGATAATATCAGCCCTGCCACCGTGCAGCAGTCGATGCTCGAAATAGGCTTTACCGATGTTTTCGAACTCGAAAATTCAGCCGAAATTTTAAGCCATGCCATAAACCGCTACATAGCCTCGCCAAAGGTATCAAAGCCAATTATTTCATCGTTTTGCCCTGCAATTATTAGGCTAATCCAGGTTAAATTTCCTGCCTTGGTCGACAATATTCTGCTACTTCAGCCCCCACTAGATATTTCGGCAAACTACTACAAGAAGAAATTTATCGATCAGGGTGCAATGCCTAACGAGATAGGTATTTTTTACATTACCCCTTGTGCCGCTAAAATAGCCGCCATTAAGAGCCCCATTGGCGAAGATGCTTCGGAGGTTTCAGGTGTAATAAACATGGATACCATGTATAATCTTGTGCTTAAGAATATTAAGCAAAAGGGGAGTGACAATCAGAAGCCCATAATGCAGCCATACATTAAGGGTAAAAGCATGATGTGGAGCCTTACCAATGGTGAATCGGGCCATATTAACGGTCGCTGTTTGGCCATCGATGGTATATCGAGTGCAATTGAGTTTTTCGAAAAGCTCGAAAACGAAGAGGAGTCGGATATCGATTTTCTCGAAATTCGCTCGTGCGACGAAGGTTGTGCAGGTGGTGTACTTTGCTACGGTAACCGTTTTCTAACGGTAGAGCGAATGCGTAAACGATCGAAGCAAATGGGTACAACTCAAGCAGCTCCTGTAAATACACCTGCTGCTGATATGTGGGATTACTATCCATACCTGCTTCAAAAAATGGCTATTGCTCCCGTTAAACCCCGAAGCATGGTGAAACTCGACGAGGATATGGCTCGCGCCATGAAAAAAATGGCACGGGTTCGCCGCTTAATGCGTTTTTTGCCAGGTATCGATTGTGGCGTTTGCGGTGCTCCAACGTGTGTGGCTTTAGCCGAAGACATTGTGCAGGGTAGGGGAGCCATTTCCGAGTGTGTTTTCATTCAAAAAAATATGGAGCAAACCCGAAAGTTACACCCCGATCACTCGTACCGAATTATGGAGCGCATTTGGGGAAAAGATCGCTTTTTAAAAGACGGCAATAAAAGAAACGGCAAAAAAACTTGACAAGGGTATTTTATTGTTTGAACAATTGAACAATTGAACATTAGAACAACTGAACATCTGAATATTAGAACTACTGAATAGCCCAATAGCTGAATAGCCCAATAACTGACCCTTCGAGAGCCTCAGGGCAAGCAACTGACAACCGACAACTGACAACCGACAACTGACAACCGACAACAAAATAATCCACCATGATAGTAAAAGATATAGTAGAAAAATTGAATTTGACCGTTTTGGCTGGAGCCGAAGGCCTTAATAGGGAAGTAACTGGAGGATATACATCCGATTTACTGAGCGACGTTATGGGCAATGCCGATGCAGGTAGGGTATGGATTACACTACAAAGCCATAAAAATGTTATGGCCATTGCTTCGCTTAAGGAGCTGGCCGCTGTAGTAATAATTAGCAACGGTACACCCGAAGCCGATATGGCCGAGCAGGCCAATATTGAAGGAATTCCCGTTATAGGAACTGCACTAGGCGCATTCGAAATGTCGGGAGAACTTTACAGAATGCTTAACGCTTAATTTGCAAAGCAAAGGGTATGCGCTGCTATAAAGCCGATTTGCACGTTCACTCTGTTCTGTCGCCTTGCGGCGATTTAGATATGAGTCCTACGCGAATTGTGGAAATGGCTGCTGCGCTTAACCTAAATATTATTGCAGTAACCGATCATAATGCAACGCATCACGGGCCTTTAGTTCGAAAATTGGGGCACGAACGCGGGATTAAAGTGTTTTTTGGAGCCGAGGTAACTTCGAAGGAGGAGGCGCATTTGCTATGCCTTTTCGATGAGGAAGAGCAGCGCGAAGCATTTCAAAATTTTATCGATAAAAATTTACCCCGTATACCTAATAAACCCGAAACCTTTGGCTATCAGGTTGTGGTAAACAATAACGAGGAAATTATAAGCGAAGTAGAGTACCTTTTAATTTCGGGTTTAAACGTTGGAGTAAACCAAATTTCCGAAGAAGTTCATAGGATAGGCGGACTGTTTATTCCTGCTCATGTCGATAGGCTTCGGTACAGTTTAACCAGTCAGCTTGGGTTTATACCTGCCGATTTGCAGTTCGATGCGCTTGAACTTTCGAAGAACACTTCAACAGCCGATTTTATTGCAAGGAATGGTTATTTAAAAAACCGAAGGTTTATTCGAAACTCCGATGCTCATTTGCTACAGGATATTGGTCGCCAAACCACCCAGTTTTATATTGAGGAGCCAACCATTGCCGAAATTAAAATGGCCCTTTGGGGGGTAAACGGACGATATATACAGGAATGAAAGAGCTAGCCTTACACATACTCGATATTGTTCAGAATTCGATTGTGGCCAATGCCACGCTAATCGAGGTGGTTGTTGATGCTAATACTAATACAGATGCGGATACTCTAATTATTTCGGTAATCGACAATGGCAAGGGAATTCCTGCTGATATGCTCGAAAAAATAACCGATCCATACATCACATCTCGCACAACCCGAAGGGTTGGAATGGGTATACCTTTATTAAAGGATGCCTGTGAACTTACAGGAGGTTCACTTTCAATTTCTTCGGAAGTGGGTAAAGGAACCCACTTACAGGCCATACTAAGATTCAACCATATCGATAGGCAGCCACTTGGCGATATAACAGGAGTTATTATGCTGTTAATCAATGCAAATCCGCAAATCGATTTCATTTATCGGCATTCGCTAAATGGAAATGAGTATGTTTTTGACACAAGCGAGGTTAAAGAGGCTCTCGATGGCATTGCCATTAACGAGCCAGAAGTGTACCGAATGTTGAAAGAGATGATCTCTTTAAATTTAGACGAAATACAAATAGCGTAGTTAGGTTATAAAACATAAGCAATTTACTTAAAATGTGTTACAATCTGAATAATTTTACCGTCCAAAACTTACAAATCGTTTGTTAATAAATTAACATAAAACCTGAGAAGTGTATGAATAAAGTGAAATCGTTAGCCGATCTGAAAAAGATGAAGGAGCAGCTTCAAGGCAAGATCGACTTGAGAGAAAAAGGTGAAAACCCAGAAGGACGTGTTCAAATTAAAGTTGCTATGGCAACTTGCGGAATTGCGTCGGGTGCTAAAACCGTAATGGAGTTCTTTATCGATGAGCTTGAGAAACGCAGCATCGATGCAGTGGTTACTCAAACCGGATGTATGGGCTACTGCTACGCCGAGCCAACAATTGAGGTTACATTGCCAAGCCAGGAGCCAGTTGTTTTTGGTTACGTAGACTCAAAGAAAGCCGATGAAATTATTGAGAAGTACATTAAAACTGGCGAACTTGTAGACGGAATTATTCCGATGAATTATAATACTATTGACAACAAATAACCGCTAAGGAGGAAAAGTAATGGCAAAATACAGAATGCATCTTCTCGTTTGCGGTGGTACCGGTTGCCGTGCTTCTGAGAGCGATTCAATTGTTGAAAGCTTAAAGAGCGAATTGGCAAAAAATGGGCTCGAAAACGAAGTGCAGGTAATTATGACCGGTTGCTTCGGGTTCTGCGAAAAGGGTCCTATTGTTAAGGTACTACCCGACAACACATTCTATACACAAGTTAAGGGAAGCGACGCTGCTGAGCTAATAGCCGAGCATGTTGTTAAGGGGCGCAAGGTTAATCGTCTTTTATATCTCGATCCCGACAAAAAGGAGCACATTAGCGATTCGAAGCACATGGGCTTTTACCAAAAGCAAATTCGTATTGCTTTACGCAATTGCGGCGTAATTAACCCCGAAAATATTGAGGAGTACATTGCTCGCGATGGTTACCAGGCGCTTGGCAAAGTTTTCGATATGGGTGCTCAGGCTGCTATTGAGCAAATGAAAAAATCGGGTCTTCGCGGTCGTGGAGGTGGTGGTTTCCCAACAGGTCTTAAGTGGGAAATTGCTTCGAAAAATCATGCCGACCAGAAGTACGTGGTTTGCAATGCCGATGAGGGCGACCCCGGAGCGTTTATGGATCGTTCGATTCTCGAAGGCGACCCCCATTCAGTAATTGAAGCTATGGCAATAAACGGCTTCTGTATAGGTGCAACCAAAGGTTTGGTTTACATCCGTGCCGAGTACCCCCTTGCCATTGAGCGATTAAAAATTGCTTTGGATCAGGCACGTGAGTTTGGTTTGCTAGGTAAAGACATTTTAGGAAGCGGTTTCGATTTCGATATCGAACTTCGTTACGGTGCTGGTGCATTTGTTTGCGGCGAGGAAACTGCTCTTATCCATTCAATGGAAGGTGAGCGCGGTGAGCCAACCGTTAAACCACCTTTCCCCGCAGAAAGCGGCTACCTTGGAAAACCTACCAACGTTAATAACGTTGAAACGTTTGCCAACATCCCTGTTATTTACTTAAAAGGTGCTGAGTGGTTTGCTTCGATTGGTACCGAAAAATCGAAAGGAACGAAAGTATTTGCACTTGCCGGAAAAATAAATAACGTTGGTCTTATCGAAGTACCAATGGGTATAACCCTTCGCGAGGTTATTTACGAAATTGGAGGAGGAATTAAGGACGGTAAGAAATTTAAAGCAGTTCAAACTGGCGGCCCTTCGGGTGGTTGCTTAACCGAGAAACACCTCGATACACCTATCGATTACGATAATCTTATCGCAGCAGGCTCAATGATGGGCTCGGGTGGTATGATTGTTATGGACGAGGATGATTGCATGGTGTCGGTTGCAAAATTCTATCTCGACTTCACTGTTGAGGAGAGCTGCGGAAAATGTGCACCTTGCCGTATTGGTAACAAGCGCCTTTATGAGTTACTGCAGCGTTTAACCGAAGGAAAAGGCGAAATGGAAGACATCGATAGGTTACGCAATTTGAGCCATGTTATTAAAGATGCATCGCTTTGCGGATTAGGTCAAACTTCACCAAATCCTGTTCTCTCTACTCTCGATAATTTTTACTATGAGTATTTAGAGCACGTTAACGACAAGAAATGCCGTTCGGGTCAGTGTAAGGCGCTTATGCAGTACGTAATTGAAGCCGAAGCATGCGTTGGCTGTACCGCTTGCGCTCGAATTTGTCCGGTTAATGCAATTAGTGGCGATCGTAAAAAGCCTCACGTTATCGATACTTCAATTTGTATCAAGTGCGGTGCTTGTATCGAGAAGTGTAAATTCAGTGCAATTAGCATTCAATAATTAGGGGGTATAATAAATGGAAACAGTAAAACTAACCATAGATAATAAGGCGATTGAGGTTCCAAAAGGAACAACAATTTACAAAGCCGCAAAGCAGCTAGGTATCGATATCCCTGTGCTTTGTTACATGGAGTTAAAAGACCTAAATATTGAGAATAAACCTGCAGGCTGTCGTATTTGCGTTGTTGAGGTTGAAGGTCGCCGTAACTTGGCTCCTTCGTGCTCAACCGACTGTACCGAGGGAATGGTGGTGAAAACCCATACTATGAGGGTTATTAACGCTCGCCGTACTATTCTCGAACTTATTCTGAGCGATCACCCAAAGGATTGCTTAACATGCGCCAAGAGCGGTCATTGCGAATTGCAGGATATGGCTGTGAAACTTGGTGTTCGTAACATTCCGGGTCAGGATTATGCCGAAATGAGCACCTACAGGGTCGATACATCGCCCTCAATTATTCGCGACCTCGACAAATGTATCATGTGCCGTCGTTGCGAAATGATGTGTAATACGGTTCAAACCGTAGGCGCTCTAAACGCTATAAACCGTGGGTTTATGTCGGTTGTTGCCCCTGCATTTGAGCAAAATCTCGAAAAGTCGCCTTGTACTTACTGCGGACAGTGTGTTGCAGTTTGTCCTACCGGTGCACTTACCGAAGTCGATCATACTCCAAAAATTATTCGTGCCCTAGCCGATCCTACCAAAAAGGTAATTGTTCAAACTGCACCTGCAATTCGTGTTGCATTAGGCGAAGAGTTTGGCATGGAGCCAGGAACGATTGTAACTGGTAAAATGGTTGCAGCCCTTAAAGAGATTGGTTTCGATTACATTTTCGATACCGATTTTGCTGCCGACCTTACCATTATGGAGGAGGGAACTGAACTTCTCGACCGTTTAGGCCGTCACCTCGCAGGAGACAAGAATGTGAAACTTCCTATACTTACAAGTTGCTGCCCAGGTTGGGTAAACTTCTTCGAGCACAACTTTAACGATATGCTCGATGTGCCCTCTACAGCCAAGTCGCCACAGCAAATGTTTGGAGCCATAGCTAAAACATATTTTGCCGATAAAATGGGCATTAAGCGCGAAGATATGGTTGTGGTTTCGGTTATGCCTTGCTTGGCTAAAAAGTACGAAGCGCAACGCGACGAGTTTAAAGTTAACGGCAACCCCGATGTTGACTACTCCATTTCGACTCGCGAGTTAGCTCACCTAATTAAAGAGTTCAACATTAACTTTACCGATTTACCCGACATGGACTTCGATCGTCCGTTAGGCGAATCGACTGGTGCTGCAGTTATTTTTGGTGCAACGGGTGGTGTTATTGAGGCCGCTGTTCGTACCGCTTACGAAGTGCACACTGGCAAAAAGTTAGAAAGGGTTGATTTTACCGAGCTCCGTGGAATGCAGGGTATTCGTTCGGCAACCATCGATTTCAATGGTTTACCAGTAAATATAGGTATTGCTCACGGGTTGGGTAATGCTCGTAAACTTCTTGAAGATGTGCGCGACGGAAAAGTTAATTACCACGCTATTGAAGTAATGGCTTGTCCGGGTGGTTGTATTGGTGGTGGTGGTCAGCCACTTCACCATGGCGACTCCGCCATTCTTAAGGCACGCACTGCAGCCATTTACCTCGAGGATAAGGATAAACCAGTGCGTAAATCGCATGAGAATCCATATATTGTAAAACTTTACGAGGAGTTTTTGGGTAAACCCATGAGCGATAAGGCGCACCACCTGCTGCACACGCACTACTTCGTTAAAGGAAAAAAGGATATTTACATTTAATTAGGAGGATTGGTCAATGTCACATATTAAAGTTGAGCTAAAAAAAGAGGATGTTGCTAAGCTCAAGGAGATTTGCAAATCCTTCAATAACGAACCCGGTGAACTAATCAACGTGCTTCATAAAGCACAGGGTCATTTTGGATACCTACCAGCAGAAGTGCAAGAGGTTGTTGCAGCAGAGCTTAATGTTTCGGTTGCAAAGGTATATGGTGTGGTAACATTTTACTCGTTCTTTACCATGATCCCAAAGGGACAGCACCCAATAAGCATTTGCACCGGTACAGCATGTTACGTTCGTGGAGCCGAAAAAGTAGTCGACGAGTTTAAGCGCATACTTAACATTAAAGTTGGCGAAACAAGCCCCGATGGTAAATTCTCGCTAAGTTGCCTGCGTTGCGTAGGTGCATGCGGACTTGCTCCAGTGGTACTTGTTGGCGAAAAAGTGTACGGTCGCGTATCGCCCGACGGAGTTCAGGATATACTGAAAGAGTACCAGTAGTTTAATTTTTTTAATTGAAAGGGTTGTCAGAATGGCAACCCTTTCCTTTATTTCAATTTTTTCGAAATTTTGAAGAAACGCCTGAAAAAAACGTTTGCAATATTCATTCAACTCTAAGAATTAGCTAACTTGCGTGCCCATATAACTAATCCTAATAATTCATTAATAAATTATGTATCAGTTGTTTAGTAATACCTATTTTTGGGTAGTAATAGCATATTTTGCTATAGTAATTGGTATTTCGTTTTTAACACGAAAAGTTGCCTCGCGTTCGGTTGCCGACTACCTTGTTGCTGGCCGCAATTTAGGAATTCTTCTTTGCTCGGTTGTTGTTGCAGCAGAGTGGCTAGGCGGAATGAGTACCATTGGGGTTAGTGAAAAGGCTTTTAAAACTTTATCGTTTCAACCAATTCTTTATAATGTTGCCACATCAATAGGTATGATTATTATTGGCTTTACTGTGGCTATTCACTACCGGAAGAATAATGTGCATACTGTTAGTGAAATGCTCGAAAATTTGTTTGGCAAAGAAGCCAAAAAAATATCGGCAATTGCATTTTTAATAGCATACATAACACTAGCTTACGTACAACTTCAAACCGCAACCAGCGTTATGAGTTCCATTTTTCAAATCGACTGGTTTACTTCCGTTTTCATTGCAGCTGGTGTAATTACTCTTTATACCTATATTGGCGGAATGCATGCTTTGGCTATTACCTCGGTTATTCACCTTATTGTAATGTTTGTAGGTTTAGGAATTGCAATGGTTATTGGTATTATTAACGTTGGTGGTTTTGGCAATTTACAAACCCTACTCGAAGCAAAAGGAGCAACAGGAAGCATCTATAATCCGTTTGGAGTTGGTCTCAATGAGGCATTCAGCTTACTTTTAGGAGGGGTTCTGGGAGGTATGGCAGCTCAGGCCAGCATTCAGCCTATATTTGCTGCAAGAAGCCCAATGGTTGCCCGCAAAGCTTCTATTCTTTCAAGTGCTTACATTGCTCCCTTTGGTATTATGACAGCAATTCTTGGTTTAATTGCAGCTACCGGTATGTATAATATTGGAACAGAAAACCCCAAATTAGCCTTAACCAACTTGCTGGTTACGGCCGATTTTATTCATCCTATTCTCGGAGGGTTGGCTCTTGCCGGAATATTGGCTGCCATTCTTTCAACAGTGGGACCTGTAAATTTTGCTGTTGTCACCATTGCAACCAAAGATATTTATCATGGTTTTATTAATCCTAAAGCCGACGAAAAAAAGGTTATACAAACAGCTCGTAGGCTTGTTATAGTTGTAAGTTTAATTACTATTCCATTGGCTTATTACTTTCAGAGCGGCATACTCGATTCTGCATACATAAGTTATGCTATAAGAGCCATTGGTGCAATAGTCATCATTGCCGGAATTTATTTTAAGGGATGGATTGATGCCTTTGCCGTTAAGTTGGCCTTTATTGGTGGCACTTTAGCTGTTTTCATTTGCATTTTAGCCGCTAAAATGGGATGGTTCAATATAGATAAAACTTATGGAGCAGTTATTTTTGCAATACTGGCTCTTATTGTCGGATTTATTAGAAGAAAATTTATTCATGCGAAAAATGAATAACGGACCTTTGTTTGGAATAAAGGTTTTAGAGTTGGCCAACGTGCTGGCGGGGCCAAGTGTTGGTGTAGCTTTGGCCGAGCTTGGAGCAACAGTTGTTAAGGTAGAAAATTTACTCACAAGGGGCGATGTTACACGTACTTGGAAATTACCCACAGAGGATGAACAAACCGATATTTCTGGTTATTTCAGTTGCGTTAACTGGGGAAAAAAATCGATTGCCCTCGATCTGTGCAAGCCCGAGGGGCTTGAGATTGTTTACAAGTTGGCATCGGTTTGCGACATTGTTTTGGTTAGCTATAAGCCGGGCGACGCTCAGAAACTGAAAGTAGATTACGAAACCCTTAGTGCTTACAATACTAAATTAATTTATGCCCATTTAACTGGCTATGGATTAAAAAATAAGCGAGCAGGTTACGATGCTATAATACAAGCAGAAAGTGGATTTACCTTTATGAATGGCGACCCCAATGGACAGCCTGTTAAAATGCCAGTGGCATTAATGGATGTTTTGGCAGGTCACCAGCTTAAGGAAGCAATATTGCTTGCACTTTTAATGCGAGAGCGAACCGGAAAGGGGCAACACATTGAAACAAGTTTAATTAAAAGCGGTGTAGCCGCTTTATCAAATCAGGCAACCAATTGGTTGGTTGGAAACACAATTCCCAAACGTATGGGATCCGACCATCCGAATATAGTTCCTTACGGAACAATTTTTACTACTGCCGATCAAAAACCCATTGTACTAGCAATTGGAAGCGATAAGCAATTTGCCGATTTATGTTCCATCCTTGGGGAGCCCGATATTGTTTCTAATCCTAAATTTGCCAACAATTTTAGTAGAGTAAAAAACAGGGAAGAGATAACCCAAATTATTCAAGGGTTAATATCAAGAAAGAATAGAGATGAACTTTTATCTGAACTCGATAGAAAAAGCGTTCCTGCTGGTGGTGTTTTTAACATGCAGGAGGTTTTTGAACAACCTGAGGTTCAAGAACTCGTAATTGAAGGTAAAACCACATCGGGTAAGCTAATAAAAGGCCTTCGAACCGTTGCTTTCACCCTTAATGGAGATGAAAAGGAATCGACTATTGCAGCACCTCCCCATTATGGTGAGCATACAATAGCAATTTTGAAAGAAATGCTAGGTTACTCCAATTCAAGCGTACAAAGTTTAATCGATAACCAAATAGTATATGCAAACAACAAACTCAGCTAAACCCAAAGCCTTCATCGATGGCTCAAGGTTAATAACTGAAGCATGTGTTTTGGCTGGTGCCGAAGTGTTTGTTGGTTACCCCATTACACCCGCAAACTCACTGTACTTATATGCTACCAAGCGTTTCCCAACAATGCTTGCCGCTCCCGATGAGATAACTACTCTTCAGTGGATGACTGGCTTTGCTACAGCAGGAAAAGTGCCTGTAACAGCAACTTCATTCCCTGGCTACGCTTTAATGGTCGAATCCATTAATATGGCATTTATGATGGAGTTGCCCATGGTTATCATTCTGGTGCAGCGCTTAGGCCCAGCCACCGGAACAGCAACTTGCGGGGCTCAAGGCGATTTATCGGTAATTAACGGTACCCTTTCGGGCGGTTTCTCAATTCCAACTTTTTGCATAAGCAATCTCGACGATTGCTGGAGCCTGTCGGCAAAAGCCGTCGAAACGGCTACAAAGTTACGTACACCCGTTGTGTTGCTTACATCGAAGGAGATGGTTATGACCCTTTTAAGTTACGACTGGTCGAACCTACCCGAAATTAAACCAAGCAAAATGAAAGAGTTTGCTGGCGAAGGGCAGTATTTTCCATACAAAGCGGGAGCCGATCTAATACCCGATTTCCTTCCCGTAACGCAAACTAAGCATCAGGTGCGAATTACAGCATCAACGCACGATACTAAGGGAATTCTTCAGGATGTTTTACCCGAAGC
>JBBIRB010000022.1:0-44505 GCA_037442025.1 Bacteroidales bacterium | reverse complement strand
AGCACTTTTAAAACGCCATCTTTGTTTTTACGTTTAAGTTCGTTTAATCCGTACTTGTGGCGTCTATTATTTACTTCTTCTAAATTTAGGCCTTGTAATGAACTGTCAAAGTTTTCAAGAACCTCTTTATAGTCAATGGCATGCCATTGGTAGCTTTCACTCTTTACCATTAAAAAATTATGAAAATTTAAATTTCTTTCGAATTGATATTAAAAGTCAAATAGTTCTCCTAATAGTCCTTTTTTTCTTTTGTAACGATAATCATAGTCTTTTGAATGATATTGCTTGCCATAAAACATATCATCCTGTGGGGCTTTAATGTTTTGGGTTGACCGTTCAATGATTTTATCAAGTTCACCGCGGTCAAGCCAAACACCACGACATTCCGGGCAATAGTCAATCTCTATGCCGCTACGGTCGGTCATAATCAGATTTGCATCTTTGCAATTTGGACATTTCATTTCTGTGGTATTAAGTGGCTAATAATTATTTGTTTACAGGATTTGTAATCTTATTTACTACAGAGTCAAGTTTAGAAGATGATTTCTGTATAAGTGAATCAAGTTTTAATACCTTTTGATGTTCCTTATCGATTAATGAATCGAGAGTTAAAACTTTATCGACCTCCTTGTTTAGCAATGAGTCCAATGATTCCGTTTTTTTAAGTAACTGGTCAAGCTTTTCGTCAACTTTTCTGCTAACATCGCCGCATGAATAAAATGCAACCGAAATTAAGGCGAGAATGATACTTGTTTTCAAAACCTTATCCATAACTGTGTGTTTTAAATAGTATGACAAAAATACTGAATTTATTGATTTTTATTTAACGCGGTCTTACCATTAATGTTCACTAATGCTCTTGCAAATGGGGGTTCTTGGGGGTTAATTGCAGCAACTTTATTTTATGTTAAACTTTATTAAAGTTCTAAAAAACTTTTCTGTCTGCAAATCAGCCTCACATGGTTTAATCGCATGATTTAGGCTGGTTTGCTGCCCTGTGCTACTACAAGGAACCAAGTTAATAGAATTTATTTGAAGGAGAAACAACGTTTGGATAGTGAAGAGGGTATTTTAGGTAATAGCCTATGGCTGTGATTGCGGAGCTCAAGAGGTTGTCTCAAAAGAAAAAAAAAAACAATTCTCTTTCTCTGAGTTCTCTGTGGCTCCTCAGTGAGTCTCTGTGTAACAAAGGTTTAAAAATTACACTGAGTTCCACAGAGATGTTCACAAAGAAACACCGAGTACTTTTGAGACAACCCCAGGCGAGCAAACTGGCTAAGTGCAGAGGACAAGGGTATGACAAATAGTATATTGAGAACCTACGTCATTATTTCTGATCATAGCGGCAAACTCGAATTCGAGTCGGGGGAAGTCATTGGTTCCAAGGGTGTAATAACACATCCTGTGAGCCAATCGGAATTATTGAGCATGTTTCTAGGTTCTACTTTGCGAGGTGGAAAAAACCAATTATTTTTGTAGCATTGCTAAGAGAAACAAACTAACAACCCCAAAGCCATGATTCGATTACTTATTATCCTTACCATTTCAGCTTCATTATTTGGTTGCAACCCAAAACCAAAAAATCAACCAACCAACTTATCGCAGGAGAATCTGGTTCTTGCAACCATTTGGTTTCAACACTCCCCAGAAGCAAGGGCACTATATTTTCAGGGTTTCAATATTGCAAAGGAGCGGGTAATGGAATTTAAAAAACTGAAAAGCGACAAGCCCAAGGCTGTGGTGGTAGACCTCGATGAAACGATGATTGATAATAGCCCCTTTCAGGGAAGAATGATAGAAACAGGCAGCCCCTTTACAGTAGAACTTTGGGACGAATGGGTAAACAAGCAGGAGGCCCGCGCCACTCCCGGAGCAGTTGAATTTACACAGTTCTGTCAAGCCGTAGGTGTTGATGTTATTTATCTGAGTAACAGAACTGTCGGCCAACAGGAGGCTACTATGGCCAATATGCAGAAACTAGGATTTGCCTACCTTAATCCTTCCAATTTTTATTTGAAGGAAACCATAAGTGGAAAAGAACCCAGACGAATTGCAGTATCTGAAAAGTTCGAAATAATTCTACTCCTTGGTGATAACCTGAATGACTTTGCCGAATGTTTCGAGAAAAGGGAAACCGATTGGGGACATTCGGTAACTGATCAATTCCGTGAGGAGTTTGGACGAAAATTCGTTGTTTTCCCTAACCCCCTGTATGGTGAATGGGAAAAGAATGTTTATGGAAACCAAAGAGTGACCGATGAGCAGTTAAAATTCAAAATGAGGCGTGAAGCTATAAAATCATTTTAATCATTCCTGTATTGCCTCTGCTCATGTTTTTTTTGCCGAACGGTTAAAAAAACCACTTTTTGAATTTCGGCAATAATTTCATATATTTTAGGCGAAATGTAACCCAGCCTTAAATGCTTGCCGAATTGCCTTTAATTATTGTAATTCATAGTTTTTTCACGCTGTCTGTCAATTACTTGCTAGGTGTTAGCAAATTCATTATAACCACCAATAGTTTTGTCCGTTCAACCTCGGTTATAAACATTTCCTCAATACAATCTGCTGCTGTAGCAGCTATTTTTTTGTTGCTTTTGGTAGCAGTTGCGCTGCTAATTATTAAACGTATTAAAACACAAGCCCAAATAAAGTCGCTCCGAAAGGTTAACGAAGAACTTTCTTCTACCAATTCGCACCTAGAGAGCATTTTAGCTTCTCGTTCGGCTGAAATACGAGAAATTTCTAAAAAGGCAATCGAGAGCGAACGCCTAAAATCGGCATTCATTAGCAATATGAGCCACGAAGTTCGAACGCCGCTGAATGGGATAATGGGCTTTAGCCGTTTGCTATATGATGACTCTCTGTCGCCCAAGGTTCGAAAAAGCTTCCTCGACATTATTGAACGACGAAGCCAAAGCCTGCTCAGGCTTCTGAACGATATCTTAAATATTTCAGCTTTCGAAGCCGGAAAATTAGAAATAAAACCCACCGCCTGCAACGTAAACTTGCTTTTAAACGACCTTTATTCGTACTTTACTTCCGATAGTTACGAATTCCGTCACCCTCACGTTCAGGTAAAGGTAACTAAGGCACTGCCCAACAGCCGAGCTATTACCTTAACCGATGGTAATAGGCTCGAACAAGTGCTAACCAACCTGGTTGAAAATGCCTTCAAATATACGCCTAACGGTAGTGTTGAGTTTGGGTATAAACTAAATGAGCAAACGTTACTCTTCTTTGTAAGCGATACTGGTATTGGAATACACCAAAAGGACTCCAAAAAAGTGTTCGAACGGTTTTCGAAAATTTCAACTCCGCTCGACAATACCATTAGTTCCGGGGCAGGCCTCGGATTGTATATTGCCAAAATGCTGGTTGAGCTTCTTAATGGCGAAATATGGTTCGAAAGCCAACCCGACAAGGGCTCCACATTCTTTTTTAGCATTCCCTACATACCCCAAAAGGTTTCAAGCATAAAGCATATTTCTCGTTCCATGGTAGCTACCAATATACTTAACCTGAACGAAAAGGTTATTCTGGTTGTTGAAGACGACCTGATTAGCTTTCAGCTCATTGAGAACCTACTTGAGCCAACTGGCGCAAAAATTATTCATGTAAAAAATGGAGAGGATGCTCTTGAAATTGCGCTAATAACTCCACAAATCGACTTGGTGCTAATGGATATGCAGCTACCCTTTTTAAGTGGATACGAATTAACCCCGTTAATCAAAAAGGAGCGCCCCTCTTTGCCTATTGTTGCACAAACAGCGCATGCAATGGAGGATGATAGAAGGAAGTGCCTTAGTGTGGGCTGCGACGATTACATTCCTAAACCCATCGATCCCGATGACTTTATGCTAATTATTGGGAAACATCTTCTGAACGAAACCACTGTTAATAGCTAAGCCCTTGCGTGGGGCATTGTGGTACAAATTGTTGCCTCAATTCCCATATTATCAAACTTAATCCCTTATGATAACTCCGCTAATATTGTTAATGCCAGTACAAATGGAGAGCCCCGCTCCATTGGAATTGCCTTTGGCATAGCTTTGGATTTCGTTACAAATTGGAAGCAAACAACTTAAAAAATAAAAAAATGAAAAGGATACTATTTGTGATTGTTATTGCCATTCTGGCATTCGCATGCAAGGAAAAGGAACGGAAGCAAATTGAACTTTTAACCCAAGAGGTTGAGGCCCTAAAAAAGCAAGGATTAGAAAAAGACTCTGCCATCAATGAATTCTTTAAGGTACTAAATGAAATTGAATCCAACCTTTCGGTTATTAAGGAGAAGGAGAAGGTAATTACACGGGCTTCGGGTTTGGGCACCGAAATGAACGACGATGCTCGCACTCGTATTAACGAGGATATTGCAATGATTAACGAACTTATGGAGAAGAATCGGAAATCGATGCGGTACCTTAATAAGCAACTTAAAGAGTCGAACCTAAAGATTACCGAACTTCAGGAGCGAATTGATCAAACCATGGCCAAAATTGAGGAACGCGATCAGGAGATTGCAGAGCTGAAGGATAAACTGGCCAAACTAAATTTCAACATCGGAGTACTCAACGCAACCGTCGATTCGCTAACTACCGAAAAAATTGCTTTAACCCAAGTGGTCGACGCTAAAACGACCCAACTGAATACAGCATGGTTTGCCTTTGGAACAAAGAAAGAACTTATTGACAACAAGGTGATTGACAAAACCGGAGGTTTTTTGGGCTTGGGCAAAACTACTAAACTCAAATCCGACTTTAACGAGAGCTACTTCACAAAAATTGACATTACAAAAACCACCTCAATGCCAATTTTTGCCAAGAAAACTACGCTTATAACTACCCATCCGGCTGAATCGTACAAGCTGGTTGTTAACGAGCAGGGTATAACCGAAAAGATTGAGATTCTCGACCCCAATAAGTTCTGGAGCGCATCGAAATATTTGGTGCTACAAATTGAACAGTAAAAACAACCCCTGATAACAAAAACTCCTGGTGCTGCGCTGGGAGTTTTTTTACTCGTAATTAATTTGTTAAATTGAACCATACAAAGGCAATATGGTTTCTCAGCGAATTGAATCAGCCAAACCCTTTAAAATTAAGCCCAAGGTTCTGTGGGGCTTCTCATTGCTGCTGGTTCTGGTATTGGCTACCACAATGGTAACATACTGGGGAGTTATGGAGCTTGCCCAAGCCCGTAAAACACTAACAGGACCCAGCCAGAAGCTGATGCTCCTTAACTCAACGCTTACGCTAATATACCAATCGGAAAGCAGCATTCGGGCATACACATTGAATCAAGAAGAAAAACTGCTCAAACAGTACATTAAGTCGCTGGCAATTGTTAATTCCAATGTCGATTCGTTGAGCCAGCTGGTTGCTAACGATTCAACCCAGAGCAAACGGGTACAACAGGTTAAACAATTGTTGGCAAGGAAAAAGTTGGTTTTAGGCGAACTCATAACGCTAAAGCAAACTGATTGGTCGAGCGAGTTTTATGCCATGGCAATGAGGGAGATAGAGAGACTTGAAAAGGATTCGGTTCTCCGCGATGCTGTGATTATTAAAACCACAACCACAAAAACATCCAAGCGCGACACCATAGTGAAGCGAACCCCCAGAGAGGCTCCCGGCTTTTTTAGCCGCCTTAAGGGTTGGTTTACTGGCGGTGTAAGCGGCGACACAACCATTACCCTTTTGCAGGTTGAAGAACGAATAAAAATTGATACTCTCCGGCATTCGTGGGTACCTACCGACAGCCTTCTGAGAGATGTACTCGGAATACTGAACCAAATTCGAATTCGGCAGGATGAAACCCTAATCAAACTTAGCGCAAAGGAACTTGAGCTGCTTCGTACCGACCTGCGATTAATTGACCAGATACGCGCCATTGTTTCGTTGCTAGAGGCGGAAGAACTGAACGACAATTTTGTTCGTGCGCAAAATGCCCAACGGGTTGTGGGCCAATCCACCATTCTTATAATTTCCCTCGGAGCATTGGCTTTGCTCATTTCCGTGCTGTTCGTTATTCTCATACTCAGGGCTGTGAAGCGGAGCGATTTCTACAGGAAGCAACTTGTTGAAGCGAACCAATATGCCGACAAGCTATTGCATGCCAAGGAAGAATTTCTTGCCAATATGAGCCATGAAATTCGTAACCCGCTAACCTCTGTTATTGGTTTTGCACAACTTCTAGCCAAAACTTCGCTCGATGAAAACCAGAAAAACCATGTTCAATCGATTGCCCTTTCTTCGGAGCACCTGCTCGATATTGTGAACGACCTGTTAGACCTTTCGAAAATTGACGGGGGTTTCCTTAAACTCGACCAAACACCCTTCTACCCCTTTAAAGTGGCACAAGAAACCATTACTTTGTTTGCCGCAAGGGCAAACGAAAAGGGGCTAAAACTCAACATTATTGAAACGAGTAGCTCCTCAATTTTGGTTGTTTTGGGCGACGCCTATAGGTTGAAGCAAATGCTCATAAACCTCATAGGTAATGCTATAAAGTTTACAGAGAAGGGAGGAGTTACTATTACCATAGGTTCCACTCAATCTGATAGCAACAACCTGCTTTTAACATTTGAAATTGCTGATACAGGGATTGGCATTGATAACGATAAAATAAACGAACTATTTGAGCGATTCGTTCAGGCCGACCGGGGCATTACTCGCAAGTATGGCGGCACCGGACTGGGCTTGGCAATTGTTAAAAAGCTTGCCACCCTCCATGGCGGTTCAATTTCAGCCACAAGCACACCTAGCCAAGGATCTAACTTCACTCTTACCCTTCCCTACACTATAAGCCAAGCGGAACCCGAAGTTTCTCTACAGCGTATTGGCATAACGCCATCGCTACCCCAAACCATTGAAATACTTGTAATTGATGACGATCCCCTGATTCGCCAGCTTCTGGTGCAGCTGATTAACTATCTGGGGGCATCGGCACATGCTGTGGAATCGCCAACTGAGGCTTTAACCTTAATAAAAGAAGGCAACTTCAGAGTAATTCTATCCGATATTCATATGCCCATTATGAGCGGGTTCGATTTTATAAATGAAGTAAAGAAGTTAAACCTACCCAACCAACCCTTGTCCATTGCCATAACAGCCGATAATGTGGGCGAAGACACCTCACCCTATACAAATGCAGGCTTTGAAGGAGTAGTAACCAAGCCTTTCAACGAATTCTCGCTTTATTCAGCTATTGCTAAGGTATTGAACCTTGAACAGCCCATTAATTTTGGAGAAACAACAATGGGACCAAATCATTCACAACACTTTAGCCTTACCGATATTGAACGCTTCTGCGAAAACGACCCTATAGCGCTTGCCAAGGTAATAGAATCAATAATTATAGGCACTGAAAAAGGGTTGGATCAGCTCGAATCACTAGCAAGAAACGAAGATTGGGATGGTTTTTTAGCGGTCACTCATCGCCTCAAATCCACTTTTGGTCAAATAAAGGCTACCGAACTGCTGAATATTGTAACCCAAGCCGAGGGGGCTGCTACAATGCATGAAATTGCGCTGGTTGAAGAACTAATTGGTAAATTAAAATCCCAATTTATTCCCATTAGTGCTGCGCTATCAGGTTACATTAAAAAGGAATAAGTACGAGCAATTTGAAATTTTTTCGCTGCCCTTTTTGATTTGTTTTTATTGTGCTACTTGGGTAAGATTCTTTATAGTTTTAAATAGTGCCAGTTATGTTCCCTTTTGCATCCGTTTAACAAAGAACCCATGCAGAAACAAATTATATTACGTCAAATAGTACCCCCAAAAATTGAAAAACTAAACCATTTAACCGCTTGCACATCAAATAGTCAAAATTAAATGAATGAAATATTACCCACTTGTTTTTGCTCTCACCCTGTTTGTAGGTTGTACCGGATCCAAAGGCACCCAAACATTTAGCATGGCAAACTGGCAGAACCCAACAATAAGTTGCCAAATTCCCCTTAATACAATTGAAATTGTAGCCGATTATGGCACACCCGACGTAGTGGATAATATTAACCTTCAAAAGTTTTGTGCAGCTTTGCATAACCATTTTGCGCTAAGCAACATTAGCGTACCGCAAGCGGAAGCTATTTACAATTGGATTGAACAATCGGGTTTTAACCTCAATGAGACTATGGGGCTTCCCGATCCCGACGAACCCAATATAAATGCTCCAAAGGATTATAAAAATAAAATTATGCTGAAACATAAAGAGGCCAACTTCTACGAAATTTTCTTTGTTAAGATTGGTTGTGGCAAAACGTATTTTTACGGAAAATTTAATTATACTTGCCCCAATTCTACATTTAATCTTTTACCCATTGAAGTTTGGCGCGCCATTGCCCCCTGCTAAAAGGAAATGAACAAAAACAACCTATAACCTTAAAAATAAAAATATGCTATACCGTTTGCTTTCACTGCTGCTTTTGTTTTCAATAGTTACGGCCGAAGGCTTTACACAGCCTTTACCTCAAAACGCTCTCGACTTAACGGCAAGAGAACGAAAACTAAACGCACTTTCCAATGAATTGAAGATTTCGACCCAGTTGAACAGAGAAAAAGCCCACCAAATGGCTGCGGAAAAAGGTTGGGTCATTTTTGAGGTAAACGAAACGGGCCAAATTATTTCGCTTGAAGGGGTGGAAGAAGGAGGCCAACCCATTTACTATACAACACTATTTAATACCCGTGCAGCTGCCACCATTGGCACCAATCACCTTTGGCCGGGAGGCCTTTTGGGGCTCAATCTGAATGGTGCTTCAAATTTTATGACAGGTAAATTGGGTGTATGGGATGGGGGAAAAGTAAGGGATACCCATCAGGAGCTGGCTGGCAGAATTCTATTTGGCGACCAAGCCACAACGCTCAGCGACCACGCCACTCATGTTTCGGGAACTATGATTGCATCGGGGGTTAGCCCTTTAGCAAAAGGCATGGCCCATGGTAACCAACAATTAATTGCCTGGGATTTTAGCAACGATGCTCCCGAAATGGCCGGTGCCGCTTCTACCCTTTTGGTTTCCAACCACTCCTACGGCACCATTTCTGGGTGGCGCTACAATTCGGCACGAGCAGGAACAGCGTCCGATCCATACTGGGAGTGGTGGGGCGACCCCGATGTTAGCACTTTTGAGGATTACAAATTCGGAGTTTATAACTCTTCAACCCAGTACTGGGATCAAATTGCGTATAATGCTCCTTTCTACCTCATTGTAAAATCTGCGGGAAATAACAGAAGTAGCAACGGCCCGTCTGTTGGACAGCCCTACTGGCAGCGAACCTCTTCGGGTTCCTGGTTGCTGGTTCCTTCGCGAGTAAGCGGTGCGGTTTCAAATAACAATGCATACGACATTGTGCCTACCAATGGCAATGCAAAAAACATTCTTACTGTTGGGGCTGTAAATCCGATAATTGATGGCTACCGCCAGAATTCCGATGTGGTAATATCTACCTTTAGCAGCTGGGGACCCACCGACGATGGGCGAATAAAACCCGACATTGTTGCAAATGGGGTAAACCTGATTTCATCGGTAGCAACTGGCGATGCCAACTACTCGAATTTGAGTGGCACTTCCATGTCGGCCCCTAACGCCTCGGGATCAATTTTCCTGCTCCAGGAACATTTCAGAAATCTCTATGGTTCATTCATGCTCAGCTCTACGCTTAAAGGCATTGTTTGCCATACTGCCGATGAAGCTGGCAATATTGGGCCCGACTACATTTTCGGATGGGGGCTCATAAACATGTCGCGTGCTGCCAACGTAATAAGCAATTCAAACGAAAACCATTTGATTGAAGAGATCTCCTTGCAAAATAATCAAACCATTGTTCGCGAGGTTATTGCTTCGGGAAATGGTCCGCTGGTAGTTACCATTTGTTGGACCGACCCACAGGGTACACCCATACCCTATGGTGTTGCCGCCCTCAACAACAGAACTCCGATGCTGGTAAACGATCTCGATTTAAAAATTACCGATGGCGCTTTGCTTTACCAACCCTGGATTCTCGATGTTGAAAACCCCTCGGCTCCGGCTACTAAGGGAAATAACTACTTGGACAATATTGAGCAGGTGGTGATTGACAGGCCAGTCCCTGGAAAAACCTACACAGTCACCATTAATCACAAGGGCACCCTGTTGTCAAATCAAATCTTCTCACTAATAGCCAGCGGAATTGGCGGACCCCCCATTTGCTCATCGGCTGCAACTAATAGTGCCAACTCACGCATCGATCGATTTGTTTTTAACACTATCGATAACTTAACCAATACGGGCTGCCATACATACCGCAATTTTACCAATTTGCACACAACGGCTTACGCCGGACAAACCATTCCCTTTAGTCTTACTACCGGCACTTGTGGAAGCGAAGCGAACAGGATTGCCAAAATATTTGTCGATTGGAACTCCAACGGTAACTTTGAGCCCAACGAGCTCGCTGCCACTTCGGGTGTTATATCTACTAGCGGAATATTTTCGGGCAACATCACCATTCCAGAGAGTGCTACCCCAAACCATTTTGGGATTATCCGCATAGTGCTGGTTGAAACCAACAATGCAAGCGACGTAACGCCTTGCGGAACCTATGGAAATGGTGAAACTCAGGACTACCTGATTCAATACACCAGAGCGAATATCGATTTAGGTTTAACCTCTTTCGCTCACCCTGCGGCCAACAATTGTATTACCGAGAACCAAATTGTTGAAGTTAACTTCGAAAATATGGGGAACTCTGCTATAACAAGCATTAATTTTATTGCAGAAGTTTTTAAAAACGGAGAACCGTTTGTAACGCTAAATGAAACCATTTCTAGTAACCTTGCCGCATATCGGGCCTCTTCTTTCCGGTTTGCAAATACGTTTGTTACACAGCCCAATTCAACCTACACTATTATATGTTCTGCTATTGTTACAGGCGACTCACGTACCTCAAATAATACCCTTGAAACGAACTTCGTTGCAAATGCTACCAATATAACAAATGCAGCCGCCACCAAATGCGAGGGCAGTTCGTCCGTGTCGTTAAAAGCAACAGCTCAGGGTACAATTTATTGGTACGATGCGCTAACCAATGGGAATGTAATAGGCACAGGTAGCAGCTTAAGCACAACCACTATCCCATCGGGGGCTAAATACTACGTTGGTGTGAATACCCTTAAAGCCTCCGTTGGCCCAGCCACCAAGAATTCGCCTCCATGGACCAGCGGAACCTATGCTCAGGCAACGGCTCACCCCTTAATTACAACCCATATTCCATTGGTAATTAAGTCGGCTAGGCTTTATGTTGGGTGGCCAGGAGTAGTAACTTTTTGGATTGAAGAGGCCAACACGGGTCAAATTATTTCGCTAACCAATATTAGGGTTTCAGCCACCCGAAATCCGGCGAGCAGCTCTACAAGCGCAACCGATGATCCCAGCGACCCTGGAGCGGTTTACCAGCTCGATCTTGCTATTCCTACCCCTGGAACTTACCGCATTCGAGTATCCTACTCTGATGGGGCTACACTATACCGCAACAATGCTAATTCATCCAATCCTTACCCCTACAGCGTTCCAGGTGTCATGTCCATTAATACAACAAGTGCCACTGGCGACTCTAACGCTTTCTATTATTGGCTTTACAATATAACCCTTGAAAACCTTGGGTGCAAGAGTTTAATTATGGAGCTTCCCCTGCAAGAAATTGAAAATCCTGTGGTTAACATAGTAGCAACTCACGAGAATGGAAGCACCATTCTGGATGCAGGGAATGCAGGCAGCTCGTTCATTTGGAGTACAGGTGCCACAAGCCAAACCATAACGGTTACCCAATCGGGGAGTTACAATGTAAGAGTAACCAACCCCTGGGGATGCTGGGCTGAAGGGTCAATTCTGGTTACCATAACTGATGTTACGCCTCTTGTTGATTTGCCTGTATCTGTTTATCCCAATCCGGCTAGTCGCATTGTTCACATTGAAGGGGATATGATGGTGAGGTATGAAATATTCAGTATCACAGGAACAAAGGTGATGCATAGCGCAGAAAGGAAAAAGAAGCATTCCATCGATATTTCGAGACTACCTAAAGCCACTTACATTATACGAATTACTGGTATAAACAGTAGCGAAGCTAAAATGTATAGAATAGTTGTAAACTAATGCCTGACAATAATAAAAGATTAGGGGGCGCATGCCCCCTAATCTTTTATTATACTGAACAACTCTACTGCCCTGCAATTTTAGCCCAAGTATCCTTTAACGTTGCTGTTCGGTTAAATACTAGTCGCTGGGGTGTGCTGTCGTAATCGACACTGAAATAACCCAGCCGTTCAAATTGGAATTTGTCCAGTGGCTTTGCCTGTGCTAATGAAGGTTCAAGGTACCCTTGGGTTACAATAAGCGAATTGGGATTCACAAAATCTTTCCAGTCGGCACCTTCGGGAACATCGTCGGGGTCTTCGTTGCTAAAAAGCCTATCGAACAGCCTAATCTCTGCTTTGGCTGCATGCTGTGCCGAAACCCAATGAATGGTTCCCTGAACTTTTCGCCCATCGGGCGAGGTACCGCCTTTAGATGCTGGGTCGTAGGTGCAGTGAAGTTCAATTACATTCCCCTGATGGTCTTTTACTACCTCGTTGCATTTTATGAAATAGGCGTAACGAAGACGAACTTCCTGGCCTGGCGCCAAACGGAAAAACTTTTTGGGAGGATTCTCCATAAAATCGTCTTGCTCAATGAACAATTCGCGTGAAAAAGGGATGTTTCGTTTTCCTGCTAACTCATCCTCGGGATTGTTAATGGCCTCGAGCAATTCGCTTTGACCCTCGGGGTAATTGGTAATAATTACTTTTAACGGTTTTAAAACTGCCATGCGGCGTTCGGCCCGCTTGTTTAAATCCTCACGTAGGCAGAACTCCAGTAGCGAAAGATCAATTACGTTGTCGCGTTTGGCAACCCCCACCTTATCGGCAAAAAAACGGATGGCTTCGGGGGTATAACCTCTTCGGCGTAAGCCGCAAATGGTAGGCATTCGTGGGTCGTCCCATCCCATAACCATTTTTTCCTGCACCAGCTGTAGCAGTTTACGCTTGCTCATTACAGTATAGGTCATATTGAGCCTTGCAAACTCGTATTGGTGCGATGGGAATATTTCCAACTTTTCTATGAACCAGTCGTAAAGAGGCCTATGCACATCGAATTCGAGAGTACAAATGGAGTGTGTAATCTGCTCAATGGAATCGGATTGGCCGTGGGCATAGTCGTACATGGGGTATATACACCAGTTGTCGCCTGTGCGGTGGTGGTGGGCATGAATAATGCGGTAAAGAATGGGGTCGCGCATGAGCATATTGGGGTGTCCCATATCAATTTTAGCACGGAGGACACGGCTCCCATCGGGGAATTCACCAGTACGCATTCGGCGGAACAAATCGAGGTTTTCGTTCAATGATCGGTTGCGGAAGGGGCTCTCCTTCCCGGGTTGGGTAACAGTGCCTCTATTCAGGCGAATCTCTTCGTGCGTCTGATCGTCAACGTAGGCAAGATCCATTTCAATGAGTTTATCTGCCCACAGGTACAGCTGCTCAAAATAGTCGGAAGCATACAATTCCTGATCCCATTCAAACCCCAACCAGCGCACATCTTCCTTTATCGAATCAACATATTCAACATCCTCCTTGGTAGGGTTGGTGTCGTCGAATCGGAGGTTGGTTTTACCCCCATACTTTAGTGCCAATCCAAAATTTAAACAAATGGACTTGGCATGGCCTATATGCAAGTAGCCATTGGGTTCGGGAGGGAAGCGGGTTAGCACCCGACCATCGTGTTTCCCCGATTTTATATCGTCCTCAATGATTTCCTCCAAAAAGTTCCGAGGATTGCCCAGAACATCCAAATTTTTGTTACGGCTAGTCATATTCAGCTGGTAAATTAATGGAACAAAAAACGAAGGACAAATTTACACTATTTTACCAATTGATTGTTCCCCTTCAATGCAATAGCTTGTTTATTATAATTGCAAAATGGCTAAATTTGAAGTAAATTTATTTGTAGAAAACAACCCCTAACACCTTTAGCCTTGAGAAATTTAATTGAAATTGAGAATATGGAGTTTTACTCCAATCATGGATGCTACCGTGAAGAAAAAGTGGTGGGGAACCATTTTATTGTTAATCTTCGCATGGAAACTTCCGACCACAAAGCCGAACAATCCGACAATATTAAAGATGCACTGAACTACCAAATTGCTTACGAAGAGGTTAAAAAGGAGATGATGATTTCATCGCATCTGCTCGAACATGTGGCAAAGAGGATACTTGACAGGTTGTTTTCCCTCCTGCCGCTACTCGAAACCGCCTCTGTTAAGGTTTCGAAGCTCAACCCTCCCATGGGAGGAAAAATTGGCAGGGTAAGCGTTACGTTAACCAGAAACCGGAGCGAGTGGGAGAAATAATTATACGCAAATGCCCACGTTGTGGTGTGCTTTTCGATTGTTACTGCAAATCGAAAACCCAATGCTGGTGCTTCAACCTTCAACTCGATACCCTTACGCTCGAACGAATTGCGCAGAATTACCATGGATGTCTTTGTCCTGAATGCTTGGCTGCATTTAGGGAATATCGTAATGAAAATTTGAAATCATCTGTCGATTAATTCAATTTTGACTGCAGGCTATTGCCATCAATAATTTTTTAATATCTTTGCAACCCATAATTATGGTCTCGTGGCCGAGTGGCTAGGCAGAGGTCTGCAAAACCTCGTACAGCGGTTCGAATCCGCTCGAGACCTCAAAAAAGAGGACAAACCCATCGGTTTGTCCTCTTTTATTTTAATTATTTTAAAAGCGTTAGTTTTTTTTTAAACAAACTGTTGCTTTGAGCTTAAAAATGGTTTATTTTTATAAAATCAATTGAATAGTTGAGCTTTTTTATATTTTGAATGTTTAAAATATAAAGTTTAATACGGGAACCATGAAAAAATTTACCCTTCTCTCCCTTTTTCTTCTTGGTGCTTTTTTTGTTAAGGCCCAAACAACTGTTTTAGAGGTTGTTGCTCCTGCGGGTAGCTATTTCTGGAACCAAACTGCCGGAATTTCTGTTAGCTGGACCCTGGGTGAACCGGTAACCGCCACGTTTATAAACGAAAGTGCGGGTATTATGCTTACGCAGGGCTTTCAACAGGGAAACCTTTTTGGTACCACTGTACCCGAGAACCCTCTGGGCACATTCAACATTCAAATGTATCCCAACCCTGCAAAGTCGGAAACCAACATTAAAGTTACATTGCCTTCGTTAGCGAAGGTTAGCATTATTGTTTTCGACATAACCGGACGGAACGTAATTATGGAAACTTTTGAACCCTCATCTACGGAGCACACTTTCAGGTTAAATATATCGAGCCTGAAATCGGGTATTTATTTGGTAAGAGTTAATGCCGGTGGGAAGCAGCAAAAGGTTATGAAACTTATTAAGGAATAGATTTTCCCATCCCTTCCAAAAAAGCGAAGCCCCCGTTCCTTCATGCGGGGGCTTCGCTTTTGGATTTTTTAAAAGGCTGCCATTAGCAGATTAATATCGCGCGAAGGGATATTGTAGAGATTACCCAAGTAGCTATTGGTTAGAATGCCATTGTAAATAAAAACGCCATTCCTCAGTCCAGGGTCGTCCTTTAAGTGCTGCTTAATACTTCCCGACTGCCCAATTTCAATAAGCAATGGAGCAAAAACATTGCTCATGGCTATTGACGACGTTCGAGCAACCCTCGAGGTAATATTGGGTACACAGTAATGAATAACCCCATGCTTACTGAACGAAGGGTTGGTATGGTCTCTGCACTCCGAAGTTTCGAAACAGCCTCCCTTATCGATGCACAAATCAACTATAATTGAGCCCTTCTTCATGATCATTACCAACTCTTCCGGAACAATGTGTTTGCCGTTAAATTCCTCGGGCGAAATTGTTCCAATTACTACATCGGCCGTTTTAAAAATACGCTCCAGTACCTGCTTGTGAAAAATGGATGTATAAAGCCTCTGCCCCAAAGTGTTTTGCAAATCGATAAGTCGCTTGGCCGAATCGTCGACTACCTTAACGCTAGCACCCAGCCCAAGGGCTGCCCGTGCAGCAAATTCTGCTGCGGTTCCTGCTCCCAGAATTACAACTTCGGTTGGGGTAATACCTGCAACACCCCCCAGCATAACACCTTTGCCCCTATTTACGTTGCTCAGGTACTCGGCCGCTACTAGTACTGAAGTGCTCCCAGCAATGGTATTCATTGCGTTTACCATAGGGTATAGGCCTTCTCGGTCGCTAATACCATCGTAGGCTATGGCTGTAACCCTTTTTTGAATAAGATTGCGAATTTGTTGACCTGTAGTATTTGTAAGGTGGAGGGTAGATATTACCACTTGATTCTCAGATAACATGTCGACTTCGAAAGGCAGTAGCGGCAATACTTTTAATATTATCTGACTTTTGTAAACTTCCTGCGCAGTTTCAACTATCATACCTCCCTTTTCGCTGTACTCCGTATCGCTATAATTAGCTAGATGACCTGCTTCGCGCTGAATAACAATCTGATGCCCATGACTAACCAGTAATTCAACGGCCTCGGGAGTTAGCGGAATGCGGCTTTCTGTTGTGGTGCTCTCTTTGGGGATTCCAATTACCAGCTGACGGTTCTGCTTAACCACTTCGAGCATTTCCTCCTGGGGCATCAATCCCTTCTCGAAGGGAAAGGGCTGGTTTGCAGAAAAACGTTTCATTGTTGAGTTTTGATTGCCATTACTTTTAAAAGCTTCGCAATAAAAAAACAGAAATGTTTCTGCGAGGCATGGGCTAAATTACAACTTTTTTTGAAACGGAGCTACTATTTCAGCTCAACTAAACGCGATCCATCGGCTAGAACCGAAAGATAAAGTTTAACAACGCCCTGCATGGGGAGTAGTTCCTCAACCAGTTCGGGCCATTCAATAAAGCACAAGCCTTCGCTACGGTAAAAGTACTCCTCATAACCGAAGTCGAAAACCTCCTCAATTTTGTTTATTCGGTAAAAATCGAAATGGTATACCGTTTCTCCTCCAGGGGTACTATACTCATTAACCAATGCAAAGGTGGGACTCACAACCGTGTCGGTTACCCCAAGTTGGCTGCAAAGCGCTTTAATAAGGGTTGTTTTACCCGCGCCCATGGCACCGTAAAGGCAAACCGTGGAATTTTTAGGTATGCAGGCCAGAACTTCCTCTGCAATGCTATGGATTGCCGAAATTGAAGGGATTATGAATTGTTTCATTGCACAAATATAGTGCGAAATGGGTTTTATTGCTAACCTATGGGTGAAAGCTCGATGTAAGGAACCAACATCTCTTCGAGCGATACGCCACCATGCTGAAAAGTATCGCGGTAGTATTTTACAAAATGGTTGTAATTATTGGGGTATGCAAAAAAGTCGTTGCCCAATGCGAATATGTACGAAGAACTTACGTTGGGTTTGGGAAGATGAAACTCTTCAGGTTTTCTAACTTCCAAAACCTCTTTAGGGTTGTAGTTTAAACTTTTACCCAATTTATACCTAAGATTGGTAGATGTAGCCCTATCTCCTACTACCTTAACAGGATTTTGAACCCTCATTGAACCATGGTCGGTAGTAATAACAAGCCGAACACCCTGTGCGGCCAGCTCCTTTAGAAAGGCATAGAGATCGGAATGTTTGAACCAACTTTTGGTAAGCGAAAGGTATGCCGCTTCGTCGGAGGCAAGTTGACGCATCATTTCCATCTCGGTTCGAGCGTGCGAAATGATATCGATAAAATTGTAAACTACCACATTGAGCTGATTGTTGAGTACCTGCTTGGGGTCGTTCCATAGCGACGACTTACCCTTGAGGGTGCTTCCCTTTTCGTAGTGAAGTTTATACTTTTTACCCAATCGCTGCAGCTGACGAGTAAGTAATTCCTCCTCGAAAAGATTTTTTCCGTCTTCCTCTTCATCGAATATCCAGTAATCGGGGTGAAGTTTAAAAATATCGGCAGGCATTAACCCCGAGAACAGTGCATTTCGCGCATATTGGGTTGCTGTAGGCAGAATTGAACAGTACATGATTTCCCTGTCTACACGCCAGAAGGGCGTTAGCATCCCTTCAAGGGCCTTCCATTGGTCGAATCGAAGATTGTCGACTACTACTAGCACAACTGGCTTGCCTGAGTCGACAAGGGGGAACAGAAAGTTCCGAAACAGATTGTGCGACATGGTTGGTTTTTCGGCCGAATTGGGCCTCATCCATTCGAGGTACCGCAGCTTAATGAATTTGCAAAAATTTGTATTGGCTTCGGCCATTTGCATGGCAAAAACCTCAGCCAAACCGGGGTCAGATGCGTCGTTCAGTTGAAGCCGCCACTGGGAGAGGTTTCGGTAAATGGCCATCCACTCCTCTAGGGTTCGAGCCATAGAAATTTGGGTGCCTATTTCACCAAAAGCAGAGCGGTAAGCTGCTGTGGTTTTTTCGGTAACCAACCGCAGGTTGTGCACATGTTTTTTTATGGACAGTAGAATTTGGTTGGGGTTCACGGGCTTAATAAGGTAGTCGTCGATTTTTGCTCCTACCGCCTGGTCCATTATGTTTTCCTCCTCGCTCTTGGTTATCATAACAACCGGTAGCGATGGCCGTAGCTCTTTTATTCGACCAAGGGCTTGAAGCCCCGAAATGCCCGGCATATTCTCGTCGAGAAGTACCAAATCGAATTGGTTTTTCGATACTATATCAATGGCATCTTTGCCATTGGTTGCGGTTACCAGCGTGTATCCTTTTTGCTCGAGGTATATTATGTGGGGTCGAAGCAGGTCAATCTCATCGTCGACCCAGAGAATGGTTACTTTCATCATTGGTTAGTAATTCAAATAAGTCAACGCAAATTAGCATGATTTTGTGAGGCAGAAGTTTGCCTGTAAGTTAAAAATGGTAAAACTATTGGTAGGCAGTACGAAAGAATTTGAGGTAGTCGGCCACTGCCTTATCTTCAATCAGGGTTTGGAAATTTTTTCTGCTAATAATGAAGAGCGAATAGTCGGAAGGATTCAGTGTCCCCATAAGTTCCTTTTCGGTAAGGGCTTTGGTGTAGTACTGCCACGCCTCATCCTGCTTTCTAAAGCCTTCTACTAAAATGATGTCGAAACTTTGGTTCAACTCACGGTTGGAAACATTGAGGTTGATAAGCAGGAAGTAATCGACATTGAACGAAATAACATTAAATTTCAGCTGATTAATGGGAGACCGCTTAGGTATAACAGCTACAAAAAGGTGCTCGCCTTCGGGTTGTGCATATTTTGCTTCAACCTTGGTTTGATTAACAGCGGCTTGGGGTAGGGAAATGGTTGATACCTGAGCCAGTTGAAGCTCCCTTTCCCTTAATAGTGCAAGGTACTCGTTGGCTGTTTTTGCCTCGAGTGTTCCGGGGAATAGTTTGCCCATCTGGCCTAGGGCATCGCGGTATGCGCTAAGGCTTCCAATTTTCCCGGTACAAAGTGCCGATATTAAATGCAGCTTGGGTACAATATCGCTTCCCTTATACAGCTCAATTCCCTTTTTAGCCTCCTCAAGCGCTTCAATGCATTTGTTTGAGCTATAGAGTTCAAATGTTTTTTGGTAGAAAAGTTCCTGCTCCCGCTGTCGCTGGGCCAACTCCTCGAGGAAATTGGGGTTAGTTAACATGAGCGCCTGACGGCTCTGAGGGAAACTAGCAATAAGGGTTTGCTTATTTCGTTCGGCTACCGAAACCTTCCCCTGCTGGCTTGCTAACTGGTATATGGAGTAATAAACTTCGGGAGCGTAACCGCTTTTAGGGAAGCGCGACACAAATCGTTCGAAGGCATTAATGGCCTCATTATAATCCTTAAGTTGCTTCTCGTATACCTCGGCAACCTGTAGCATGGCCTTCTCTATTCGCTGGTTGGAAACCATGAGAAGAGAATCGGTTGTGGGCAGGTCCTGTAAATAGAACTCGCGCGATTTGTTATCAATTACTTTACGAGGCATACCTGTGGTATCGGTTTGGGCAACCGGGTTAACGGTTATATCCTCGGGGAGCATTGTACGCTTATTTTTCCTTCTCCAGTTATCTTCCAACCTACGCTGGCCCCAGCGCATACGAAATTCAGCCTGACCATAACTAAGAGTAGATTGGTTATAGAAATACCAGCCCGTTCCTTGCTGCTGGTCGCTTACCCTGTTCATTTGGTTCTGCTGAAACTGGTTAAACCGATTCCGATCTTCCTGTTCCGCCTCTCGGGCTTTCTGTTCCTCGTTGCGTACTTTTGCTATGAGTTGAGCAATAAGGTTGTCGCGTTCGCGAAATGGCATTTTTGCTACACGCTGAAGGCTGTCCTCTAATTGAATAATATTCAGGTTCTCAACCAACCTGTTTAGGTTTTTGGTTTTCACCTCGAGCACCAAATACTCCGGATGGGTGTCGTCGAGAGCATTATACGAACTGTCGTAGTAGGATTGGGCAAACTGATAATTGGGCTTGGCAAAATAGTAATCGGCCAGGGCAAGGTACGATAGGCCTTTCTGGTTGCTATTGTTTATACTCTTTTGTGCCGAAAGTTTGTAATACTCAATGGCTCCGTCCATATTACCTTCGCCTCGTTCAATACCGGCAAGAGTATAGTATATTTGGTCGAGGTAATCTCGGTTCTTCTCATCGCGAGTCATACGAACCAGCTGGCGCTTCAAATCCTTTCCTTTGCCGTTTCGGGCATTAATGGATGCAAGTTGCAAACGAGCATTAAAGTTGAGTTCGTAAACGGGGCTCATACGAATAACTTTCGAAAATAACTTGGAAGCCTCAGCATAGTTGCCATTTTGCTGCTGAACTTGCGCCAAAAGGAAGGTGTACCTTATTCGGTGCTGCTTGTCGGGTGCTGTTTCGAGCGATTTTTTTAAATGAGGAACCATTTTGTCGGTTTGGTTCAAACGCTGGTAGTACTCGGCCCAGGTTGAATTCAAAAGATGGGCATAATGCTTCCCTTTAGGGTACTTTCGGTTGTTGCTCAGGTCGCGAAGCCTATCGGCTGCAGCTACAAAGTCGGCATTAATAATGCTGATTCGTGCTAACCAAACCTGCGATTCGAACCACATAGGGGTATTAGGGAACTGCAGCAGAATGTACTCGAAAGTTTGAGCCGCCTCGGGGAAGGCACCTTTCCAAATTCTGGCTTTCCCAATTAGAAGCCATGCTTCGCGGGCCCACAAAACGTATTCATTCTGGTTGTAAAACTCTTTCTCCTTTGAGGTCATGGCGCCCCTTTTACGTTCTGGTTTTACGGTAATAGAATGAAGCCTAATAAGGTCGGTACATTTATTTATTGTCCTATCCATATCGCCACCAACCAAACTAGTAACTTGTGGCTTACCTACTAAAAGCACAGGCAATTGGGCTGTGTAATTGTATGTAAACTGCTCGTTGGCTCGCAGTTCGGCATTCTTGTAACTCTGGTTGGCGTTGAAAAAGTAGTTGTATTTTGAAGTAATGTAATGAAAGGTTCGTGTTGCCACTGTGTTCTTTTTGGTTGAACAGGCATTGCCAAAAACGAGAAGCAATAGTGCGATAAGGGCTATATGTGAATTTCTGGATTTAATACTCATGTTAAAATAGGCCAACGTGAAAGTAGAACCAAAAAAAGGCTTTAATATTATACTAAACAAAATAAAACCTGCGCTTTCAGGGCAACAATATTACAAATTAAATTCGAAAGAGCCCAATTGGTCTAAAAAAATGGATCTTAGAAAAGCGCTCTAACCTGCATGGAGCCTGTGTGTACCACCCTACCATTGCCTAGGTACCTACCAAAGTAACCTGTTTCCAATTCGAACGTTTTAGAGAGCCTTCTTCGAACCAAAAGTTCCCAGGTTGCATTTACCCCTGGCAGAAACCCCCGAAGCATTTCGTACCCAATGGGTGTGTTGGCTGCGCCATTGAAAATGCTTGAAATAAGAGAGGCATTCAAATTGAAAATGAACCTTGGAGAGGGCGACAAACTCGTCTTAATAAAATAGGTGAATGCATTGACAAATTCGCCCGTTGCATCAGAAGATGAATTTCGCCATTCGAAACCCAATTCGGCCGACACCTCATCGGTTCCGCCATAGCGGAGAGCTAATGATGGGGAATAGGTATTCACCCTGAAATTTCGGCTCGGAAAGTACTGCGAAACCGACGATGTGGTACTATGAATAGCCTCAAGAATAAGGGAATAACTTGGGAACAGTTCGGCCCAACCCGATAGTCGATGGGCTTTACTACTCTTGTACTCAAATCCGTTTGCTTGTAATTGCGAACCCCCCGAATGAGTATAAATATGTTCGATTCCCCATTTGCGGGCACCCCTGTTTAGTGCCAAAGAATTACGAAACTGCTGCATCGATTGGGTTACCAGAGTATCGTTGGCCGAACCTGCAAAGGGGTTGGCATACTGTAATAAATCGCTAAAGCGATTTCTCTGATTAATAATATAAGAAGTTTGGTTGGAGAATCGGGCTAAAAAACCTAACCAATCCTTTTGGGTTTCAATTATTGCTTTGGGCAAAATGGCAAAACGAAAGCTGAAGGCAGTTGTTTTAACTCGAATATTCTTATTCCCCGGAAAGTTTACGCGAACAAACCTTGCTTCGTCGGGAAAGTTGGCAATTTCAAACTCATTGAGCTCCTGCTGGCCGTTGCCATTGTAGTCGTTCCATGCGTACACTCCCTGCCCTGGGGGCACCTCAATGTAGTAGTACTCGGTGCTAACTTCCAACCCCGACGCCAAATCGTAGGCGGTAGCATAGGTAATGAAATTACCCTTTGTTTGGCTCGAATACTCAATTCGTCCCAAATAGTTTTCTTCGGGTTTGGCATTCGGCAGCCACTCTGCATTGGGTTTATACCTATTTACTCCTATATGAAAATTGACTATTCCCGTTCTGGGTCTTTCGCTGGCTGCCTTCAGCATGAGCACCTGTGTTTGCTCCCTTGGAACAAGCGTTGTGTGATTATAGCCCAAATCGTTCCGAATGGTGTAAGTTATCATTACCCTTTCTGCCAGGGTATCGGGGGTTGAAACTAAAAGGCGAGCAAGATACCAAAGGTGGCTGCCTTCAATGAACCCCTGCGATGTGTCGGTTTTTATCTGTAAGTGTTCCACCTCGCCCCCTAAGCCCAATTTTATGAGTCCAAAGGAGCGCGACGCAGTTAAATTTCCCTTTGAAAAAGAACGCCTGTTAACCGAATCGGATGCAATGAGACGCGAAGCACCATAATGCCAATGCATTTTATTTCGAATTAGTGTTCCGTTAAGTGCCCCACGATACCCATTGTAATCGCCTTGAGCACGAAGGTTCTCAACCATTAACCTGGTGTTGCTAGCTCCCTTTTTGCTGTAATTTACCCAAACTCCGGCATACGTTTCACCATTGCCAAGCAAAGGTTTATCGATTGCCCATTCCCGCTCAAACTCAACTGACCTAATCCGGTCTACCAATACAAAGTTTGACGAAGAGAGTAGCAGGTTGCCACCAATAGAGAGGGTTCTGGTGGTATCTGAAAGTGTTAGGTTTTGAAGGAAGTCGCCCATGAAATTGTAACCCAAATCGTTGTTGGAATCCAGCGACGAAAAAGTATTTGGGTCGTAACTGCTTATTGCTCCCGAAAGGTTGAAACCTGAACCCTCTATTGTTTGTCGTCCAAGCGAAGCAGTGGCCATTTGCTGCTTACGGGGAGCAATTAATCGCTTCACGGGCTCAAAGCTACCCTGCGGTGCTCCTCCAACCGGTGCCACCCACCTAAAGGTTCGGCCATTGGCCGAAGCAAAATTTGGAACATAGTTGCCCTTACCTTGCCCTACATTGGAAAACAATACTCGATACACAGCCGTTTGTGAGTTGATTGAGTGCCGATAGATTGTGTATACCGTTGCCCCCACCAAAGTATCAATTCGTTCATACAACGGGATGTTTGGCGTAAACCCAACAGAGTCGATTTGGGGCACATACGCATTCGAAACGTCATCGCCAATGGAAGCCAAATAAACTTTCTGCTCATCGGTAAGTTGCTGATCAAATGGTTGGTTACGCGAGTCCATTTCAGAGAATGCCCCAATACACCACCGCCACACACCCTTTCGCCCCAAAACATTGGCATTGGTGATGTAACGGGCATAGCTCCGTTCGGTATATTCGAACTCAACCACAATGCGGCTACTTTGCGTAATGGGCAATAGTGAGGTGAAGGTGATTTCGGCAGTATTGTAGTCAATGGTATACTCATAAATTTCGCCTCTGCGAACCAAATTACCATCGACATATACTCGCTCTGAACCCGCAATAATTATTATAAATGTTTCGCTATTTGCACCTACAAGTCGGTAAGGCCCCTGATTTCCGCTTTGCGGACGTATGGTGTTGCGAGTATATTTCCCCTTGGGCACCGAAGCAGCTACCTCTAACATAACGCTATCGGAAAGTCCAGCGCTGGCAAAATGAGTATTGTATGCCATCCCCTGCACATTCCGTGCGAAACGTAAGGGAGAAGTAGGCTGAGTGCTGGATACTTCTATGTCGCCTGCCCTAACAGCGAATTGCTTACTATAAACCTTTAGGTAAATGCGGTCGAACTCCTGAAACTTAACCGTATTCCCCGAGGGTTGCAGGGGGATATCGCGATCGGATATGGCACCTTCGATAAATAGATTAGGTGCCAGTTCCCCGCTAAGCTGAATGTTCATCCCCGAACGAACTGAGAGGCTCTGATTGTTGCCAAAACTAATGCCTCGGCTAAACGACCCCGATGAACGAATGCCATCGCCAAATACCGAACCTCTTTCAGAATCTCGAATGCTTCGGGGGCGCTCCCTGCCCAAAAGAGTATCGGGCGAAAGGCTCTCGCTATAGTTTCGCAAACTATATGTTTGCTCAAATCGAATTGGAAATGTGCGGTATGTGATACGAACTGTGTCGCCCAGAGAAAAGTAAGGAGGCACTGGGCAAACGGTGGCTCTAACATAGTTTAAATTCAGTAATTCAAAATCAAGGCTGCTTCCGTTAGCATCGAAGGCAACCACCGAACCGGGAATGATGCTCAGGGAATCGATACTAATCGTTCTGCCTGTAACAACAACCTCCCTTTGCCGCAGGTTGCTACCAGGCTGAGCAATAGCTGCCAAACCAAACAGAAACAAGAAAAGAAAGTTAATTAACCCCCGCAAATTGAGTAAAAATTGGTTATGCTAAATAACGAATAAAACAATAAAAAAGCGTACACAATAGGCATTTAAACTTTCCGTATCGCCTAGGCAAAGGAGTAATTCTGGTGGGGTCTGTTTTGCACTATTTATCATGCATTGGGGTAAAAGCATTCCCTACAATAAATAAACAATAAAAAATGCTCGTTTTTATGCTGTAAAGGTTCAATATTTTACAAAAAACTTGTAGGTTTGTAGCCCTGCTGCATAAGCAATCGAAATGCCTGTTTGGCAGCAGTTTGTATTAATTCTTAATTCCACTAAAACGACCGATCATGAGAAAATGGCGCATTGAAGATTCGGCCGAGCTTTATAACATAAATGGCTGGGGCATTAACTACTTCTCAATAAACGAAAATGGCAACGTTCAGGTAACTCCCCGTAAGGACGGTGTAGCCATTGACCTAAAGGAATTGGTGGATGAACTTCAGCTGCGCGATGTGAGTACCCCCATGCTCATTCGCTTCCCCGACATACTCGACAGTCGGATTGAGAAAATGTCGAGCTGCTTTAAGGTAGCCGCTGATGAGTACAAGTATAAAGCCCAAAACTACGTGGTTTATCCCATAAAGGTGAACCAAATGCGCCCGGTTGTTGAAGAAATTGTAAGCCATGGCCGGAAATTTAATATTGGCCTCGAAGCCGGATCAAAGCCCGAGCTGCATGCTGTAATTGCCATAAACACCGATAACGACTCCATAATTGTTTGTAACGGATATAAAGACGAGGATTACATTGAGCTGGCCCTACTTGCCCAAAAAATGGGTAGCCGCATATATCTTGTAGTTGAAAAACTGAATGAACTTAAGCTCATTACCAAAATAGCCAAGCGGCTCAGAGTGAAACCCAATATTGGCATTCGAATTAAGTTGGCCAGTTCGGGAAGTGGAAAGTGGGAAGACTCCGGCGGCGACGTAAGTAAGTTTGGCCTCACCTCGAGCGAAGTGCTGGAGGCACTCGATTATCTCGAAAAAAACAAGCTGGTCGACTGCCTTAAGCTGGTTCACTTCCATGTGGGTAGCCAGGTAACCAAAATTCGACGTATTAAAATTGCCCTTCGCGAGGCCTCGCAGTTTTACGTTCAACTTTGTAAAATGGGTTTCAATATCGAATTCTTCGACATTGGCGGTGGATTGGGAGTCGATTACGACGGTACCCGTTCGGCTGATAGTGGCAGCAGTGTAAACTACAGCATTCAGGAGTATGTAAACGACGCCGTTTCGGCAGTTGTTGATGCGGCCGACAAGAATGGTTTTCCACATCCAAACATCATTACCGAGTCGGGACGGTCGCTCACAGCGCATCACTCGGTGCTGGTTTTCGAGGTTCTCGAAACAGCTACGCTGCCAACCTTTGGCGAAGAGGAGGAGGTTACTCCCAACGACCACGAATTGGTTCGCGAACTTTACTCGCTTTGGGATACCCTTAACCAACCCCGTATGCTCGAAACATGGCACGATGCGCAGCAAATCCGCGAAGAGGCTCTCGACAGGTTCAGTTTAGGCTTGCTCGATCTGAAGACCCGCGCGCAGGTTGAACGCCTTTTCTGGAGCATAGCGCGCGAAATACATGGCATGACCAGCGAAATGAAGCATGTTCCCGACGAACTGAGGGTGCTCCCAAAACTTTTGGCCGATAAGTATTTCTGCAATTTTTCGCTGTTCCAGTCGCTGCCCGATGCATGGGCCATCGACCAAATTTTTCCTATTATTCCGCTGCAGCGCCTCGATGAGAAACCCGAGCGTTCTGCTACTATTCAGGACATTACTTGCGATTCCGATGGCAAGATTGATAATTTCATTTCAACCCGAAATTTTTCATACTACCTCCCCGTACACTCTCCCAAACCCCGCGAGCCCTACTACATTGGGGTGTTCCTTGTGGGAGCATACCAGGAAATTCTGGGCGACCTTCACAACCTGTTTGGCGACACCAATGCGGTTCATGTTTCGGTGGATAAAAACGGTTATTCTATCGACCAAATCATCGATGGCGAATCGGTTGCCGAGGTGCTTGAATACGTTCAGTACAACTCCAAAAAACTTGTGCGTACGGTTGAAACATGGGTGACAGCTGCTGTAAAATCGGGCAAAATATCGACCGAAGAGGGGAAGGAGTTCCTGGCCAACTATCGTTCGGGATTGTACGGCTATACCTACTTGGAGTAAAATTCTATTCGCGCGATTTGTACATTAAATAACCCAGGCTCACAGACACAAACAGTGGGCTTTTGTCGGTAGGTGGTAAAAAGAAGAACGAAAGTTTCATTGTGGGCTTAGGGGCTAACCGCTCCATTGTAGAAACATAGTTCGAGAACTGAAAGTCGAACCCAAAACCAACAAGGTTAAAGTTGAAATCGGTGTCGCTATCCGAGGTTTTCGAGTTGGGTATATATGGCGATGAAAATTTGGTTTCGATTGTACTAACTGTTGTTGTGCCGTTCAGAGTTGGCCTGTATTTCACAAGCAAAGCTACTCCCTTCCATGTATCCTTCGATTTATACTGTCCAATTCCAAGTGTCCAACCAAAATTTCCAATCAGCATAATGTTACTCGAAAAACTTTTTATGTTCATTGAAACCCCTGTCTGCTCAATAGTATAATTGTATGATGACAACAACCAATCGAAACCATAACCCATTGTAAGGCTGCTCCACGTGCTTGCTCCGGGCTTGTATTCGGGAACTTTCAATTTGTAAAAATTTTCGTGCATGGAAATACCTCCCCCATAGCCATTGAGTACCCCATAGTCATCAATGTCCATTCGGAAATACATTCCTGTTAGTTCCTGAGAAGAAGATTTAATTTTACCCCCTTGTTGCATCCATTTTTGTCTGAGCGCCTCCGACGGATCATCCTTCTCGGCAGTATAAGCAATGCCTCCAGTTTTTGCACTAGCTCTTAGGTGGGCATTCCAATAGGCAGAATCTTGGTCAGTTGTGTTGGTTTCGAATGTTTCGCCAGGCGCGGCTTGCTGTCCGCTTTTGAGTTCAACGTTTATGCCAACCATACCAAACCCCACCTGAAACTCGTAGGTTTCGTTAGGGCGTGGCCTTAATGAGTACTTGGTTAAGTACTTAGTTGCGTAAAGCCCAGTTTGTTTTTCTTGTATCTCAAGCGGTCGAGTGTAATCGGGTACAACTGTAATTGTTGACGATGAACCATTTGAAAGGCTAATTTCTTCGTTCTGAACTTTTAAATAAATTTTTGCTGCAGCACCTACAAACTTTGAGGGTCGAACAAAGCGAAGGGTTATGGGTTGTTGCGACATTGCAAATAGGATATGCCCTGCGCATAATGCTGTTAATAGTGTTTTTTTCATGGCTAAAAGGGTTTGGGGTTTGTACTGCCAATTTACCGAAATAAACCATCCCTTTTATTTTTTGTATGCTTTTTAATTATAAGGAATTAGGGTTTTTGATGGGAATCGTAAATTCGTTTTTAAATGAGCAGCAATTGTGGATAATTGAATCGTTTGAATAGGTAATCAAATGTAGAATTACCCAATAAAAAAACGCCATGTTACCATGGCGTTAAGTGTAAACTGAATTGCTGGCAAATTTACATATTCAAATTTATAGCTACAACCTCCTTAATTTCGGGCACATCGCGTTTTATGGCTTGCTCAACCCCGTTTTTAAGGGTCATTATGCTATACGGACAGCTGCCACAGGCGCCATGCAATTTAACCTTAACAACATTATCGTCGGTTACTTCAACCAACGAAATGTCGCCACCATCGTTCTGAAGGTATGGGCGAATTGTTTCAATGGATTGTCCAACTACTTGGGTAATCTCCTCTTTGCTTTTCATAATCGGTTTGTAATTTGAAGTTTATACTTAATATGCTATTTCACTAAATGTACTTTTTCGGTTGGCGGTACTGTATTATTCCTTTTAGTTACCTCTTCAATAACCGTTTGGGCTAATTTGTCAAACCATTGGGCCATTGGGCCTTCCTGGGTAGCAGCGGGCAACCCATTGTCGGCCCCTTCCCTAATCCCCATAATTATGGGTATTTGGCCCAGCAATGGGAGCCGCATGCGGTCGGCCAGTTTTTTGCAACCCTCCTTGCCAAATATGTAGTATCGGTTGTTGGGTAGCTCCTCAGGAGAGAACCAGGCCATGTTTTCTACCAAACCCAGAACAGGCACATTGACCGTTTTACCTGTAAACATGCTTATTCCCTTAACTGCGTCGGCAAGTGCCACCTCCTGGGGTGTACTTATTATTATTACCCCTGTAACTGCTACTTCCTGAACCAGGGTTAAATGTATGTCGCTTGTTCCCGGGGGCATATCGATAAATAGATAGTCGAGTTCGCCCCAGGCTCCCTGATGTATGAGCTGCTTGAGCGCATTGGTTGCCATTGGGCCCCGCCAAACCAACGCATCGGTAGGGCTAACAAAAAAGCCTATGGAGAGGTGTTTCACCCCAAAGCTTTCAACTGGCTCAATCAGTTCGAGGTCGCCTTCTTTAATCATTGCAGGCCTCGACTGTTCCATGCCAAGCATTTTGGGAATTGATGGCCCGAAAATATCGGCATCGATTAGTCCTACTTTTGCTCCCGTTTTGGCAACCGCAACCGCCAAATTAACAGCAATTGTCGATTTGCCCACGCCCCCTTTGCCCGACGAAACAGCAATAATATTTTTCACCCGGCTCACCGAAGCCTTTGTTTTGTAGGGCGATTCTTTAGTGTTGGGTGTTGGTGCCTGAATTTTAATCTGGATGTTTATTGTTTCCCCAAGTTTGGACCGAATGGCCTTTTCGTAAGCTTTTTTAAGCGACGTAGCAAATGGATCGTTGGCTTTCAGTAATTTAAGGGTAAAAGAAACCTCCAAGTCGGTTGTGGTTATGTCGTGAACCATGCCCAACGAAATTAGGTCGGCTCCATGCTCAGGGTGCTTAATTTCCCTGCCAAGTCCTGTAATATCTTCAATGCTAACTGGCATGATCTATTTTTTTCTGATATATTGCGGCAAATTTACTTAATCTTTATTTGAACTAACAATAAATAAACTTTTTAGTTTAGAAAACACTATTGTCCGATAAAAAATCATTGCTGGTTTTAGTGCTCAAGCCGCACGGGCTCTTACTTTTTTTCTACAGCAAAAAAAAGTAAGCAAAAAATGCCGCCGCGGCAGATAATTTCCTAAAAATCAGATTAATTGACTAAAATCCGGGAACTCGCTGCGCTCAAACAGCCCGGATTTCTTAACGTCCATTAATCTGATTTTCTTTACGGAAATTCTCTGAGGCGGAGAGCAACCCCCTAGTAAGCAGAAAACTTCTCATTTCCTTATTCACAAACACATTCACGTATATTCAAAAAATTTAATCGGACACTAATGTTTAGAAAATAAGATGCTCCCTACCGTTAAACTAAAGCAACTTTCAAAAATCGAATCTACTTGTAAACTACAAACCAAACAACAAACAAATACCAAGCAATGAAACACTTAAAACTAATCATTACCGGTTTCGTTCTGTTTGTTACCCTCGCGGCCTCCGCAGATGAGGGAATGTGGCTGTTGCCCTACATTAAACAGAACAATTTGAAAGACATGAAGGCCAAGGGCCTTAAAATTACTGCAGAAGAAATATACAGTTTCAACAAGAGCAGCATTAAGGACGCCATTGTACGTTTTGGACGTGGTTGCACAGGCGAAATCATTTCGAGCCAGGGCCTGCTGCTTACCAACCACCATTGTGGTTACGGTGTAATTCAGCAGCATAGCACCACCGCTAACGACTATCTGAAAAATGGTTTCTGGGCTATGACTCGCGAAGAGGAGATCCCATCCCCTGGACTAAACGTAACCTTTTTAGTACGAATAGAAGATGTTACTTCGAAAGTTTTATCAGCACTGAGCGATAAAATGGCAGAGGATGTTCGTAATATGGCCATTCGTAGAGTTTCCGATTCCCTGTCGACTAAGGCTGTTGAAGGAACTCATTATACCGCTTTTGTTCGTCCGTTCTACGGTGGCAACCAGTTTTTCCTATTTGTAAACGAGATTTTCACCGATGTTCGCATGGTGGGCGTACCCCCTTCATCAATTGGTAAGTTTGGTGCCGATACCGACAACTGGATGTGGCCCCGCCACACTGGCGACTTTGCCATTTTCAGAGTGTATGCAAACGCCGACAACAAGCCTGCCGACTATTCGCCCAACAATGTTCCTTACAAACCCAAGCACCACTTACCCATTTCGCTTAAAGGAATTGAAAAAGGCGACTTTGCCATGATAATGGGATACCCCGGCTCCACTCAAAGGTATATGACCTCGTGGGAGGTGCATGAAACCGAAAGTATAACCAATGCCAACAGGGCATACATAAGGGGCATAAGGCAGGAAATACTGCTTGAAGACATGCTTGCCGACGACGCTGTTCGTATTAAGTATGCCAGCAAGTATGCCAGAAGTTCGAACTATTGGAAGTACTCAATTGGCCAGAATCAGGCATTGAAGCAATTGAAAGTAAAAGACAACAAGCAGGGTTGGCAGGCCAACTTTACTAAATGGGTTTTGGCCGACAAACAACGTAAGGAACAATATGGTAGCGCACTTGAGCTGATTAAAACATCGATAGAGGCCAGGGCCGAACTGAAAAATGCCTATGAGTACATGGACGAAACCATGCTCAGGGGTGCCGAATTATTTTCGTTTGCCGGCCGACTTGAAGGGTACTACAGCGCACTTAAAGAGGGTAAGGAAGCAGCTGTTGCCCGTAGAACCGAACAGATTAAGTCGGCCGCTCGCGAATTTTACAAGAATTATAATGCACCAACCGACCAGAAAGCATCAGCAGCCATGTTTCAATTATTTGTTAAGAATGTTGACTCCAAGTATCATCCTGAAATATTTGCTGAAATAAATGCCAAGTTTGGCAATAACATGGATGCTTTCATGGGAGAAGTTTTTAAAACCAGCATTTTCACCGACTCGGTTAAACTCTGGGCATACCTTCAAAACCCCGATACCCTTACACTCTACAACGATTGGGCATACCGGACTGCCATTTCGGCTAATGCGAAAGCATCAAAAATAATGGAACAACTGACCCCATTAAACCTCCAGTTCCAAAAGGGTCACAGACAGTTTGTAGCAGGTTTGCTCGAAAAAAATCAGGGCAAAGCCATGTATCCCGATGCCAATAGTACAATCCGTTTCACTTACGGGCAAGTCCTCGACTACTACCCAAAGGATGCTGTGCATTACAGGTATTACACAACTCTCAAGGGAGTAATGGAAAAAGAAGATCCAAATAACTGGGAGTTTGTGGTTCCTGATAAACTTAAGGAACTTTATAATCGCAAAGATTTTGGCTCCTATGCAATGAAAAATGGCGAGCTGCCAGTAGCATTCCTTTCGAACAACGATATTACCGGAGGAAATTCGGGAAGCCCTGTGCTTAATGCAAAAGGTCACTTAATTGGCTGTGCATTCGATGGAAATTGGGAAGCCATGAGTGGCGATATCATTTTCGAACCCGAATTCCAACGCACTATTAGTGTCGATATTCGGTACGTTCTTTTTATTGTCGATAAATTTGCTGGCGCAAAGCATTTGGTAAATGAAATGACCATAGTTCGCTAACCAACCCGTTATGCCAGCAGAACCAAAGGGGAGCAATCCGAATGATTGCTTCCCTTTTTGTTATGTTCATGAAACATATTTCCTTACAAAAGTCATTTTTTTGCTAATAATATTTGCTATTCAAAAAAATAAAATATTTTTGTATTGATTTTCCTTGCTTTCGAAAGTTATGAGGCATACTGCCGAAGTGTAGCAGGGTTGAACAAACACAAACAGGTTTTATATCGTGTCTGAAAGCAATACTATTTTAAGCCATTCTGGGCCTTTGAGTTACGAAGAGATTGGGTTTTTGCTTAACCGCATGTCCTCTTACGTTGATAAGCATGGCATGAGTATTACAGTTAAAAAGAAACTCTACTCAGCTATGGTGGAAAGTTTGGAGAATATTTATAAGCATCAAGATTTAATTCCAAACGATTCTGAACACGGCCCTAAGTTCTCATTGCACCTACACAACAACGTTTTTAGTCTCTCCGCATCGAATTCTCTTAAGTCTTCAAAAATCCCTCCTCTACAACAGAAACTCGAAAAGGTTAATTCGCTCGATAAGGTTGGGCTTAAAGATTTGTATAAATTCACAATACTAAGCGGAAATGTTTCGCCCAAAGGCGGGGCAGGGTTAGGAATTATTAATATTGCTAAAGTTTCTGAAAGTAAACTAAAGTTTACTTTTGAACCCATTGATGAAGGCTACTCGGTTTACACCCTAAATGTACTTATTACCAACGACCCTAAATAAGTGCCTGTTATGGACATACTTTATATCGAACCCACTGACTTTACCCCCAAAGTGTTATTCGATCCTGAAAACAGCACCTTTGAAATCTCAGGGTTTTCTCGCCCCGAGAATGTTATTGGGTTTTATAAACCCATCCTCAAGTGGATGGAAGATTACAACGATCTTGTGCTAAGCAAAAATACAAGTTTCGAAAAGAGCCTACTTACCTTTAATATTAAAATGACCTATTTCAACTCTGCATCATCCAAGTTTCTTCTCGATATTCTGCTAGAGTTTATGAAATTCATGTCGAAGGGGAACAAGGTTGAGGTTAACTGGTACTACGAAGAGGGTGACGATGAAATACTAGAGTCGGGAGAAGAAATATCGGATATGCTGGGCTACACCTTCAATTTTATTCCAATTTAGCAACCCTAAACAAACCTAAATACCAACCTCATGAGCCTCATGTTTTTGGGGCTCTTTTCTTTTAGTAAACTGTAATATTTATTCTGACCGTATACTAACAAAAAAGGCCCTAGGGGCCTTTTATTAAAGTTAATTGTCAGACTAGGGTGCTCCACTGAAGCAGCTAGGGTAAACTATTTTTAAATTGCTGGTATTCGGTAACGTATAACTGACCGATTCTCCCACCCAAACGTTGCCACGCTTCCTCAATTTTTTGAATGCGGTTTTCGGGCGATGGGTGCGTGCTTAGAAACTCGGGGGGCTGCGGCGACCCATGCAGTTTTTCGAAAAATCCTGCCAATTCGCGAGCGTGGTAAGTAGTGCTATATAGGTATTTAACGGCATACTCGTCGGCCTCGTACTCATTGTCGCGGCTATACTTCAGAAGAGTTCCTCCAAGTGCCAGTTGACCCAGAATTTCTTCGAGCATGGTTGGGTTCTCACCCAGCACTATGGATACTAGCAGGCTTAAGCCATACTGCTTTGTTAGCATTTCGGTTGAATGCCGGCGATCGGCATGGGCCATTTCGTGGGCCATTACCCCTGCAAATTGCGCCTCGTTATCGAGAAACTTAATAAGCCCCGTATAGAAATACATGTACCCTCCGGGTGCGGCAAATGCATTAAGTACATTGTCGTCGCGAATAATTTTTACTTTCCATTCAAAAGTGTTACCATAACGCAGATGGCCTGTTTGGATTAATGCATTTCGAATGCTGCGAAGCTTTGAGTAGGCCTGCGGATAGGCAGTTTCGCTGAGTAAGGGGTACTCAATTGGGTTGGCCATAATGGCCGAATCGAGCTGGCGGCCAAATTCCATATCCTGATCGACCGTAAAAAAATTTAACTTCCCCTCGTCGCACGATGAAAAGAAAATGATGGGGACAATTAATAGAGCATAAATAATTTTTTTCATGTCTGAGTGATTTTAAACAAAGTTAATAAATATTCAATTCGATTAATATTACAAAATTAAAAGTGTATTTGAGTACAAGTAAAAAAGCAAAAGAGGTGAGTGAAAAAGATTTGACTATATTTGTATTGCGTTTATATGCTTGTAACTTTTTTAATTAAAAACTGGTAATGCTCATTAACAAAATAGGTGTCGCTCTTTTCTTGGTTTTAACCACATTGGTTCCCTTTGCACAACCATTTGTTGGTTACTATCTGGGAGCAACGTATGAGCCTAGCAAGGGGAGAAATTTCGTTAAAATTGAGGAAAACTACGAGCTGGTTTTAAAGGGCGTTAATCCGTTGCCCCATAAAACCGAAAAACTCTTCAATGCGCAAGGAAACATTATATCGGAAATTCATTACGGCAACACAGGTGGAAAAACCCGCGAAATACGATGGGAATACCTAAACGGTACTCTCTTAACCCTTAAACAGCATAGATACTTTGCCAACATGGTGGGGTGGCAGGACGAAACCATTCGGATTGAATACGACGGGGCAACCCATTTGCCCACGGCTATAAATGTTGAAAAGAATGGCAAACTATTCCAATGGGCCATATTAGCAACCGATTCGCTTAACCGAATTGCTACGGTTAAGGTATTCGATGCTCGCAAGGCTCACATATTCACTGAGCAGCTGGTGTACATCGAATCGTCGAATATGATTAAGGTAATGGTTCACAGGGCCAACGGGCAGTTTTTCGGAACCTGGAACTATCGATGGGATGAGAGGAAACAATACAATTTTTCTACTTTACGAAGAAAATTCAACGACAAGGGCGATGTAATGCTGGAAACCCTTAGCAATGCTGTCAAGGGCGATCAGGCCTACTACTACGAATACCGCTACGATTCCGATGGCAATTGGATTACCAAAGAAACCTTTCAGGTTTCTCTAGGCAGTAGCGATAAAATTAGAAACAAAAAGATTGAGCACCGAATAACTCGCACAATAACCTACCAGTAGTTTGCAAACTCCTTCCTTCATTTTACGAAAGTTCGATGCTTCGGATGCAGCATCTATTGCATACCATGCAAACCACTTCGAATTGTGGGTAAACCTAAAAGATGTTTTCCCATACCCATATACTATTGGAAATGCAGAGGATTTCATTCAATTGGCCCAAGGTTCAAGTAATACCATATACGCTATTGATGTGCAAGGGAAGGCCATAGGAGCCATTGGATTGCATATGAAAGACGATGTGTTTAAGTATAACGGCGAAGTAGGTTACTGGATTGGTCCCGACTTCCAAAACAAAGGTATTATTACAAAAGCATTAACCTGTGTGGTTAAGGAAGCATTTGAGAAATATAATCTCCTACGGCTTTATGCCGAGGTTTTTGAGAGCAATGTGGCCTCGGGAAGGGTTCTAGAAAAAGTTGGTTTTTCGCTCACTGCCCGGCTCGAAAAAGCGGTTTACAAAAACCGACAGGTTAAAAACCTGCTGGTATACTCCATTATAAATAGCAATTGGAATCCGCCTATCGATTAGCAAGTGCGGTTAATCTTCGTTCTTCTCGCTTTAAAACAAAACGAATTTTAGTTATTTCAAGGCGATCGATTAATCGACCCAATAGGTTAAATTGAAGCGTAACGAATAGTGCAGCTATTCCTAGCCACAGCACTGCCAGGTTGAACCAGAGTGTGTAGACATTTTGGCTATTGAATTTTTTGTATGGTGCATAAAAATGGGCACGACCCCAGTTGTGCGAAGGAATCATGAATACTGCTTCGTATTTGGGAATAATTTCGTCTTCCGTTTCAAGAAACTTGGTTACATCGTTGGTGTTAAGTACCCATGTAACCAAGGCCTTGTTGTAGTTTTGCATTTTCAATCGAAAAACCACATCGCTACCATGCTTGTCAACCAGGGTGTTATAAACACTGTCTCGTTGCTCCCTTGCCCTATTGTTTCGGGCAACAAACTGCATACGAACGAAAATGAGGTACGCACTTAGCTCCTCTGCCATTTCATCGTTGTATGAATCGGCATTCAAATTATTTAAAAACTCGAAGGGAGGTATGCTATCGTATCGGGCTATCTTTTCAAGCTCTCTTTTCAGCAACCTTACGTTCCGGTCTACTCTCTGTATGTCGGGGTTCTTAAGCTCGAGAGCTCTGGACGATTCGTCGATGGCTGTTTGAAGACGGGGAATAAGGAAAGAGGTTCGGAAATTGGCTTGGCTCGAAACCTGCTCAAAATCGAAAAAATGCTTCTCGAAGGGGTTGTTTTTGAACTGCTCAACAGCTAACGCTTCGTAGGCCCAACGCGATGCCATAAGGTCGCCAACAATGGGAACATAAACTTTTCGGGTGAGAGATGGGTGAAGATTGTCGAACGGTACAATAGTTCCGCTAAGAAGGATTTGGGGAACAAGCACCAATGGTATTGAAATGTATATGGCGACTACTGAACTTAGTCCTGCACTTAAATTTAACCCAACCAAATTGGCAAAACAAGCGGTAGTAAAAAGAATTAGCCAAAAACTGAAGAACATACCATTTATTTCGAGAACCCAGTTTCCTACCAGAACAAAAAGCAACATTTGAAATGCCGACAGTCCGAAAAGGTAGAATACCTTGGAGTTTAAATAGCTAAATCGGCTAAGGTTCAGAAACGATTCCCTTTCCAGTATTTTTTTGTCGCTAATAATTTCCTCCGCGCTTACAGTAAGACCAATGAATAGCGCCACAATTATACTCATAAGCAGAAATGCGGGAAGGTTCTTGTTGTCGGCAAATACGTACTCGGTGCCAGGGGTGTGCTTTGAAAAGAATGCAAGAATAAAAGCAAGAATAGGCGCTTCTAGAATGTTGAGCAGCACATACTGCTTGTTGGCAATTTTTGAAAGGAAGTTTCTGATGCCAAAAACCCTGAATTGTTCGTAAACATGGGGTATATTGAAACTGCTCTTGGGTAGTTCACGGCGAAAATTATTTATTGGAAGAGGGCTCTGTATTTTGCTTAAGTATGTATTATACCAATCGGCAGGTTGCCGTTTCCGATTGGATGTAATTCTTCCATTATCGTCAATTTCCTTAGCTTCTACCAATTCTAATATCTCATCGGGATTAATAATTCCGCACTGAGGGCAGCCACTTTCGGTTACATCGACCTGCATGCTAAGCGACTTGAAATAGACAATTCCATCGACAGGATTTCCGGCATATACCGGGAAGCCACCCTTGTCGAGCACCCAAATTTTATCGAGAAGTCGAAATACTTTTGCCGAGGGCTGGTGAATGTTTATTATTATCAACTTCCCATTATTCGCTTGCTGCTTCAGAAGTTTCATAATCATAAGCGAGTCGCTCGACGATAGGCCACTGGTTGGTTCATCGACAAACAGAATGCTGGGTTCGCGCATGAATTCGAGGCCAAAGTTGAGCCGCTTTCTTTGTCCACCCGAAATCATTTTATTAAGGGGGGAGCCCACTTTTAGGTCACGAATATCCCAGAGGTCTAAATCGTGTAAAACCCGCGTAACTGTTTCGTTCAGTTGGCTTTTGGAATAATTTCCAAAGCAGAGCCTTGCATTGTAGAATAAATTCTGATAAACCGTCAGGTTTTCGAATAGCAGGTCGTCCTGTGGAACATAACCAATAATACCCTGAACAACATGCTTATTGGCATGAATATCATGTCCGTTTATAGTAACCACGCCCTCGTTGGGTCTGATTTTCCCAGTTAGTATGTTCATTAGGGTCGATTTACCCACCCCGCTACCACCCATAACAGCAATAAGTTGACCGGTCTTTTCGGCAAACGAGAATTTACGAATTCCATTATTGCTATTACGGAACTGGAATTGAATGTTGTTAGCTGAAAAAACAATGCCATTTGAACTGCCAACATTAAATAGCGACGAAAGGTTGCTGAAGTAAATGGGTTCAATATTGGCTCCCCTAATAACGCTTCCTATGCTAAAAAGGGCAACCTGCTCGCTTGTAATGGGTGAGCCATCGAGATAAAGAAGGGTATTGCCAGAGTAGCAGGTAATGAAGTAACCTGCCGAATCGACAAATAGAAACGATAGGCGCCCATCGATGCCATTATTTATAATTCGATTGGACTCTGTTGCGATGGTATGGTTCCCAAGGTTTAATTCATTGCCTATAACAACCAACTTTTCTGGCGATACCCCTTCGCAGTTCCGGTTTATTATAAAGTTTTTTAAGTTCTGTGCTTCATGAGGAATTATGGCAAAGCCATTAAAAATAGCTTCCATAATGCTCTCTTCCTGCGGAGTAACCCTTTTGTCGGACTTTACAAACTCGAGAAACTTTACAATTACCCAAAGCCTGTCCGACATAGAAATTTCCTTTCTAATGTCGTTGCAAACTTTCTGGGTGTATTTCTGTATGGTCGAATTGTAGTTCGAATCTTCGTGCCTGGGTAGGTCGGATGCAAAGAATGTACAGTATTGCTGGTACTGTTTGCGGTAGTTCTCGCGAAGCCTGGGGCTTAAATGGTGGCTAAGCAGCGAATCGAGAAAAGCATTGTGAAGAGTTTTTGTCCCCGAAGCATTTGCTACAAGGGCAAACAGTTGAACCAATGCGTTAAGAGCCGATTCGCTCATTTTTGTAAACGTAGTAGTATAATGCGATAAAAATAAAACAATTATTGTAATTGCCGTTTCAATAAATAAAAAAGGCCCGAACTCCTTCGAATTCGGACCTTTTAGAGGTAATGTAAAACTATCCTTTAATAATAGCTTCGCGTATTTCGGTTACCGAAGCATTAATTTTGTCGTACTGCTCTTTAGTTAGAGTCTCTCCGTTTACTCCGGAATATAGAGAATGTAGTGGCTCTAGCTGCTTAATTACTTCGGATACGAGAGGGTCTTCTGCATTCTTTTGCATAAGTTCAAAAAGAATGTCTAACGGCTCCTTCTGCATGGCCATTATTTTAAGAAAATCATTATTGTCCTTAGCTATTAAAGCAATCTGACTGGTTATATATAGCCCTTCAACCCAGCTACCTGTCATTACTAGGAGCGACACGTTGTCCTTACCGTTATTAACAAGAAAGTTATAGGAATCGTAAAACGATTGGGTAATAATGTTAATAAGTGAATCCTTATTATCGAGGTTGCTGTTGATTCGGTTGTAAAAAGTAAGATTGAAGTTCGAGGTGATTTGCAAATCATCAATAAGTCGCTTGGCAACCTCCATGTACTTCATGGTCTCCTGTTTCATTTGGTAGGTGCTGGCGTAGCTGAGGTTGGCACCATATACACCCAAATTCAGGGCCTTGCTTTTGAGGGTAAAGTACTTGTCGACATTTTCGGCAGGGTTGTTTAAGCTAATAATGTAACTGGCTCCTGCGTTATTGAGCATTCGGGTTACCTCAAAGGCTGTAGGAATTGGGTAATTGGTAATATTCTTAAAAGCAGCCTCCTTCCCTTCCACGTCGGAAGGTTCGCTAGCCTGCTTGCCTCCGCCACCACAACTGGTAACGAGTATTGAAGCAAATAAAAGGATTAAACCCCAATGGTTTCGCTGTATTCTGTTCATGGCTTTGCTATTTAATTTGGTTATTTTTTGTACAAGTTAGGGCTAAATTGCTCGGCTAAGTTACAAAAAAAGCGTTGCAAATAATTCGATTCTTCTTATTTCTTCGCCCGCTTAATGATTAAAAAAAGTTAAGATTAGGCTACTAACTATGGAATGGTGCGCCCAATTTGCTTAGACAGGAGGGTGCCTACCTTTCGGATTTCTGATATTTGGTGCACTAATGCCATGTAATCCTCTAAATGGGTTTCAGAACTGATTGCACCCAACTCCTTTTCAAGGTTTTTTTGGGCAATATTTATAACCTTATTTTTAAAAACCAGAACCGACTTGGGTATACTCTCCTTTAGTGTATCCTCTTCGTCGGGTGCCGAGGCATGGTGCTTCGTCCAAATGCGGCTTAATTGATATTGCGATGTGAGCATATTTATAGCCAGCTGGCTTACCTCCTTGTCGGGATGGTTTATAAAGTATCTGCTATCGACCTCGCCGTGGCTCGCCAGTAGGTTGCTGTACTCATCGAATATTCGCTTGTATACAAGGTTCCTGAACTCCAGGTCATCGGCCAGAATTTCACCAATAATAAACTCATTCACCTTTATGGCATTCGACTCTTCGGTTTGCTCAAAAAGTATTTCGCTACCGTGCTTTAGCAGAAAGTACAGCAGGTCTTTTTCTTCCTCTTCGCAGTATACCCTATCGACGTAACTTGGAATAATGGGGGTTTGCTGCCGATGTTCGATGGGTTTATACTGGCTTGGCTGAGAGGTTCCCTTTTCGAACTGTTCTCGCCGCTTTTTAGCCACCTCGGAGTATATGAGGGCTTCGTCGACCTTCATAAGACGGGTGCACTCTTTTATGTATACTTCGCGGGTAACGGGATCGGGAATGACCGAGATGCTTCGCACAATATCCGATATCAGATTGGCTTTCTGAATGGGATCTTTTTGAGCATCGGTAAGAAGCAGGTTGGTTTTAAAGTGAATGAAATCGGTTTCGATTTCGGCAATGTAGCGAAGCACTTCGGCAGCACCGTGCGAACGTGCATAGCTATCGGGGTCTTCACCCTCTGGAAGAAGTACCACCTTCACATTGAGGCCCTCCTCGAGAATGAGGTCGATTCCCCGAAGCGATGCTTTTATTCCTGCGGCATCGCCATCGTATAGAACTGTAACATTGGGTGTGAAGCGTTTAATGAGTCGAATTTGGTCGGGGGTTAGCGCAGTGCCCGAACTGGCAACCACATTCTCAACGCCCGACTGATGAAGGGATATAACATCGGTATAGCCCTCAACCAGGTAGCATTTGTTTTCTTGTGTTATAGCCTTTTTTGCCTGAAACAGCCCGTAAAGCACGTTGCTTTTGTGGTATACATCGGTTTCGGGGCTATTCACGTACTTGGCCAGTTTCTTGTCGGCCTTCATTATCCGACCACCAAAGGCTATTACGCGCCCGCTAAGCGAGTGGATTGGAAACATAACGCGCCCCTGAAAACGGTCGAAGGGTTCACCGTCGTCGCGAACAATGGTAAGCCCCGATTTGGTGAGGAACTCTATTCTATAACCCTCTTTTAAAGCAGCCTGTGTCATGGCATCGCGCTGTTCGAGGCAGTAACCGAGTTCGAACTTTTCGATGGTGTCGTCGCGCAAACCCCTTTCGTATAGGTAAGCCAGGCCGATACCTTTGCCTTCGGCATGCTTTTGCAGCACGGTTGAAAAGTGCTTTTGGGCCCACGCAAGAACCACCATGAGGCTTTCGCGCTCGTTGCGGAGGCGAAGCTCGTCGTCGGTAAGTTGGCGCTCCTCTACCTCAATGTTGTACTTGCGGGCCAAAAATTTTAGCGCCTCCACGTAGCCAAGTTGCTCGTGCTCCATTACAAAGCCTACGGCATTTCCGGCTTTACCGCAGCCAAAGCATTTAAAAATTCCCTTCGAAGGGCTGACGTTGAACGAGGGGGTTTTTTCGTTATGAAATGGGCAAAGCCCAATGTAGTTGGTTCCTCGTTTCTTGAGCGATACAAAATCCTTAACCACCTCCACCACATCGGCGGCAGCCATAATTCTATCGATGGTCAGCTGATCAATCACTTTTTTGCAGTTTGAAGTGCAAATGTAGCGAGTTTAACTTTTAGGCTACGCGATTAGAACTGCAACTTATCAACATTCAACCCTAGAAACTACCATAAGTCCCGCCAGATGGTTCCGTCCCATACCCTCAACTTATTGGTGGGGTTATGGAAATATACTGTTCCCTTTTCAGGATTTTCAGGAGCCGTTGCTCTAGGTTTAATAACCATGAGGTCACGCACCGTAACCTGTGCATTCAATGTTAAGGTTTCCTGCTGAAAATCGCCGGCAATTAGTGGGGAAATTGTGGGCTTGTTGCTTATTACCAGTTTATCGTTTGAGTCCACAGGCAAATTGGCAAATGCACCAATCAATACATTTCTTGAACCTGAATTAAATGCTCCAGCTTGAACTCCAATTATTGTATTAAAATCGCCAAGCATAGTTGAACCTGCAAGCTTACCAATTGCCACATTATGACTACCCTCGCTATTAAAGAAACCTGCATGCTGTCCAATATAAACGTTATCGAGTCCAACGGTATTCGTTTGTCCGGCCATAAACCCCATAAAAATATTGTTTGCACCGCTTGTATTTGAGTTTCCAACGCTAGCGCCGAGGAATAGGTTGTAATTTCCAACAGTATTGTTGTGCCCTGCATTGGTTCCCATGAAAATATTTTCGGACCCTTCGGTATTACCACTTCCGCTTCCATTGCCAATAAATACATTGGATGTTCCTATGGTATTTAGCATTCCGCTGTTGTTTCCTAAAAAAACATTGAACGAGCCATTGTTTTCACCCTCAATGCCATTATTGTTTACTCCTGCATTATTTCCAATAAATACATTGTATACGCCATGCTGGTTATACATTCCACTTTGGTTTCCAAGAAATATATTGGAACTACCGGTAATGTTTTCTTTGCCACAATTGGTACCTATAAACAGGTTGCCCCAGCCAATAGTGTTGCTAAGCCCTGCATTGTAGCCCATAAATACGTTGGAGGATCCTGTAGTATTACTCGCCCCAACCTGATAACCAATGAACGTGTTGTAGTCAGCGTTGTTACTTAACCCCGACTGATAACCTAAAAAGGTGTTCCAGCTGCCTGTAGTATTATTCTGACCGCTAGCGTTTCCAATAAAAACATTATTGTTACCAATGGTATTTTCCTTACCCGAGGCAAGGCCCAAAAAAACATTATTGCTCCCGCTCGTATTGCTCGATCCGCTTACAAAGCCCAAAAAAACATTGTTATTACCGAAAGTATTACCATAACCAGCGCCATCGCCTATCATTACGTTCTGACCCCCATTTAAATTGCTCCATCCCGATAGGTTTCCAATAAATACATTTCTATTACCAACCGAGTTGAAAACTCCGCTTTGGTAACCAATGAAAACATTGTTTATTCCGGAGGTATTGCTCTGCCCTGCCTGAACTCCCAAAAAAATATTTGCAGACCCCGACGAGTTCGAATATCCACTCCTATTGCCTAAAAATATATTTCCCCAGCCTGTTGTATTGGTGTATCCGCTCTCGTTGCCCGCAAAGAGATTGATATGACCATACTCAACTCCATTCTGCCCAATGTTATTATACCCCGACTTGTAACCAATAAAAATATTGTTATTCCCTTCGGTATTATACTTTCCGGCTTGGTAACCAAAGAAGGAATTATAAAGCCCATGCGTAATGAAACTCCCTGCTTCGTGGCCTATCAGATAGTTTTCGGGTGTTAACAGCATGAAGGAGGCGTTTTCTCCTTTCTTGGTCTGGTCAATCAGTCCGCCCACGGCAAAGCCGCCCCGGCTGCTCTTGGTACCATCGGTGTTCACATAAACACGTGTGCTGTCGCGGGTGACCCGCAGCAGGTCGGAGCCCGAGCCCTTGGTCTGATCGATGAGCGTGCCCACGGC
>JBBIRB010000021.1:0-46016 GCA_037442025.1 Bacteroidales bacterium | reverse complement strand
TTTATATTAAAGTATGCAAATTAAAAAATCGCAATCTGCTTTCTATTGAAAAACGAATGTAAAATTCATACTAAAGGCAATATTCTTTTTCCAATTGGGACTAGTATGGTGCCCAATTCCGTATGAACAACCTATGCCATAGGCCGCAAATGGGGTTCTAAAAACGTCGACAATCTGAATCCCAGGCTCCCAATAGCCTCTGCTTAATCCCAATAACTGATAGGGTTGCTGGTTGTGAACGTAACTATGTGTGTTATCGCCAATAATAAATCGTTGCACAATGCCCAAGCGTGGATTAAATTTTTTCCCTTGCAAATTTCGAAACATAGGTAAAAAGCGGTGCGAAAGAAAAATACTAACAAAACGGCTAGCTACATAAGTATTGGGGGGCATGGTGTTGAACGACTCAGCCCCATCGAGCACCTTTGCGAGCCGGCTACCCCTGCCAAAGTAAAGGAGCGAAATGGGCACATTGCCCTGGATTGCGCCTCCAATAGCCACCAACAGCGTTTTTCCGAACTTGGGATTATCGAACTCATGCCTGTATCGAAGCTCTATTCGAGAGTACTCAATGTTTGCCCCAAATGCATTGATGCCCCTGGCGTAATTAATCCAAAGTGCCGGATTTCCAGTAGAAATAGGCAGAATGCCCCAGGCCGACTGGGCAAAACTTTCGTTCCAAACAATTCTCAATTTCATCCCAGCCTCGGTTACTGAATAATTGTAAAGGCTATCGCCAGCGGCAGGGACATATACAAATCCCGATTTTATTGAAAATGAATTACTATTTAAATAGGCTGTTGCATGAAATTTTCTGAAAAACCTAAAACTGAAGTTACCACCGTATTGCGATAAGTATTCGCGCTTGTTATTGAACATGCTACTTACAAAATCGGGGTTGGCCATTAATCTAGTTCCTGTAAAAGTAAGGCTTCCTGGCTCAAACACATCGGACTGGTGGTAAGTATTAACCTCAATTTGGTTCTCGCTATCGATAACCAAGCGGGAATGTACACCATATTTTTCACGCTCATCGGTGAAGCCATAGGCGTAGTAGCCACCAATTGCAAACCGTTTCGAAACCTTTGAGCCGGTTTCAAGACCCAAGCCCAACCTGTATCCCTCAAAAAGGTTGTAGTTCACTATTCGGTTAAGGTCGACCGCCACATAACCTAAATCGAGTTTGCCAATTGCAAGAGAAGAAAACAAACGGCTAATTTTATCGAGTTTGTAAACTCGTCCCAAACTATCGAGGACCCTATACGATCGAAGTTCCTGGGCCGATAGGCTATCGACTCGATACTGATTCCAAAAGGATTCGTTACGGCCGAACATGTTGGGATGCATAGCCAATTCAACGTGACTGAACTTAACCGTATCGACATTGGGATTGACTTGTATGTGTGAGAGGTAGGTTTTTCCGCTACCAACCATGTACTGAGGTAATTTTGACCGAGAAGGCATAGCCATACCGGCTCTGCTCGGAAAAACCTTCAGCACCATATTCAGTTCTAACGGGAACCACTGTTGGCCATCAACAAGGTGGTAACGCTGCTCAATGTTAGCATCGAATAGCAAATCCAATGGCTGGTGGGGCTGGGCCAACACATTCTGAATGGCATAGCCATTGGAATTAATGTAAAGAGTACCCTTTAAACCAACAAAGCTGCTTTTTTTGCGAGGTTTAAATGAAATTACAAAAACCGTATCGAGAGACTCGTTAAGGTACTGCTCCTCGAGTATAAATAAATAGTTAGTAACTGCATTCCGACTAACAGGACTAACAAAGGTTTTTTGCATAAGTGTAAAAGTTTCGGGATAGAACGAAAACGACTGCATTTGTGTGGCCAACAGCACCGCATAGGGTTCCGAATAGCCGGTCATTCGGGTAGCTAGTACTTTTTCGTGGTTCCTGTTGGGTTTTTTATAAACACGTTCCGAAACGGTTTCCATTATTATTGAAGGGGCACTTTTCATAAGCGAATCGAACCGATTTTGCCCATTGGTAACCTTCTGCTTCACTTCAAAAGCAGACATAGTTTTAGGTAAAAGCGTTCTGTAAAAAACCGAATCGAACTGATAGTTGAATGCCATTTTGTTGTAACTCCTGTAAATGAACGACTCCAAATTTTCAGGATTGTTCCTATCCCGATTTGCATATACCGAATCGATAATTCGATGCGCTGGGTTCCTGCCTGGAGTTACAACAACCTCATCAATAGCATATGCTATAGCTGTAAGCTTAATCAATATGGATTGAGAATAATTATTCAATTCTATTTTAACCGTTTCGGTGGAGTACCCCACATAACTGGTAGTAATGTTTGCCAGAGGTTGTAAGGTTGAAACCTCAAACTGCCCATCGATATTGGTCGAAAGCCCCTGCCCCTTCTCGCCCCAAAGAATATTTACAAAAGGCAATGCCTTTCCAGTTGCACCATCCACAACACGTCCGCGAAGGATGAACTGTGCAAAACTCACTTGTGAAATGGCTACAAACAGCAAAACAAAAACGAACTTCATTCCTTTAATTTATTAATTAACATTCAATATGTCGAACAAAAATAGTAATACCTTCATCCAATCCGCAATCGATTTCAAACTTTAAACAGCATGTGCTATGAAACATTGTTAAAACCTTGCTTTTGAAATTAGAGTTTTGCAGCTTTGCGTACTTTTTTCATTTAGAAACTTAAAAACAATCGATATGAAGGACTCGGAAATTATGATGAACCCGAACGAATTGGTTCGTTACCTGAAGAAGCCTGCAAGTGAGTTTACCAAAGCCGACATTATTCGCTTCTGCGAGGACAAAAGCATTGAAATGCTAAACTTTCGTTACGTTGCTGAAGATGGTAGGCTTAAAACCCTCAATTTCATTATAACCTCACGCGACCATCTCGACACTGTTCTTTCGCATGGCGAAAGGGTGGATGGCAGCAGCCTTTTTTCGTTTATTGAAGCAGGCAGCAGCGACCTGTATGTGGTTCCCCGGTATCGTACTGCTTTCGTAAATCCATTTACCGATGTTCCTACACTCGACATACTTTGCTCTTTCTACAATAATGAAGGAAAACCCCTTGAAAGTGCCCCAGAGTATGTGCTTCGTAAAGCGAACGAGGAATTTCAAAAGCAAACCGGTCTGGAATTCAAAACGCTTGGCGAATTAGAGTACTATGTTATTTGCGAGAAGGAAGATCTATACCCAGGAGTCGATCAAAAGGGCTACCATTCAAGTGAACCTTTCGCAAAGTTTGGTGAACTAAGGGCAGAGGCTTTGAGATTAATTGCCAAAGCCGGTGGAAAAATTAAATACGGACACGCCGAAGTGGGCTGTTTCTCCGACGATGACTATTACTACGAGCAGCACGAAATTGAATTTCTACCCACAGCCCCCGAGCAAGCTGCCGAACAAATGATAATTGCCAAGTGGATTCTGCGCAACCTGGGTTACCGCTATGGAGTTACCATTAGTTTTGCCCCGAAAATTACAGTTGGCAAAGCAGGCAGCGGCATGCACTTCCATATATTGGCCGAAAAGGATGGCAAAAATATGCTCGTTGAAAACGGCAAACTTGGTCACTTAGCTAAAAGAATGATTGCTGGCATTCTCGATGTGGCCGATGGGTTAACTGCTTTCGGCAATACCATTCCTACTTCTTACCTGCGGTTAGTTCCGCACCAGGAAGCACCTACCAATATTTGCTGGGGCGACCGTAACCGTTCGGTTGTAATTCGTGTTCCACTAGGTTGGTCGGGTGCTGGAAGCATGATTAGTGATGCCAACCCAGCCGACTGCAATTGTCAGCCCCAAGGGGAGTCGAAACAAACTTTCGAATTCCGAGTGCCCGACGGCTCTGCCGATGTTTACCTAACCGTTGCTGGCCTCATAGTTGGCGCGCTTCATGGGCTAAACTCTGCCAACTCGCTCGACAATGCTGAAAAACTTTATGTTGATGTAAACATTTTTAAACCCGAATTTAAAGAGAAACTCGCAACCCTTAAGCAGTTACCAGCATCATGCTTCGAATCGGCTGAGGCTTTAGAAGCCAAACGAGCTATTTTCGAAAACAATGGGGTATTTCCCAAGGGGATGATTGATAGTAAGATTAAGAAATTAAAGGCTTACGACGACAAGGGAATGAGTGAAAAACTTTTTGGCAAGAACCAGGAAATTGCCAAACTGGTTCACCATTATTTGCACATTGGGTAATTGCCCAAGAAATTAAAATAGGAAAGGAGGCTTCGGGCCTCCTTTCCTTATTTAATAACACGTTTTATCATCTAACTATAGCAACCTTAACGGCTATTTGCCCCCGTCCGTCGGCTATACGCACCACATAAAGTCCCTGTGGCAAGCGCGAAACATCGAATCGGTGCGACAACTGTCCGGTGGTTTCTGTCTCAAATCTTTCGTAGCGAAGTCCACCAACTGAAATCAGGTCGATGGCTACCTTCCGGGCTGTTGGGGTTTCAACATCCACCGTTAACCATTGGTTGGCCGGATTGGGATATACCGAAACAACAGTTCCCGTGCCGGGAATCTCAACAATGCCGGTGCCATCGTGCAGGTAAATAGTGTCGGACGCAGAACAACCAAACGAGTTGGTTACCCGCAGCCAAATACGGCTATTGCCGTAAACGGTAATGTTCGAGGCGGTGCTGCCTGTGCTCCACAGGTAGGTTACTCCACCAACACCAGCAACCAGTACGTGAGGGAAGGTTACCTGAAGGGTATCGGGCCCAAGGTTAACAGTGGGCTTCGGGTAGTTCTCAACCAATTTGGAGAACGAGTCGTTGCCCGTGTTCGAATCGTTGGTGAAACTCGTACGAGCAACCACTGAGTAGGTATTTGTAGCCCCTAAATTGATTGGCGTTGTAAAAGTATAGTTCACAGAATTGTTGGATGTTAATGGAACAGTTAGTTCCAACACTTCGGTGGCCACCAAGTCGCCCGAAACATAGAGTTGCAAAGGAATAGGGTTACTAATGGGATGGGCAAAACTTCCAAAGTTGCGAATGGTTACCGATACTGGTTCGGCGCTTGTTAAAGTACAACTGCTCGATGGGCTCGAAATGGCGGTAACACCCATGTCGGGTTGGTAAATAACTACCTGAATTTCATCTGAAGCCGAACAGCCAAATATATTCTGCACCGTAACTGAATAGGTACCCGTTTGGGTAACGTTAAGCACCTGACCGGTGAAACCGGTATTCCAAAGATACGAAGAGAAACCAGGGCCCGCATCGAGGGTTGCGCTACCGGTATAACTTATGAAATCGTTACCCAAATTAACAACCGGAATGGGGTGTACCTGAAGGTTACGAACCAAGGTGTCGTTGGCAACTGTATTATCGTAACTATTTTTACCCCAAACCTTAAGCACGTAGCTACCAGGCTGCCTAATATCAACCTGCTGCGAGAAAGTAAAGAGCAGATTGGCACCCGGAACCAGTTTTGAAGTGGTTACGAAATTCTGACTTACAGGTGTATTGTTATTCAGCCTGTAACCAAATGTAATAGTGGTTCCAATGGGTAATGTGTCGTTGGCCACGTTTGAGTAGCGCGCAGTTACTGGTTGAAGGTTGTTTTGAGCGCATCCGGTTACAGGATTGATTACATTAGCTATGCTGTAATCGTGCCGCAGGAAGGTAACCTGGGCTGCATCTGTGTCGCTGCAAATACTGTTGTTGGTAACGGTTACCGAGTAAGTACCTGATTGGGTTACGGTAATGGTTTGCGAAGTTTCCTGAGTATTCCACAGGTACTCATCAAAGCCAGATCCTGCATCGAGTACAAACGATGTTGCTCGCGTAAAATAGGGCCCGCCCAGCTCCACATCGGGAACTCCGAATACTGAAACGCTTCGTGTTATTTCATCGTTAAGGGGTCTCATTTCGCCATTGGAGGTGGCTGAAAAACCAAACTCGTAGTTATTCACTGCTGTTAGGTTTACGCTCTGGGAAAATGTATGTACAAATGTGCCATTGGGCAGCACATTATTAGTTGGGTTGGCAACCTCTTCAACCCAAGCACCTCCATCCAACCTGTAAGCGACGGTTACCACATCAACGCCCATGAAAAGGGTATCGGTACCATTATTCTTCACCCGAAGCGAAGGGAAGACAGGCGCAGTGTATTCACAGGCAGTAACCGGCAAAATAACTTGGAGGGGTAACACATCGCGGTACTTCAGATGAATGAATGAAGAGTCGGTGGAAGAGCAACCGTTGGCATCGGTAACTGTGGCAATAACCCAACCAAGGGTATCAGCAGTAAAGGTTTGTCCGGTGCTACCGTCGTTATGCCAGTAGTACCCTTCGTAACCCGGGCCTGCATCGAGGGTGTATTCGTTAGCTGTAATGTACAGGTAGTCGGGGGTCAGATCGAAGGCAGGGTACCCGTATACAGTAATTATCTTGCTTAGTCCATTGTTCAAGGGATCAACATCGTTCGCAGTATTTACCCAGGCCCGAATGGGGTAGCTACGCTCATCGCGCATGTCGAATTTCTGACTAAACGTGTATTGGAAACTGGAATCAGGGTAGAGTATCTGCTGCAGGTTGTAATTCACATTAACGGGCGCTCCCCCATCGAATTCGAACCCAAAGGTAATTGGCCTCCCCACCAGCAGCGTATCGGTTCCAAAATTTACAATCCGGAGGGTCAATGGGGTTTCTTCGAAAAGTTCACAGCTTGTAACGGGGCTCACAATGGAATCAACGCCCAAATCCACATTAAGTTTGAAAACCCGAATTGTATCGCGAGCAATACATGGGATTGCGTTGCTCAGCTGAACCCAGTATAGCGCGGTAGTATTACTAGTCACATTGTAAATTGGGCTTGTAGATCCATCCTGCCACAGGTACGAGGTGGCGTTAGGGTTGGTCACATTGAACACAATGGTATCGGGGGTAACAGTATAGATATTGGGGCCCAGTTCGACAAAGGGCTTGCGAACCTCCACAACCGAAGTTGTAGTATCGTTGGCTACGGGAGAGTAGAAGAACGGATTTACTTCGGAAAGTGTGAAGGCCGCCACATTGTAAAATCCGCTGGCGCTCATGTTGAGGCGGTTGGTGAGGTTAATATTTACAGAATTGCCAACACCCAGAGGGCTAGAGAGAGAAACTATTTCGGAAAACGACTGGACTTGCCCCTCTCTTACCACGCGAACACCTACGTTAACCTGCTGCCCTGCGGGTATGGGCCGTATGCCATGGTTGGCCAGCGTAACGGTGAATGCCTGCGAGGCGCTCAGGTCGCAAGCCGACTGGGGCGAAACAATACCGATGATTCCAAAATCGTGTGGGGCCTCGTATATCTTCATATCATCAATAGCGGCTCCGTTGAAATTGTTGTTAAACTTATCGGCAGAAAAAACCAAACGCAACCTAACTCCCGAGAGGCCAATAACCTGCGAAGGCAAAAGGTGCTTAACAGTAATCCACCCTCCGGTGCTTCCGCTCCAGCCATCGGCTCCCAGGGCCGAAACGGCTTTTCCACCGTACCAGTTCCAGTAGGAATTATATGGAGTAATATTCGATACATGGCTCCATGTTACGCCATTGTCAATGGAGTAGTAAAGTGCCAGCCCATCAACATCGGGCTCGGTATGAACCCAAAGCCGGGCTTCGAACACGGGCTTGGTAACCGCAGTTAAATTGAAGCAAGGGAATTCGAGTACCGAAGGAGTACTGCTATAGAAATCGCCAATTATAGCCACATCGTCAATATTCCACCCTGCAGCAGTTTGACCGGAAGCAGACGAGTATGGTAGCGAGAACCTGACACGCAGTTGGTTTGCGTAGGTTAGCGAATCGTGAATGGGTAACTCCACCAGGTTCCACCAACCGTCGTTAATAGCAGCATTGCTTTTCCAAAGGGTATACCAACGCCCACCGTTATTGGGACTAACCTCCACCTTCGATGAGTCGCCAGCAGTCATTACCAGGTATCGCTGAAACCGAAGGCGAATATTGCGGTAGTTTGAAACATCGATTGGAGGCGAAGTAGCCCTGTAAGCTGCGGCGGTTGTTATGCCATTTTCATAAAGGTATGGTTTCGAGCCCAACCCCGAGATATCGGTACCAATTGTGAAGAAACCCGAATTGGCAAAGTATGGAACTTCATCGTTATAAGGAATATTGCGTTCAAATTCCCCGGTAAAAGACCATCCCAACTCATCCTCAAAATTGTCGGCAAATATGGTTTGATTAGAAGCAGAAAGGGCATTGCCATAGTTTTGCGAAATGTGGGTTACCCATGTTTGCGCACCCGACGATGCTGAATTTATAACCGATTTATTGGGTGTTCCATATTGCCAAAGGTTTGTGCCCATGGGACGGAAAAAACCATTATTGGTTTCAAAGTTCTGAGCGAAAGGAGGTGTATAAGTTGGCACGGAATAAACCGAGGTGGATATTTGGTCGTTTTGTGAATACTCATCCCCTGTTAACTCGGTGCTAGCTAACACGTTGGGTCGTAAACCGGGCTCAAGCAAATTAACGGTAGAAGTAAAGGTGAATACAACCGTATCGCCTACATTTAATACTTGGTTAAAAGTGTTGGTAACCCAATTGGTTCCGCCATTGAAGGAAAAGGACACCGGGAAAGGCTCGGTAATGGGTGCACCTCCTAGGTTGGCTACCTTAACCTTAATCTGCTCGTTGGCAGTAAGGCCGCACCCCGATTTGGGTGAAACCCATTCAACCACTCCAACATCGCGACTAATAAAGTCGGCCGTAAGCATTACGTTATCGAGATTCCAGCCCGAATAGTTATCGAGAGCATTGGTAGGTCCCAATCTGAAGCGGAATCGAAAATTCTTCTTTCGCTCGAACATTGGCGGAATATCAACATACTGAAACGACCAGGCAGGATCGATAAAGTAGTTATTATTATCCCATATGGTTTGCCATGTAAGCCCATTATCGGTAGAAGCATCAATGGCCGACTTGTCCCACACCTCCACGTTTAAGTAACGACGGAAGGCAATCTTCATGTCCTTATAAAATGTTAAATCGCAGCTTGGCGATATGGCTCGGTTGGATGCTGAGAAACTGACATTCGTTTCGTAATCGCCGGGGCTTGCACCCAAACCCGTAAGGTCGTTTCCTAAAACCCGAAGACCAGCAAAAGCAGAAGATGGATCGGGGCGGCCATTCACGCCACCAAGTCCCTGCGGAGCAGCTATCTGAAAGTCGCCCGAGAGTGTCCATCCATGGTCGTTGCCTTCAAATTCCTCTAAATAAATTCGCTCGTAAATAACCCTGTTGCCCAATGGCGATTCGTCTTGAGGTGGGTAAAGGGTATCGTTCATAAATATGCCAAGAGCCGGAATGTAGGCATCGAGAAAATTACCATGGCTGGCATTGAGCTTCACATCGTATGTAACCCACAGGTAGGAGATACCAACTGGTAAACTATACCCAATATTGCTGAATGTTGCAACACCGCCAGAAAAGTTAGCAGGGGGAGCAATGGGATGTTCATTGCTGAATGTTTGGGTAGCCGTTCTATATAATTTTATTCCATTTGGGGCCACATCGTTATCGCTGGTATTAAGGGAGTTAATTGTTAAATTATTCAAAAGAGCCTGTCCAGTATTTCCAAATACCTTTAAATCGAGCCTAAGGATTTGTGCATTATTTGTTCCCGAGGGCACAAAGTTCAGGTTGGGGTGGGTCACCTTAAGTTCCCTAATCCAAAGATTTTGCGAACCTTTTTCAACCACTGAAATATCGTCGATACAAACCCCGAACCCCGAACCAATTTCCCCTTCGAAAGCAATGAAGTATGTTGAAGAGGGGTTAGGTAGATTAACTTTTATTTCGGTCCAAACCGGAACCTCATCAGTATACTCCTGTAGCAGTATCCAATCATTTTCATTAGTGGTATTGCGGTAGTAAATTCTTAGCTTATCCTGATAAAAGTTTCCCCCAAAAGGCCACATTACCTGTGCTAGCCAGAAGGTAAGTTCAGGTTTAATGGCTGCCTCGAGGTTCATCTTGGGCGAAATAAGTTTTGTGCGCTCGCCCGCAATGGATTCCTTCTGAAAAAAGGCATTGTAGGTTCCTCCATGAGCAGAAGGAGGGTTCCTTGCAATGTCGGGGCCCTGGGGTGGAAAAAGCAAACCATTGGGATCGTTGGGGTTGTACCCTCCGTTGCGGTACCGCCAAACCTGGCTTCCAATAGCAAAAGCCTGGGTCCATCCAGGCGATGGGCTTCCTCCCTCAAATGTTTCGGAAAGGTAAACGGTTTGTCCTATTGAACTTATTTTGCAATAGAGTAGGACGCAAATTACGAGTAGTGATTTTTTCATGGTTATGGTTTTTTTTAACTACTTCGGTTCAATTCAATTGTCACAAACAATCAAATATACTGTAAAACATTTAACCAAATCAAAGGTTTTGGATAATAGTTGATTAAAACACAAAAACCTTTTGTGAAAAACCAATATTGTTATATTTGTAAGTAATTTCAAATTTCCGATTAATTGTTTTCTGCCTTTTGATTCATTCAGTCATAAGATTTGCAAATGATTTTTTGTGATTTATTTTTGACGAACCGAAAACATTTATACACGAAGGTACGTAAAGTTGAAACAAATGGTTTTATTTTTTACACGAAATGCCTTATCATGAATTTGCTCAAAATACTGTTCTCTAACTATAAACCTGGCTGTTTTCTGTTGAGTTCGAGAACCATATTTTTATCTATTATACTCCTTGCCCTGGTTTCGACTAACCTGAATGCCCAAACCGATACCGAGTTCTGGTTTGTAGCCCCCGACCTAACCGTTGGTCATAACGGGGGTGGGTCGCCTGCTGGTGGAGTTCCTGCTTTCCTTCGCTTTTCAACTATGGGCCTTGCGGCTACCGTTACAGTTAGTATGCCTGCAAACCGATATAACCCAACTACGAACCCAACTGGCTTTGCCGATATTACCTTCAACATGCCAGCCAACAGTTCGCAGAGTGTCGATTTATCGTGGTGGATATGGAGAGCTGGAATAGGCGATGTGAACCTGATGGAAAATAAGAACCTCAACGCATCGGGTATAAACCCGTTTGGAATCCTTGTTCAATCCACCAATGTCATAACGGCTTACTACGAAGTAAGCAACATGCGAAACGCCGATATCTGGGCGTTAAAAGGCAGAAACGCCCTGGGCACAGAGTTCTACACCCCTTTCCAGAACCATGGAGCAAATGGGAATACCTACACCCCCTTGCCTTACTCAGCCATTGATATAGTTGCTACCGAAGACAATACTGTAGTAACAATAGTTGCAAGAAGACCTGCAAGTTACGGCTTACCCCTTACCAATGTAGCAGCTTTTACTCCAATAACTATTACTCTACAACGAGGGCAAACCTTTTCTCTATTCCCTTTAAATAAAAGCCAAGCTGTAGCCGATAGACTCATTGGCACCCGAATTACATCGACCAAACCCATTGCTGTTACCCTTAAGGACGACTCCATTGCCCATACGCAAGCTGGTTGCCGCGACGTAATTGGCGACCAGTTAGTACCAGTTGGTATTTTAGGCAGGCAATATGCTGTAGTAAGAACATTTTTAGGGTCATATACTTCCCCCCCCACTCCTCCTTTGCACCGCGACCATGTTTATGTACTAGCAGTGCAGGATGGAACCACAGTTAGCATTGGCGGATTAAATTTCAATTTAAATGCAGGGGAACAAGCTTACAGACGATTTCCCGATGGGAATCCTGCTGATCCACCGGCCTTTTGGGCGGTTATTTCCAACAACCCCGTTTACGTTATGCACGTTGGGGGGTTTGGTTGCGAACAGGGCATGGCCATTTTACCTCCCATCGATATATGCACCGGAAGTACACAGGTTGCCTTTACCCGATCGAACGACCAACAATTTTTTCTTACCATGATGGTGCGCGATGGCGCAGAGGATGGCTTCCTGTTTGATGGCGTTGTACGAAACGATTTAATTAATCCGGCATCGTTCCAACTGGTGCCCGGCACGCAATGGCGAGTTGCACGTTTTTTAGGAGCAACCGGTTACTCTCTTGCCCAAGTGCCTGTGGGGCAGCATTTAATTTCCAATACAAAAGATATTTTTCACCTTGGAATTGTGAATGGCGGACCAGGTACAACCTGCTTTTACGGTTACTTTTCGGATTATAATGTATTAGAGGTAGAAGCTGTGGTTGCAGGAACGGGCTCTACAATACTAAAAACCTGCTATGGTACGCCTGTTCAGCTTTTTGCTATTGGAGGCACCAATTTCACCTGGTCGCCTGCAGCAACCCTCAGCGACCCAAATAGCCAGATGCCGTTTGCCAACCCCACCGTTAACACCCAATACAAGGTAGTAGTTTCGGGAGCTTGCAACATGACCGACTCGGCTCTTGTGAATGTGCTAGTTTCAACCCCAATCAATGCCTTTTTTACAAGCGATAAAGTATCGGGGTGCGCCCCATTAACCGTAACCTTTAACGACCAGTCGCTTGGTGGCTACTCATGGCAATACGACATGGGCGACGGTTCTGCCTATAGGCTCTGGGACAACGACCCGGCAACACTATTAATTCCGCCGCCTCCCAACCCATTTACCTTTTCCCATACATTTCAGAATAACACCAATGCCCCCATACAGTACACTATTACTCTCCTGTTGAAGAATGCCGATTTTTGCAGTTCAATATATACGAAAACCATAGTGGTTTACCCTTCTATTAGTTCCTCATTTACACAGAATGTAGCGCAAGGTTGCAATCCGTTAGCTGTACAATTTACTAACACATCTAGCACCAATACGGTCGACACCTACATTTGGAACTTTGGCAACCAGCAGAGTTCGGGCGTTAACAGCCCTTTGCACATATTTAGTAATCCCGTTCCGCGCGACACAACCTACGTAGTTTCCCTCGAAGCTATTTCACCCTTTGGGTGCAGGGATACGGCCTATTCAACGGTTACTGTTTACTCATTTTTCGATATAAACTTTACGCTCGATAAGGGATTTGGCTGTGCCCCGCTCAATGTAAATATTACCAACCTCTCAGTTGGCGACGACAGGTTCTATTCGTGGCGGCTCAATGGGGTTGAGTACCAAACAACGGGAGCAAATCACACATTAAACCTGGCTAATACCGGTACTGCACCCATAACTTATACTGTTGAACTTATTTTACAAAACCAGCAGGGCTGCCTGAAAACCCTCAGCCGTACGGTTACTGTTTATCCGCAGGTCGATGCTAACTTTACCATTGCAAACCCTGTTGTATGCAACCTTACCGAAGTAATTTTCCAAAACCTGACAATTCCTCACAACCCACCCACTAACACATATAGTTGGGCTTTTGGCGATGGGACAGGTTCCTCGGCCTTCAACCCAACCCACACCTATAACAATCAAACCAATTTTTCGCAGGTTTACCCGGTTAGTTTAACCGTAATCAACCCTTGGGGTTGTACCGATTCGCACTCAGCTGATGTTACTGTTTATTCGCGACTTCGTGCCGACTTTGCCGTGCTTCCTTCGGAGGGTTGTTCGCCTCTAACCGTGAATATCGACAACAACTCAACGGGCGGTATAGTAAGCACCCTTTGGATATACGGCGATGGCAGCCCCAATTCGCCCACCACCGCCGACCACACCCATGTGTACATTAACAACGGGTTAGTACCAGTTACCAGAACCCTTAGGCTTGAGGTTACCAACGAAGGGAGTTGCATCGATATTCTGGAAAGAGATATAACCATTTACCCTTCGGTTACAGCTGCATTCACCCCCAATGTAAGTGCCGGTTGCAACCCGTACCCTGTAACGTTTACCGACCAATCGAAGGCCAACACGGTATTCTGGAGCTGGAGTTTTGGCGATGGGGGTTCATCGGTGCAGCAGAGCCCTAGCCACACTTTCAGCAACCTTACCGGGGCTAATGCAACTTACCCTATTACTTTAGTGGCCACTTCGCAGTATGGGTGCTTCGATGTGGCTACTGGCACTGTAACTGTATTCCCATATATCGATGCTTCATTTGCTGTAAACAGCTACGCTGGCTGCTCGCCCCACCCATTTGTTGTTGAGGTGGTGAAGCATCCGGGCATTACAGCCTACCGATGGGATTTCGATGGGAATGGTGCCTACGAAATTAACAATACATCCATTACCCAAGCAGTAACTTTCCCACAAACGCTTACAAACCAAACCGGTGCTGTAATCGATTACCTTTCGAAACTTCGTGTTGAAAACAACATGGGCTGTTTCAGGGAGGTTACCCGAACTATTACCGTGTACCCCGAAGTTACTGCTGCCATATCGCTAGTTCCGGGGCAAACGGGTTGCGAACCGTTTGACGTAACTTTTACAAGCAATAGCGTACTAACCAATTCGGCCACCCCGCCCGATTTCCTTCTCTGGAACTTTGGCGATGGCGGCACCTCAACAGAAGTAGCCCCCTTGCATACATTCTACAATAATAACCCTAACGTTCCTGTAACTTATACTACCACATTAACCGCCTCATCCATTTACGGCTGTTCGCATCAGGTATCGGTTCCTATAACTGTGTACCCCAGGCTTACTGCCGGGTTTACCTTCGATCAGGCAACCATATGCTCTCCATTCCCGGTTACCTTCTACCCCTCGAGTGTGGGGGCAACTGAGTATAATTGGAACTTTGGCGGGGCTTTACCCAACGAGACGCTGCTCAACGGCAATCCGTTTACAAGGGTATTTAGCAATCCCGACCCCGATAATATAACAACTTACACAATAACTCTTGAAGTTACTAATGCCGGGGGAGTATGTCGCGAGACGTTCTCACGCAATCTTCAAATTTACCCACATGTAGTAGCTCAATTCAATGCATCGACAATTATTGGTTGCTCCGACTTGGAGGTTACTTTCAGCAACAACTCAACGGGTGGTAGCTTAATATTCGACTGGGATTACGACGATGGTCAAAGCTTCACGATTGACAACGAGGACAATGTAACCCACACATTTGTTAACCGAAGTGCCGCAAACAGAACTTTCGATGTTACACTTACAGCCATAAATCCAAATGGCTGTAGCAACCAACAGATTATACCTGTAACTGTTTACCCTAAGGTTGAGTCGCATTTCGCATTCCGGTTCGATTCAATTTGTACACCCTACAATGTAATTTTCGAGAACAGTTCGCTTAATGGCACCCGTTACGATTGGGACTTTGGGCATATGGGGCAAACGGCGGTTACCAACAATAAAAACCCTTTCATTCAGGTATTCGACAACCCAACCCCAAACAGCATTCTGACCTATACCATATCCATGACTGCGCTGGATGAGGTTACCGGATGCCAGGATATTACTACTAGCACTATTGTTGTAAACCCAAGGGTGGTTTCGCTATTCGATGTGAGTACCGACAGGGGCTGCAACCCCCTACCAGTTGCATTTACCAATAACAGCACTGGTAATGCAACCTACCTATGGAATTTTGGAGATGGAAATACAACCATCGACGATTCGCCCAGTTGGATATTCTCACACCCGAGCAGAGAAAACTTTCAGGACTTTAACGTTTCCTTATTAGCTACAAATGCGCATGGGTGCCGCTCGGTGTCAACAAGAAATATCAGAGTTTATCCGCTTGTAGAATCGCTGTTTACGCTTCAGAATGTGGAGGGTTGCACCCCATTACTTGTGGATTTCAACAATGCTACTGTAAGTTCGGCGTATACATACGAATGGGATTTTGGCAATGGACTGCCCATTAACAATCAGGCCCAACCAGGTACAATTACATTCGTAAATAGTTTAAACCCTCTAGATATTTTTATACCAACAGTAAGGTTAACAACCCGCTATATTGGCGACCCAACCTGTAGCAGCACATCAACACGCAACGTTACAGTATATCCCCATATTTATCCCGACTTTACCGCTGACCTTGATGGTTGCCATCCTCACCCTGTGGACTTTATGAACATCACCAATGCGTTCCAAAACAACGCAACCTACCTGTGGAGTTTTGGTAATGGAGTGACATCAACCCTATCTGACCCCAGTTTAACATATAGTAACACATCATTCACCCAAAACAGGGTATTTAATGTTAAACTCAAAGCCACCTCTATGCATGGCTGTATCGATTCCATTGCCAGGAATATTACTGTTTACCCCAAACCCAAATCGCTGGTTCGCGTAGTGGGTGAATACATAGCCTGTTCGCCCTTCGATGCGGAGTTTCAGAACCTTTCGCTTGGAACCAATTTAACCTACACTTATAATTTTGGCGATGGCAGTTTGCCCCAAACTACCCTATTGCAGAATAATGTAACACATAATTTCTCGAACCTAACAGGCACCATAGCACCCTTTTATGTTACACTTAATGTTTTGAGCGAATATGGGTGTGAAGACAATTCGGGGCAATTTGTTTATGCATACCCGGAGGTAAGGGCCGCATTCAACTTCGATCCAGGCAATGCAGCATGCAACCCATTTGTTGTAAATCTACAGAACACTACCCAAAATGGTTGGAGTTACAATTGGAATTTCGACGACGGTACCTCTTCGAGCGGCATAAATCCAGTACACCGTTTTGTGAATACAAGCACCACCGACAGGGTGTTTAATGTTGTTTTAACTGCCTTCTCGGAATACGGATGTGTTAATCAAACTACACGACCCCTTACCGTTTATGCTGCACCCGTTGCTTCGTTCGTAGTTAACCCCCCACTCAAAATTTTCCCCGATGCCACATTTGGCATTGATAACTTAACCTATCCTGCTGCGTCCAACTGGAACTACACCTGGCACTTTGGCGATGGCTTTGGATCGAATGCCATGGAACCCGTTAGCCATACTTATGAAACATGGGGACCCATTGGTAATAATTTTCAATATCAGGTGTACCTTGAGGTATCCAATACGAATTGCTCCTCTAACTTTTCGAGGATGATTACGTTGCTGCCACCGGAACCCATTGCACTTTTCGAATCGCAAACCTATGCTTCGTGTGCTCCACTGAATGTGTTCTTTATTAACAACTCACTTTACGGAAATTCATATCTCTGGGATTTTGGCGATGGCACAACTTCTACCGATTTCGAACCGAACCATACCTTCACCCAACCGGGCTACTACAATGTGAAATTGATTGTGAGTGGCGATGGTGGAGAGAGGCACTTTTATCATGTGTATAGAGTACACCAAAATCCGATTGCCAGTTTTGCAGTTGCCCCCATCAAAGTGCTGCTACCCGACGCATGGGTTCACTTCTATAACACAAGCCAATACGGGCATTCGTTCCTTTGGGATGTTGGCGATGGCACTACCTATACCGAACGGGACCCAATCCACCTATACAGAGATTTGGGGGAATATAGAGTAACGCTTTATGCCTTTACCGAGTACGGTTGCTCCGATACTACATCCGTTTTCCCAGCAGTTTGGGTTGAGGGCTCGGGAAGAATTCGGTTTCCCAACGCATTTGTCCCCAATACCGCCGGGCCTAATGGCGGGGTATACGATGAGGTTGACTACAAGAACGAAGTTTTCCACCCTGTTTGGGAGGGTGTAATCGACTACAAACTTCTGATATTCAATCGTTGGGGGGAACAAATTTTCCAAAGTAATAACGTACGCGTTGGCTGGGATGGCTACTTTAACGGCAAACTATGCCCACAGGATGTTTATGTTTGGAGAGCAGTTGGCAAATTTGCCGACGGCAAACTGTTCGACCTGAGAGGCAATGTTACTTTACTTAGGTAAACAAAGAATTTTGAAACCATGAAGCAATTTTTCATCATACTCTTTGCGCTCCTGGTATCCAAATTTATTTGGGCACAGGATCCCCAGTTCACCCAGTTTTACGCTAGCCCATTGTATTTGGCTCCTTCCTATGCCGGTGGCACATTGGGGCATAGGGTTGCAGGCAACTACCGTAACCAGTGGTCCGCGATTCCTGGTACTTTTCAAACCTTCAGTTTTTCGTACGACCATAACTTTGTAAACTTTAAAAGTGGTTTGGGTTTTCTGGCTGTAGGCGACATTGCCGGCGATGGCCGTATGGGAACCACTCTATTGGGTATTGTTTACAGTTACGACATTACCCCCACGCCCGATTTGCACATCCGCCCCGGAGTGGGGTTCTACTATTCCCAACAGGGACTCGATTGGTCGCGCCTAATATTTGGCGACCAGTTAACCTCCGACCCAATGCCCCCAACCTCTGTGCAACGCCCCGGAAAGGATGCTATTCGCGATATTGATGTTTCCACATCGCTGCTGGCATATACAGATAATATTTGGGCTGGCGTTACTTGGGATCATATGCTCAAGCCTGAACGTACCTTCTTTGGCGACGACGCCAGAACGCCCTATAAATTTTCTGCATACGGCGGTATACGTATAGTTCTTCGGGGTTTCATTCTTCGCCCAATTGAAGAAAGCATTACTGCTGCCTTCAACGTGAAGGTTCAGGGCGATTACAGACAAGCCGATTTGGGACTTTACTGGTACCGCGAGCCCTTCATGTTTGGAACTTGGTACCGTGGTATTCCTCTTGGCCGTAAGTACTCGGGCAGCGATGCTGTAGCGTTCCTTTTTGGCTACCGATACCAGCAACTTAGCGTAGCCTACAGCTACGACTTCACGGTCTCCAAGTTGGGATTTGCCTCCGGGGGTTCACACGAAGTGGCATTCTCGTATACTTTTACTGTAAAAACAAAGAAGCGGTGGAGAGCAATACCTTGTCCGGTATTTTAAACCCACTTAGCAATTAATTCAATTATTCTTATTGGAATTCTTTATCAGCTACACTAATACTTTCGGCCCATCCTGAGTTTGAAATCTCAGTACGTTCAATTCAATGTCGTTTAGTTAGTGATTATTGGTACTTCAACTATTTTTTAACCACAAAGCCTGCCTGGTGAACAGGCAGAACCACAAAGCGAGCACATAGAAACACAAAGTTTAAGCTCTATATGTATTACTTTGTGTGTTTTGGGCAATGCTTAATGCACTTTGTGGTCAAGTTTTCATTTCTTAATGCAAATTTAATAGCAGTTAACTTTACGCCATTTATTTACAATTGCATAAAACGAGTTTCAATTACAGACCAGTCGACAATTTGCCAAAGTGCCTCAATATGCTTGGCCCTAAGGTTCTGGTAATCGAGGTAGTATGCGTGCTCCCAAACGTCGAAAGTAAGTAGCGGTATAAGTCCCTGCCTCAATGGATTCCCTGCGTTCGATTCCTGAATAATTTGAAGATTACCGTATGCATCCTTAACCAACCAGGCCCATCCCGACCCGAATAGGGTTACTGCAGCATTGCTGAACTTTACCTTAAAATCATTGAGGCTACCAAAGTCTCGTTCCAACGACTGAAGCAGTTCACCTTCGGGCAAAGGTTTAGGATTGGGCGAGAAGGTGTTAAAGTAAAAAGTATGATTCCATACCTGAGCAGCATTGTTAAAAATGGCTCCATCGGCTTCCTTAACAATGGTTTCGAGGGTTGCTCCATCGAATCGAGTTCCTGTAACCAAATTATTCAAATTGTTTACATACGTCAAATGGTGCTTTCCGTAATGGAAATCAATGGTTTTTTCGCTTATTATTGGGCTCAGAGCATCTGCTTGGTAAGGCAAGCTGGGCAATTCAAATTTCATGGCTCAAATTTTTAAAGGTTTTTTATTAAGAACTAATATTTGCAACTCTAAAAAAACAATAGCTTACCAAATAATGATTATTCAAAACGGGTAGATTAAAATTAAAGAATTCAAGCGACATTGCAATCCTTTTAATAAAAAAAGGGCCCTATTTGGGGCCCTAAAAAATGAAATGGATAATAGATTACCTTGAATTGAATCTCTTTTCAACCTCGTTCCAGTTAACAACATTCCAGAAATTCTGAACGTATTCGGGCCTGCGGTTCTGATATTTCAAATAGTAGGCGTGTTCCCAAACATCGAGTGCCAAAAGAGGATGGCCTTGTAAATCGGCTATATCCATGAGGGGATTATCCTGGTTTGGGGTTGAAAAAATTTCGAGATGGCCATGCCTATCGATAAGCCATGCCCAACCAGAACCAAAGCGCGAAACTGCGGAAGCAGTGAATTTCTCCTTGAAATTTTCGAACGACCCGAACTGCGAGTTAATAGCATTAGCAACATTCCCAACAGGATTGCCACCGCCATTGGGTGCCATAAGGTTCCAAAAAAGGTTATGGTTATAGAATCCTCCCCCATTATTGCGTACCGCAACAGGGTACTTCGAAATGCTTTTCATTATCTCTTCAATGCTCATTCGCTCCATTTCGGTGCCAGCAATGGCATTATTTAGGTTGGTTGTGTATGCTCCATGATGCTTTGAGTGGTGAATCTCCATGGTTTGAGCATCAATATAGGGCTCTAAAGCCTTATAATCGTACGTAAGTTTTTGTAATTCGAAAGCCATATTATTAAACTTTAAGTTATTTAAATCGATTTTAAATAAAAACATATGCCATACCTTTTTGTTCAATATTACATTTATAAGCCTAAAACAAAAAGAGGGTGTATCTAAAGTCCTCGGTGTTTCTCTGTGATCAACTCTGTGGAACTCAGTGTAATTTTTAAAACATTGTTACACAGAGACTCACTGAGGAGCCAAAGAGGGACTCAGAAAAATAGAGTTGTTATTTTTTGACTTTTGAGACAGCCCCTTTTAAATATTGTATTGAAGAAACTAGCCTAGTTTTGTTTCTACATTTTCTGCCCTATTGCGAACAAAGCGTTCCTTTTTTCTTACATACACCTCCATTCGAAGAAAATAGTAATGCTCCTCCCAAATTTCTACATGCCAACTATTATCAATAGCGTCAATTTTTTCAATGAGCTTTTTTCTTCTTCCAAATAGGGGTAAATCCATGATATATTTTTTTGATTGGGCAGTAATTTTATTTTTAAAGTTAAGAAAAATATAAATTGAACATAAACCAAAGTTTGAAATTATTTCAACTTACTATAGAGTAAATGCAAATTGAATATCAAACAAATACGGTATTTAGTCAAAAAAGGGTGCTAATACTCGAGAAATGCAGGGTGTTGAATCTCACTTACGCCGACAATACGATGCGATTCAGACCATAACTTTTCGATGGCCCTTTTACCTTCGCTTGCTAAATTGAGCGAATAATTATTTACATATAAATCAATGTGCTTCCAAATGGTTTCAGCATCCATTTCCTGAGCATGTATTCGCACAAATGGTTCTGTTATGGCGCTATTTGCGAAAGCAAATTCGAGGCTCGAACGGATTGATGCTTCTACCCGTTTTTTTATTGTTTCCGGAAGGCTTCGCCTTATGGCAATACCACCAAGAGGTATGGGTAGTTGGGTCGACTTTTCCCATATTTCACCCAAATCGGCAACCTTTTGCAGCCCCTTTTTTTGGTATGTGAAACGGCTCTCGTGAATAATAACCCCTACATCGAAAGCATTGGATGCCACAGCCTCCTCAATATCGGAGAAAAGGACAACACTTTTTTGTTTAGCAGAAGGGAAGAAAATTGAAAAAAGCAGATTGGCTGTAGTCTTTTCGCCAGGAATGGCAACCGAAGCGTCGTGTAGTTCGTCGGGATAAATTTTTCTTTTTGAAACAACCAATGGCCCTACCCCTTTCCCCAATGCGCTTCCCGCGTTTAGCATTTGATACGAGGCGCTTACCCATGGATAAACCGCATAGCTAAGTTTAATCACATCGGCTTGGCTGTTCAATGCCAAAGTGTTGAGTTCCTCAATATCGGCCATATGCAGGTTGAACGACAATCCATGGGTATCTATTCTATTGTTAACCAGCGCCTCGAATATGAAGGTGTCGTTGGGACAGGAAGAAATGGCCAAGCTCAGGTTCATGGACAAATATCTTTAACTATTAGAACGAATTATATTCATTGCTTCGCGGCAAACATTTGCAGTTGAATTGGGAATATCCCAATTAGCAACATTCCGAGTTTCGACTCTATTGGATATGCCCCTGAGGCAAGCCAAGGGAACCTTTGCCATTTGGCATACATACATTAGAGCTGCCACCTCCATGGTTTCAATGTCGGGAGCAAAAAGGGGGTTCCACTTCTCAATAACAATATCGGAACCACTTGCCATAGAAACGGTAATACCTTTCACTTTGTTCAAGTGCTCAATGCCGACTATTGTTTCGAGACCATGCGATAATAATTTCCCCGCACTAAATGGTAACTCATTATCGGATACCAAACCACTGCGGTATAGCCAAACAAACTGCCCATTATTATCGATACCGTAATCGGCAAAACAATCGGTAGCCACCAGAACTACATCGCCAATCTTAAGCGTTTCAGAGAAAGCTCCTGCTATGCCAATACTCAATACTATATTGTATTGGCTCTTCATTATTGCCATTGCCAGGTTGGCAGCAGCTGGAGCGGCACCAACTCCAGTAAGTAGAACATCAATTGCAATTCCGTTTTCAAGTTCAAAACTAGCCACTTGGCCAACAGCCAAATCGGGAGCATTTCCAACTAAAGGTTTTAATTCGATAGGGGTTGCAGCAGTAACAAGCAGCATTTGTGTAGGGTTAGGGTTTAAAAAACCAATTATTTTGAATTCAGCAGTTGCCAAATAGCACCCTCCTTGAGCGCATAGGTCGACTGGAAAATTTGAGTGAGGCCGTATCGTTTCACCAGAAGGTGCGTAAATATGGAGGCCAAACCTATCATTTCGACCCGAACCGGTTCCATGCCCGGCACTCGACTTCGCTCGTCAATAGTCATGGCAACAAGTTTTTCGTGCAGAGATATATACTCATGCAGAGGTAACTCAACCGATGGTTGCCCGTTTGAAGCGATTATACCTGCTTCGAACATTATGCTTCTGTAAGTGTCGAACGAACCCGAACTGCCAGCAATTACTTTGGGCTTGTGCTCTTCCATTGCCATATCCAAATCGGTCAACTGAGCAATAATAAATTTTTCAATCTCTACCCTTTCGGAAGGGGTTATTGGGTCGGAGGGGTTAAATTGCTGCAGCAGGCGCGATATACCCAAATCGTAACTTTTTTTCCAAAAAAGTTGCTGGTTGTTACCAATAATAACTTCGTTACTACCACCACCAATGTCGAGAATAAGAGCCTTCTGCTGACCGAAATCGATGGCCTGACGAACTCCATAGTAAATTAGTTCTGCCTCCTTATCGCCAGGGATAACCTGCACTGCTACTCCAAATTGGTTATAAATTTCGTTTACAAATTGCTGTCCATTGGTTGCATTTCGGGTAGCCGATGTGGCAAATGCATAAACCTCGGTAGCACCATAAAGCATAATGGTTCTGAAGTGCTCAGCAATGGCCTTCAAACCTCTGTGAAAAGCTGCCGGAACTATAATTTTTTCGTTAATTCCACCCTCCCCCAGTTTTACGGGTTGCTTGCTGCTATTAACAATTCGATAAGTGCCATCGTTATTCACCTCGGCAACCAGCAGGTTGAAGGTATTGGTGCCCATATCGATAATGGCTACTTTACGCATATAAAAAATTTACTGTCATTTTATTTCCTTTTCAATAACTTTCAGCTTATTACGGTAGAACAGCACCTCAAAATCATCAATATAAGCATACTCATCCTTATTATTCCAAACAAAAAGAACCAAGGAGTCGAACTTAAATGAATTGTCAATTTGTAAATTCCTTTCTATTCGTTTCCATCCGGTTTTAAAATCAACCGCACCCTCATCGCTTGTAACAAACAATTCATTCGCATTCTTTGCCGAAATGGCAACCATACCAGGAGCTTCAGGAGGATATTTCCATGCACTAACCGATAAGTTACTCTGCAATATGGCAGGCACCCTAACGGTAAAACCGAAAGGATGCGATGGCCCTATAAAGAGGCTTTTTGCTTCCGTTAACGATTTCTCGTCGCTTATTGCGTTCCCACCTTTAAATATAAATTGATTTAGATTCGATTCCATTAAATCAGTTCCTGGATATGCAATGCTCTCTGCTCCACAACGAATACTCATTATAGTGTCCTTTGTGTTAATTAGCATTTTCTTATGGAGCATCCCATCAATTCGAAAAATTCTCAAATTATTTACAACACCAATAAGTTCGCTTGTGAAGGACTTTAGATACGGACGTTTTTCTATCTGTTCGGGAAAATTTGAAACGAAAAGAAATTTTCCTCCCCTATCGATACACGATTTTAAAGAAGCACTATCGGTAGACTGATTATATAGCAAAGTCCATCCTTTACGGTTGAGTAGGTAAAGGGTGTAATTTGGTGTTCTATCGGGGATGCTGACAATTCTATCATTTTTTTCAATGCCCAACTCATCAATAAGGGGAGCAACTACCCGAATGTCGGAAAAATTGAAATGCTCTTCATTCATCCATCCTCTATACCTATCCCTTTGTTTTATAGAAGTGTAGTAGGCCTGATATAGAAAGAAAGAAACGAAAAGCACAACCAAAAAATTAAAGATTTTAAATGTTTTTAATTCCCTAGTTACTACCTCAAAAAGGGTGAGCACCAGAAAGAATGGAAAAATGAATAGATTTACAAAATAGTAGTCGTGATCCTGAAATGCAGCAAACCAAATGGCCATATAACTTATACTACCCAGAAATGTAAATACAGACAATGTAACCAGCAGTGGGTTTAATTTTTTAGCATAAAACACAAGCCCCCCTATTACAATAATGTAAAAAATTTGCATGTGTTTTCCGAGCAGATGCGGTAGCCAGAATATTCGAATTTGAGATAAAAGTTCTGAAAAACTACAATTGGCACAGCTAGAAATATTCCATACCGGACAAGTACGCATTGAAAAATACTTTGTTGAATGAATGCTATTATAATTCCATGCCCAAACGTACCAAAGCAAAATGGATATAAAAGTTATTGCAAATGGAAGCAATGACTTCCATTTATTCACAAAAACCCTTTGGCCGCTACCCCTCAATTTAAACCCTACAAATTCAAGCATCCAAACTCCGGCTAAACTAAAGAAACTGATAAGAGCAGTAACTTTAAGAAGAGCACCGAGCATAAAAAACAGTGCAGTTAAAAACAATAAATAATAATTGTCCTTTTGCATCCATTTAAAAAAGAACAGCCAGCCTATAAAAACAAACATGAGAGCTGGTGCGTCGGGTAAAAAATTGTTGCCATAGTAAACAACTACCGGTGTGAGTAGAACAATTAATCCACCCGCAATTGAAATTACAAATGATTTGGTATGCCAATAAAAAATCTTAAAACCTGCAAGTAGTCCAAATACAAAAATTACCATCCATAATCCACGGAAAACCCAATAATTGTGTCCAAATACTTTATAAAGAGAAGCTACAATATAGTATAAATAGGGATTTTCAGATGTTGCATATCCAGTGGTACCGCCATCGGCATGCTGGTTGTGTATTTCGGGTTTAAAAAACTGCATCCCATCCTGGTAATAATTAAGAGCCAAAGAGGCGCAATCGGATTGCCGCCATAGATGCGTAGATTGAGGAGGAGAATTTAGCAAGTTATAATACTTAAAGGGTATAAATAGAAGTGCAATTATTACAATTACTACTAAACCTGCCTGGAGCCTCGATAAACTATGAAAGTTTCTTAAATTTAATTTCATCTGAATATAATTTATGTATGGTAAATATCTGGTTGCATATCATTGTTTTACGCAAGCCGCGTCTATCTCCAACAATGCCTGCCTGCGTTTCGCAGAAAGGCAGGGAACACCCATTTTTCATTCGTCGGTGTTTACCTTCCCTGCCTGCCGAAGTGATGGAACGCAGGCAAAAATGAAAACGCAAACTCGATTTTATTCGTGCACTTTCATGGGTGTTTCACAACTTGCTATTTTTACACAAAGATACTTTTTATACTTTAGTTTATCATAAACTAGTAAAAGGTAATGTTTTAAAAGTTACAATTAACGAGTTTTTTATAATCTTTGTAAAAAAAACAATGAAGGTTTCAATTGTAATTTCGGTATTCAACGAACAGGAGGTACTGCCCCTGTTCTGGGACGAACTGAAGTTGGCTGTTAACAGCCCAATTAACAGCAGCCATTCTTTTCAGGCTGTATTTGTAAATGATGGAAGTATCGATAATTCGCCAATTATTCTTAATAAAATTGCGCAGGAAAGCAATTTGGCAACAGTAGTCCACTTTAGCAGAAATTTCGGACACGAAGCGGCAATGCTGGCGGGCATTGAACATTCAACTGGAGATGTAATTATTTGTATGGATTCGGATTTACAGCACCCGCCAACCTGCATTACCCAAATGATTGAGAAGCATCTTGAGGACTACGAAATTGTAACCATGACCCGCGACCAGCGTGCCGATGCCGGGATAATGAAGCGAATAACTTCATGGTTCTTTTACTGGGCCATAAACAAACTAACCAAGGGCCAGTTTGAACCCAATGCATCCGATTTCTTTTTGATTTCCAGAAGGGTGGCTAATGCTATTACAGAAAATTACAGAGAAAGAACCCGATTCATTCGTGGCATTGTTCAAACCATAGGATTTAAAAAAACTAGCATTAACTATAACGCACCCAGCCGGGCGGCGGGCAACAGCAAGTACTCATTAACCAAACTTTTTTTCTTTTCGCTAAGCGCTATTGCTACCTTTTCGCATATACCGCTAAGGCTAGGATTAGCCTTGGGCTTACTGTTCGGGCTTTTTAGTTTTGGTATTGGTGTATATTCGTTAATTATGAAGTTTATTGGCCATCCCTTTTCGGGCTATACAACCCTAGTTGTAATAATGAGTTTTGGGTTCTCTTTGCTTTTTATTGTTATAGGAATTATTGGGGAATACATTGGGTATATTTTTAACGAGGTAAAAAACCGACCAATATATATTGTTGAAAAAGTTCTAAACGAACCTTCTGTAAACTAAGCAAACAAAAAGAATATTTGCAACTTCATTAAATCTAATCTCTTGGTTTATAAATCAGTTCTACATTTTTAAGGTTGAAGCCTTGCTTATTTTGCGACCAAACAAATACATTTATTACAAGTTTTTCATTGGATGTAGAATCACCAATAACGCCCTGCCATTCCTGTTTATTCTCCTGCATCAACAACTTGTAAATGTCAAAATCTTTATAAAAAAGAGTTTTACCAGTAGAATCGGTAATGCTAAATGCAAGTAGCAACTTTTCGGGTACAATGCTACCTTCCTTGCCCATTTTCACTTTTATAGCAATGGGGAGGTCTTGAGTATCAAAAGAGTGTTGATTAATACTGATAAATTCCTGCCCATCATCTCCTCTAATGCTTTCAAATTTCAAATAGAAATCGTTGTTTTCGGCTGCGAAACCCATATTTGCTTCGATCGTTTTCGTTTTTCTCAAACTTTTTTCAGGTAAACCCTTCATAGCCGAAGTGTAATCGGGCTCTGAAATCAGTCCCCAAAACCTTTCCGAGGCCTTTAACCTACCAAACGAATCGAAATAGGCTTCGCGGGTCATCGAATCCCAGTGTATGGCTCCATAGTAGTACTGAAAGGTTTGAAAAATGGAATGGGTAAGTAGCAGAGTAAAAAATAGCATTGAGGCAACTTTTATATAAATCATTTTTGAAAAAGCCCATTGAACCAAAGCGGCCAATGGGAAAGCCAGCAGTGCATACGATTCAATAAACGCCCTTGCGCCAAAGCTGCCACCGTACCACCAGCACCACCACGAAAAAATAATATAAATATTAATTAATGTGAATTTAAAAATGGGAAGCGCTTGCCCTTTACTATATTTTGGCAGAATAAGTAAGCCTATAAGTGCAATGGCCATGGTTGGTGTATATAGTAGCCAGCCCTTGCGAAAACTGAATAAACCATCGGTAATATTTGGCGAGAAGAAGAAAAATCCTTCTTGCCCATAGGAGTGGTGAAGGAAATGACCCGTTTGCATTTTCCAGTAAAGCATCTGAGGAATCCAAATGCAAATGGCAGCTGCAATCATGGTGTAAATATATGGCCAACGTGCATAGAGCAATTTAAGCCGTTCCTTTAGCTCCAAACGGTTACTTATGCCCCAGAGCAGAAACAGCACTCCAATAGCAGCATTTGTAGGTCGTACAAGCGAAATTAAACCGCTTAGTGCACCAAGAAGGATGGTGTTTGTAATGGTTGCCCGCTCCAGCCACTTTTCGAGCAGGTAAATGAAAACAACAAAAAGGGTGAAGTTGTATACGTGCGACATACCGGGCTCAATGGTGGCATACCAGGTAAGGTTTGTTCCTAGAGTAACCAGGATAAGTGTAAGGGCCGTTGCAGTATCGCTAAAGTGACGCAGGAGCAGCCTACGGAGCAGTATCAGTCCAAGCATTAGGTAAAAAAGTGCTCCAATGGATATGGCAAAGCGATACGGGATGCTGTAGCCCGAAGGTTCGTACCCCAAGGGTTCGGCTAACAAATGGGCTACTGCAAAGAAGGGACTATAAAGGATTGACATGCCCATTGTCATTTTCCCGACATGTTTGCCTCCATCGTTAAAATATACCCAGAACCATTGCGAAAACTTATCCTTATCTGCTTTAGTAAATTCAAGCGAAATATCATCGTAAATAAATATTGCAGGCAAGTAAAAGTAGTAAGACCTTACATCCCACTCAATAATCCTGTTCTCGTTCCATCGCTTTGCATAATACTGAAACCAAATAGTAAATAACAAAACAAATGCAATTGCATATTTAGAAAAACTTACATTTTTTAAACCCATAAAAACTATTATTTGAATGAAAATCCTAATCGGATTAGATTTTCAGCTGTCAAAATCAACTTAATTCTATTAGAACTTAACATTTTCAAAACTTTATTAGCCTCAAACACATCGCAGCCATTGCTACGCATTAAATTGGCCATCTCGGTGCACTTATTAAACCCTATCTCGGGTAGCAGTGCAGTGGTAATAGCTGGATTTTGGTATACATTGCGCTCTGCGCTTTCGATATTTACCTGCAACCCATCTAGCAAATTGGCACCCAATGTTTGGCAAACTCCTACTAAAAGTTTAATGCTTTCGAGCAGGGCATGACCAATGGTGGGGAGATAGGCATTTAGGTCTAAGCAACCCTGCCCGCAAAGATTAGAAACCAACATGTCGTTGGAATATACTTTATGTGCAACGGTTATGGCGTACTCGCAGATTACCGGATTTATTTTACCGGGCATTATGGAACTTCCTACCTGTTTTGCCGGGAGTTTAATGTGGTTCCCTGCCAAATCGGATCCTAAAAGTCTCAAATCCGACGAAAGCTTTTCAATATTAACAGCCAACGATTTAATGGTTGCATGTACTTCTACTAAAGTATCGAGATTGGCTGTTGCATCGTTTAAATTTTCGCTGCGTGTAATTGGAAACCCCGAAATTTGCTGTAACTGACCAACTACATCCATAATAAAAAATCGCGGTGTTCCCAAACCGGTACCAATGGCACCACCACCTATATTTACAACTTTAATTCGTTCGAAGCACTTCGAAACTCGCCACCAGTCGCGCGCTAGCATATCGCTATAAGTGCTGAAAAGTTGACCCCAGGTTGAAGGAACTGCTGCCTGCATTTGAGTATATGCCAGCCGAACGTGCCCTCTATGGGCTTTCTCGAGCATTTCTACATTCGACCGGAGTGAGTTAATTTCGGTTTCGAGCTGATTGAGCATCTGCATGGCTGCTACCTTAAGCGAAGTGGGTACCACATCGTTGGTGCTTTGGTACACATTGGCTGTTTCAATAGGTTCTATCTCACTGTAACTTCCCAAGGGCAATTTCAATTTGGAAAGAGCAACATTGGTAATAATTTCGTTAATATTCATATTAATACTAGTGCCTGCGCCTCCCTGAATAGCTGGCACTATAAAGTTTTCGAAGTGTTCGCCCTGCCATACTTCCTTCGATGCTTCGATTAGCGCATTCAGTTTCGACGGCGCAATTGGGTTCTCAATTCTGTGCATCAACCCTTCCTTCAGTAGGGTTGCATACATTTTCGAAACGCTCAGGTAGCAGGCATGCTTTACCATGCCCAACGCCCTGTACCATTCAATATGAAAGGGTAAGAAAACAGGAAAGTTTTCCATGGCCCTCAAGGAGTGGATTCCGTAAAGCGCATTAGCCGGAACCTGACGCTGGCCTATATAGTCGGTTTCTGACCGTTTCATACATTTTTTTCTTCAAATGTAAGGGTTATTGCCAATATTAAAAAGCATTTCATTCTATTGTTATTCCGAAAGCAAATCGGATTGTAAAGGAGTTTTGAGATATATTGAAAAACTTTAACATCGGTTTACTTCTCCACTTTAAAACTGGTTACCAGCGTATTACCATCCGAGTCGACAAGTGTAAGGGTATGCGACCCTACCGGGGGATTAAGAGCCATTTTATGCATTGTTTGGGTTGAACCAATATAATCCTTATTCAAATGCCAGAAAATGGTTGCTGTTGGGTTTGTATGGGCCACTTCGAAAACGGCTTCCCCTCGCTTCCCATCGAAATCGCGGGGAATTAAAATAGCCGACTTATCGATTCGCGGGTACAATAAAGCCATGGGAACAGGTACAGCATCGGGTCGGCAACCAGCCAAGTAAGGAGGCAATATACGGTAATGCGCATTCTTACTTTTGTAAAACCACTCCATTGCAGGAGGAAGCAAAAACCACGATTTGGTTACCATTTCATTAACGCTCATACACCTATCGGTTACCCTATGGTTTTGCGCAGGATTTAAATGAACCAACTGGTGGTATGGACAAGCAAGAGTTTCAATACCTGCAACAGGAATCCAAACTGAATCGACAGGTTCGCAAATGTTCGATGCTCTATGCCCACTATATCTGCAGACAGGAATCTTAACCATATCATCGAAGGGTTGCTGAAACCATGAAGATGAAGGTAGGGCTCCGAACATATCGAACATTATTGGGGCTGCTGCCGAAATGCCTGTTAAATTTGGCCGCCCCTCACCACTTGCATTTCCCACCCAAACAGCCACTACATGCCTCGGGTTTAAACCAATAGCCCAAGCATCGCGATGCCCGTAACTGGTACCAGTTTTCCAAGCAATCGAACGGGTAGATGAGAAGAATTGCCATCCCGCCTCCTCTTCGGGGCGTGCAACCTCTCGCATTGCCTCGAAGGTGAAGTAAATTGCTGCCGCAGACAGGGTTGAGTTATCGGTTGGGATTCCGGCCTGAGGCAAATTAACCCCTTGTACGTAGTTTGCTGGCCGAAAATCGGTCCTACAGTACTGGCTTTGCAAAATACGGTAATGATTTAGAGTGCGAGCCATACTGGCATAAACCCCAGCCAGATCCCAAAGGGTTGCTTCGGCGCCCCCAAGAATAAGCGATAAACCATAATTTTCGGCGCTACGGTTTATGGTTGTTAGCCCTAACGACTGCAATTGCCTTTGAAATTTTTCTACCCCATGCTGCTGAAGCATACGTACTGCGGGCACATTGAGTGAACGCGCTAGCGCCCGAGATGCAGGCACCGCTCCATCGTAATCAGGAAGAAAGTTTTTGGGAGAAAATCCACCTATTTGAGTGGGCACATCGGCAACCAAAGTTCGCGGCAAAATGCTTCCTTCGTGCAGCATAAAAGCATAAAGAAACGGCTTAAGGATACTTCCCGTACTTCGGGCAGAACGAATAATATCGACTTGCGCTCCATCGCCCTCACCCTGTGTGTTTCCAACATAGGCTAGAGCATTGCCCGTTTCAATATCGAGCACAAGAAGGGCAGCGTTATGTATTTGGTTACCTCTGAGGCGAATATTATGGCGCGAAACGGTTTCCATAGCCTTTTGCTGCAAAAAAGGGTCGATGGTTGTACGAATTTCGGTTCCCATTTTGCCATCGGCAATAGCACGAGTTAGAATGTGCGGTGCAATGCTGGGTATCGGCCTGGGCTCTCCGGGCAGTGGTTCCTGCACCGATAGGCTGAAGGTTAACGAATCAATTTTTCCCTTTTCCATAAGCCGCTTCAATAATCCATTGCGCTTTTCCATGAGCCTTTGCTGATTCCTTCCGGGATGCACCAAAGCTGGGGAATTGGGAAGAACCGCTAGGGCAGCGGCTTCGGCCCATGAGAGTTCTTTGGCCGAACGGCCATAGTATCGCCATGCAGCAGCTTCGAGCCCAACAACGTTCCCCCCGAATGGAGCATGCGAGGCATACATACATAGAATTTGGTGTTTTGAGTAAGCCACCTCAAGTCTAACAGCAATGGCTGCTTCAATAAGTTTCTCAAATATTGAGCGCGGCTTACCCTTTCGGTGCAAGCGAACCACCTGCATGGTTATGGTGCTAGCCCCGCTAACAATCTGCTTTGCCCTAATATTCTGCCATGTGGCACGGACAATGGCAGCGAAGCTAACCCCGACATGTGAATAGAACCTTTTGTCTTCGAACTGCACCAGACATTGGGTAAAACGATCAGGGATGCTATCCATTGGTGGAAATCGGTACTGCCCATCGGCAGCAACAGTAGCAGCCAAAAGCTGTCCGTTACCTGAATAAACAGCAGTTGAATGCGGTGAGCGCAATAAATTCGATGGTAAGGAAAACCAAAACAGCAACAAAAGAAAAATAATGGAAAAGACTAACCACAAGTAACGCCTGTATGTATTGTTAAAGTAATTTCTGAAATTCATTGCCATATTGGTTAAACATGTAAATTTGCAAAAAAATCACAAGAACCTAGTCTTCCTCATCAACATTCAAATGACACTTTCCGTAATTATTCCTGCCTACAACGAAGAGAAAACCATTATTTCAATTATTGAACACGTACTAAGAGCCGAAACTTTGGGTATTGACAAAGAGCTGGTTGTGGTTGATGATTGCTCGGCCGATCGAACTTCTGAGTTAGTAAAAGATTTTATTGCTAAAAACCCAACGGCGAATATTCAACTATACCGCCACGAGAAGAACTCAGGAAAAGGAGCGGCCCTTCACACTGGAATTGAAAAGGCCAAGGGCGATTTTATTATTGTTCAGGATGCCGATTTGGAGTACGATCCTCGGGAGTTTAAGGATCTATTAAAACCCATTCTCGAAGGGTTTGCCGATGTTGTGTTCGGATCCCGTTTCATGGGGTCAAATCCCCATCGAATTCTTTTCTTCTGGCATACCATTGGCAATAAATTCCTCACCTTCGTTTCCAATTTGTTTACCAACCTGAACCTAACCGACATGGAAACCTGCTACAAGCTCTTCAGGTCGGAAATACTTAAAAGTATAAACCTTAAGGAGAAACGATTTGGCTTTGAGCCCGAGGTAACTGCAAAAGTTTCTCGTTACCCAAATGTTCGCATATTCGAAGTGGGTATTTCGTACTATGGCCGCACCTATGCCGAAGGCAAAAAAATTAACTGGAAGGACGGGCTCAGGGCTCTTTACTGCATTGTTAAGTATAATGTTTTCAGCCGAAAGTAAGAATGTTTAAAAAACTACCAGAAGAAAAGTTTCAACTAGGAATCCTACTGGGCGTTCTATTTGTTATTTTTTTTATTTTCAGCTGGCTATCGCAGGGAACACATGGCGGTGGCGACGACTATACCCATTATCAAATTGCTCACTATGCCTTTAAATACCCAATAAAATTTTTATACCACTGGGGAAAACCTTTCTATACCCTTCTTATTGCTCCATTTGCCCAGTTTGGTTTTTTTGGTTCGAAATTTTTTAACCTGCTGATTGGTTTCCTTACCGCATATTTTTCGTACAGGCTGGTTAAACAATTGGGATTTTCAAACCCTCTTTTTGCACCTCTTTTTGTACTATTCACTCCCATTTACCTCGTGCTTGTACTTTCGGGAATGACTGAAATTCTTTTCAGTTTCTTACTTGTTCTTTCTGCATTTCTGTTTTTTTCTAACCGCCCCGTGCTTTCAGCATTAGTCCTGTCTTTTCTTCCTTTTGTTCGAACCGAGGGTGCGATTATACTACCCATTTTTGCATTTGCTTTTTTACTCTACAAAAACTATAGAGCCCTGCCTTTTCTTTTCTGTGCTTACTTTGCATATAGCATTGTTGGCTATTTTGCTTATGGCGATATAAACTGGGTTATAAACCAAATGCCCTATGGCGATTCGAGCAGTATATACGGAAGCGGTAGCCTTTGGCATTTTGTTGCCCGAACCAAATCCATAAATGGATTACTACTTGGAATTTTTTTCCTATTAGGATTGTTCTTTTTGATGTATGGTGTCTTTCGAAATAAAATAAGCACCAGGTCGGTGGAATTTAAAATATTACTTATTGTAGCAGCACCTGCCGTTGCTTACTATGCTGCACACTCATACGTATGGTGGCAAGGTAAAGGAGCATCATTTGGCCTAATACGCGTAATGGCCGGAATTTCGCCGCTGATGGCTATTATTGGTTTATACGGATTAAACCATTCTGTTACTGCAATAACATTAAAGCCTCTGATTCAAAGGGTAATTGCTTACGCTGCTTTAATACTAATAATAATAACCCCTTTCAGGGTTTACCAAATACCAGTTCCGTTATATGAGAGGGAAAAACTTGTTAAAGCATCCGTAGACTGGCTAAAAAAATCCGAATACTATAACTTTAGAATATTGTATTTCGACCCGCTTATTTGCCATTTCGGAGAAATTGATCCTTTCGATAACAATAGGTGTGCTATTCTGAAAGGCGATGCTTTTGAAGAGAGCGTGAAATTTCAAGGTAACGACATAATGATTTGGGATGCTGGATTTGGGCCAGCTGAAGGCCGATTATCAAAAGAAAGGCTATTAAAATCCCCGAATATCCAACTTATTAAACACTTCGTTTCCGAACATCCAATTCAAGCTTATGGTGGGAAAGATTTTGAAATAATGGTATTTATTCCTAAAGAAATCGAATTAACTGAAGAGGAAAAAAAATCTATTATTTCGAAAATTGGATCAGATGCTATTTACAAATTAATCCATCACGAACCATTTAATTCACTTGTCGATTCAACGCAATACAAAAATCAATTTGAGCATGCTCTTAAACTCGATACCGAAAAGGAATTCGTTTTATCCTACAGTATTCCATATAACCTTATATATGCTGGTATAGGCAAAAAACTTTCGGTTAAGGCATCGGCAAAAGTGTTGGTACCCGCTGGGCTTAGTCAGGAAAATCTCGCATTGTGCATGTCGCTGAATATGGGCGAAAAGACCGTATCCTTCAACTCCATTGAAACCAAAAACTTGCAATTAAAACCCGGAGAATGGCATACAATTGAACACGAAATGTATTTAAATCAATTGCCAAAAGACAACATGACCCTTACGGTTTTCTTTTGGAATTTTCACAAAAACGAATACTATATTGACGATTACACGATAGTTGCAATTTATCGTGAATAAAACCTACTTCACCCTGATTTCGAAAAGTTTGGGCCAGTTCTTTCCTGTAACAAATAGTCGCCTGGTAGCACTGTCCCATGCAATGCCGTTAAGTACATCAACGTTGGCATGCCTGTCGGCATTTGGGAGAATTCCCGACAGATTCAGTTCTGCCTCAACGGTTCCCGTTTCAGGGTCAATAATTACAATCCGGTCGGTTTGATAAACGTTGGCCCAAATTTTACCATCAATATATTCCAACTCATTAAGCTGCATAACCGGACCTGCATTGTCGTAAACTTCAATGCGACGAATCTCGGCAAAATTTTGGGGTTCCAAAATATACAGAATGTTGCTGCCATCGCTCATAACCAATTTGGATCCCATTGTGGTAAGCCCCCAACCCTGTGTGGGATAATCGAATGTGCTAATCAAGCCAAAAGATTCAGCATCGTAAATAAAACCCTTACGGGTTGTCCAGGTTAACTGGTATATTTTTCCATCTATCAGTGCACAACCCTCACCAAAATACTGCCGTTCTAGGCTGGAACCCTTTATAACCTTTCCTGTATTTAGTTCAACTTTTCGAAGGCTCGATTGGCCATGTTGGCCAGTGCTTTCAACTAGGTAACCATTATAATAAAAAAGACCCTGCGTATAAGCCTCCTTATCGTGCGGGTATGTATTTACAACCCTGTAAGTGTATTGCTGCGGTTTAACTGCCGACTTAATAACCACTCCCACAGAAGCTGTATGCCTTGTGCCCTTATACCATGCAGTAGCACGAAGTTGGTGAGTTCCAAGTTTCAGCATTTCGGTTTCAACAGTAATTTGGTTGCTAATAATTTTACCATAGTTTGCAGCATTAACAAAAAGGAATAGCGAGTCGAGCGAAATGGAATCGGAAAGTACTTTTACTTGCAAACTAATCTTTTCGCCCAGCGAATAAAGTTTACCATTTGTGGGCTCAATTATTCTTATAAGTTGGGCGCTTACCGCTTTCGGTTGATCGTTTGGTTGGTTTTTCGATTTGGAGCACGAATGGGCCATAAGGGTAAAAATAACTATTATGGCCAGCGAATGGTGAATGGCAAACTTCATTGGTATGGCTATTTTCTTTTAATAAAAATTCGTTTTAGTAAGGATGGTTTTCGGAATTTTTCAAGACGTTTTCGTTCTAAATTTGGGTCGGTTTCGTGTGGAAACATCATTTGCCATACTTCACCCCAGCCTGGGAAACCCCCTATGTTCCGATCGTCGATAAAAATGTCGGCTTCAATTTTTCGTGCCACTGTAGGGTCGAACGATTCTTCGGGATAGTTGCTATTAACAGCGTAAAATACAACCCCATGCTGTTTGCAAAACGCCACTGCCTCGTCCAGCTCCTTGCCAGTTCGAACGGTCCAAAGAATTAAACGAAACCCTTTTTTTTGCAAAGCAATAAGCGTTTCGAAAGCGAAAAGTTTGGGTTTGCCTATTTTTGGGTAAGCATTTTCAACAATGGTATCGTCAAAATCGATGGCAACTCTGAGCATAATCTTAGGCACTTTCAATTGCAAAGATAAAAAAATTGACCCAGCCCGCACCCATGCCTAATATATTGGGGTAGTTGATATATCAATGGGAAAAACTAATACTATCGAAACCCCAGGTTAAACTGAAAACATTGGAATACCTGCTAAAACCAACACTTCCGGCATTGGTAAGGGCATAATCGAGCGAAATTCCACGGAAACGTATACCTATGCCCACATTGGGATGAACCACAACTTGGGATTTATTATCGAAATCGCTCACACGTTGCATATTATTTACTCCTAAACGAAAATATAGCAGTTTAATATACTCCAGCTCCACTCCTATGCGAGGCTCAACACTCGCAAAATTCGACGAAATTGGCATGTTACGTTTACCATCGAAATAGGCTACCATATCGATTTCGGCCGAAAGGTTCAACTCATCGTTCAAAATAAAACTACGGGCAACTCCAATTGTTAATTGGGGCAGCATAAGTTCCAACGAGTTTTCGGGTGCTTTATTGAATGTGCTGTCGCCAATAGTAATACTGAGCTCTTTATCGTTAAAACTCCACAATGAAAAGGTAGTGGTAACATCTTTAAGGGTTGCTCCCAGCATCCAGTTGTCGTATGAATATTTCAAACCTGCATCGAGACCAAACCCAAAGGCATTGGCAAATTTCCCTACGTTACGGTAAATAATTTTGGCGTTACCGCCAACAGAAAGTCCATTTATTGGTAGTTTTTTTGCGTAGCTCAACAGAAAAGCATAATCGGCCACCGAAAACATTGAAAGGCGGTCGTAGCTGATATTTCCGTCGGAATCGTAAAGATCGGTGGTGTTGGGAATATCGTCGACACCAAAACGAATAAGCGAAAAGGCAGTGGCCGAGGTGCTATCGACCCTATGGCCAAAGGCCATGTAATTGTACGAAGCCATACCCGCAAAGTAGCTGGCATGCAGTGCTGAAATCTGGTTGCGATGGGTCATTGAAGTTAAGTTGGCTGGATTCCAGTAGCCAGCTTCAACCGAATTACTAAGTGAAACACCTGTTCCGCCAAGTGCTAACCAGCGAGCACCCGCTCCTATATTTAGAAAGTCGTTGCTATACTTGGCTGCCTGCCCAAAGCACAGGGTTGAAAGGGTGTAGAAGAATATAAAGAAAAAAGTGAATTTCATTTTAATTAACCGAATTATTGCCTGTAAACTTACAAATAAATCAACTATTTGTTTAGGTATAGCACCAACGATAAAATAACTTACTTTTGCCAAAATTATTGCTTAACCCAAAATTCATGAAAGCATCGCAACTCATAAAAAGCATTCCCAACTCCATTACACTTCTCAACTTAATGTTTGGGTGCCTTTCTATTGTTTCAGCATTCGAAGGTAATATTTTGCTGGCCAGCTACCTTATTCTTGCTGCATCTGTATTCGACTTTGCCGATGGTTTTGCTGCCAGACTATTAAAAGCATACTCCCCTCTTGGCAAGGAACTCGACTCGCTTTCAGACATGGTTAGCTTTGGTGTTGCACCATCGGTGCTGGCTTTTCACCTACTAAAAAACTCACTACACCTTGGCGATAATAGCGGTTTTACCTCAGGCCATTTCATTCTAGTTGTACCATTTCTGATAGCCATTTTTTCGGCACTGCGCTTGGCAAAGTTCAATATCGATACGAAGCAAACCACTTCCTTTATTGGGTTACCCACACCCGCCAATGCCCTACTATTCGCTGGTTTGGTTATTGGACTTCATGGCAAGCATGCGGAATACTTCGAACAATTATCGGGTAATCCGTACATTTTTGCAACTTTAATAATTATACAATCGGCAATTTTGGTTTTACCCATCCCCATGTTCTCGTTAAAAATTAAAAGTTTGAAGCCCAGCGAGTCGTGGAGGCAGCTTCTGCTTATGCTTGGCGCATTAATGCTTTTTGTTTTGTTGGGGCAGGCTGCTATAATGCCAATAATCGTTCTATACATCGCTTTATCCGTAAGCACAGGTTGGATATAGAGAACATGCCGCTTGGCCTGTTAATTTGAAACACAATTCAATATCCCATTTATTGACTTTCGTTACTTTTAGTGGTAAGTTTGTTTGTTAATTCAAACCAAAACAAACATACCATGGAAAACAAAGGATTCGATTTTCAAAAGTTTATCGACGACTCGAAAAATGCGCTGCTAAACCCTAAGGAGCACTTCGGCAAACTTGAAACAGAAGGAGGAATTGTTGAACCAATCATCAGGGCTCTTATTTATGGTGCCATCGGTGGTTTATTTTACATGCTTTGGGGGTTCTTCCAACTCGGAGCGGTAATTGGGCCATTCGGAGGTGCTGTTGGTGTTAGTTCGCTATTCATTTCACTAATTGGCGCTGTAATTGGAGCATTTATTGGTGGCGTGCTTGTTCTACTTCTATCAGCCATATGTGGTGGAAATACCGATTTCGAAGCCAACCTCAGGGTGGCTGTGGCTACCATGGTGGTATTTCCAATTACTGCATTTGTAAGTGTAATAAGCGGCCTGAACTTCTGGATTGGTTCTCTTATTAGTTTAGCCATTAATTTGTACACGCTGTACATGCTTTACTGGGGCTTGAGCCTCACCCTTAAGGGTAAGGAGCATTCGGCAAAGGTTATTGCATACGTTCTTGGCGGATTAATGGTTCTATTAATCCTAATAAGTTTTATTGGCCGCTTGACTGTAAACACCCTATCGGGTTATGGTGCGGGACGTTTGGAAAAGGAACTTGAGAAGTACAAAAATGCCGCTGAAGAAATGAGCGCAAAATACGAGGAGGAACTGTCTCGAATGGAGTCTGAAAGTGAAGATATTGAAGCCAACGAAGCAACTTCGGCATATGAAAAACCCAGCAAATTCCCTGCAAAGGCTGCCGATTATGCCAAAGATTGGTTTGCAAAAGATGGCAATGCGTTAACCGTTAGCACTATCGACAAACTGATTGATGCCACCAGGGATGTGAAAGCCATTGATCAAAGTCAATCCGATGCCATACTTAAAACCCTTCAAACCTACGGTTTTAAGGATGTAGCTGAATACACTAAAGCTTATATGCAAACTCTTCTGGCCTTCGAAAGTGTAAAAAGTTTGAACACCATGCAATCCATAATGGAGGCTAGTGCCGACGAGAAGAAAGCTGCGGAAATGTTTGTACTCGACAAGGCTATGGAAGCAGCTGTAAAGCAAACCCTCGCTGGCGGTAACATTTCGCAGGCCGACGTTCAGTGCGCCTACGATAATTGGGACAAAATTGTTCAACTCATGGAAATGGGCAAGTAGATGCCTTTTACCCTTCCCTATAACCGCCATCGCGATTTTCGATGGCGGTTTTTTCATGCAATTCATCGCCAACCACAACATTGCTCTTCTTTAACCCACCACTAATCATTTCGACCCTAAGCATTAGAATAAGCAGCAAGGCTACGCAGCAAATGGCCCGCCACGAGTAAATAGATGCCATTAGCCCTTGGCTCGAAAGCAATGCAAAAACGGGGGCAATGAGCATAAGAATCCAAACCGAAAAGGGCTCTGTGTTGGATTTCGATTCGAAAAGTCTTTTTATTACCGGAAGGTAAGCAATAACCAGAATGGCTTGAACCGCCAAATTGGTTGCCAAATGGTTGCGGGTAACCAACCAAAACAACACGATACCAACCACTGCAACCAAGCAGCCCTTATCGAAATTAGTAAACCGGGAAGTACGATCGCCGAAAATGGCAATAGCCATAGTTACCGTTAGGGTTAGAACCAAATCGGTGGTGTTCAAAATATTATCCCAAATGCTGTAGTTTCCATCGGCCAGATAGGTAATAAGGCTCATACAAACGGCCAATGTAAAAAACACCCACATGGCCAAAGCTGGTTTAATTTGTTTTTTGTAAAGCAATACGCAGTATCGAACTGTTATTACAAGGTTTATTATGCTAACAGCATAAATGGAAAGGTAACGCATGGGAAATTTTTCGACAAAACTAATTAAAAAAGCAATCGAGAGCCTTTAACTTAACTACAGCTCGCTCTTTTTTCTCATTGCAATTTGGGGCATAGTTCTACCTTTGCACTTTACTTTTCGAAACCGATGGAAAAATTCAAGTTTATCGATTTGTTTGCAGGTATTGGAGGATTCCATATAGCCATGTCGCAGCTGGGTGGCGAGTGCGTATTTGCATCGGAAATCGACAAGTACGCCATCGAAACCTATAAATCCAACTATGGCGTTACTCCTTCTTTCGATATTTGCGAAGTACCCGAAGATGCTATTCCCCGGCACGATGTGCTTTGTGCAGGGTTTCCCTGTCAGGCATTTTCGAAGGCCGGCAGGCAAGATGGTTTTGAAGATACCCGAGGTACCCTATTTTTTGAAATCCTTAGAATACTCAAATACCACAAGCCCAAATTTATTATTCTTGAAAATGTTCGCAATTTGGTTGGGCACGACCATGGCCGCACATGGCGGATTATTCATAAAAACCTGGTTGACATTGGCTACATTATACCCGAGAAACCAATAATTGTGAGCCCTCACCACATTGGTGTTCCTCAGCTTCGCGACAGGGTTTTCATCCCCGGAATTCACAGTAGCTACGCTTCAGTACAATCGATTTCCTTGTCAATCCCCAAATCGAAAAAGAATACGGTACAATCCAATACAATTATTGACAATAGCCCTCCCATTGGGCTGAGCATATCTCCGGCCGAGGAGTTGGCCCTCGAAATATGGGATGAGTTCATTAAAGGCATTAAAAACAGGGTAATTGGCTTCCCCGTATGGTCCGAAGAATTTGGCAAGAATTACCCTGTTTCACATCTTCCTCGTTGGAAGCAAATTTTTATAAATAAAAACCGGCAACTATACCACGACAACAAAAAGCATATTGATAAATGGCTTGTAAAGCATGAATTTCTGAAACACTTAACTCCCACCAACACCAAATTCGAATGGCAAGCAGGCAACCATATTTCAAGTGTTTGGGAAGGTATAATTCAGTTTCGTCCCTCGGGAATACGCGTTAAAAGGCCCACCGAATTCCCTGCATTGGTTGCAATGGTTCACATTCCCATAATTGGTTGGGAAAAACGGAGGCTTTCGCCACGGGAGGCAGCCAACCTCCAATCGTTTCCGCATAACTTTAAAATAAATGCTACAACCCAGCAAGCCTACAAGCAATTTGGCAACTCAGTAAATGTGGAGGTAGTAAAACATGTTGCCAACCAACTTTTTCAGCTGGCAAACCAATAGAAGAGGCTGCCCCAAAAGATGGTCAACTTATAAACCATCTTTTGGGGCAGCCTCTTAAATGCTAAAAAATTCGGTTACTTCTGCCCCCCGAAGCCAATCACATTGTAATCGGTAACGCTCAAACGCTTGGCGCTATTGGGTAAAATTTCCTTTACAAGCATATGAGTTCGTGCTGGCGAATCGGCATCCTTAAACACCATTTCCATTACCATGCCCATACCCCAGCCCCAACCTGCGGTTACTAGGGCCTGAAGACCATTCATGTATCCGTAGGCATTGGAGAAGTTGAGTTTGTAATCGTTAGTTGCCCAAAGCGAAACGCTCCCTTCAGGATTGCTATACTCGTACTCTTTACAGGTATATCCCGATACCGTTTTGGTTCTCCCGGTAGCTTTGTAATAGGGATTGTAAAACTCTTCGGTTTGCACCTCAATCTCTTGGGGCTCATTAGAAGCCGTTGCACTGCTGTCGGGATCAATTTTCATGGCAATCCCATTTTTTTCGCCATTCTTGTCGGTTAAAATGAGCATAGCCCAGTTCTTAGTATCGAGCACAATGGTGCTTTTCTGCTTTTCCCCTGTTTCCCTATCAACTGCATCGAAAACCATGGCAAAGCTCTTGTCGTTCGGGTTGAAATAGGTTGTGTAAAGCACCTTTTCCTTTTGCTGAAGCGAATCGACAGTTTCAATTTCCATTGCCATGCTGGAAGTAAAATTGTAATTGGGCTCAAACTTAACGTTACTAAAACCCATGGCGCCCATCATTTTCTTCTGCATAAAATTGGAGCCCGGGTTGTTGCGGGGTTTCGACGGCTCTTGCTGAGCCGGTTTCTCTTCCTCCTGTTTTTTCTGCTCTTCCTCCTTCTTCTGCTTCTGAATAGCCTCCATGGCCCTATCGCGAAGCAAGCCTTTAATTTGAGCGTTGGCAATATTAGCCCCAAACAATAAGGAAATAAGAACTCCTAAAAGAGTAACTTTTTTCATTTTCATTTGTTTTTTAAGTTAAATTACAGGAATAATACAACACAAAGTTATAAAAGGCATTCAAACGAAATAAGCATTGTTCAATAATTCTGATTACAAATTTAGCCTTTTAAACTTTATCTTTGTAAAAAAAATTTCATGAGTAAAGGCAAAGAGAGCAAACCTCACATTGGCATTTACGGGCGAAGGAATAACGGTAAAAGTTCGCTAATAAATATGTTAGCCGGACAGAGCGTTGCTATTGTGTCGGACTTTGCCGGAACCACCACCGACCCAGTTAAAAAATCGTTCGAAATAACCGGATTCGGCCCCGTTATACTTATCGATACAGCCGGCATTGACGATGTGGGTGAACTGGGCGAGAAACGAATTGCTAAAACTCTCGACACTATTAACCATATCGATTTGGCCATTCTGGTAATTGCCAATAACATTTGGGGGGAATTTGAAGAAAAACTGGTCGATTTATTTAAAAAATCCGATACTCCTTTCATTGTTGTTCAGAACAAATGCGATGTTGAAACCCTTTCACCCCTGCTTTCGGACAAATTAGGTGAAACTAACACCCTTAACGTATCTGCCTCGCAACGCATAGGTTACGAAGCGCTGATTGATGCCATTCGCAATACCATTCCCGAATCGTCGTACAGAACTCCTACCCTGCTGGGCGATTTGGTAAAATACGGCGATGTTGTGCTGCTCATTACTCCTATTGATGTGGAAGCACCTGCCGGAAGGCTTATTCTGCCGCAAGTGCAAACCATTCGCGATGCGCTCGACAACGATGCAATTGCTATAGTACTCAAGGAGCGTGAGGTCGATGTATTTTTGCGAAAAACGGGAATAAAACCCGCACTTGCCGTTACCGACAGTCAAATATTCACCAAGGCAGATGCATCAATTCCGAAGGATATACCTCTTACAAGTTTCAGCATACTTTTGGCGCGACTTAAGGGAGATTTCGATAGCTATATTAAAGGCACACCAAAAATTGGGGAATTACAGAATGGCGATAGGGTTCTATTACTCGAAAGTTGTACACACCACGTATCGTGCGACGATATTGGCAGGGTTAAAATCCCTCGATGGATTAGCAATTATACCGGAAAAAAAATTGAATACGAGGTGGTTGCCGGACTCGATAAACTTCCACGCGACATTAAAGAATACGCTCTAGTAGTACAGTGCGGGGGTTGCGTAATTACACGTAAGCAGCTGCACAGCAGGCTTAAACCTGCCATCGATGCGGGCATTCCTGTAACTAACTTTGGTATGACCATAGCATTTGTTCAGGGTATTTTTCAAAGGGCCGTAGCGCCCTTTGTTAAACTTGCCGACAGAGGCGAGGAGTACCTTTAACCGCTCGTGTTTTGGCACTGGTTTTGCCTATGCAAAACCTCAAAAAAATGCAATCCATGAGAACAATTCCATACAATCTTCTATTCTTAACTACCCTACTGGCGTTGCTCCTTTTCATCAACCCAACTACGCATGCTCAACTCAATTGTAAAACCACAGAACGCAACGACAGTACTATAACAACATGTCTACATGCCAGCAAAAAGCCATCTTCCGTAGAAAGTTGGGACAAGAACCGCTACTGGGGTCGCATGACCTGCTTCGACGCACAGGGCAGTATTATTGCTAACCATCAGCTGCGTAGGGTTGCTGGCCATGCATCGGTTTCGCTAAGGTACCACCCTAACGGACAGGTTAGTAGGGTTGAGTATCGTTCCGCCCCCGACGGGGGAATTCAGTTCTATAATACAATACAGAGTTTCGACGAAAATGGAAACCAGACCTCCTACGAAGACTACAGCCAACCCGATGGTCGGCCTGTATTGCGAGTAATTATCGATCCCCAATATCAACCCGAACACAAAGAGCCAACTCTTCCTCCCTTACCAAAGCAAACTGTGGAACAATGCGCTATCCCCTACCAAACTGTTTTTCGTCTGACCAATAATACCCGCAAAAAGATTGTTGTTAACCTTGTGCCCCTTGGGGGGCAATGGGCAACTTTAAAAGCATACAACGGTTACGTGCTAAAACCGAAGCAATCGGTTTTAGTCGATTCTGTAACCCTTGCTGAACGGTTCCTTCACATCAACGATACATACAGCATTCAAATTGTTAGTCCTAAGAAACCGTCACGGCAACCCAAAGTGGTTATTGCCATGCCTATTGAGGGCAAAGACCGAAAAGAATACGTTTGGCATTTAATCGATAAGTAAATCAACTTGCATTGCTGTGCAACTAATTCATTAAAATACTCTTTAGTTTAAAGAATGGATGGCTAACTGAAGCCATTTTCTTTTAAGTATGAGTTAAAAATCCCCCTTTTTTTGTTACTTTTGCCGTTCTGTTTAAAAACGTAATTCTTAATAGTTTATATGGAAATTCCTGCACGTTACAACCCTGCCGAGGTTGAAGACAAATGGTACTCGTACTGGATGGAGAATGGCCTTTTCCATTCCACTCCCGACAATCGTGAGCCCTATTGCATTGTAATTCCTCCCCCCAACGTTACGGGAGTGCTACACATGGGGCATATGCTAAACAATACCATTCAGGACGTGCTGGTTCGTCGTGCCCGTATGCTTGGCAAAAATGCTTGCTGGGTGCCCGGTACCGACCATGCCTCCATTGCCACTGAGGCAAAGGTTGTTGCTAAACTTAAGGCCGAAGGAATTGACAAAAACACCCTTACCCGCGAGCAGTTTCTCGAACATGCATGGGAATGGAAAGAGAAGCATGGAGGTATTATTCTTGAACAGCTTAAAAAACTTGGTGCTTCGTGCGACTGGGAGCGTACCGCGTTCACAATGGACAAGGGCCTGAGCGAAAGTGTTATCAAAGTATTTATCGACCTATACAAGAAGGG
>JBBIRB010000020.1:0-46671 GCA_037442025.1 Bacteroidales bacterium | reverse complement strand
ATTATTAAATGGAAGTGCAAATATAGAAATTAACCCATAGCCCAAAGTTGAGGATTTTGTATTAAATTTTAAAAAAAAACTAAACTCACACAGCAAACGGTAAAAACCCATTGGACTTAGCACCCCCGAGTTATTACAATCTTTTTTAGAATTCGACGTCGAATTGCAAGGCTTATATTAGCAAAAAGCTTCGTAATCAAATGTGTTCCTGCCGTCAATGCCATATAATAATAACCAACAAATGCTCATTTACTATGATATTGATACCTTTAGTTTCAACAAGGTTTTTTTACTTTTTTAAAACCAACAGCCCAGCAAGTTTATTTCGTACTTTTGCTCATGCTGTATGCAGCTTACAAAGCAAACCTACAACAGGCATGTATTGAAGTTCAGCGAGGCTAAGCTTTCGGGGATAATCCCCTATTTTTGTTTTTATAGTTCAGTGAGTTATGAATTTCGAATTACAATTTTTGATTTTTTGAAGTAATAGAAGTTAATGATCCTAATTTCGTTTTTTCATTAATCATCATTGGGTTATATTAAAAGTCTTTTATGTTCAAAAAAACCTACACCCATAAGGGCGAATTTAAGTTGGAATCGGGGCAATCGCTCTTCGATATTGAAATTTGCTACCATATTTCCGAGGAGGTTATCGATAAATCGAAGCCTGTAATATGGATTTGCCATGCCCTTACCGCCAACTCCGATGCCGAGGACTGGTGGCCTGGAATGGTTGGAAAAGGAAAACTTTTCGACCCCGACAGGTACACTTTGGTTTGTGCCAATATTCTTGGCAGCTGCTACGGTACAACGGGTGCTTTGAGTATCAATCCCAAAACTGGAAAGCAATGGCTAAACGATTTTCCGTTGGTTACCATTCGCGATTGGGCTAAAGCCCATGAGGTGTTGCGACAATATCTTGGAATTGAAAAGATTTACCTCGTAACCGGCGGTTCAATTGGCGGTTTTCAGAGTATGGAATGGGCAATTCAGCATCCCGGAAGATTCGAAAATATGATGCTTGTGGCAACAACCTATATGCAAACCCCTTGGGCCATAGCTATTAACGAAACTGAGCGTATGTCCATCGAAGCCGATGCATCTTTCTTCAATGGCGATCCAAATGGAGGTAAGGCGGGATTGGCTGCAGCACGAGGCCTTGGTCTCCTCAGCTACCGTGGGTACGAGGCTTACAATATTACTCAATCCGAAAAGGATAACAAAAAGGTTACCGATTTCCGTGCATCGAGCTACCAACGCTATCAGGGTAAAAAGTTGGTGGATCGATTCAGTGCGCATTGCTACTACTCAATTACACGAAGTCAGGATACTCACAATGCTGCCCGTGGTCGTGGAAGTTTCGAAAAGGCATTTGCCAGCATAAAGGCTAAAACGCTTTGCGTTGGTATTTCGTCGGATATTCTTTTTCCGCCCATTGAGCAAAAACGATTGGCAGAGTACATTCCAAATGCCATTTACGCCGAAATCGACTCCGACTTTGGTCACGATGGGTTTCTGATTGAAAGTGAGAAGTTAAGTGAAATAATTTCCGAATTTCTTTTCACGCAGAATTGCTAAGCAGAAGGGTCTCAATAATACCAATTCGCGAAAGAGGTACGAAAATTCACCTTTACACCATGGGAAGGGCCGAAAATATTGTGGCAATTGCCAAGGGTATTTGCTAATAAAAAGCGACTGTTTATTATCTAAACAGCCGCTTCTAGACAAATACAAATAAAAAAATTTATCTTTTCAATTCAATATCCCGATTCATTTCAATAATGTCAACACTATTTGAGAAGTCGCCAATTAGGTGTTTTGCGAAGTAATCGGCAGTAAGCCAGAAATGGTATTCGGTCATGTCGCCATAGCCGTGTCGCTGGCCGGGGTAAATAAAGAAATCGAAGCGCTTATTGGCTTTAATCAGAGCATTAGCCATTCTGTAGGTTAACCCGGGATGAACGTTATTATCTATTTCTCCTGTTGTTAGTAAAAGTTTCCCTTTAAGGTTCTTGGCCAAATCGGAGTTTTTGTCGATGCTATACTCAAATTTCGTTTTACCCGTGGTGTCGGTAATTTCTTTAACACCGTGGTGCTTCTCGCTCCACCAACGGTTGTAAATATTGTTTTCGTGGTTACCTGCGTTTGATACAGCCACCTTAAAGAAATCGGGATAAACCAGCATAGCAGCAGTTGACATGAACCCACCACCTGAGTGGCCATGTATACCAACCTTGCTAATATCGATGAATCTGTACCTATTAGCCAATTGCTCTACTGCAACTTTTTTATCGGCTAAGCCATAGTTACGAAGGTTGCCGTAGCCATAGTTATGGTACCATTTCGATCGGTTTGGATGGCCTCCACGATTTCCAATAGTAATAACAATAAATCCCATTTGAGCCAGTCGGTCGGTTCGATCCATTCGGGCCGAGAACGATTTATCAACTGCCTCGGTTTGGGGGCCTGGATAAACATACAGAATAATGGGGTAGAGCTTGGTTGAATCGAAATCGAAAGGTTTGTACATTACACCATACAAATCGGTTCTCCCATCGTCGGCTTTTACAGTAAAGGGTTCAGGAAACTTGTAACCTGTAGCCATAAGAAGGCTTAGGTCGGCAGTTTCTAGGTCCATTATTTTATTCCCTTTACTATCGCACAGCTCCGATTTTGGGGTGGTGTTAACCCTCGAAAAGTTGTTGACAAAAAACCTTTGGTTATCGTTCATGCTCACGCTATGATTAAAGTTGCCGGGGTTCAACAGCATAAGTCCCGAACCGTCGAAGTTAACACGATATAAATGTTCGTAGTAAGGATCCTCGTTAATCTCTTTTGCATTTGCAGTGAAATACAGAATTCTGTTTAATTCATCAATACCAACTATTCGCTCGCAGTGGTATGGTCCCGATGTAATTTGGTTTTTCAGTTTACCATTCGAATCGTGTAGGTAAAAATGTCCCCAACCATCGCGTTCCGACCAATGGATAAGTTCTTTACCTCCATTTACTAGCCCAAGCGGACGGGTTTCAACATAGGTATTGAACCTTTCTTCAATAATTATCCTAACATCGCCTGTGAAAGGATTTGCTTCGCAAATATCAATTCGCTTCAGGTCGCGTGAAGTACGTGTGAAATAGAACTTATTTGGAGAATCGGATAACCATTGGCGGGCCACGTAATCCTCGTCGCGTTGTTTCTGAAGTTGAGGCTTTGCCTGAAGCGAAAGGGTTTGATCGGGAAATGCCTCTGCTTTAACACGAACAGGAATGGAGTCGGAAAAATTGAAGACTAAAATTTCCATTTTGGGGGCATCCTTTTCTCCGGGCATGTGGTACTTATAAGTTTCAATTGTTGGACGCGGATTCGTTAGGGTTTTAATTACCCATAAATCCTTAACCTTGCGGTTATCGCTTCGGGTTAGAGCAAACATTTTTGAATCGGGCGACCAAAGAATGAAAGCCGATTTGCGCTTATCAATATTTTTCTTCTCTTCTTCGTTGTCCTCCTCTCTACCAATACCTCCATAGCTGTAATCCTTTTCTCCATCAAAGGTTAGTTGCTTCTCAACGATAGTTGAATCCTTTTTATTTTTCAAAAATTTATCGTAGCTCTCCTTGTCCATCCAATACAGATTGTGTTTCTTGGCAAAAACAACCTTTTGGCCATCGGGCGATATATTTGCCCAATCGGGTCTATCCTTGGGCTTTTTATAATCATCGAGCATAACCACTTTTCCAGTTCTCAGGCTGAAGTCGAAAAACCAGGTTTTTTTCTTTGGTTTGTCGTTCTTCCCACGGCTGCTGTTTCCCTGTTCTTCGGTCATATCGTCCTCTTCTTCATCCTTTTTATCCTCATCAACCAGAGTGCTTTGTATTTCAAATCGAATGGTATTCTCGTCATCGAGAAATTTCAAATTCTTAATGGGTAAATTCTGTGCATCGAAAGGGTCGCCTGTAAGTCGCGATATTTCTGCTGCCAATTTAGCATTGTCGAAAATGGGGGTTTTGGTTCGCTTTGCCGGATCAACTAAAAAGTAACTTTTACCATTGCTTGTTTCAAATTCGTACCAAAACCGATCGCTGTTTTTAAGCCAATGGGCATCGACTCCACCGCTGAAAACCATTTTACGAATGCGTGCTGGCGAATACTTGGAGGCCAATTCGTAATTGGCCTTAGTAATTGGTTGGTTTTGCGAGTATAGTTGCACGACCAAAAAACAAAAAGTTAATAGAAGGCTAAGGAATTTTTGCATAATTCGGGAGTTTTTAAAAGTACAGGGTTGAAAAATTGATATCATGAAAAAATTTGTTCGAAATATATTGATGGGATAGGAGAGCATAGGTTTAAATACTTTCTGTTAGCTTACCCGACTAAAATCCATTTTTTGAAGTTTAATTTTTTCGAGTTGCAATTTTAGAATTGAATTTTTAGGGTGATTCAGCAATTTATCCTCATCGAGAATTTCGTTGGCGGTGTTGCGGGCAAGTTGAAGTATTTGGCCATCCTGTCCAATATTCGCAATTTTAAAGTCGAATGGTAATCCACTTTGCTGCGTTCCCTCCAAGTCGCCGGGGCCACGAAGTTCCAAATCAACCTCGGCAATTTTAAAACCGTCGTTGGTGCTCACCATGGTTTCCATTCGCTTGCGCGATTCGTTGCTAAGCTTAACGCCCGACATTAAAATGCAGTAGCTTTCGTTGGCTCCACGGCCAACGCGTCCACGGAGCTGGTGCAGCTGCGACAGCCCAAAGCGCTCAGCGCTTTCAATAACCATTACCGTGGCATTGGGCACATTTACACCAACCTCAATTACGGTTGTGGCAACCATTATGTGCGCTTTACCTTGAATAAAAAGCTGCATTGAAGCCTCCTTTTCGTCGGCTTTCATTTTACCGTGAACCACAACCGTTGCATACTCGGGGGGAGGAAAAGCTCGCGAAATGCTGTCGTAGCCGTCCATCAGGTCTTTGTAGTCCATTTTCTCCGACTCCTGAATTAGCGGGTAAACCACATAAATTTGTCGGCCCTGCTTTATTTGCTCGCGCATCATTCCAAAAACCACATTTCGCTTAACATCGGTAAAATGAAGGGTTTTAATAACCTTTCGGCCTGGTGGCAACTCGTCAATTACGCTTACATCCAAATCGCCATAAACGGTCATGGCAAGGGTACGCGGAATGGGCGTTGCAGTCATAACCAGAATATGTGGCGGATCGATATTTTTTGCCCACAATTTAGCCCTTTGGGCAACTCCAAAGCGTTGCTGCTCGTCGACCACAACCAAGCCCAAATTATTAAACTGAACCGGATCTTCAAGCAATGCGTGAGTACCAATAATAATTCCGAGACTTCCATTGCTTAACATTTCGAAAATGCGGAAACGCTCCTTCTTTTTTGTGCTTCCGGTTAAAAGCGCCACCTCAATGGGTAAACCCCTTAAAAACTCGGTAATTGTGTTAAAGTGCTGCGTTGCTAGAATTTCGGTGGGAGCCATAATGGCACTCTGAAATCCATTGTCCATTGCCAAAAGCATACACATAAGTGCCACCAACGTTTTTCCGCTACCCACATCGCCCTGAAGCAGACGATTCATCTGCTTACCCGAACCTAAATCCTTCCGAATTTCGCGCATTACACGTTTTTGCGCTTCGGTAAGCTGAAAATGTAAATTTTCGTTGTAAAACCGATTAAAATTGTCGCCAACCAACTTAAATACGTGTCCATTAACCTGAAGTTGCCTAATCGTTTTTTGCTTTAACATGTTAAGCTGAACATAAAAAAGTTCTTCGAACTTTAAGCGAAGCTGAGCTTTTTTAAGCAGGGCAGCCGATTCGGGAAAGTGGATCTGTTTCAATGCTTCGGGCAGCGTCATCAGCTTAAGCTTATCCATCAGGTATGCAGGCAGCGTTTCGTCGATTTGATTTTTTGCAATTTCGGCCAGTTGCAGCTGCAATTTCAGAATTACCTTTGAAGTAATAAAACTGTTTTTCAACTTCTCGGTGGTGCTGTATGCTGGCTGAAGCGCAGCAACACCCTTTTGCAAGTGCTGCAGGGTAACCTCCTCAATTTCGGGATGAACAATATTCCATTTACCATTAAAAAGGGTTGGCTTACCAAAAAGAAGGTAGTTTACATTGGGTTTCAGCCCCTTTAAAATCCATTTTAGGCCTTTAAACCAAACCAACTCAATACTACCTGTTCCATCGGTAAATACGGCCGAAAGTCTTTTTGCTCTTGGTCCTCCAACCTCCTGAAAGCGGGTAATTTGACCAACTATTTGTATATAAGGTAAATCCTCGTTAATCTCCGAAACTTTGTAAAACTTCGACCTGTCGATATACTTATATGGAAAAGTGTAGAGCAAATCGTTAAGGGTAGCTATACTCAACTCCTTACGAAGTAGTTCGGCTCGTTTAGGGCCAACACCGGGCAGATAAGTTATATCGGTTGAGAGACTGAGAATCATTAGGTTTGGTACAAATAAATATTATAAAACTACAATTTAACGGAAAATCAACCCTTCGGGAGCCTCAGGGCAAGAAACCGAGAACAGACAACTGACAACTGAAATCTCTTTTATAATACTCCTTTTAGGCAAACTTCTTTTCAACCATACTTCACCCAAAATTCTAAATTCAATTGTTCTTTTGTTCTATTGTTCAATTGTTCTTTGGTTCTACTGTTCATTTTACTTATACGAAAACGTGCTTCCTCCTAAAAACTCGCGAAGAATAGATGTTGGCGGAACCTCCTCGTAGGGAATGGCTGTGAAGTAACTTAAAAATTTCAGCAGCCGAACGGCTTCTGCGTATTCGGCGACGTTTGTTGGAACTTGATGCAGAATGGGCTCGGCAAATGTTTTCAGTATGCCAAATTCGTATAGCGAAGCAGAGTTGAACATAACATCGGCCTGTTCCTGAAATGGGAATATATTGTGGTCCTCGCCCCGACGAACGCTATCCCAGCGCGAAATGGTGTCGTAGGCGCTGTAACCGCGGTAGCGGTAATCGCGAATTATTCGGCGAATGAGCCTGTTATCGGTAGTTGGAATTCGGCTGGTACCATCGATCGAAAGCGATGTGAGCGCCGAGATGTAAACTTTGAATTTAAGCTCGTTGTCAATTAAATGGGTTAGTTCGGGGTTAAGGGCATGAATTCCCTCGATTATTATAATTCCCTTGGGCTCAATTTTCAACTTAGTGCCATCGAAGTAGCGTTTGCCATTGGTGAACGAGAACTTTGGAAGCTCCACTTCTTCGCCATTCATAAGTTGAATAAGCTGCTTATTAAAGAATTCGATGTCGAGCGCATGAATCGACTCAAAGTCGTAGTCGCCATTCTCGTCGCGGGGGGTATGCTCCCGGTCCACAAAGTAGTTATCGAGCGAAATGGCGCAGGGTTTCAATCCCGAAACTTTCAGTTGAATCGACAGCCTCTTCGAGAATGTTGTTTTGCCCGACGACGATGGCCCGGCAATAAGAATAAGCCTTACATTATTGGAGCGCTCCTTTATTTGGTCGGCTATTTGGGCTACCTTTTTCTCGTGCAGCGCTTCCGATATTTTAATCAGCTCGCTGGCTTCGCCATTTTTAACCATATGGTTTATGGAAGCAGCGCTTCCAACGCCCAGAATTTCGACCCAATGGCGGTACTCCTGAAAAATATCGAACATTTTGTTCTGAATCACAATATCTTCCAACTCTACCGGGTTCTTGCGTTTTGGTACCATTAACAGCATTCCTTCGTAGTACTTAACCAAATCGAATAGCTGCAGGTAGCCTGTGGAAGGAACCAGGCATCCGAAAAAGTAATCGGCCATGTTGTTCAAATAGTAAACAGAAGTGTAAAGCTTTGGACGGGTTTCGAAAAGCTTCGCTTTTTCGTCAAGTCCATTCCTTCGGAATATTTCAATGGCATCGGCTGTAAGCACCTTATCGCGACGGAATGGAATATTCTTAGCTACAATCTCTTTCATTTTATCGATAAGTGCAAAAATGGTATCGTACTCAATCTCCTTTAAGCCCTCTATTTCGCAGTAAAAACCCTTCGATACTGAGTGCTCAATAAGCAGTTTCCCCCCCGGTACAACTTCCTTTACGGCCATTTGCAGCACAAAAAATAAGCTGCGTTGGTACATACGCATTCCTGCGGGGTGGGTAATATCGATAAAATGTATGGTTTTGGGAGTATAAACTTCGTAATCGAGTTCCTTAAGCGTATTATTAACCATGGCCCCAAGAATGGGGAATTTCGATTCAATTTTTAGTTCGCACGAAATTTCGGCAAGCGACAAACCAGGCTTCAACGTGTGTCTTTTACCTGTATTGTCGCATATTATCTCAACTTCTGTTCTCATATCGATTATTTTTGGAACGCTAATATAACGAAATACATAATGTTTAATAAAGGTTTTACCAAAATAGATGCGCTTTACTTTCTAATGGTGTCAACCATTATTTCTAACTTGGTATTTAGGGGTAAATTTCCGTCAATCCAGTGAATAGTTAAGCCGGTTCTTTCCATTTTTCTAAACCATGTCATTTGGCGTTTTGCAAACTGATGTATAGCAGTGTTTAATTTTTCGAACATAGTATTGTAGTCAACCTGATCGATGAGATAGAGCGTTACCCACTTATATTCAAGTCCATAGTATAGCATATCGGTAACAGCAACGCCCGAATCGAGCAATCCCTTTACTTCGTCAATTAATCCTTCTTTTAGTCTACTTTTTAATCTATCGGTTATTCTGAGCCTTTCCTGTTGACGGGGGAATCGTACACCAAAAATGATATTATCGATTATTGGAAAATTGCTATAGTCGGTTTTTTTCCGACTCATGTATTCCTCAATTTCAATGGCTCTTAGCAAGCGCTTCAGGTTACAGGTGTCGGTTTGGTTGTGTAGGGGCCGATATGTTTTGAGAATACTAGCTAACTCATCGAAGCTCTTCTTTTCTAAATCGTTTCGTAGTTCAATATTTTCGGGTACTGAAATAAGTTCGTAACCTTTTATAACGGCTTCGATATATAAACCCGAACCACCGCAAAGTACTGGAATTTTATTACGAGAATGAATAGAATTGAATGCCTCAACGAAATGTTTCTGAAACTCATACACATTGTACTTATATCCTGGCTCTGCAATATCGATTAGGTGGTAAGGGATATGCTTCCCCTTAATCTGATATTCCGCAATATCTTTACCCGTACCCAAATCCATTTTACGGTATACCTGACGCGAGTCGGCGCTAATAATTTCACCATCGGTACTATGGCAAAAATGGGTTGCTAGCGTTGTTTTTCCGCTTGCAGTAGGGCCCAATATGGTAATAAGGTTGTATTTATTTCTTATTTCATTCATTTAGCAAGTTTGAAAAAATGAACTTATTTGGGGTAAAAATAGTTATTTTTGCAAACTCGATTTGTTAATATTGTTTATAGATTGTTTCAACTCTTTTTATAATGCTTTTGTTAAAATGTTGGTTTTATTTCAGTAAACTATCAATTTCATTCAATCAATGACCTCTGCCAAAATATCTGTAAAGAATAAAAAAGCCTTTTTTCAGTTTGAAATACTCGAAACTTTTGAGGCTGGTATTGTTCTTTCAGGAACAGAAATAAAATCGATTAGGCAAAACAAGGCAAGCATGGTCGATGCATACTGCAAGTTTATTGAGGGCGAACTTTGGCTAACGGGCATGCACATTTCTGAGTACACCTTTGGAACATACAATAACCACGATCCCAAGCGTGAGCGTAAGTTGTTGCTAAACCGAATCGAACTTCGAAAACTTTTTAGGGGTTCACAAGAAAAGGGATTAACAATTGTTGCTATAAAGCTATTTATAAACCAAAAGGGTTTGGCTAAAGTTGAAATTGGTTTAGCACGAGGAAAGAAAATGCACGATAAAAGAGAGGACCTAAAACATAAAGACTCTAAACGAGAATTGGATCGGTTAATGAAGGGTTAATTCTATGCATGAGGAATGCAACGATATGGAAGATTTATTTCTGGTAGTTCGAAAAGCACCATACCTTCGTTAAGCAAATCTTCATCCTCTTCGTGGTAGTTCCAAATTACTTCAACGTTAATTCCATTGTTTCGAAAGTTTGCTATTCGCTTCATAATTTCCCGTAGGTACTTGTATGAAGAAGAATTAATATATTTAAAATTGAAATCGAGAATTATTTTTGTATCGTTCTTGTCCTTAATTTCTTCGTAGTATTCCTCAAGCCAATTAATAATGTCTATATAAAAATCTTTTGCATTTTCGGGGTGCGATATTCCCGAAATGCTAAAAATATTGGTTGTTGAATCGAAGTTTACTTCAGGGCTATCAATAGCCGCATCAATTTTAAGGGGCTTCATTCACTTAATTTGTGTAGGTAAAAATAGCAAATTAAAGTAAAAATGTATAAAAAATTACTTTTTTATTGCTCAACATTTGACTGAGCATTATTTTTTGGGTTTAAATAAATAAAAAGCATTGATAAAAATTGAAAACACACTACCTTTATAATCGAAAACTCTCATATTGAAACCGAAATGAGCCGATATTTTATCGAAATTTCCTATTTAGGAACCAAATATAGCGGTTGGCAAATACAATCCAACGCAAATACAATTCAGGCCGAATTGGAACAAGCATTAAGCATTTTGCTTAAAGAAGATATTATTACAACAGGGGCTGGGAGAACCGATTCTGGAGTTCATGCCAGTTTCTTTGTCGCTCATTTCGATACTTTTCATGATAACTTGGGAGCTAATCAACAATTTATATCTAGTCTCAACGATATACTCCCTCGGGAAATTGCAGTTAAAGACATTAAGAGGGTGACACCCGAGGCTCATGCCCGTTTCAGTGCAATTTCTCGTACATACCAGTACAATATTGCCCGAACAAAAAACCCATTCAATATTGAAACTGCTTGGTACTTTAAAGCTAATTTAAACATTAATAAAATGAAGCTTGCAACTCAAAAGCTTATTAAATACAGCGATTTCTCAAGTTTCAGCAAGCAGGGTAGCGATGTTAAAACCAATTTATGTAAAATTTACATGGCCGAATGGGAAGAGCGTGAAAATCATTTAGTTTTTACAATAAGGGCCGATAGGTTCTTACGAAACATGGTAAGGGCAATAGTTGGAACCCTTGTTGAGGTTGGCAGGGAAAGAATGACTCCTGACGAGTTTGCCAAAACCATTGAAGCGAAAAACCGTTCAGCGGCAGGGCCATCTGCACCACCCGAAGGTTTATTTTTAACTTATATTGAATATCCTAATAATGTTTTCTTTTAAAAAATAAGGAGGCTGTCTCATTATTTACAACCGACCAAAGGGAGCTCGCTGAAGGCAAACACCTAACCACAAAGCCTGCCTGACGGACAGGCAGGCTTTGTGGTTAATCTCTCTTTTGAAACAGCCCCTTTATTCAGAATGCTATTATTTTCTTATAATGGCTTTAACAGCACTTTAAGATCTTTGGCATCGGTTGATGCATTTAACTTTATTTTTTCGTAACTAATCAAACTTACAATTAAGTTAACTTGGCTCGTTTCAACGCTGTTTATTTCAAAGTTCCCTTCGAAGTCGGTATAGGCAATTTCGCCCGAACCTTCTACCATAATAGCTGCGCCAGCTAAAGCTTCGCCATTGGTCGAATCAATCACTTTTCCAGAAAACTTTACGTTAATTGAGTTGGCTTTATCAGCCTTTTCAACTTTATTTTCTTCAGAAAAACTGGTTGTTGCTAATAGTAATGCTGCGAACAGAAAGATTACTTTTTTCATGGCTTTTAATTTTTATACGAAACAAAAGTAATCCGCAAGGTTTATGGTAATATTACTTTAAAAATAGCTTTGTATTAATTTAATGTTAAGGGGTTGTGTTGTTGTGCTTATTGAATCGAAATTTCGATTCTTCGCCCTTTACTAGCCTTTTAATATTCTTAATATGAGTAACAATTAGGAGTAAAGCCACAATTATTGAGAAAATAAGTAGTGTATGGCTACTATTATTGAAAAGGAATTCGATAATAAATGGAAAACTGAGGCCCGCAATCATAGAACCCATTGATACATAGCGTGTTAATATAACTACTAGAACAAAAATTCCGAAGGCAGTAGCAGTCGCAAAAGGATGCAATGCTAGAACTACTCCAGCAAGCGTAGCTACTCCTTTTCCACCTCTAAATTGTGCAAAAATGGGAAATATATGCCCGAGTAAGGCAGCAAAAGCTAATGCAAGTTGTATTAAAATAATTACCTCGGAGGATTGAGAAATATCTATGAATATAGCAAGATTTACAGCAAAAAAACCTTTTAAAACATCGATGAAAAAAACAGGTAAGCCTGCCTTTACACCTAACACCCTGATGGTATTGGTAGCTCCTGCATTTTTGCTTCCGTGCTCTCTTATGTCAATATTAAATAAAAATTTACCTACCCAAACCGCTGTAGGAATGCTGCCAATAAGGTAAGCAGCTGCAATTATTGCTATGATTAGAAATGTATCCATTTTTTTGGCAAAATAAGTGAATATTCTATAAAGTAAAAAAGCCAGCAAACAAAATAATGATTAATTTGCATGGTAAACGCCATAAATTATGTTTAGTGTTCGAATATTAATTTGGCTTTTAATATTTGTTTTGGTACAAAACCGCCCGTTAACTGCGCAGATCAAATTCACAATGGAATCGGGGGGAGTTTTAACTGGAAGCAACAAGCTGCGTATTCCGGGCAATAATGGTACATTTTTATCGCTAAGCGATGAATTATCGCACGAAATTAGCCCTTTCATTCGTTTAAGTTCAACATATATTTGGAAGCAAAAGCACTCTCTAAGGTTGCTTTATGCTCCTTTAAAAGTAAGTTACAATGGTGCCTTGAATTTCGATGTGTTTTTTCAAAACACCCTTTTTAGTCAGAATGAATTTGTTGAGGTTACATTCAAATTTAACTCCTACAGGCTTTCATATAATTACCTTTTAGTTCAAAATGAAGTTTGGCAAGTTGGAGTTGGTGCAACCCTAAAAGTTAGAGATGCTTATATTAAAATGGTATCACAAAGCAAAAGCGATGCTAAGTACGATTTGGGTTTAGTTCCTTTATTGAACTTTGATGTAAATTATAAAGTTTCACCAATTTTTAATATAGTACTTAATGCCGATGCCCTTGCTGCACCTCAGGGTAGAGCAGAGGACATTTTATTGGCCATAGTGCTGAACCCCAACAATAATTTTAATTTTTACTGCGGGTATCGATTACTTGAAGGAGGGGCCAATAGCTCAACTGTTTACACTTTTTCACTTTTTCATTACATAGTTTTGGGTTTTTCACTTTCTTTTTAAGTTTTGAGCATTCAATTTTTTGTCACTTTAGCAATTGCTATTCTAAAATTGATTAGTTTTATTCATGTGTATCGACCAATTCAATCCTTTCGTACATGAAAAAATTTTGGCTGTTCCGTAAAGCATTTAAATGCTCGTTACTTCTGTTGGCAACTATATATTTTACATGCCTACCGTTGTATGCCGATGAGGGAATGTGGCTCATTTCGCAAATTTCTCGAAATGTGAAAGAGATGCAGGCCATGGGTTTTAAACTTACAGCTGAAGATATATATAGCATCAATAATTCGAGCCTTAAGGATGCCGCGGTTCTTCTCGACGATGGAGGTTGCTCCGCTGAAATTATTTCATCCAAGGGTTTAGTGCTTACCAATCATCATTGCGCAATAACCGATATACAAGCGTTAAGTAGCATGGATAGGAATTACATTCGCGATGGTTTCTGGGCAAAGAATTTGGGTAGTGAATTGCCTGTTCCTGGCAAATCGGCACTCATCCTTAAACGGGTTGAAGATGTTACGGCAACAGTGCTACAGGGGTTAGAGAACGAAACAGACCCAAAAGTTTTTTTTGAGCGGGTTGATGTCGCAATTAAGCAGATAAAATCATCTGTAGAAAGTAAGGAAAAGGGTGTGCATGCTCGAGTAGTGCACATGTTCAACCATAACGAGTTTTATCTATTCATATATAATCGATATACAGATGTAAGGTTGGTTGGTGCTCCGCCAGCTTCTATTGGTAATTTTGGTGGCGACGTAGATAATTGGCATTGGCCACGCCATACTGGCGATTTTGCTCTGTACCGAATTTATACCGCACCCAACGGTATGCCTGCCAATTTCAGTAAAAAGAATATTCCGCTTAAACCACTTCATCATTTTCCAATTTCGTTAAAAGGAGTAAAAGAAGGTGACTTTACCATGGTTTTAGGGTTTCCAGGAACTACATACCGCTTTAGTTCATCTTCGCAAGCACTACTTAACCGCGATGGAGTTGCACCTTGGGTAGATAAGTATTGGGGTGAATTTATAGCGTCTATTAAAGATGGAATGAAAAGTGACCCCAAAGTGAAAATTTATTATACCGATACGCACGATGGTTTAGTTAATTTTTGGCAGAAAGATGTTTGGCAGGCTCAGGCTATGAAACGATTTAATGTGGTTGAAGCCATACAACGTAGGGAGGATAGCCTTTTTTCATGGGCAAGCAATGATTACCCTGCCCGAAATCGGTATAAAAATTCGATACCCACTATTAAAGATTATTATAAAGAGGTTGGATCGAAACATTACGAAGAGCTGCATAGGAGCCTAACGGCATTAACCAGCTGGCCTGTGGGTATAAGCAAATTTTACTATGAAATTTTTAACCTTTTCGATCTGATGTATGCCGAAAAACCTTCGAAAAGAAAGATTAAAAAGGAAGCAAAGCGAATTTCGAAAAACCTTGATAAAATTTATGAGGGATACAACTCCCACGTTGATTTGCAATTGTATTCTATTGCACTTAGGAGTTTAGTAAACTATTTACCACCTTACTGTACCGATGGGTTACTCATTAAGTTAAAAGAAACTGAAACACCAGATTTAATAATACCTCTGGTTACAAAGTACATGTTCGAAAAATCATACATTTCCAGCCCGCAAGCCCTCAAGTCATTTCTGGCAAATCCTTCAATCGATAGTTTAGCTAACGATCCACTCTTTATGCTAAACATGTCATACGAACTTTTAATGAAACAAATTCAGGATTCGGTAGCCTTGCTCGCTCCAGAATTCAAATTTGCTATGCGAAGTTTTACAAAAGGAATCATTCAAATGAACCCCGATAAATTATTTTATCCCGATGCTAATTCAACCTTACGCGTATCCTATGGAAAAGTAATCGGATACCAACCAACCGATGGAGTTTCATACCGCTATTTCACAACTCTCGATGGTAAAATTGAAAAGAATAATCCCAGCGAAGATGTATTTGCTGTACCTGAACGCATGATAGATTTATGGGAAAAAAGAGATTATGGAATTTATGCCGATAGCACCGGAACTATGCCCCTGTGTTTTATTACCGATAATGATATAACAAACGGAAATTCTGGTAGCCCCGTTCTTAATGCCTCTGGGCATTTAATTGGTGTTGCATTCGATGGAAACTACGAAGCAATGGCTTGCGACTATACCTATGAACCCTCCATGCAACGAACAATTATTTGCGATATTCGGTACGTTCTATTTGTAATCGATAAATTTGCCGGAGCAAAGTACTTGGTAGATGAGATGACAATTATTCAGTAATTACTTTCGGGTAACTTTCTCAATAGTGAACTCCTTATTATACCTTAAAAGGTAAATGGAATTGTTTTCGAATCCATCGTCGGCACCCGTGCGAATAAAATTGTATTCTGTTTGAATTAATTTGGGTTTGTGATGGATTAAGCAGAGGGGAAACTCTTTTCCAAATTCATTAAGAGCACTTAAAAAATAAAACATTACATCGTAACCCTGAAATGAGAATGTTGATGGTTCAACTCTGTATTTGCTTCTATAATCATTAACAAACTGAATGGCTCGAACATCATTATAATTAACGTAGTGCGGTGAGAATAAATGCAGTTGGAGTTGGTAAAAGTATTCAAGCTGTACGCTTCTGAATCGTTGCCAACGGGGAAAGCCATATAGGCTGATTTGATACTTATAATATGATGAAAGAGTATTAAGGTTCCCAAGTAAATCGGCTACAAAGGCCTCGTTGTTCGAGGGTACAATTATTATATTCTCTTTTTCGAGAGTTAAACTATGACTAATCTTTTCAATTATTTCAGGAGTTGGACTACCGGCTTGGTAAGTTACCTCTTTAAAGTGAATATCGTTAGCATTTTCGCAGCTTTGAATTCTACTTTTAATTAGTTCTTTAAAATTATTCAACATTCCATTATTGGTGCTGTCCGCATCGTGGATAATAACTATGTTCTGGCCACTGCAAAAATTAACTGTGTTTGAGAAACTTTGCAATTGAGTTTGAAACGATGGTGTAACCTGAAAGAGGTATGGATTTTTATTAAGGAGAAAACTGCTCGATAGTAAAGGCGAAATAACTGGTATGCGTTTCTCGTTAGCAAATGTAAGAATCGGTTTAATTACCTCGGGATAAACGGGCCCTATTATAAGGTCTGCATTCTGAATTCCAGATTCTTTTATAAGATTTTTAGTGTCTGATTCACTTTTATTTGTGTCGAAAACGTAAAGGTTAATATTCATCCCAATTTTCTTCAAACTATCCAACGCAAGCATTGCTCCCTGATAAAAATCTAAAAAGTTAATGGAACGCTGTGGAATCTCTTTTTTTCCAGTGCTTGTGTTTCTACCCCTCGAAGTTTTAGCAGTATCGGAACTCTCGAACTCGTTTGTGTAAAATGGAAGGAGAAGAGCAACATTATAGCTTTGCTTTTTACTTTGCATTACCCTATCGGGGTTGCAAGTAGGTTCAGTTACTAATTTTGGCAATTCAGGCATTCCATCAGCTTTAGGGGGCACCAAAACAATATCAGGAATACTATCAGTAACATTTTTTGGAATACGGAGTATGGTTCCTAATTTCAAACCATTGGCAACCAAATCGGAATTAAAGCGGCGAATGGTTTGCTCACTTACACCGTAACGTCGAGTGATTGAATAAAAACCTTCCTTGGGTTGAACCTCATGGTATATAAATCTTTCTCCTTCGCTCAGGGTTTGGGGTTTAGGTTTTGTAAGTTTTTCTTTAGGTATTAGTACAACCTGACTAATCTTAATTCCCGTTTCAACTTCAGGATTAATTTCAATAATCTTCTCGATGGGAACCGAATATTTTTTCGATAATCCGAAAAGTGTTTCCCCCTTACGAACAATATGATAAATGAAATCATCATCCTTGTCCTTATCCGAGTATAGGTTCGAATTTTCGTTTATAGGAATTTTCAAAGCCTGATCAATCTGGATACCCAAATAAATATCTGGGTTTTCCATAGCAATCTCCATTTGTGAAACATTATAGGCCTTGCTAATTGAGTATAATGTTTCCCCTTTCCGAACAATATGAATGAAATAGTATTTACCCTCAATTTTTACTTTATCGGTCGATCTTTTTACACTAGTTCCCGTTTCATTCTGCCCAAATATGGGTATCTGAATAATAACTGTAGTTGCTAGGGTAAATAGAATAATTATTAACTTCATAGTTATTTTCATTTTTTTGTTCTAATATCAATAAACCTTTAGGTTTTTTTTTACAAATTTATCTAAAGCAAACGGAATACCAAATTTAATTGGTTTTGGAAAAACCAACCTAGCAGAGGTAATCAACTTTTATTAACGACCTTTGTTATTGGATATATTATGTATAAAAAGAGAAGATAGATGGATTTGAAATACACCAATGATCTAGCCAACGAAACAAGTACGTATTTACTTCAGCATGCAAATAACCCGGTTAACTGGTTACCTTGGGGAAATAAAGCATTCGAATTGGCTAGGCAGCAGAATAAGTTAATGCTCATTAGCATAGGTTATAGTAGTTGCCATTGGTGCCACGTAATGGAAAATGAAGTTTTTTCTAACGAGGAAGTTGCACAATTAATGAACTCCCATTTCATTTGTGTTAAGGTTGATCGGGAGGAGCGCCCCGATGTGGATCAGATATACATGAATGCCATTCAAATAATTACCCGTTCCGGAGGTTGGCCATTGAATTGCTTTGCGCTTCCCGATGGCCGACCCGTTTTTGGTGGAACATATTTCCCAAAAGAAGGTTGGGTAGATATACTACAAGGCTTAAATGCAACATGGCAATCGGACCCGTTAAGGGTTGTTGAGGTTGCCAACGAATTAACCCAGGGAATAAAGAAAACCGAAGTTGTAAAAGAAAAGGAGGATTTAAGTAATGATGGGAGATTGCTCTTGCTAAGTGAGTATGTGAAAAATTGGGAAAAGTATTTCGATAGCAAAAATGGCGGTACTAAAGGTGCCCCAAAATTTCCTATGCCCGGTTCAATCGAATTTCTGCTTCGTTATTCAGCATTGAAAAGTGAAGATAGTATCAAAGAATTTGTAAATACAACCCTCAATCAAATTGCAAACGGTGGTATATACGACCACTTAGGAGGCGGATTTTTTCGCTATTCGGTCGATGAGCGCTGGGAAGTTCCCCATTTCGAGAAAATGCTTTACGACAATGCACAGCTGCTTCAACTTTACTCTTTAGCATATTCATCATTTTCTAAAGAAGAATTTAAACGGGTCGTTTATGAAACCGCTCAATTCCTTTTTAACGAAATGCAGTCGACCGAAGGAGGTTTCTTTAGTGCCATTGATGCCGACAGCGAAGGCGTTGAGGGTGCATTTTACACATGGTCACAAAATGAGATTGATACCATTTTAGGAGAAAATAAAAATCTTTTTTCCATTGTTTATGGCGTTTCGGCTATAGGAAATCATAAAGGAAAGAGTGTTTTACGAAAATGCACAAAAATTTCCGAAGCAGCCTGCGTTTTGTTACTCGATGCTGAGTTGGCACAAAAACGACTGGTTGAATCCAGAGAGCTGATGCTAAAATTCAGGAATGGAAGGCAACGACCCATTACCGATGATAAATTAATTGCTTCATGGAATGCCCTATTGGCATCGGCTTTCATTAATGCATACATTTCATTCAACGACGAAATGTTTCTTAATAAAGCGTTACAGATAGTATCTTTTATCGAAAGCTATTTAATTGTTAACGGAAATTTACTTAGAATCCGCTGTAAGGGATTATCGAAAATTAATGGTTTCTTAGACGATTATGCAATGCTAGCTGAAACCTACATTTCATTGTACAAGGTTACCTTTAACGAAGCATGGTTAGCAAAAGCCAACAAGATGGCCGAGTATGTACTCAGAAATTTTTACGATGATAAATCGGGAATGCTTTTTTACTCTTTGGAACAGCACGACCATTTAATCGTTCGAAAAATGGAACTTGCAGATGGAGTAATTCCTTCTTCCTCAGCTGTAATGGCCGAAAACTTTTTTGCATTGGGAGTGTATTTAAGAAAAGAGCAATACTTAAAAACTTCTGATCAAATGCTTGTTAATATGCAAAAACAACTTGTTGTAAGTGGTCCCTACGTATTCCGATGGGCCTCACTTTTGCTAAAGAAGACTTTAGCGTTAGCGGAAGTTGGATTTGCATCGAACTATTCTCGGCAAAATTTAATAGGTTTACTAAGTAATTGCCAATATTACCCAAACCTTTTTCCGTATTTAGGCAACGATGCGAGTACTTTGGCCATAGTTCCCCGAACAATTGAAGCAGGCTACTATCAATTATGTTTTGGCAACAAGTGTTTACCTAAAACTACTCGTTTAGAGGATATTATTAAGGCAATTACAGAAAATAAACTTTACCAGATTTGAGGACGCTGTTCGGGCGATCGGTATAAAGGATCTGTTTCTTTAATATCGAAGGCATTGTAAAACTCTGGAATGTTGAATAGTGCCCCATTTACTCTAAATCTGCCCGGTGAGTGTACATCTTCTTTTACTCTCCGCATCAGTTCCTTGTCGCGTATAACCTGCTTCCAAACGTTAGCATAGGACAGGAAGAATCGTTGCTCAGGAGTAAAGCCATCGATTTTTCCTGGTCTTTTTTTAGTGTTGAGAGCTTTCTGAAGGGCATGGTACGATATGGTAAGCCCCCCATAGTCGGCAATGTTTTCACCAAGAGTCAACTTACCATCCAGTTTCATATCGTTTATTGCAACAAAGGCACTATACTGATCGATTAGGGTTTGTGTAAGCTCATTGAATTTTTCTGAGTCGGCGGGTTCCCACCAATCCTCCAGATTTCCATCTTTATTATATAAACGGCCTTGATCGTCGAACCCATGGGTTATTTCATGTCCTATTACTACACCAATTGCACCATAATTTAAAGCATCGTCGGCATGAATGCTAAAGAAAGGAGGTTGTAAAATAGCAGCTGGAAAAACAATTTCGTTAAGCGTTGGGCTATAGTACGCATTTACAGTTTGTGGAGTCATAAACCATTCGGTTTTATCGACCGGTTTGCCCAGTTTTTTTATGTTTTCAGTAAAATTGAATGTCATGGCCCTTTTAACATTTGTTGCATAGCAACTTGCATCGAAATCGAGAGCCGAGTAGTCTTTCCATTTATCGGGGTAGCCAACTTTAACATTCATTGCATCTAACTTTCCGAGGGCCCTAGTTTTGGTTTGTTCCGACATCCATACCAAATTGTTTATTCTTTCAGCAAAGGCTTGCCTAAGGTTGGCAACAAGTTCGAGCATTTTTGTTTTGGCTTCGGGTGGAAACATTTCCTCAACAAAGGCCTGACCAACAACCTCACCAATGGTAATGTTTGCCGATTGGGCAACGCGTTCCCATCGGGGTTTGTTTTTAATGTTTCCAGAAAGTTTGTTGCCATAAAAATTGAATTGCTGGTCAACAAAACCCGAAGATAGGTAAGGAGAGTAGCGGTTAACCAAATTCCACGTTAAATACGTACGCCACGTTAATATGTCAGTATCGTTAAGCATTTGGCTAATTTCTGCGTAAAAGATAGGGTTGTCGATTACCATTTCGGATGGAACATCAATTCCAATCCCATCGAAATAAATTTGCCAGTTAAACTGAGAACTGATGTTTTGTATTTCAGTAATAGAAACCTTATTATAGGTTTTGTTAGGATTTCTGCGCTCGAGCCTTGTTAAGGATACCTTGGCCAAACGGGTTTCGAAATCCATTGTTCTCTTTGCTAGGTCCTTCGCTACCAATTCGCTATTTCCTAACAGAATAAATACTTTTGAAAGGTGAATTAGGTACTCATCCCTAATTTCCTGCGAACGTTCGTCGGTACCCAAGTAATAGTCGCGGTCGGGAAGACCAAGCCCACCCTGATAGATGCTGAGAACCACCTGATTGCTATTTTTCCTGTCGGGGTTGGCGTTAATTGCAAATAATGGAAAAGCGCGAATAGTATGAAGTTTAGCAATAATTGCAGGAATCTGTTTTGCGTTTGTAATGGCCTGAATTTCATCTAATTCTTGCTGTATAGGGGCTAACCCTTTTAATTCTATGCTAACAGTATCCATTCCCGATTTGTAGAAATCCCCAATTTTTTGCCAAGGGCTACCTTTGGGCCAATCCTTTTTGGCTCCTTTTTCGAAGATTGATTTAAGGTGAATATTGTTTTCCTCCTGAAGCTGATCGAACGATCCATAGCGGCCCTTATCTTCAGGTATTGTTGTATTTTTAATCCAATTCCCGTTAGCATATGCAAAAAAATCAACGCCGGGTAGTATCGATGGGTCCATTTGCGAAACGTTGAAGGTTGCATTACTTTTTCGGCATTGCTTACAGCCATAAAGGGTTGCAAGTCCACAACAAATAACAAATAGGAGTAATAATCGGACTTTCATAGCTCTTTAATTTTGATTTTCAGAATAATTGGATTGAATAGTAGGTTTATGGTTTAACATAAAAGTTACTATCGTTTACATATTACACTTATTGAACAAAAAGCCTTAATTATGGGTTTATAATTCAATTTTAAAGCCCAAACATTCTAAAAAAACATTAATTTTATCAATAAATTTAAAGGTGAACATGCAATATAAATTTTTTTTTATAGTAAACATGTTTTTCCAACTTGCCATGTTAAATTCCATGGCTTCCGGTGCACTTAACACGAGTACAGTAAAGCAATTGCATTCTGAAATTACTAATGGAAAGTACGGTAAGGTTTCATCGGTTATTGTTATGCAAAACAGCAAGGTTATTTTCGAACGTTACTATGGTTTTTCTCAAGTAAACACCCTGCATCCAATTAGTTCTGTTACCAAAAGCATTACCTCCCTGGCATTAGGAATTTGCTTGGATAAAGGCCTAATTACATCAATTGACGAGCCCATTGCCAAGTATTTACCCGAATTTGATGCTATTTACCAGCAGCGACCCCAAAAGAAAAAAATTTCAATAAGGCACTTGTTAAACCAAACCAGCGGATTCGACTGGGACGAATGGACAATACACTATTCCTATGCAGGTAACCAGTTGGTAAATTTGAGCCATTATACAGGCAATTGGGTAGACTATATTATGAATTTGCCACTGAAAACCGAACCAGGAAACGTGTTTAATTATAATAGTGGAAATTCTGAATTATTGAAGGAGATAGTTTGTCGTGTAAGTGGAACGGATTTTATCGAATTTGTAAATTCAAATTTATTAATCCCACTAGGCATTTCAAATTTTTATTGGGAGGGATATTCAGGAAATAGGCAACCCGCTTGGGGTGGGCTATCGCTTACTTCGCGCGATATGTTAAAGTTTGGGCTTATTATGCTTAATAATGGAAAGTATGGCGGCAAGCAAATAGTATCAAATAGTTGGGTTACCTCTTCAACGTATATGCCCGTTGATGCTGGGAATTCAAGTTATGGATTGCATTGGTGGGTTAATTACTTAGAAGCCACCAATGAACCTTTTTGCTATGCAGCAGGATACGGCGATCAGTATGTTTTTATTTTACCATCTAAAAGCATAGTTGTTGCAGTAAATGCACAAAATTTTACCGACTTTAAATTTGAAAAAAGCATTATTGATATGTTTAAAATGCTTGTCAATTCTATTACAAACTGATTTTAAAACAATAACTCTAATAACTTACGCCATGGCAAACTTAAAAACAACCTATTTGGGTTTAGATTTAAAAAACCCATTAATCGTAGGCGCTTCTTCACTTAGTGCTAAAAATGAAAAACTTGTAGAACTCGAAAAAAATGGAGCTGCTGCAATTGTCTTCAAGTCACTATTCGAAGAGCAAATTCAACTCGAAGAGCTTGAACTGCTAAATACCCTCGAGGAGTATTCCGAAAGGAATGCCGAAATGACCCGGTTGTATCCTACCATTAAGCATGCAGGAGCAAAGGATCATTTATTAAAACTTGAAAAGGCCAAGGCAGCTCTGAACATTCCTGTAATTGCCAGTTTAAATGCAATGTACCCCGATACATGGGTAAGTTGGGCCCAGCAAATAGAGCAAACTGGTGTAGATGCATTAGAATTGAATTTTTACACCACACCCCGCGATTTCGATTTGGCCGGTTCTGAAATTATCCAAAGTCAGATTGATATTCTAAAAGATGTTCGAAAGGCAGTAAAAATCCCTATTGCTGTTAAGTTGAGTCCATTTTACACGAACCCCCTTTCGGTAATTAAACGTATGGATATTGAACAAATTGAAGGATTTGTTCTGTTTAACAGAATGTTTCAACCCGATATTAACATCGAAAAGGAAGCCCTTGAGCAAAGTATTATGCTCAGCTGTAGCAACGATGTTAGGCTATCTGTTCGATTTGCCGGATTGCTTTATGGTAACATTACTGCCGATATTTGCAGCGCATCGGGAATCCATAACCCTGAGGATGCAATAAAAACCCTACTCGCTGGAGCGTCGGCTTTTCAGGTTGTTAGCGCACTTTACACCAGTGGAACCGAGCATATTGGAAAAATATTATCGGGAATTGAAATCTGGATGGAAAAGAAGGGATATGCTTCTATTCGCGATTTTAGTGGAAAACTAGCCCGCAAGAACCTGAAAGATCCCTTTGCTTATCGTCGGGCGCAATATGTCGATATTATCATGAAATCTGATGAGATTCTGAAGAGCAAGTCGCTTATTTAATTAAATAATGGTTAATACAGCAAGGGTAAGAACTCTTAAATATTCCGCAAGAAAAGGTAAAGGCCCGGTTATTTATTGGATGTCGCGCGATCAGCGGGTTCATAATAACTGGGCTTTTCTTTATGCCCTAAATGAGGCGGCTACTACAGAGAGCCCCTTCTATGTTGTATTTTCCCTTGTAAAATCCTATCCAAATGCCAAAATGCGGCATTACCATTTCATGATTGAGGGATTGAGGGAGGTAGAAGCAACTTTGAAAAGGTATGGTATTCCTTTTTATCTCCTTTTAGGAAGCCCATTTAATACCATTCCCGAATTTATTAATCAATCAGGTGCCTCTATGCTGGTTTCCGATTTTGATCCGCTGCGTTGGAAGATGGAATGGAAACAAAAAGTGAATGATAGTATTAAAATACCTCATTTTGAAGTTGATGCCCACAATATTGTTCCTTGTTGGTATGCTTCGAACAAATTAGAATTTGGGGCTTATACTCTTCGACCCAGGATTAAAAAGTTGTTACCTGAATTCCTCGATAATTATCCTGTTGTTTCAAATTTCACCCAGAACTTAAGCTCAAAAACAATCGATTGGAACAAAGTAGTTTCAAGGTTACAACCCGACAGCGATGTAAAACCAGTATATTGGCTGCGACCTGGAGAAAATGCTGCTCAGGCTATTCTGAAAGAATTTCTTAGTGAGAAGTTGAAAGGATATGCCGAGAACAGAAATAATCCACTGCTCGATGGGCAATCAAACCTTTCTCCCTATCTGCATTTTGGGCATATTTCCGCTCAAGCGGTTGCGCAGAGTATTATTTCAAGCTCGGCTAGTGAGCCCGATAAATCGGCTTTTTTAGAGGAATTGATTGTTCGCAGGGAGCTATCAGATAATTTCTGTTTTTATTCTCCAAGTTACGACTCTACCCATTCATTCCCTAATTGGGCTCAGGAAACCCATGCAAAACATCGAACCGATGAGCGTGAGCATGTTTATACTGCTTCCGAATTTGAAAATTCACTCACTCACGATAAACTATGGAATGCAGCTCAAACCGAGATGGTTATTACAGGAAAAATGCATGGTTATATGCGAATGTACTGGGCAAAAAAAATATTGGAATGGACATCCTCCCCTGAGGAAGCAATGGGCATAGCCATATATTTGAACGATAAATATAGCCTCGATGGACGTGACCCGAACGGTTATGCTGGTATTGCATGGAGTATTGGTGGTGTTCATGATAGGGCATGGAGCGAAAGACCAGTATTTGGGAAGATACGATACATGAATTACAATGGGTGTCGTAGAAAGTTCGATGTGAATGGTTATGTCAATAAAATTACCAAACTCATTAATCCATAAGTTCTGCTTTTTGTCAAAATATAAAAATTATATTCACATGAAAAAATCATTTTCCTTCGCTCAAATTGTTTTTATTCTTTTAATTACATCTTTTGTTGTTTCTTGCTCAAATTCGCAAGTTAACCGCAACGAAACCTATGTTGTAATGCTTTCGCTCGATGCGTATCGTTGGGATTATCCAGAATTAACCTCAACTCCCAATTTGCATTCAATAGCTAAAAGGGGTGTTAGGGCCGATGCGCTTATTCCATGCTATCCTTCAAAAACCTTTCCCAACCATTATAGTATGGCTACCGGCCTCCATCCCGATCATCATGGAATTGTGAATAATAGTTTTTACGATTCAATCCTAGGGTACTATTCAATAGGAAACAGAACAGCCGTTGAAAATCCCGAATTTTATGGAGGCGAGCCCATTTGGGTAACCGCAGAAAAGCAGGGTGTTAAAGCAGCATCGTTCTTTTGGGTAGGTTCCGAAGCGCCTATTAAGAGCCATTATCCTTCGTATTGGAAGCGTTACGATAAGAATATTCCGTTTGAAGATAGGATAGATACCATTATTCATTGGCTAACGTTACCACTAGAGCAGCGTCCTCGATTAATAACCTGGTATTCTCACGAGCCCGATTGGACAGCACACGATCACGGGGCAACAGCTCCACAAACCCTTGCCATGGCAACTAAACTCGATAGTTTGGTGGGCGTGTTTATACATAAAATGTCGAAATTACCCCACGCAAAACAAATCAATTTTATTGTGGTTTCCGACCATGGCATGGCCGATATTTCATCGGATAGGTACATTAATCTTTCCAGCTTTTTGAACAGGGATTGGTTCGATGTTTCTACTGGGGGTAATCCTGTTATTTCATTGCAGCCCAAACCAGAAAAAAGGGATGAAGTAATAAGGATATTAAAATCGATTCCTAACCTTAAGGTTTGGAATAAAAGCGAATTACCTGATCGTTACGTTTATGGGAAAAATAAGAGGATTAACGAAATAGTAGTTGAATCTGATTTAGGATATAGCGTGGGTTGGAGCCAACGAAGCGAGCCCTATTCGGGAGGAACGCATGGTTACGACAATATGTATCCCGAAATGCATGGTATATTCTTTGCTCAAGGTCCTGCATTTAAAAAAGGTATGCGACATAAGGCTTTTAATAATACCAATTTGTATGGCATTGTTGCTCATATTCTTGGCATAAAACCCGAACCAACCGATGGAAACCTTTTAGAGGTTGAAGAAATATTTAGTAATTCGTATACTCCCAAATAGTTTCCAAAAACGGTTTAAAACTTTATTCGTAAGTCGGCATTTGTTCCTGTTACGTAATAACAAGCATCGCTACACGACGATTCGTCGTAGTTAGTTTTTAATCGGGCACCCGATACTACGTAGTAATTTCGGGCATTTTTCATGTACTTTGCTACTATTGTGTAGTGGGTATCTGTTTGTAAATAGTATTCCTGTTCGTTATAACGTACAGTATCCCTAAATTCAACAATTCCATCCTCGTAGGGTCCTCTGTAAAAGGTAATAGGAACAAACCTGTTTTCGTCATTAACTGTCAACTGAAGTTTAATGCGATAACTATCGGGACGGGTAGAATAACAATCGGAGCATTTCACGTAGAATAAGTTGGATTCTTCGCAAGAGGAAAGTGTAGTTATAATCACCAATAAAAGCAGATAGAATAAAAACTTTTGCCTTTTAGCCATAATTAAAGGAATTTTATTTTTTTTGAGGGAATTTTGGGCTTCGAGAAGTCAATTTCGGTCCCCAAATTGAAACCCACCCAAAATATTTGGTTTCGGTTTTTTAAAAGGTTATAAGTTTGTGTAGTGATATCGATTCGAACATTTTTTAATTTTAAATAGAGTCCGGCCGAAGGGCTAATACCTGAGTAGGAGTAGGGTTTCGTTTTGGCATCATGATAATTGTAATTGGCCCATGAGAATAAATAGTTTAAACCAATTGTAACACCGTACTTGTAATCGGATCTAATGCTATTTATTTCAAACATTTTTTGTCCTGAAAGGCTAATAAACCGTCTGTATTCGTAAAATTGGTAGTATTCGTTATCCATGTCAAGTAAAATGGGTTTACTCACTATTCTGGAAGCAAATGAAGATGATAGTTGGACTCCATAATTCATTTCAAAAAGGCTCAAACCTCCGCCCCAATAAAAATCGTTCAGGTTCTGAAACGTGGAGGTGAAAATTCCTACCCGAGCAAATTGTGGTAAATACTTTCGTTTGGAATGTTCTCGAATAATCGGAATAACACTTCTATTACCCGACAGAATTGCTAACTGTAGGTAGCTTTTACTGCTTGCAAGTGGTTCATTTGCTGCGCCCAAATCGATAAGTTTCTTGGCAATCTGGTTCGAATTATTTTTAATTGCTAAAGCAAGACTGTTTATTCCTTTATAATTTTTATGAAATGGATCGGCGCCATATTCAATAAGGAGGTTAAAAAGAAGCGTATCGTTGAATTGGGCTGCCAGCATTATAGGTGTGTTGCCCTCAAAATCGGCCTTATTTGGTAATGCTCCATTTGCCAGAAGAATTTGAGAAGTACGTCCTGATCCATAAAAAACTGCCGACATTAAGGGCGTGTTGCCCTTATTATCTTGTGCATCAATTTGGGCTCCGTAAAAAATTAATAGTTTGGTAAGAAATTCGTATCCATAGCCTGCCGATATTTGAAGTGGCGAAACGCCACTATTATTAATGGCATTCACCTGAGCACCTTTAAGTATTAGAATTTCAGCAATACTATCGTTATTGCTGCGAGAAGCTGCATGAAGGGCTGTATTTCCGTCGGTTGGCTTAATATTTACATTGGCTCCGAATTGTAGCAGAAGGTTTACTATTTCGAGATGGCCATTTTGGCTAGCGTACATAAGACTAGTTGCGCCACTGTAAGTTGTTGCATTGGGATTTACACCATTTTCGAGCAGATATTTAACTGTTTCAATGTGGCCAGAATCGGAATACAGCAATAGAAATTGTTCGGCTTTCTCGGGTGATATCAAGTTGCTGTTATTCGATTGATCCTGTGCCAAAACAGGTCTAGAAATTATTAGCAGAATATAAAAAGTAAATAGGTAGACTGTAAATAGGCGCATAAAACTGCAACAATGAATAGTAAATGAAGTACCTTAATAACAAAAATCTTACCATAAGGTTAGTTGCCTAGCATCAGAAATTCCATTTTTTCTGGCATCGGAAGATAGCATTAACCTAAGCCTTTCGGGTTTCAGTTCATTAATGGTTAGCGAGGACAGCTCGTTGCAAGTTAAAAAATACTGTGCTCTTTTCATTGCAACACCAATTTTTCTGAGGTTTTCAGAGTTTAATCGTCTAAATCGTCGTGCTGCAACTATCATTTTTGCACTTTTTGGACCCACGCCCGGAATGCGTAGGAGCAAATGTATTGGTGCTTGGTTAACATCAATTGGGAATAAGTGTGGATTTCTAAGTGCAAATGCCAATTTTGGGTCGAAAGCTAAGTCGAGGTCGGGATGTTTGTCGTTTACAATATCATCAACTGTAAACTCATAAAAACGAAGCATCCAGTCGGCTTGGTAAAGCCGATGTTCTCTTCTAAGGGGAGGGGCTGAAAGAGCAGGTAGTCGGGAATCGTACAGATTGGTTGGGTTATAGCCCGAATAGTAAACCCGCTTCAATCTATTTTTTTGGTATAAACTACTGGCTAAGTTTAGTATTTGGCGATCGCTATCGGGGGTAGCACCAATTATTAGTTGGGTGCTTTGCCCTGCGGGAGCAAAGTTGGGAGTTTTTCTATAATGACCTTTCTCTTCGCGGCATAAATCAATCTCTTGCTTTATAAATTGCATGGGGCCAATTACCGATTGGTAATCCTTATCGGGAGCTAGCATTTTCAAATTTTCCTCGCTTGGTATTTCAATGTTAACGCTTAGTCGGTCGGCAAATGTACCTGCTTCTTTAACAAGTTCTGAGCTGGCCCCTGGAATGGCTTTCATATGGATGTAGCCATTGAATTTATGTTCATTTCGCAATAGTTTCACAATGCGAGTAAGCCTTTCCATTGTATAATCGGGGTTGATAATTACACCCGAGCTTAGAAATAGCCCTTCAATATAATTTCTACGATAAAAGTTTATGGTTAAATCAACTACCTCTTTTACTGCAAAAGTTGCTCTGGGAATGTCGTTGCTTTTTCGGTTTACACAGTAAGCGCAATCGTATATGCAGTAATTGGTGTAGAGCAATTTTAGTAAAGAAATACATCGACCGTCATCGGAAAAGCTATGGCATATACCGCAACTTACAGCATTCCCAAGTCCGCCATTTGAATTCGAACGACTGCTTCCGCTCGAAGCGCATGACACATCGTACTTGGCAGCAGCCGAAAGAATTTCAAGTTTTCGTTGGAGCTGCATGACTAATGATTACTTTTTTTTACAGAATCTATGTCATTCCTAATCTGGTTAAGCATCATCATTATTTGTTCATGTTCAATATTACCAGTGGGCAAGAATGGGCTAATATAAAGTGCAAAGCGCCATATTTCGCGAACATCGCTTATACGAACTGAATATGGTTTATACATTGGATTTAATGAAATAAGGTTTAGGCTGCCATTGGAGCTAAGTCTATTTTCAACTATTTTAAAGGCCAATCCATCGTCGATAGTAAGAATTATTGCAGCCTCACCACTCCGCAGAGTGGTCCAATCATCTACAAATTCGGCAGTAACCCAAGCACCAACCGGTATTGGTAGCATTGAGTCGCCTACGATTTGGAATGTTCTGTATTTTCGATTGGGGTTGAGGAAAGGCAGGCGAAATACAGGTAAATGCTCAATGAATTCGGGGTCGGAAAAGCCGCTAAGGTACCCAGCCTGTGCTTTTGCTTCAACTAGTTCAATGTTGTCAATATTGTCGTCGCCAACGGTGGTGGCAACAACCCGCAAGTTTCGCCCCTTCACAAAAGCATCGCCACCGTTTTTAATCTTATCTAATTCAATTTTATTCAATGTTGTTAAGTCGATTCTTAAAAGGGTATCGGTAGATATGCCAAACCTATCGGCAAATTTTATCATTATTTCAAGCGTTGGCTGGGCAATACCATTCTCATAATTATTAAGATTTGAACGATTTAAACCCATTTCATGGGCTAAATCAACCTGCGTTATTTTTTCAGCATTTCGTAAATGCTTAATATTATTAGCAAAATACATTAGTTGATGATTATATTATGGTCGTTAAAACGATTAATATATGGTCAAATATATAAACTTTAAGTTTTAAAGTCAAAATTTTGTTTAAATATTTGTTGGCTATAATTGTGCTACTTTTGCAAAAAAAAAAGGAAATGGTTCCGTATTTACAGGTTGAGAATATAAACAAATCGTTTGGCGATTTAGAGTTACTTAAAAATATTTGTTTCACAATAAATGCCGACCAGCGTGTTGGGCTAATTGCTCGTAATGGTGCAGGAAAAACCACCTTGCTTCGTATTATTGCAGGGCTCGATTCGGCCGATAGCGGTAAGGTTGTTTGGCAAAAGGGAATTCGTTTTGGTTATCTCGACCAGAATCCAGATCTCGACCAGTCGCTCTCAATTCTCGAAAACGTTTTTCGTGGAAACGATGAGGCATCAAAGGCCATTTCGCGCTACGAGTTGGCACTCGAGAAATCGGATAAATATGAGTTAGAGAAAGCCACGGAGCTAATGGATAGCCTTAACGCTTGGGATATTGAAGTTAAGGCACGCCAAATTCTGTCGAAATTGAAACTTCACGATTTAGACCAGTCGATTTCGACACTTTCGGGAGGACAGCAAAAGCGTGTAGCCCTTGCTGCGTCGCTTATTAGTGAGCCCGACTTTTTAATTCTCGATGAGCCAACCAACCATCTCGACCTCGATATGGTGGAGTGGCTCGAGGAGTACCTTCGAACTTGTCGCATTACTCTGTTTATGGTTACGCACGACAGGTACTTTCTAGATCGAATATGCAATGTTATTATTGAAATTGACGAGCGCGAAATATTCTCGTACAGCGGTGGATATTCGTACTTCCTCGAAAAACGACAGGAACGAATCGAATCGAGAGCTCAGCAGGTTGAAAAGGCTACAAATATTTATCGTCGCGAGCTGGAGTGGATGCGTCGCACTCCGCAAGCAAGAACAACGAAAGCTAAATACCGTATCGATGCATTTTACAGCATTCGCGAGCAGGCTTCGCAGCGCTTTTACGATGGTAGCGTTCGAATAAATGTAGGAGCGACAAGGCTTGGTTCGAAAATTATTGAGGTTAAAGGGCTCAGCAAAAGCTTCGAAAAGCTAAAGGTAATCGACAATTTTTCGTACACCTTTAACCGCTTTGAGCGGTTGGGTATTGTGGGCCGAAATGGTACTGGAAAAACAACTTTTTTAAACCTTATAACAGGTAATATACCACTCGATTCGGGTGTTATTGAAACGGGCGAAACGGTTGTGTTTGGCTACTACCGTCAGGGTGGAATGGATATTCGCGACGACATGAAGGTTATTGATGTTGCCCGTGAAGTTGCCGAAGTGGTTAAGCTTGCCGATGGCAAAACCCTAACCGTGTCGCAGTTTTTGGGAATGTTTCTTTTCCCTCCCAGTACGCAAAATGCTTTTGTATACAAGCTAAGCGGTGGCGAAAAGCGAAGGCTTTTTCTGTGTACAATTCTGATGAGAAGTCCCAATTTTCTGATTCTCGATGAGCCAACCAACGACCTCGATATACAAACGCTGCAAATTCTCGAGGAGTACCTCGAAAATTTTCCGGGAGTAGTTCTTGTAGTATCGCACGACCGTCATTTTCTCGACAAAGTTGTTGATGGACTGCTAATTTTTGAGGGAAATGGTGAAATTAGTGGCTTTCCGGGGTCATATAGCGATTTTTATGAGTGGACTAAAGAGCAACAAAAACAAATAGCAATTTCAAAACCCAAAGAGGAAGCTAAACAAAAAGTAACGGTAACCGACAAAAAAACGAATAAAATGACATTTGCTGAAAAGCGCGAGTTAGAAGTGCTTTCTGCTGAAATTGACAATTTTGAGAACGAAAAGGCCGAACTAGAAGCTGAGGTTAACAGCGGTTTACTCGATCATCACTCGTTATCGTCCAAATCGGCTCGAATTGGCGAAATAATCGGAATTCTCGACTCGAAGGGTGAGCGATGGCTCGAGCTGATGGAAAAGCAGGAGGGTTGATTTGGTTATAAAAAGTCAATTCCCTCGGGTCCACAATTAAATATCAAGTCCAATACCGATAGGTTGGGTAAAAACCCAAATTTATCTTGAAAAACCTGATAGTAATTTTTCGGTTTAAAGTATAAATCAGAACTACAATCGTTTTTAGGTGAAATTACGTAACGAAAATCCTGATTATCAGATGGGTATTTTTTAACAAAGTTATGAGTTCCCTCACAACTCACTTTTAAATTCAAAATATCAAACGACATATCGATGGTAGCTCTGTTGAAATCCCATAGGGTTGTCCATTTGGTTTGAAATAATGCAGCAAATTCGGGCTCGAGCAGTTCGAAGTAGGCCGATCTTCGATAAGCCGATTCAATAGTTCGCCAATGCTTTATGTGCCAAGGGTCAGAATAGTCAATTATAACTTCGTTTATACGAGTTCTATTGCCATTGGGCTTTATAACAGGAATTGAAAGCGATAGTTTTCCGTTAGCCGAAGCTATTTCGCATCGATTCCTGTAAGTTTGTTTGGGATACGTTTCGTGCTGCTCAAGTAGAACAGAACTAGCGTCTTTTACTTTTGAAAAGAATTGAATAGGAGGGAAGTATGCAGTTGACAGAACAACTAATGGAGACTCCATGTGTGGTGTGCTTTAATTTTTGCGCCTTTTCAGAAAGTTTTGGTAATCGTTGGGAGTGTTAATATTCTGTAAAATTATATCAGATTCAAAATCGACAGGAGTAGTTCGAAAGTTTTTTAAAAAAACATTCAAAACTTCATTCGTATTGGCTTGTAAAATTTGCTCAGAAACGTATGATGATATTAAAATGGGGTGGCCCCCTTTGCCCTCGAAAGTGGGTATGGCAATATCGAAATTTTCAATGGAACTGTTCAACTTATTCAGAAGTTTGTGCCCGCAAAATGGATTATCGACATTATGGATGAATACATTACAATTGGCTTTTAGTTTTATAAGACCTAGCTGGAGTGAATAAAAACGGCCCAATTCGGGATGTTCGTTAATTGAGATTAGAGTACCCTTTGGCCAACAAATACTTTTAAAATGAGAATGGTTATAACTTTCACGGTTTACAACTATCGACACCTGCTGACAACCAAATTTTATGTACGAATTAACAATATTCTCAATAAAACTTTCACCAAAACTTAGTTCTAGAAACATCTTATTGCTTGCCATTCGTTCGCTTTTGCCAGCTGCCAAAACAATTGCCGATGGTGTATTCATATTTTTTATTTCAACCATCGTAAGAGTGTGGGTAATCGGTTCTGGCGAACGAATGTAAATTGAGTTTCAATGCTTCCGAAACCCTTATTGCGATATGCAACACCCGGTATGCTCGACCCCATAAAGTCGAGTGTAAGGTTGTTTCCGCTCTTTTCGCGAATAAATTCATCAATTAGGCAATAACCGGCACCAAGAAGTTTCCCCCTTGGATTGCTGTAAACATCGAGAGTCGACCAATTTTTATGGGTTACAAAGCAAGCTCTCCCCAATACCTCATTGTTAAAATGAGCCGAATATATTGTTAGTTCGCCAATTTGCCCCAGATGTTTAAAAATATTGAAATAAGCCTTTTGTTTGAATTGTGGGAGATTTATGCCAATAGTTTTAAAGTTTTGCATAATTTCCTTATAGAACTGTTCATAATTTGCTCCGTTTTTTTCAATTAAAATTCCGCTACTATGTGCCTTTTCAATATTATTCTTATGGCTTCGGCTATACGAATCGAAATTTTGCTGATACGATTTGCTAAGAAATAAGGTATGATTTGTTCTCTTTTCAGCTCTATAGGAGTTTACATTTTCAAAATAATTATTGTAGTTCAGATTTACTTCAATTAATTTGTAATTAGAAGGAATAGCTTTGAAAAAAGAATCGGCAGAAATATTTTCACCATTTCGAGAAAAAACACCAAGTTGCTGGCAAGCAATAGGTTGAAATAAATAATCGATTCCCCACTTTGTACGATGGGTTAATGGCATAATTGCTTCGTAATCGTTTTTAATTAGTGCATTCCAATTTGGCGAAACAATATCGAGATACCACGAATAGGCGTATGGGGCTACAAAACCTGAATTTTCAATGCAATTGTCCCATTTGGTTTTATCGATATCCCTTTGTAAAACATGATTAATCATAGCAAAAATTTGGTGTTGCGATACAAATGCAATAAAAATGGCACTGCAATATTATTAAAACAAAGGGAAAACTAGAACTTCCACGAACCATTATCGAATCGTAGTTTATTAATAAACTCTTTATAATTCGAAATATTTAGAGTTACATTGGGTTGTCCCGAGGCCATTTTCATATCCTTTTTCAAAATTACTTTTTGACCTATAGTTTTTCGTTTAATTGGTGCCATTAAAACATGAATTCCTGGTATTAAATATTTGCTAAGAGCACCCGATTCGCATATTATTGGTGTTTCCCTATCTAAATGCATAATCATTATATTTAAAACACGCTCGAGCGTTTTATCGGTGCATTGAATGTAGTATACCTTTTTAGCTCCCGCTTTTAGCATTCGCGAGCTATCCTTTTGCCCATTTGGATTGGTTTCCTCATAAACCTCGAAAAATTTTGGAATTCCAAGTATAAGTGGTTGCTCCTGCAGCGAATGGAAGTGGGGCGAAACTTTTAATGCGGTAATACCCAAATTGCAAAACTTTTCAATGGCCTTTGTGGCCAACAGCGTTTTGCCGGTATCTCTCCCCAGGCCGCTTATAAGTAGTATGTTGTTTCGAACAATCAAAATATTTAAAAAATTGATTCAACCAAATTTACATTATTATTAGGTGCTGGTCAATTTATGAATTGAAGTATAGATTAAAACTATTCCTCAATTCTTCGTGGAATTATCAGAATGCTTATTTCATAAAGGGTGTAAAGGGGTATACTAACCAAAGCCAAGCTGAATAAATCGGAACCTGGGGTAATAAATGCTGCAAGAACTAATAGAATTACAATTGCAATTTTTCGCTGCTTTTTAAGAAACTCCTTACTAATTACTCCCAATTTTGAAAGGTTTAATAGAATTACTGGAATTTCGAAAACCAATCCCATTGCCAAGGTAAGGGTAATAACTGTTGCCATATACGAGTCGAGCGATATGGTGTTTACTATAATACTGCTCACCTGATAGCTTGCTAAAAAGTTAATGGTTATTGGAACTATTAAGAAGTAACTGAACAGAACACCCAAAAAGAAAAGGAGGGAGCATATGGGAATCGCCCTATAAACTCCTTTTCGTATGCTCTCATTCAAAAAGGGTTTTGCGAATCGCCACAATTCGAACAAAATAAAAGGAAATGCAAGTACAAAGCCAACATAAACCGACACCCAAAGATGCTTTGTAAACTGGCCCGATAGCGTTAGGTTGACAATTTTTAGGTTTAAATTGCTCATGCACAATTCGCTCTGATTAATGGCTTCGCCAATTTGGCAAAGGATTTTATAGGTAATAAAATCGGCTCGGGAGGGCGAAAGTATTACGCTGTTAAAAACCACATCCTTTGCAATAAAAGCTATTACGGAGAAAGTAAGAACAGCTAAAACCATGCGAAAAAGGGAACCCCGAATTTTATCGAGGATTCCCCAGAACGAAATCTCTTTTTGGGGGATAATCTTCCGACCCCCCTTTTTCGAACTAATTACTTCGGGCATGCACTATTTTCGTTACAATTCAAAGAAGTGAAATGGGGTCAAAAACAAGAAGTAAAAAAAATGGTTTATGCAAAAGTAACAAATGCCCGCGTTCAAACGCAGGCATTTGCTAGATTATTTGGAGTAAACTTAACGTTTTTTTAAGTGAAAATAATTTGAGTTCCTTCGCCGGCAGCCAGTTCGTAAAACTGACCAATAGTAATAATATCTTTTACATGCTCGCTGAAATCTTCTTTTTTAAGTTTGAACATTTCAACGGCCAATTTACATGCGTAAATCTCGCCTCCACCTGCAGTAATAAGCTCTAAAAACTCATCAACTGGGGGAATGTCAAGTTTTTCCATTTGGCTTTTCATCATAGCCGAAACACCTGCTTCTACACCAGGCAAAGCGCCTAAAAGTGTAGGAAAGGGAAGCCCTCCCGGCATACGCATACCAGGGTTTCCAACAGTTGCAGTGTGCAGGCGATTCATTCGTTTTTTTGTAATGGCATCGAGCCCAAAAAATGTAAAAAATACTTTTGCCTCAATGCCTTCCATTACTGCACCATTGGCCATTACCAGCGCAGCATAAACGTCTTCAATATTTGCTTTAGCACAAATAATCATTACTTTCTTTATGGGATGCTCCACAATTTTTTTCATTTTCTCAAAATATTAAGTTCCTATTGGTTATTCAGTATTCTCGACTCAATGACCTTAAGTGATTGACAGTGACAAATGATTCATTAACTATTGAAAATTAGCTACCAGGGTTGCCTAACAGCTGTAAGGCTCGATAGAAAAAAAGCAGTTGCAATATATATCAATCTTAACTTTAGACAATGATTACCTTCTAAAATTTATACACAACTAGAAGGTTTTGGTATTCCGGCAATTCGACTCGCTTTTTTAAGGGGAGCACCGGGGAAAAGTTCATAAAAGCCTTTGGTATCAACAATTCCTGATTTTCCAATGGAACGCAATGTAAGATTTTCACCTTTCAAGGTACGTTCACGAATAAATTGCAATACAGCAAAATGCTTTTCAGTTAATGAAATCTCTTCTTCCCGAGCAATTTCATTGGCCACATCGGGAGTCCATTGCGATGGGTTGGTTAAATAGCCTTCCTCGTTAACGTCGATGGATAGGCCTGCGTAGGTTTTATTAGCCATAAATTTTAGTTTTTAAAAGGTAAATGTAGCAATAAGTGGGTTTACAATTAGTTTAATTTTTTTCCTCGCATGCTCATGTTCGTAGAAATGGGCAAATGCTTTCCCATAATTAACAAGTTCCAGTAAATCCATTTAAAAGCAAGTTTGCCAAAATAGTTGAGCCAATTAACTTTTAGTAACTTCATTGGGCCAACCAGGGGATAAGGGAATACGCCGGGAAGAGGTTCAGTTTCGTAATTGAAATCGATAAGGGTGCCCTCATTAAATCCTGTTACAATAAAGCAATTAGCATGGCCATCGAAACTTGCACTTATCGGCTTTTTATCTAGTTCATTTAAAAAGTTTTCAACCAAAGCTTCGGCTGCAAAATGAACTACTGAACCAGCTTTAGAAGTGGGGATGTTGCTGGCATCGCCCAACACAAAAATATTATCCCACTTCTCACTCTGTAGGGTATGCTTGTTGGTAGGTATAAAATTTAAATCGTCGCCCATATTGCTTTCAGCAACAAATGCAGCACCCATATTTACAGGTACAATGGTAAGCAGGTCGAAAGGTACTTCTCGCCCATCATAGGAGACTAACTTTTTGTTGTCATTATCTATTCTTTCAATATTGTAGTCGGGAACAATTTGAATATTTTTTTGCTCCAATAGGTCGCCAAGCATTTTAGTAGCCTTGGGCTTAGTAAAAGCACCCGGTAGTGGGGTAGTGTAATAAATATTTACTTTATTACGAATGCCTTTACGTTTAAAGTAAGAATCGGCTAAAAATGCGAACTCAAGAGGCGCAACAGGGCATTTGATTGGCAGTTCCGCAATGCTAACAACAAGATTGCCGCCTGTAAAATTTTTGAGGGCGCCGTGAAGGGCACTAGCTCCTTCGAGAGTATAAAAGTCGAATATGCTCTTGTACCATTCATTTTCTTTGAGGCCAGGGGTCTCAACTGGAGCAATTTCGGTACCTGTAGCAATAATTAAGTAATTATAATTGATGCTTCCATAGTTTTGAAGTTCTACAATGTTGTTTTCGGGCTTAACTAATAAAATTTCATCTTCAAGGTACCTTACTTTTTTTGGTATGAATTTCCTGCGAGGCTTAACAACATCTTTAGCATTATAAATTCCGAAGGGAATAAACAAGTAACCAGGTTGATAGTGATGGGTCGATGTCTTATCTACTAAAGTTATGGTCCATTCCTTTGTGTTCAATTTTCTGCTCAGTTTATTGGCAACCAGGGTTCCGCCCGTTCCTGCTCCTAAAATTACAAGGTGTTTCATATAACGTATAAATTTAAATTTATGCAAAAGTCATAATTATTTTTTTTTGTTATAGTTTTACGGCCATTGATAATTATCAATAGATAACAAGCAATATTAATTCATGAGCCAATCTTGCCCTAGTCCGCATTGCCACCATTGTGGCTTCAGCAAGAATTTGTTGACTTACTTATCAGCCGACGAAAAGTTGTCGCTTTCTCTTCAAAAATCGATGAGGAGTTTTTCAAAAGGGTCAACTATTGTTAAGCAGGGCGAAGCAAATAACCAACTTTTTTTTATTCGCATGGGTTTGGTTAAAATTTTACGTCAAACGAATGAAAATCGGAGGCCCCAGATTATTGGAATTGCTAGCCCGCGCGATATGCTCGGTTTAATAAATCCAGTAGCTTCGGATGAGTACAGTTACACGGTGGAAGCCATTGAACCATCGGAAATTTGTATGGTTGAACTTGAAGCAGTTAAAAATCTTTTACAAACAAATGGTGAATTTGCGCTGCGTTTCATTGAAATGTATTCAAAGGTATCTGAAGGAATACTGGGCATGCGACTCGATTTGAATCAGCTACAACTGAGAGGTCGAGTGGCCTACGTTCTTTGCTACTTTGCTCAAACGATTTATTATTCTAATAAATTCACTTTACCCATTTCTCGTCGTGAAATTGCCGATTTGATTGGCATGAGGGTTGAAAATGTGGTAAGAATTCTTTCGGAAATGCGACTAGAAAAGGTAATTTCAATTGAAGGCAGCACAATTGAAATTCTAAATCGCGATAAAATCAGGTGGTATAAATTGAATGGTTAATATGGTTTAAAAAAATAATACGAATAAAATGAGTACAGATAATTTTCATCCAATTGTTCTGCAGCAGCTTCTCGAAAACATTTTCAGTCAGTACAATAAAAACTCCAGGGTTTTTGGAATTCCAAGTACGCTTTTTTTTAAACCCAGCATGAACGATGCGTTTCGAACACAACGATTTGGGCAACTACTTGAAACGCCGCTAGGCGTAGCTGCCGGACCGCAAACTCAGCTTTCGCAGAACATTATAGCCGCATGGCTAACAGGGGGGCGGTTTATTGAGCTGAAAACGGTTCAAACATTGGATGAACTTGTGGTTTCGAAGCCCTGTATCGACATGTACGACGAGGGTTACAACTGCGAGTGGTCGCAGGAACTTAAAATCCACCAATCGTTCGGCCAGTATGTCGATGCTTGGGTAGCCATTCATGTATTAAAAGATTTTCTTGGAATTGGAAGTCCCTCTGAACCGGGCTTTATATTCAATATGAGCGTTGGCTACAATTTCGATGGTATTCAGAATGAGAACGTTCAGTGGTTTTTTACTAAAATGGCAAATGCTCAAGCAGAAGTAAACGACCGAATAGCGGCTATTTCGAAAATTTACCCCAGGGTAAAGGAACTAAAGATAGGCCATGTTATTTCGAATAACATTACACTTTCAACCATGCATGGTTGTCCGCCCGACGAGGTTGAAAAAATTGGCCGTTACCTCATTTCCGAAAAAGGTTTGCATACAACCATTAAGCTAAACCCTACGCTTTTGGGCAAGGAAAGGGTTTGGGAAATTCTTAAAAATAATGGATTTCCTACTATGGTGCCCGAAGAGGCTTTTGCTCACGATTTAAAGTACCCCGAAGCAATAAGCATAATTCGAAATTTAGAGCAACTTGCCAAAAATAAGGGGGTTCACTTCGGAGTTAAACTCACAAACACCCTCGAGAGCATTAATAACCGTAGCGTTTTCCCCGAAAACGAAAAAATGATGTATATGAGCGGAAGAGCGCTCCATCCCATTTCGGTAAATTTGGCTGCAAAACTTGTAAACGAGTTTAAGGGCGAAATCGATGTTTCGTTCTCAGCGGGTGCAAATGCCAATAATATTTCGAATCTGGTTGCGTGCGGATTAAGCCCTATAACCGTTTGCTCCGATTTGTTAAAACCCGGAGGGTACGGACGCTTTGCACAGTACATTCGGAATTTACACCATAGCGCCAAAAAGCTACAAGCGAAGCATATCGATGAATTTATTAATCGTAGTGCTTCTCAAGTTGCTAATGAATTGAAATTTAGCATTATTGATAATATTAATAGGTATGCTGCCGAAGTGCTCGAAAGTGATGATTACAAACGGCACTTTTTTGTGGATCCAACCATAAAAACCGATCGAAAATTGGGTTACTTCGATTGCATTCATGCTCCCTGCGAAGATACTTGTCCGACCAACCAGGATATTCCAACCTATAACTACTTTGCATCGAAGGGCGACTTTAAAGCTGCCGGTGAGGTAATTCTGCAAACAAATCCATTTCCGCAAACTACCGGAATGATATGCGACCACCTTTGTCAAACCAAATGTACAAGGCTAAACTACGATAAGCCCGTTTTAATTCGGGAGATTAAGCGTTTCGTTGCCGAAAAGGCAGTTGCAAGCAGCATTTCGAAACTGCGTAAGCCCATGCCCAAAATGGGTATTAAGGTGGGCGTAATTGGAGCAGGCCCATCGGGACTTTCGTGTGCATACTTTTTAGCCCTAGCGGGCTTCGAGGTTTCGGTTTACGAAAGCAAGCCAAGGCCAGGGGGAATGATTTCGGGGGTAATTCCATCGTTTCGTCTTACCAACGAGGCTATTGCAACTGATATTAATAGGGTAGAAGCATTAGGAGTAAAAATTAACTTCAATTCCAATGTCGATGCAATTCTTTTTGAAAAGTTAAAGCTCGAAAATAAATACCTGTTTGTTGCTGCAGGAGCCCAGAACTCGGCAAAATTAAAAATTGAAGGAATTGATTCGGAGGGCGTAGTTGATCCGCTAATTCTTCTCGAAGAGGTAAAAAGCGGAAAAAGTCCACAAATTGGCAAGCGTGTAGCCATTATTGGTGGCGGAAATACTGCTATGGACGTTGCCCGTACCGCATTCCGGCTAGTTGGAAGCAGCGGAAAGGTTACCATAGTTTATCGCCGAACAATTAAAGAAATGCCAGCCGATATGGGTGAAATAAAAGCCGTATTAGAGGAAGGTATTGAGGTAATGGAACTTACTGCACCCGAGGCGGTTGTTATTCGAAACGGAAAAGCAGTTGCGCTTAAATGTGCCAAAATGCAGCTTGGTGCCCCCGATACCAGCGGTCGTAGAAGTCCCATTCGTATTCAAAATTCAGAGTTTGAGCTGGAGGTCGATACAATTATTCCGGCAGTAGGACAGGAGTTGGCTTTCGACTTTGGAAATGGAAACATGCTTTGCAGTAAACCCGGAACTTACGAAACCCAAATTGCGAATGTGTTTATAGGTGGCGATGCCCTTCGGGGAGCGTCAACCGCTATAAACGCCATTGGCGATGGGCGCAAAGTAGCCCAAATAATTATTGACCGTGAGAGAATTACGTTCGAAACCAAGCCCATAAACCATAGGCAACCGCACGATTGGAACTGGCATATGGAAAAAAGAGCACAATTAGCACAAGGCGCTAATGTAAAGGAAACACCAATAGACGACAGACGCAATTTCAATCTTGTTGCAACCACGCTTACCGAAAGCGAAGTAATTGATGAAGCAAAACGTTGCCTGCTATGCAACGAAGTATGCAGCATTTGCACAACGGTATGCCCCAATTTAGCCAACTTCACCTACCAAATTGAGCCCGTAAATTACGCCATTCAACAAGCCACAAATAGCAGCAATGGAACAATTGACATTAAGAATACCGGTATTTTTGAAGTAAACCAGCCTTACCAGATACTGAATATTGCTAATTTTTGCAACGAATGCGGAAATTGCAATACGTTTTGTCCGAGTAGCGGTGCGCCATACAAAGAAAAACCAAAGGTTTACCTTACAAAAACTTCATTCGATGAGGCAAACGAGGGTTATTACTATCATAATGGCATTCTGTTTTCAAAAAAGGATGAATACACTAGCCTATTAAAATTGAATGGCAAGAAGTTTCAGTACATTACGGACGGTGTGATTGCCGAACTGGATAAAGACACACTGAATCTAAGACATGTTGAATTTACTTCCAATTCTACTAGCCAATTTAGTTCTTATGAAGCAATTAGGATGAGCCTAATACTGAAAGGAGCTTCGGAACTAATTACACATTAATTAGCATGGTGTAAAGTGGTTGCTTTTCTTTATGGGTAAAAGAATAGTGAATTGATTTGCATTTACGGAATATGTATATTAAACCAATTCCTGCACCTGTTCCTTTTTGGTCGATTACATGTAGTAATTTCTGTCGATAAAGTTCATTCAATTCATCTTTAGAGAGCTGATTGAGATGATTAATTTGTTGGGTTAGTTTTTCAACCTGCTTATTATCAATAAAATTGGAAGTGGAAATATAGAAACTTCCATTTGTTTTGCCCAAAACAAACATGGCTTCGTTAACGCCATTGTTTTTATATGCATGCATCGAAATATTTTGAAGCAATTCAACCGAAATGTTGAAAAGCCTTTGCTTTCCTGCTTGCGGGTCGAAGTTTTTTTGAAGGTTCTTTTCAATCATCTGAATTACTGGAAGAACCGAATTTTCGGAAAAATCTCCCTTATGAAGGATTAGCATATCATTCTGCATCATCATTTCATGCAGTTGAATCATTACTTTCAAATTATCTTCTGAAAGAATAGTACTTGAAATTTCATCGTCAGTTTTTAGTTTCAGCATCAGGTAAAACATCGACGATGAGTCGTTAATGTTAACAAAACAATACTCAATTTTCTGACCAGTTCTTCGGGCCATTTCAATAATGCCTAGCCCTGCTCCCCCTTTTTCGGAAAGTTTACCTTTGGCAAGCACTTGCTTCTGAAGTATACGAAGCTCATCGGTATTTAAGCTGTTTACCCTGTCGAGTTTCTCTTGAATATCGGCAATATTGTTGTTGGTAACTGTGTTGGCAGAGGTAATAAAAAAGGAATTACCTCTGCTACGTGCAAAAAATGCACTAGTGGCTTCGTTTGCACTTATTCCCTGAGAGGTGCTAATTCCATGGCGAACAATATTCTGATAGCATTCAGCCATGAGAAAGCTGATTTTGTTTTTGAATTTCACAAAATTTCCTGAACTATCGATATTGTGGCTGGTTAGGTCGATAATTTTATGGGTCATGGAGTCGAAAAACGATCCGGAGTATGCAAAGCAAAGGTCGTCTTGCTTCAAACTTTGGAACAAATCGACTGAAGTAGCAACATCCATAATGGCTAATATATTTTGAGTTTATGCAAGTTACATTAAAAAATGAAACGATATAAAATTTTTCTAATTAATTGCATATAAACTGAATAGGAATCTGAAGTCGGCTAGCCCGCGATTTTTCATAATGTTCAAACCCATCAAATTCTAAAGTTAACCTATGGAAATAAAATATTCATTACCAGCAAAAACTTATAAAGTCTATCCAACGAAACGTGGGGTAATGTTTCATTTGAAACACTTTGGCTTAAGAGCATGAAAAGGCTCGACAGGTTTACATTTGCTACCATTTACCTTATAGTTTAACAACAAGGGTAAAGAGCGATTTGTCATTAAGAGGTGTTATGCTGTACTCTACCTTATGGCAAAACCGGTGCATGTCAATAAGTCCGAGCCCTATTTTGAAATTACTCTCCTCAATCACTTTTTTAATTCGTTCCCTATATATTTTAGTTACCTCAGATTTCTGAAGGGTTCCTAGTTCGTTTAATCGTTTTGTTAGTGGTACAATTTCAGAATTATCGATAAAATTGGAGGTGCCAAGTATATATAGATTGTCCTTCTTTCCTAATGTAAAGATCCCTTCCGTTCTTCCGTTAACCCTTAGGCCATGAAGCGAGATGTTTTGCAATATTTCAACAGTTATGTGGTACAATCGCGTACTCGAAAAGTTCCTATCGAATTCATCACCCAAATTTCCTTCAATCATTTTTATAACCGGCATGAATGTTTCTTGAGAAAAGTCGCCTTTGTGAAGTATAAGAACACCTTCATTTGCTAGGGTAGTATGAAGATTTATCATCTTGTCGAGTGCAATTGGGCATGGTTTTGCAGGCCGATCATTGTCCACAAGCTTCAAATGCAAATAGAAAAGAGAGTATTTCGAGTTTAAGGGTTCAAATGAATATTCGATTTTCTGGCCGGTTTTTCGGGCCATCTGAATGATTCCAATGCCAGCGCCTCCCTTGCTGTTAATAGCACTATTCATCAGAATATCCTTCTGAGCCTCCTTTAATTCTTCGGGCGATAGCCTATTAACCTGATCGAGTTTTTGTTTTAGCTCTTTTACCATGGCATTTCTAACTCTATTGGCCGATGTGATAAAATGATTACCACTTATATTGCGAAGAAATAGCAGGTTGGTGCGTTCGTGTAGTTTATTTAAATCGCTTTTTACAAGGCCATGCCTAACTATATTCTGGTAGCATTCACCCATTAAAAAGCTGACCTTATTCTGAAGCCCCAGCCCTATACCCTTCGACTCGATATTGTAACGAGCCAGGTCGATCATTTTAATGGTAAGTGCATCGGAAAACGAACCAGTATAGGCGAAACTTAAATCATCACCTTCAAACTCAGAAAATAGCCTTTTTAAAAGTTCAATTTGCATAGGGCCATTCCAAATATTCTATACAAGAATAATAAAAAATATGCGAAAAAAATACTTTTTATAGTCAAAATGAATTGCCTAGTTTACTATAAAACAAAATTGTACTTCATTTTGGCCTCGGCCATTACAAATGAGCTGTAGAATTGGGAAATATTTTTAATGGTTGAGAATTTGTGGGTTATAAAATGGTGGTAGTCATCCATATCGGCACATTGAACTTTAAGCAAGAAATCGAAATTCCCCGATATATAGTAGCACTCCATTACCTCGTCGAGGTTGCTCATTTGCTTTTCGAAAACATCTATGGATTCTTTTGTGTGGTCGTGCAGTGAAACCGAAACGTAAACCGATAAATTTTTGCCAATAAGTTTGGGGTTTACCAAGGCTATGTAGTTTTTAATGTACCCGTTACGTTCGAGTTTCTTAACCCGTTCGTGAATAGGTGTGGTCGATAAATTTAACCTCTCCGAAAGCTCGCGAATAGTAATTCGGCTGTTCAACTGGAGAATATTTAGTATCTTTCGATCGGTGCTGTCGATTTTGCGACTTTCCATTTTTTCTGTTTTTAAGCGTTTGTAAAAATATAAACAAAAGAATATTCTATTAGTACTTATAAATGTAGAATAATATTCTAATAATATTGCAAAACATAGAAGTATCTTTTATATATATTACTTTTATGACGAATTAATTCCTTGTAAATGCACTATTAAATTAAAATCACTTTCCTATGATTAAACTTATCGACAAGGTTACCAACGAACAGGCATTACAAAATGCAGTAAAACGCTTTAAAGAGCGTGGAATTATTCTTCCAACTTTCGAGCAACAGCGCAATCCCGAGTTAATTCCTCAAAAAATTAAGGATCAGCTAAAAAACATTGGTTTGTGGGAAATTAACCCGCTAAACCTTTTTCGTATTACATGGAAAAATGAGCCAAAGGAAAAGGGTGGTCTTTTTGGAAAGGTTAACTACATTGAGCTTCCAAGCGAACTAACTGGAGTAAAAGCACGCATTGTGCTAATGATTGGAAAATGGTTTCCAACTGGAGCCCACAAAGTAGGAGCAGCCTATGGCTGTTTGGCTCCTGCTTTAATAACCGGCAGTTTCGACCCAACATTTCATAAAGCTGTTTGGCCATCGACTGGTAACTACTGCCGTGGTGGTGCTTTCGACTCGAAGCTAATGGGAACCGAATCGGTTGCTATTTTACCAGAGGAGATGAGCGCAGAGCGCTTCAACTGGCTTCGTAACGAAATTGGTTCGGAGGTAATTGCAACTCCA
>JBBIRB010000019.1:14809-47766 GCA_037442025.1 Bacteroidales bacterium | reverse complement strand
TTAACCCCTTATGGCTTTTATGCCGGGTAGCTCTTTGCCTTCCATATACTCGAGCATTGCACCGCCACCAGTGGAAACGTAACTGATTTTATCGGCAAGTTTCATTTTGTTAACGGCAGCTACCGAGTCGCCACCACCAACTAGGCTGTATGCTCCTTTTTCGGTTGCTTTAGCAACGGCTGTGGCAATGGCCGAGGTTCCGGCGGCAAACTTTTCCATTTCGAAAACGCCCATTGGGCCGTTCCAAAGAATGGTTTTAGAGTTCTCAATAACTTTACTTAAAGTTTTAATCGACTCGTTTCCAATGTCGAGCCCCATCCATCCGTCGGGGGTTTTATCGATTGCCGAAGGCAATGTGTTGGCGTTGGCGTCGAAAGCATCGGCGTTAATAGCATCGACCGGAAGGTAAACGTTAACCCCTTTTTCTTTTGCTTTTTTAAGTATTTCGAGGGCCAGTTCCAACTTATCGTTTTCGCAGAGCGACTTTCCTATCTCGCCACCCTGCGCTTTAATAAACGTGTAGGTCATACCGCCACCAATAATCAAATTGTCGACACGGTTAAGCAGATTTTCGATGAGCAGAATTTTGTCCGACACCTTTGCGCCTCCCATAATGGCAGTAAAAGGCTTATCGGCTTGCTTTAGCACCTTGTCCATTGCCTTTAGTTCGCTCTCAATAAGGTAGCCAAACATGCTATTGCCGGGGAACTGTTCTGCAATAAGCGCTGTTGATGCATGAGCACGGTGAGCTGTTCCAAAGGCATCGTTAACGTAGCAGGTTGCGTAGCTGGCCAGTTGCTTTACAAAATTCTTTTGGCTTTCCTTCACTTTGGCTTTGGCAGCCTTCTTTTGCTCGTCGGTTGCATCCTCAGGTAAATTGTAAGGTTTTCCTTCCTCTTCCTCGTAAAAACGAAGGTTTTCGAGCAGAAGCACTTCGCCAGCCTTTAAACTGGCGGCTAATTTTTTAGCATCGTCGCCCATACAGTCGGGGGCAAACTGAACCTTCACACCCAGTACCTTCTCAATGGCAGGTACAACATGGCGGAGCGAGTACTTGTCCTGTGGTTTACCATCGGGGCGGCCCAAGTGCGACATGAGAATGGCGGCTCCGCCATCGGCGAGTATTTTTTTAATGGTTGGTGCAGCTCCGCGTATGCGGGTATCGTCGGTAACTTCGAAGGTTTGCTTGTTGAGGGGCACGTTAAAGTCGACCCTTACAATGGCCCTTTTTCCGGCAAAATTGTACGAACTTATCTGTATCATAGCGAATTGGTTTATTATAAACATTTACAAATATAGCTACACCCTGGCTGGTTTCGAAACGAATGGACCCCTAAACATGCAATAATCGCTGCATACGTTTTAGGGCTATCGCCTCCGCTTACGGGAGGTACTGCGTTCCGGTTTTTTTCGTGCGCCGCCTCTGGCAGCCTGCGACTTGGACCAACCCGGGTGGAGCTTATCGAAATCGTCTCCAGCCTCGTTCCCAGCTAGTTTAAAATCGAGCTGCTTTTTTTCCAGATTGGCGCGCCAAACCTTAACGGTTACTTCGTCGCCCAGCTGAAAGCGCCTTTTGGTTTGGTTACCCACTAGGCAGTAGTTATCCTCGTCGAATTGGTAGTAGTCGTCGTCGAGGTCGCGCAGGGCAACCAATCCTTCGCATTTCGATTCGACCAGTTCTACAAAAAATCCGAAGTTGGTAACCCCCGAAATAACCCCCGGAAACTCCTGTCCAATCCGTTCGCTCATGTACTCAACCTGCTTGTATTTTATGGACATGCGTTCGGCTTCGGTGGCTCGGAGTTCCATGTCGGACGAATGCTTGCAAAGCTGCTCAAGGGCCTCGGAATTTTTTGGCGAACCGCCATCGAGGTAATGGGCAAGTAAGCGGTGCACCATCATATCGGGGAATCGCCTAATAGGCGAAGTGAAGTGGGTGTAATGAGGAAATGCCAAACCATAATGGCCAATGTTATTAGAAGAGTATCGGGCTTTGGCCATGGAGCGAAGGGCAAGGGTTTCAATAAGGTTTTGCTCCTTGGTTCCCCTGGCTTTCTGCAGCAATTTATTGAGCGATTTGCTAATTTGCTTATCGGTACCGCCTTCAACAACATACCCAAAGCGCGTAACGAAACTTCTGAACGAATCGAACTTGTCGGGGTTGGGTTTATCGTGAATACGGTATACAAATGGTTTCGATTTTTCTTTGGGGGCTGGCCGGCCAATGAGTTCGGCTACTCGCTTGTTGGCAAGCAGCATGAACTCTTCAATAAGCTGATTAGCCTCCTTTTGCTCTTTAAAGAAGACACCTAGCGGTTTTCCGGCATCGTCGAGCTTAAATTTTACCTCAACCCTGTCGAAAGCAATGGCCCCAGCCTTGAAACGCTGCTGCCGAAGCTGCTGTGCCAAATTATGGAGCGTTAGAATTTCATCTTTCATATCGCCCTGGCCGGTTTCAATAACCACCTGCGCCTCCTCGTAGGCAAACCTTCGTTTCGAGAGGATTACCGTTCGGCCAAACCACTGATTCAGAATATTGGCGTTGCCATCCATTTCGAAAACGGCTGAGAAGCAGAGCTTCTCTTCGTTGGGTCGGAGCGAACAGATAAAGTTCGAAAGCCTTTCGGGAAGCATGGGTACGCAACGGTCGACCAAATAAACCGATGTGCCACGCTCAATGGCTTCGTTATCGATGGGAGTACCGGGTTTTACGTAGTGAGTAACGTCGGCAATATGAACGCCCACCTCCCAGGCATTATCGCCTGTTTTGCGAATGGAGAGGGCATCGTCGAAGTCCTTGGCATCGGCAGGGTCGATTGTAAAGGTGGGAATTTCTCTGAAATCGCGACGAGCAGAGTAGTCGTCGGTTGTAATGCGGTCGCTTATTTTTTCAGCAAGCCTGTCGAGCTCCTCGGGGAATCGGTAGGGAAGTTCGAATTCGGCCAGAATGGCGTGCATTTCAACCTCATGTACTCCGGGCTTTCCGAGTATTTCAACCACTTCACCCAGGGGGTTCTTCATGTTTAGGGGCCAATCGGTAATACGAACAATTACCTTCTGGCCGTGTTTCAAACCCTTCAGGCCATCCTTGGGAATAAAAATGTCGTAGGGCATCAGCTTGTTGTCGGGCACAACAAAGGCGTAATTTTTTTCGAGTTGCACCGAACCAACAAACTGGCGCTTGGCACGCTCAACAATTTCAACCACCTCGGCTTCAATTCTATTCCAGCGGCGGCTGGGGGCAGTGGCTATGCGAACCTGGTCGCCATGCAGCGCATGGTTCAGGTTGTATTCGGCAACGAAAATTTCCTGATTGTCGTCGGTAATAACATGGGCATTCCCATCGCGATCCATTTCCACAATCCCTTCCTGCTGTAATGACTTGGCTTTCATTACGAACTTTCCGCGGTACTGCTCCTTTAAAATTTCCTGATAGGTTAGTTCGTAGAGCACTTCGGTTATAAGGCGCTTGCCCTGTCCATCCTTAATACCCAATGTTTTGGCTATTTGCTTATAGTTTTGTGCATGTGTAGGGTGGGCCGAGAAAATGCCCAGAATAGCCTTTGCCAGCGATTTCTTATTGTAAATATGCTCGTCGTCCTTCCTTTTCTTCTTAGCCATAGCATTCATGTTATAAGGATATAAAGGTAGTAAATGTTGGGGAAGCAGTTGGTGAAATTTTGCTAAATATTGATGAGGTTGACTCTAAAGTCCTCGGTGTTTCTTTGTGAAATCTCATTGGAACTCAGTTTAATTTTAAAGAAATTGTTACACAGAGACTCACAGAGGTGTCGCAGAGATGCTCAGAGAAAGGGAGTTGTTATTTATTGACTTTTGAGACTGCCCCCAGGGCAGTTATATACAAGAACCTGTAGAATTAATTATTTGGTAGTTCAATGTTCCAGTTTACGCCTCTGAGGGCCTCATAGAGGTTCGCTTCGGGAGGTACTATGTTGAAGTGGCGCCAGAAGTGCTCGTCGATCTCAACCGGAGCATCGGCAAAAATTCCCGAAATTCGTTCTACCTCCCTGCGGTCGAACCGTTTGGCTTCAATGGTATCGACCTGGCTGGTAGCCATTTCGAGAAAGGCGTTGAACCTACCATAGAATAGCTGGTTGCGCCTACGGTAGCGGAACTGCAAATCGCCTCGGGCATGGGCCAGATAGCATTTATTATTGATCCATTTGTAAGTTACCGAGTAGGCTACCCTCTCGGGCCTAATTTGTAACCTTCTGTTGCGTTTTACAACCAACTGATCGGCCACACGGGCCACGTAAAGCGGGTTTATTTGAAATTCAGCACCCACCAATGCCAAAGTTTCAATATCGATATAAAGAGTTCCCTTCAGCAGGGGTTCAAGAATATTGGGTTTCTGCTCAAAACCAATGGCAAACGCGTTTCGATTCTGGTAAACAACAATATCGGATCGGCTGAATTGGTATAAATCAATTAGGTCGGGACCAAAGTAGGAGTTAATATTCTTGGCCATATCGAGCAGTAATGCGCTGGCAATACCGCCCTTGAGTTTAATGTTTATGGTGTCGGCAGTGCTTGAATTAATAAATTTGCGGGCCTTCAACAGTTTGGCCTGATCGGTTTCGGTAGCAACGCTGTAAGGGGCCTTATAAACTCTGAAAACACCTTCGGAATAGTTGAGCAGCTTATCGCTTTTCATTATACCCTCTCGGTAAAATGCGGTAATGAATTGCGGGGAGGAGCTGTAGTTCTGCGGAATACTTTCAATAAAGTCGCGCACAATGCGGTTGGGGTCGAAATTGCGAATTATAACCTCCTGCAGCGAAACGTACTCAACTTCGAGCCGAATGTCGATAGGGTTGAAAGCAATTACACCAACCGGAAATTTCTGGGTACGGTAGCCAATATGTGAAATCAGGAGCGTACTCTGGACTGAGGTTTTCGGAAGTTTCAGGGCAAAGTGCCCCTCGTTGTTGGTAATATTTCCCATTCCCAGTTCAGGAACCCCAACGGTGGCGTATGGTATAGGTTTAAGGGATTGGGCATCGATTACACGACCGCGAACCAGTAATGTGGTGGTTGTGTCGGTCGATATTTTAGGAAGATCAGTTGGGGCAGCATTGGGTTTAAAAATTACAATGTGCCTTCCAATGGGCTCAAAACGGATGGAGGTATCGGGAATAATGCTGGTGAGCGCGTCGCGAAGCGTAACATTTTTCAGGTTGAGCCTTAATCGCCTGTCGCTCGGAATTATTTTACTATCGTAAACAAAAAAGAGGCCTGTGCTGTCGGTAATCCGGCTAAGAGCTTCGTAGGTTGTAAGCCTAACCCTGCCCAGGGTTACCTTTTGAAGAAAAACCGAATCGGTTCCGGTTTCTTGTGAGAATAGGGATGAATGAAAGAGTATTTGAAGCGGAATGAGTAACCACCAGCAGCGGAGTTTCAAGTATTTTCCATCATGGGTCATTTTCCCTTTTCGTGAAGCACAATCGATTTTTCGTTGGCCATTGATTCAATATTCAAACTGCGGCAAATTACCTCAACAATAGTGTCGAGGGAACTACCTTCAAATGTAGCCGTTAATTTTCGATTGGCCATATTGGGACTCGAAAATACTATTTGCTTATCAAATTTCTGATTTAATACATTCACAATATCGCCCAAGGGTTCATCTTTGAACTGTATACGCTTTAATGCACTGGTTATGGCGCTTCCCTTGCTGAACTCGGATTTTGTAAAGTTTCCGTTGTTGGCTACCAGCAATTCGCCTGATATAACCAAATAATCATTAGCAGGATTATCGACATTGAAAACCCTCACTGCGCCACTCTCAACCTTCAGTTCAAAATTATCTGAACTGGATGATAGGTTGAAAGAAGTTCCAAGAACTTCTACCATTTTGCCGTTGCACTCAATACGGAAAGGGGCTTGGGGGTTGTGCTGAATGTCGAAAAAACCGTTGCCGTTGAGTTGCACATTACGTTGTTTCTTACCAAATTTTTTGGGGTAAGTAAGGGTCGAATTTGAGCCCAAATAAACTCTCGAACCATCGGGTAGTTTCTGAAACAGGTTACTACTTTCGCTTCCGGTGGTAATGGTTACCATTTGGTTGGTTGAAATGTTTGGGAGAATGAACCAAAAACTGCCTATGGCAGCAACCAGAAGAACGGCAGCAGCCACCCGAAGCCAAGCCATTTGGTAGTTTCTTTTAAACAAAATTGCTTGGGGCTCAAGCAGCATCTCCCCTTCCAACCGATTCTTTAAGCTCCTCCAAGCCCTGTCGGTACTAACTTTTTCCTTTTCTGTGTGCATTGCTAGTGTGTTCCAGTCGCTTTTAATTTGGTTAAAAAGATCAATATTGGTAGCAAGTTCATTGCTTCTTTCGAACAGGAATTTTTCCTGCTCATCCATTTCACCGGCCAAGTACCGAGCTGCTTTAGAGTGAAAAATATCGTTCGTTTTCATATGGCAAGGGTTCTAATGGGTTCAACCGGGTACTTTGTCGTAACGTTTAAGGTTCGCTCGGAAATGCTGAAGGGCCTTGCCCATGTTAGCTTCAACCGTTTTAATGGAAATGGTCAGTTTTTGAGCAATTTCTTGGTATTTCAGTCCTTCGAAGCGACTCAGAATAAAAATCTGTCGGCATCGTTCGGGCAACTGATTAAGGGTTTGCTCAATGGCTCTTTCCATTTCTGAGGCTTCGAGGGTGCGGGCTTCGGGTTCGAATTGCTCCTCCAGTTGTTGCTTCATATTGGTGGCGTATCGTTGTCTTACCTGTTTGTGTTCAATGGCTTTCAGCGCTCGGTTTTTAACCGACTGGTATATGTAAGCCTGAAGCGAGCCCCTGATCTCAATGGATTGCCTGTTTTTCCAATAAGTGTAAAAGAAATCCTGCACAATTTCTTCGGCGCTATCCATATCGTTCACATACTTACGGGCAAAAAGACAGAGGGATGCATAGTATTTTCGAAAAATCTTTTCGAATTCTTTCACATCGCCCTGCTGAATTCTTTTGTGCGAACGGATTTCGAATATACTCATTGTAGGATAAGGCTAGAGGCTCAAAGGTACTAAAAAATGCTGCAAGTAGTTTTGGTAAGCAAACCCAAACGAGCAGGGCGATTTCGCGCCCCGCTCATTGGCTCTTAAATGGGTTATTGCCTTTTTAGCCTGCGACCATATTTCTTTATGGCAGCCTCAATCGACTCGTCGGGTTCAATGTAATTGTATTCACCCCAGAAGTCGGCATCGTTGAAAGCAGTAACCGCATCGGCAAACACATCGGAACTTTTAAAACTTTCGCGGTATGGGAAGCGTGTAACGCTTTCGGTGTCGCGGTCGGTAATGGCCAATTCGGCGCTTATGGTATAGTTGGTACTAAATATGCGCTTGGGCCAGGTACACTTAAATTTCACTTCGTTACGGGCATAGCTGAGGTAGTATAACCCGTTGTGCTGCTTGTAGGTTACCAAATAAGAGGTTGAGGTTGGAATGAATTTAAGTCCGGTAGGCTTTCTTTTTACAAAGAGCGCGCTAGCCCTATCCTTGTCCTCAATATTCAGGCTGAATTGAGCCATAACAATCCCCAAGTTTTTGGTATCAATGTATAGTTTGCCATAGTATAGGGGCTCAAGTATGTAAGGTTTCTGGGCGAATGAAATAACGTAGCAAATGTTGTTGTCTATGGTTACTACATCTTCCAGGGTGAAGTTGTAAAGGTTCAAGCCTTCATCGTAGGTTAGTAGTTCCTGATTCTTGGCAATGTCGAGCAGAAGGGAAATATTGGGCCCGCCCTGCAGTTTTACAGCAAGGGTATCGGAAGGTTTTACGTTGGAACTTTTCCTCCCCTTAAAAATGCGTACTCTGTCGTTCTCGGCACCCTGCCTGTACGAGGCTTTATATATATCCACCACCGCTTCGGAAATTGAAATGTAGTCGCGTCGCTGTTTAATGGTCTCCCTGTAGAATCCCAGAAACATATTGGGTTTGGAGTTATAGTTGTAAGGAACTTTCAATAATGCATCTTCCACAATTTGGGCAGCATCGAGCGGGCGAACGGTAACTTCCTGAATATTTATCGATGATGGGTCGAGCATGATAACATTTCCGTTGTCGGGCTTCAAACTGGCAATTTCAACCTCGCGGTTGTTGTACCCAAGGTGGGTAATAAGAATGGTTTTGGCATTGAGCGATTTCTGAATCTTCAACGTGAAGTCGCCATCGCCGTTGGAAACAGTGCCAACATGGTTGCCTGCTACAGTAATGTTGGCAAACGGAAGGGACAGCTTGGTTTTCGAATCCTTTAGTGAACCCCTGATTGTCATGTAGCTTTCGCCGTTTTGAGCTATTATATTACCCGACAGGGCCATAAGAGCTACCAGCAGAAACATTCTGAACTTACTAATAGTTGTTTTCATGGCAATATTTTTTTTGTGGTTATTTATAATGAAGCGCTTTCGAATGTATGACCCTTAGGTTTAAATTTACCCTATTTTTAAAACATACTTTTTTTATTTGCACTCGTTTCGGGTTTAAAACATTACACCTTATAACCACATATTCCATTTGTTAACTATCTTTGCGCTCCAAACGTAATTTAAATGAAAAACATCCGAAACTTTTGCATCATTGCTCACATCGATCACGGTAAAAGCACCCTAGCCGACAGGCTGCTAGAGTTCACCAATACACTTTCCGAGAGAGAGCTTCAGAATCAGGTGCTCGATAGTATGGACCTGGAGCGCGAGAAGGGGATAACCATAAAGAGCCACGCCATTCAAATGGAGTATAAACAGGGCGGCGAAAGTTACATTCTTAACCTTATTGATACTCCGGGGCACGTCGATTTTTCTTATGAAGTTTCGCGAGCCATTGCTTCCTGCGAGGGGGCTTTGCTGGTTGTGGATGCCACACAGGGCATTCAGGCCCAAACCATTTCAAACCTGTACCTGGCCATTAATCACGATCTGGAAATAATCCCTGTTGTGAATAAAATCGATATGGATGCTGCCATGGTTGAGGATGTGAAGGATCAGATTGTCGATTTGTTGGGTTGCAGCCGTAGCGATATTCTGGCCGTAAGCGCCAAAACAGGCGAGGGGGTAGGCCAAATTCTCGAAAATATTATTGAACGTATTCCTGCGCCCAAGGGCGATCCCGGGGCTCCACTGCAAGCACTTATCTTCGATTCGGTTTTCAATTCATTCCGCGGAATCATTGCCTATTTCAAAGTATTCAACGGTACCATTCGCAAGGGCGACAAGGTGAAGTTTTTCAATACGGGGAGGCAGTATGAAGCCGATGAGGTAGGGATTCTGCGCTTGAAGATGCAACCTAAGGATTCAATTTCAGCGGGCGATGTAGGCTACATTATTTCGGGCATAAAAGAATCGACCGAAGTGAAGGTGGGCGATACCATAACGCATGTTAGCAATCCCGCACAAAATGCCATTGAAGGTTTCGAGGATGTAAAACCTATGGTTTTTGCCGGTGTTTATCCCGTAGATGCCGACGATTACGAAGACCTTCGCGCATCGCTCGAAAAACTTAAGCTCAACGATGCATCCCTTTCGTTCGAACCTGAAAGTTCACTTGCGCTGGGCTTCGGTTTCAGGTGCGGCTTTCTGGGGCTGTTGCATATGGAAATTGTTCAGGAGAGGCTCTACCGCGAATTCGATATGGATGTTATTACCACAGTACCCAATGTATCGTACAAGGTACATACAACTAAGGGCGATATAGTTGAAATACATAATCCCAGCGGGTTGCCCGTACCTACACTTATCGACCATATTGAGGAGCCCACCATTCAGGCACAGGTAATTACCAACTCCGATTCGCTGGGTGTTGTTATGAAGCTTTGTATCGACAAGCGCGGAGTGCTTAAGAATCAGGTTTTCCTTACATCTAATCGCATAGAACTGAACTTCCGCATGCCCCTGAGCGAAATTGTTTTCGATTTTTACGATAAACTCAAATCAGTTTCACGTGGCTACGCTTCGTTCGATTATCATCTCGATGGTTATCAAGAGGCAAGTTTGGTTCGCCTCGACATACTGCTCAATGGTGAAATGGTCGATGCCTTGTCGGCGCTCATTCACCGCGATTATGCCTACAGTTTTGGTCGCAAAATTTGCGAGAAGCTGAAGGAGCTCATTCCCCGCCAACAGTTCGATATTGCCATTCAGGCAGCCATTGGCTCCAAGGTTATTGCCCGCGAAACCGTTAAGGCGCTTCGCAAGGATGTAACGGCCAAGTGCTATGGAGGCGACATTACCCGAAAACGTAAGTTGCTTGAAAAGCAGAAGAAGGGTAAAAAACGCATGCGCCAGGTTGGCAATGTGGAGGTGCCCCAGCAGGCCTTCCTTGCCGTGCTTAAAATGGACTAACCCTTTTGAGCCTCTTTCCGCTATACTCCCGCTGGTACAGCCGCTGGCTGTTTTCGAAGTTGGGCTATGCATCCAACCAAATGGGGATAATGCAGCGTTTTTTGAGGGAGCAAGGAAATTGGGAGCCCCACCTGAGTGCCACAAGGGAAGTAATAATTCAGGAGGTTCGTGCCCTAAGGCCCTCAACGGTCTCGGTGCTTGGTAGCGGATGGCTGCTCGACGTACCCATAAACGAACTATTCGATTTGGGAGTACAGCATATTACACTTTACGATATCTCGCATCCCAAGCGCATAAGGCATAAGTATGCAAATAATAACAGGCTCAAATTTGTCGATTTCGATCTTACGCTAGGGGCGGTCGATGCAGTAGTTGAATTCTTGAAAAAACCTAAGTTATTTGCTACTGCCACGCTATTGGAGAGCTTGAAGCATAAAAACCCGAGTCCATATAGTCAGTCCGATTTGGTAGTTTCGGTGAACACCCTAAGCCAACTTCACCTCCCGCTACTCGAACGAATTGTATGCAAGCACCCCAACATAGCCTTTCCTAAGGATCGATTTGCAGAATTGATACAGGAGACCCATTTGGGAACCTTACCAACAGGGCGCAGCCTGCTTGTTTCCGAGTTCGAAGAGGAGCACCATTCCACCAGCGGAAAGTTACTGGTAGTTAAACCCAGGCTCCATGTTTCGCTTAGCGGTTGGAAACGAATTGCCCAATGGCAATGGGATTTCGATACCCAAGGGGCATATCTGGATGATATTATTGTAAAAATGAATGTGGCAGCCTTCAGAAACTAGGCAGGTTTAACTTCGCGCCAGCAGCGTACCCAATCAATTTCGAATTTAACGGGCAATTCTGCATCGTTGGGTTTTTGGTTAACCCCCGATGAGAAAACAACGTACATGGGTGTATCGGGCAAATTGTTTGCCTGCTTTTTGAATGGAATGCCATTTATTTTCCAAACAATTTCTGTGGAGTTCCAATCGATACTCAAAATATAGAAACCACTGGAGAAATCGAAACCCCCAATGGTTGTTTCCGTTTTTCCTGCCTTGCCCGATTCGTTCTGCCAGAAGTAGGCTCCCTGAACCGATGAGCTATCCTTCCCCTTTTTGCGCATCACATCAAGTTCGGGTAGCATTTTTTCGCCCACGAGCCAAAAGGCATGGAAAACTCCTTGAGTGGATGAAAACTTTATTTTGGCTTCAAAACGGCCATGCTTTTGTCGGAACGTTTGGCCTGTATTTACAATACCCGATGTATACTGGAACGTGCTGGGAATAAACCCATGCTTAAGGTTCCATGCAAGGCCTTCGCACTGCTCCTTTTGGGTTGTAATGGTAAGAGTGCTATTGTTTACAGAAATGTTTTTGGTTTCGGGATAAAAGTGAAGGTCGGCAGCGAGCGAGTAGCTGCTACCCATAAGGGCATCGCCCCAGAAGTAGCGAGGAAGCCACTGGCTGGTATTGAGTTGTTTGCCATCAAATTCATCGGAAAATACGAGTTCCCAACGTTCAATTTCCTTGAACCGATCGGATCCTTTCACTTTAAAATACCATACTATTTTTTCCGATTTGGCGAGTTGGTTATATTCTTTCAGTAGTTTCGATTCCTCTGAGAGTTCGAACTTATTTTTATGCATCAGGTACTTCTTCCTGTCCTGAAATTCGGGGGAATCGATTTCAGCCCTCAGGGCTTCGAAGCGCGCAAGCGTTTCTGAGCCATTCATGGCAAAATAGTCTTTTACGGCTGTGCTGCTCTTCAATTTAAGGTAGCGCTTAATATCGCCATCTTTTTTCAGGTTGTTGAATTCAAGCTCACGCTTGTAGTCGTCGGACTGTTCCTTCTTGTGCTGGGAACGCTGGGCTTTATACGTATCGGATTCAACAATCTCTTTCAGTTCCGAATAGCGAACGGGTTTACCGGAAAGTTCAACCGATGAAAGAAATGCTATTGAGTCGGAATTTTGGAGAGAAAAGAAATTCTTTATGGGTTTTGAAGCGCCCAAACGCTTAAATTCATCCTCTTTCAGCTGCTCTGGAGAGCCCTTATATGTGAGTTTTTGAAGTTCCTGACGTGCCGACTCAATTTTGCCAGAATCTACAATACCCTTCAGCTCCACGTAACGCATGTAGTCAGCTGTGCCCTCAAAGGCTAAAAACTCTTGGTATTCTTGGCGAAGCGCTGCGTCGCGAGCTTCAACTTCGTCGGTTTTGGGGAATCGGCCAAAGAGCCTGATTGCCGCTAGTCGGAACTTAAGGAGTGCCATTTAATGGTTGCTTTTTTGAATTTTAGCGGGGATGACTAATGAAGCGGAACGGAATTTTTACGTTTTCGGAGTAATCTTCCCCAGCCTCAATCATGTCCTCGTCGTCCTCCATGTAGTGCCACTGTACCTCAACTTCGTAACCTTTTCGATGAATTGACTTGAATATTTCAAGAATTTTCAGAATCATTTTCGAAGAGGAGGTGTTGTAGTATTCAAGGTTAAACTTCAATTCGGTTCTTTTATTGGGCGACTGAGCATAGCTATCAAACCAGTCGAGAATGGGATTATAAAAAAGCACCACATCTTCGGGCAGAGAATTGCCCGAAAGTTCAAAAACATTATTATCCCTGTCTAAAACAACCTTTGGAGTTTCATTGGTTGGCTCAAGCACAATCTTTTCCATAAATAACCTATTTCCTGAATAACACCATAATATTAGTAAAAAAACTAATACAAAACAACCCTCTAAATTAATAGAGTTGCAATTAATAACAAACAAAAAATGCCGAAAAAAGTGAATTAACTGGCAGTTCGTTTAACGGGATGAATGTTTTTAGGGTTGCGAAATAAGTTTAAATCCTTTCCCCCTAACGTTAATTATTTCAATGGCAGGGTCGTCGCTCAGGTACTTGCGAAGTTTTGTAATATATACATCCATGCTACGAGCATTAAAGTAACTGTCGTCAACCCAAATGGTTTTAAGGGCAAAATTCCGGTCGAGCACAGCATTCTTGTTAACACACAAATAGCGGAGCAGTTCCGATTCTTTGGTGGTTAGCTTGCGCATTTCGTCGCCCCTAACTAGGGTTTGCTTGGTGGCATCGAAGGTGTAAGTACCTATGCTGAAATTGCTTTGTCCCAGTGGCCCTTGATCCTTGCGTGCCCGTCTGAGAATAGCCTCAATACGTACCAGAAGCTCTTCAATGCTAAAGGGTTTTGTCATATAATCGTCGGCACCAATGGAAAAGCCTTCGAGCACATCCTCTTTCATCGATTTAGCGGTAAGGAATAGTATGGGCATGGCAGGGTTAATCATACGTACCTCTCGAGCCAGGGTGAAACCATCCTTAATGGGCATCATAACATCGAGTATACAGATGTCGAAATGGTTATTTTTAAAGCCCTTAAGGGCTTTTTCGCCATCTTTAAACAATTCGGTTTCGTAGCCTTTCGCTACAAGGTACTCTTTTAATAGTAATCCCAGGTTCTCATCATCTTCTGCTAGAAGAATTCGTGTCTTCATCGTTTCCATGGCTGTAATTTTTTTTAATTATCTTCATCGGCTGGGCCTTGTGAGGGGAGGAATAATGTAAATGTGCTGCCTTTTCCCAGATCACTTTCAACCCAAATTCGGCCCCCGTGGCTGTCAACAATTTTTTTAACGTAACTTAGTCCCAAACCAAACCCCTTCACATTATGAACGTTGCCGGTTGGTACCCGGTAAAATTGATCGAAAATTCGTCGTTGGTTCTCTTTACTAATACCAATACCATTGTCCTTAAAGGTAATAATAATTCCATTGGTTGCATCGCTGGTGGATACATGAATAGTAGGGTTTCCGTTTCGGTACTTCAGAGCATTATCGAGCAGGTTATTAATAACATTGGTTACATGCACTTCATCGGCAAAGCAAATGGGTTTTTTTGCATTTAACTCGTAAGTTAGTTGGCCATTAACACTTTGAACCTGAATAATGAAGGAACACACTACCTTATCAATGGCCTTGTGAACATCCACCTCTTTGAGCTTAAGTTTTAGTTTGGTTTTTTCGAAAATAGCCATTTGAAGCACCTTTTCAACTTGTTGCCCAAGTCTTTTGCTCTCCTCCGAAATGATACCACCAAGGTAGGGGAGGTTTTTTCTCTCAACGGGTATACTGTTGTCGTTAAGCATTTGCGAGGCGAGCGATATGGTTGAGATGGGCGTTTTCAGTTCGTGAGTCATGTTGCTCACAAAATCGCTCTTAATTTCCGAGAGTTTTTTCTGCCTAATTATTATGTAAATGGTAATGGTGAAACCAAAAATGATAATAATGGTAAGCAGAAACGTTGTGAATGTAATGAGACCCAATGAGCCCAGTACATACCCCCTTTGATTAGGGAAGTAGAGGTTCAGGGAGTAGCGGCGGGCAAAAAAATCGTTTGGGAACAAGCGGACTGTAAACGAGTTTTTGGCCATAGCCATTTGGTAGTTGGGTGTTTTGTAAACGGTACTATCGTATTCGGTCGATAATCGGTATTCGTAACGGGCCTTTATGCCCAACTTGGTTAGCTCTTGGTATATTATCGTGTCGAGAACCTCTTTGGGTATGCGCTCCTCAATGGGAAGTTCAACCTGAATTAATTTATCGACAATATTTTCGACAAATATGGTTTTGTTCAGCAGTTTCTCGTCGAGTGTAATTCCAAAACTAGTTTCCGACATGGATTTGGAACTTCGGATGGGCTGAAGGTTAAAAAGGGGCTTTCCGGCTCTTGTTATGCGCATCGAGTCGGTAGGGTTAATTCGAACTATCGATGGAATGGTAAGCGTGTCGAGCTGGTGAAGGACAAACGCTTGCTGGTTCTTTTCGAGGGTTCGAATTCCACTGCGAGTGCGGTTTATTCTGCTATAATGCGATGAAATTTTTGGGGGCGACGAAAGACTTATGGTAGAGTAGGGTTTTACTTCGTCAATAATCTGAAATACAGTTTCTTGCTGATCGACTTTGCTGGTAATCTTTTCCATAGCCAACGAAGCGGTTTGTTTAAACTGCTCCTCCTTTATTTCGGTGGCAATACGTACCCAACGCGATTGGACCATAATTAGTCCAAGCGTAGCAAGAGTTATTACTCCCGACAATACCCATATTAACATCCGACTCATGAGTGCAAAAGTATGTAATTACCAAACGGTGAGGAAAATCATTAACTCTATTTAACTAAAATTTGCTTGAGTTAGCTCTGTTTTTACGTACATTTGTACCGTGAATAGACCGCAAACTTGAGCGCAAGTTTAGAAAGTGAGCAGGTATTTAGGTTTTTTCATGGGTTAAAGTTTTAGGGTTTGAACAGGCAGGGTGGTTCCTGCCTGTTTTTTTTATACCTCATCAAAAACCCTAAAATGCTTTACGGTTAAATGATCGACTTTTACAGCGGCATTGATTGCTGTTAAACTTTTCAGTTCTTTCAGGTATTCCGATATGCTTTTTTCGGTTATTGTTCCATAAATTTTTAGGAAGTAGTCGATATTTGGAAGTGTCTTTATAAGTACCCCCTTTTCCTGTTTGCTCTTCACTAATGTAAAAACAGTCTCGGGCAGGCTGCCATCGTCCTTTAGTACAGGAAACTCAATTGATATATTGTTTACAATTAGCTGTATAGGAGAAACATTGGAGAGATTGATACCCAATATCTGGTTAATATGCCAACCTATTTTATGTAAACTTTCGGCCGACGAAATGGCAACCAGAGCGTAACTACCCTGATTAGTTTCCAGTTTGAAAACTTTTTTCTTTTCGGCCATTAGTTATTCCTCTTCGGCTATGTTTGGGTTAAAATTTATGTCGGAGCGCTCAATGGCAACCAACGAGGCATTTTGTTCTGCTTCCTTTTTGGAGTGGCCTAGGCCAGTACCCATAAGTTTCCCGTTTATTGAAAGTTTTGCCTCAAAGAGGGGTAACTTTTCGCAGTTTTGCCCAATCTCGATGCATTCGAAAAGGATAGTCGATTTGTGTTTCTGACCCCATTCAATCATCCGACTCTTGTAGTCGGTTTCGGTTGCCAGCACTTCATTCAGGTCGATGTGCTTGTTGAACAGCTGTTTTTTTACCCAATCGCTGGCCTCTTTGAAGCCCAGATCGAGGTATATGGCACCAACTAATGCTTCAAGGGCATCGCCGTAAATATGCTTTTGAGCTAGCGTGTTATTGGTGTGGCAAAGCATTAATTTGTTAACGCCAATTGCCAGGGCTATGGCATTTAGTCCTTGTCGGCTCACAATTCGCGAGCGAATTTTTGTAAGGAAACCTTCGGTTTGGTTGGGAAACGTGTTGAACAGGTAATCGGCAACTATGGCATCGAGTACGGCATCGCCCAAGTACTCGAGGCGCTCGTTGTTTACCTTTTTGCCCCGGGCAATGACTGTCGAAGCCGATTTATGTGTTAGGGCAATGCGGTACAACTCGAGATTTCGAGGCCGTATACCAAATGTATATCGAATGTTTTGGAAAAAAATCTTGTCCTCAGGGCTAACCCTTAAGCGTTTAATTGGCCTTAGGAACAAGTTAACCACCTGTTGTTATCCCTGGTACTTAACAAAAACCACTGAGGAGTTGTGCCCACCGAATCCGAAAGTATTGCTTAGAGCCACCCTAACGTTGCGTTTTTGTGCTTGGTTTAGGGTAAGGTTCAATTTGGAATCAATTTCGGGGTCGGCCACTTTGTGGTTAATGGTTGGGGGGATAATACCCCTTTCAATGGCCATGAGTGCCGCAATAGCTTCAACTGCTCCAGCAGCACCAAGTAGGTGGCCGGTCATTGATTTGGTCGCGCTTATATTTAACTTGTAGGCATGCTCACCAAATAGTTTAACAAGCGCCTTGCTTTCGGCAATGTCGCCAAGTGGCGTTGAGGTGCCATGAACATTAACGTATTCAACATCTTCAACCCGAAGATTGGCATCTTCAATAGCGCTCTTCATTACATTTATTGCTCCAAGACCGTCGGGGTGGGGGGCTGTAAAGTGATGGGCATCGGCAGTCATGCCCCCGCCAGCCAACTCGGCATAAATTTTTGCACCACGGGCTTTGGCATGTTCAAGTTCCTCAATAATGAGGGCTCCGCCACCTTCTCCCATTACAAAACCGTCGCGAGTAGCGTCGAAGGGACGGGATGCGGATTTGTATTCATCAGTGTTAACAGAAAGCGCTTGCATAGCATTAAACCCACCAACACCAATTTCGTTAATGGCAGCCTCAGAACCGCCAGTAATCATAACTGTTGCTTTACCCAAACGGATTAGGTTAAGAGCATCAATTAGGGCGTGAGTTGATGATGCACAAGCCGACACAGTAGAGTAGTTGGGTCCTCTAAAACCGTAGCGAATACTAATGTGACCCGAAGCAATGTCGGCAATCATTTTTGGAATGAAGAAAGGGCTAAATCGCGGAGTCCCATCACCCGCGAAATAGCCTCTAGTTTCCTCCATAAATGTGTGAATTCCACCAATTCCTGATGCCCAGATAACACCCGCCAGATCGAGGTTGAGTTTTTCTACATCGAGGCCTGCATCGAGCATAGCTTCGTGAGCGGAAACCAATGCATACTGGCAGTAGAGGTCGTATTTTCGTACCTCTTTACGATCGAAATGCTGCTGGGAATCGTAGTTTTTTACCTGACAGGCAAACTTCGTTTTAAACTTGCTGGTGTCGAAGCTGGTAATAAGTTCGCAGCCGCTAACACCTTTCTCAAGGTTGTTCCAATACTCCTGAATGTTATTCCCAATGGGATTAATGGTTCCAAGACCCGTAACAACAGCACGTTTAAGCGTCATAATGTTGAGTTTTGTTTAAAATCGGTTTTGCCTGGTTTGGCGTAATTGATTACTTAGAGTGGTTTTCGATGTAGCTGATAGCGTCGCCTACGGTGCTAATCTTTTCAGCTTCTTCGTCGGGAATTGATAGGTTGAATTCCTTTTCAAACTCCATAATGAGCTCAACGGTATCGAGCGAATCGGCTCCTAAATCGTTGGTAAAGCTAGCTTCTGGAGTTACTTCATTTTCGTCAACTCCTAGTTTATCCACGATAATGGACTTAACTCTGGTTGCAATATCCGACATAACTTTTTTGTTTTAATTAATAATTAGGTTTATTTTAAAAAGAAAAACATACTAATCCATCATACGATAGTTTAATAAAATTTTTCTGGGCAAAAGTAAATTTTTTGTTTCTAATTTTGATGCCCTGAAACATATTTTTTACTCAATGAACTCAAGATAAAAAATTAATGAAATGAAAATCAACACAATGGCTATTTTCGCTTCGGGGTCGGGAAGCAATGCCGAAAACATTATTCGACACTTTTCGGAGAAAAAAATGGTTAAAACAGTAATTATAGTTACCGAAAATCCCAAGGCATTCGTTTTGGAGAGAGCTAGGCGGCTTAATGTGAAATGGCACGTATTAGATGCTGAAACCGTAAGAGGGGAAAGGCTTTTTGATTTTCTGAAGCAACAGGATGTCGATTTTATTGTACTTGCCGGCTATTTGAAACTGGTTCCCAAGGTGGTTGTTGAGCATTTCAGGGGGCGAATAGTGAATATTCACCCAGCGTTGCTACCAAAATTTGGAGGTAAAGGAATGTATGGGATAAGGGTTCACGAAGCCGTATTGCAAGCAAACGAAAAGGAGAGCGGCATAACAATACACTATGTAGATACGAATTACGATGAGGGCTCTGTGATATTTCAGGCGAGATGCCCAGTAATAGAATGCGACAAACCCGAAACCCTTGCCGAGAGGGTTCATGAACTGGAGTACGAGCACTACCCTATGGTGCTTGAATCGATTATCGCTAAGTTATAGCAAACACTTTCTTACTCCCCCAAAAGGGGTAAATGGCTCGTACAATATTTAAGAGATAGAACCCGCACAATCAGTTCAATCAAGTTTTTTATAGTATGCTAATCGGTTAGTTATCAGTTTGATTCAAACAGCACCCTTTTTTTAAAAATTGGTTTTTAAAAACAGTAACCAAATAAGGTTACTGAGGATTTCGAGCGGTATTGCTATCGGAATGAAAACCGTAACTGTCGTATATCGACTCAGAGTGCTGAATATCCCTTATTCTAAGTTGGATTGAAGTTGTACCTCGAAAAGTATTTTCACCTATGCTGTAGCAAACGCTAAACGGGTTGCCTTTACGAATAAAACTGTAGTGCTCGGCCATTTGGAAAGCAATGCCATCGAGGGGCTTGGAGACACGTTCTTGAATAAGAGAGATTTTAATATGCTCCTTATCGGGACCCACCAACCGGCTTTCGCCCGTATCGAAAACATTATGCGAAGCAAAAACAGGTGCCATATTCCCAGGGCCAAAAGGCTGGAACTGCTGAAGAATTCGGAAAAACTTATCGTTAATATCAGCAAAATCGATTTGGGCATCGATGGTAATTGATGGTATGAGCAATTCGGGATCGATTTGCCTCGAAACGATATCTTCGAAACGTTCGATAAAAGTGGGAACATTTTCGGGTTTCATGGTTAAGCCCGCAGCGTACATGTGCCCCCCAAAGTTTTCAAGTAAGTCGGCGCACGACTCAACGGCCTGGTATAGGTCGAACCCCGGTACGGAGCGGGCCGAACCAGTTGCAAATCCGTTCGATTCGGTGAGGATTACCGTTGGCCTGTAGTATGTTTCAATTAGTCGCGAGGCTACAATGCCAACAACGCCTTTATGCCACGATGGATTATAGAGAACAGTGGTTTTTCGGTTCTGCATTTTGGGTTCGGAGGCAATAAGTCTCAAAGCTTCGTGGGTAATATTCCTATCAACATTCTTGCGGTCGTTGTTGCACGAATTCACAATGGAGGCCATTTCGTATGCAGTGGCATCGTCCTCGGCGCAGAGCAAATCCACTGCCGATTTTCCTTGCTCCATGCGCCCTGCGGCGTTTATGCGAGGGCCAATACGGAAAACGATATCGTCGATAGCCAGCAGGCTCTTTTCGATTCCTGCAAACTTAATGATGGTTTTTAACCCGCGCGATGGGTTTTCGTTAAGCTTTTTTAGCCCGAAATGGGTTAGAACCCTGTTCTCGTCGATTACCAGAACAATATCCGATGCAATGCTAACGGCAACCAGATCGAGGTAAGTGTATATTTCTTCGAGCGGGATACCGTGTTTTTTGCAGTAACCCTGGACAAGTTTAAATCCCACGCCGCAACCCGAAAGTTCCTTGAAAGGGTAGTTGCAGTCGGGGCGTTTGGGGTCGAGAACTGCAACCGCAGAGGGAATAGTATCTTCGGGCAGATGGTGGTCGCAAATTATAAAGTCGATTTTGCGCTGCTTGGCGAAGTTTACCTTCTCAATGGCCTTAATGCCACAGTCGAGGGCAATAACCAGAGTGAACCCATTTGAAAAAGCGTATTCTATTCCTTTGTACGATATGCCATAGCCTTCGTCGTAGCGGTCGGGGATGTAGTAGCCTACATTTGGGTAGCGCTTGCGAAGGAATGAGTAAACGAGCGAAACGGCAGTGGTTCCATCCACATCGTAGTCGCCATAAATAAGTATATGTTCGCCATTTGAAATGGCCCGCTCAATTCGTTCCACAGCCTTATCCATGTCCGCCATTAGGAAAGGGTCGTGAAGCATATCGAGCGATGGGCGGAAAAAGCTACGAGCTTCTTCGAAGGTTTTTATTCCCCTTTGCACCAAAAGAGAAGCAAGAACCCTGTCGATTCCCAGTTCGCTCATTAGTAAATTAATGGTTTCAGGGTTACCCTCATCCTGATAGATCCACTTTTTATACATGTCGATTCGGGTTTTAGAGGGTAGGTATTGACTTGGTTATGCTTAACCCAAAAAGGGAAATAAACGAGTTTAGGAGAACATCCTGAACCTCGGCAAAGTCGATGGGCCGACCCAACTCTTTTTGCATGGAAGTTACGCCCTTATCAACAAACCCGCAGGGGTTAATGTAGCTGAAGTAGTCGAGATTCGTGTTTACGTTAAAGGCAAGCCCGTGCATGGTTACGTAACGGCTGGCACGAACCCCAATGGCGCAAATTTTTCGCTCCTTACCCTGAACGCCCACATCGAGCCATACACCCGTAGCCCCATCGAGACGGGTTGCAGTAATGCCGTAGTGCTTTAGCGTAGCAATTATGGTTTCCTCGAGCAGGTGAATGTATTCCTTGAGGCTAATGCCAAATGCTTCGAGGTCGAAAATGGGGTACGCAACAATTTGCCCCGGCCCATGATAAGTAATGTCGCCTCCGCGGTTGGTTTGGAAGAAAGTTGCGTCGATTTGCTTTAAAAAAGCGTCGCTGATGAGCAAATTGTTGCTTGCTCCGCTCTTGCCAAGCGTGTACACGTGAGGGTGCTCACAGAAAAGGAGAAAACCTTTTCCCGAGGGATTTTCATCCCCCGAACGAGCAGCTAGAACCTTCTGAAATAGCTCCTCCTGATAGTCCCAACCCCTTTTGTACTCAACTTGTCCAAGATTTTGGTAAGTTATGGTTTGCATTTATGATGTTGTTTTTTTCTTGCAAGCGCGATGAGGAGCTGCCATTCTTTTTAACGGCCTCCTCGGCATGGTACGACGAGCGAACCAACGGACCACTTTCGGCGAAAGTGAATCCCTTTTGCAATGCAATAACCCTGTACTCCTCGAATTGTTCGGGGGTAATGTAACCGTTAACCGGTAGGTTTTCGTTGCGGGGTTGCAGATACTGCCCAATTGTAATGGCTTTACAGCCAACTGAGAGCAGGTCGTCCATGGTTTGCAGCACTTCCTCCTTGGTTTCGCCAAGCCCAAGCATAATGCCCGATTTGGCAATAAATCCTTTGCTGGCTATATGGTCAACTACACTAAGACTAAGCCTGTACTTGGCGCGCGAGCGCACGGTGGGCGTTAACCTTTCAACAGTTTCGAGGTTATGTGCTACTATGTGTGGGTTCGATTGTAAAACTATGTCAATTAAATTTGAATTGCCATCGAAATCGGGGATGAGAACTTCAATCTTTGTGTTTGGGTTCTGAAGGCGAACCTCGGCAATGGTATTGGCCCAGTGCTGGGCGCCACCGTCGTGCAGGTCGTCGCGGGTTACCGATGTAATAACGCAATGCTTTAGCCCCATAAGGTTAACCGACTGGGCAACCCGTTCGGGTTCTCTGGCATCGGGGGGTAGCGGTTTTCCGGTTGAAGTGGCGCAGAAACGGCACGATCGGGTGCAAACATCGCCCAGAATCATAAACGTGGCTGTGCCATTCCCCCAGCATTCGGCAATATTGGGGCACATTCCGCTGGAGCAAATGGTATGAAGGCCATGCTTCTTAACAACACGGTTTACTCTTGTATAGCCCTCGCCTGTTGGGAGTTTTATTTTGAGCCAGTTGGGTTTGCGTTCCCTACTATTTGAATCTGATGACATTTTTAGAATTGAAACAGACTACAAAATAAGCGAAAAAAAATGGTTTTTATTTTAGTAATACCATATATAATAAAATGGAAAAGCCGAAAGAGCCAATACCATAGTAATTTACTATCTTTGCTGCTCAAAATTTTTAACTAATATGTTTGAATTAAGCGAACAGGAACAGCTCCGAAGGGCTTCATTAGCCGAACTTCGTAAATTGGGTATCGACCCTTACCCCGCCGAAATGTACCCGGTTAGCCACTTTTCGGGCGATATACTGGCTAATTTCGAAACCATGTGCGATCAGAAAGCCGAGGTTTGTATTGCCGGGCGCATAATGAGCCGCCGAATTATGGGAAATGCTTCGTTTTTTGAAATACAGGATGAAAAAGGCCGAATTCAGGTTTATATTAAACGCGACGATATTTGTCCGGATGAGGATAAAACCCTATACAACACCGTATTCAAAAAATTGCTCGACATTGGCGACATTGTAGGTATTAAAGGCTTTGTATTCCGCACCCAAATGGGCGAGGAGTCGGTGCATGCATTGGAACTTAAAGTTTTAGCAAAATCAATTCGTCCGCTCCCCATTGTTAAGGAGAAGGATGGCCTGCTATTCGATGCAGTAACCGACCCCGAAATGCGATACCGCCAACGGTACGTCGATTTGGTTGTAAACCCCCATGTTCGCGACGTTTTTATAAAGCGAAACCGGATAATAAATACCATGCGCGAGTTTTTCAACTCCAAGGGCTACCTCGAGGTGGAAACGCCCATTCTGCAACCAATACCCGGTGGTGCCGCTGCTCGCCCGTTTATTACCCATCACAATGCCCTCGATATTCCGCTATACCTGCGTATTGCCAACGAGCTTTACCTTAAAAGGCTTATAGTTGGAGGCTTCGATGGCGTTTACGAGTTTGCCAAGGATTTTCGTAACGAGGGCATGGACCGAACCCATAACCCCGAGTTTACCGTAATGGAAATTTATGTGGCCTACAAGGATTACTTCTGGATGATGGAGTTTACCGAGGAGATGATTGAACGCGTGGCTATTGCACTACACGGAAACACAAAGGTTATGGTGGGCGACAGGGAGATCGATTTCAAACGTCCTTTCCGCCGCATTACCATGGCCGACGCCATAAAGGAGCATACAGGTTACGATATAGCTGGAAAAACGGAGGACGAGCTTCGCAAAATATGTAAAGACCTAGCCATTGAGGTAGACGATACCATGGGCAAAGGGAAACTGATTGATGCAATATTTGGCGAAAGGTGCGAGCACCATTTTGTGCAGCCAACGTTTATTATGGACTACCCCATTGAAATGTCGCCCCTTTGCAAGCGCCACCGCAGCAACCCCGAACTTACCGAGCGTTTTGAGCTGATGGTGAACGGCAAGGAGCTGTGCAACGCATATAGCGAGCTAAACGACCCCATCGACCAGCTGGAACGCTTTCAGGAACAAATGAGGCTAAGCGAAAAAGGCGACGACGAGGCCATGTTTATCGACCTCGATTTTGTGCGCGCGCTCGAATACGGAATGCCCACCTGCTCGGGCATGGGAATTGGTATCGACAGGCTTACCATGTTTATGACCAACCAACCATCGATACAGGATGTGCTATTCTTCCCCCAAATGAAACCCGAGCCCAAAACACGTAAGGATTCGCCCGAGGTGTTTAAGGCCGCTGGAGTTCCCGAAGAGTGGCTTCCGGTAATTGAAAAAATGGGGCATGTTACCCTTGCTTCGCTTAAAAGCGTGAAGGCAAGCAAACTATTCAACGACCTTTGCGGCTTTAATAAAAAGAATAAGCTGGGTTTACCCAATCCAACTCTGGAGCAAGTTACCAAGTGGGTTGAGGGTTAAATCCTTAAGTTAGTTAATGCAAGGTGCATGGCACATTTTTGGTGCTTTGCACCTTGCATTTTATGGATCAATTCCATTAAAAAACGTTAAGCAATCAATTGTAAAGCATTGATTATTCGACTTACTTCATACCTTTGGGTTCTTAACATACAGAAAAATAAATTGCGAATACAAACGGGCATAGTTGCCATAGTGATGGTTTTAGTTTCCTTTCAGGCCATGGCAAGGAGGGATACGGTGGCATACATTACTTTTCAACTTTTAGATGCAACAACTCAGAGCCCCGTAGGGCTTGCACATGTTATAAATAGCACATCGAAGTATGGTGCCATTTCCGATCCGCTGGGGTATTTTCGCATTCCGCTAGGGGTAAACGATACTTTAAGAATTTCAGCAATTGGTTACTACGACATGAGAGTTCCTTCGTGGGGGCAGTTCTCGCCCGATTCGCTTTACTATCCAATCCATTTAACATCGAGAATTTATCAGATTAAGGAGGTTCGAATTACCCGATTTGGCTCGTACGAAAGGTTTTTGCTCGAAGCCGCAAAAATGGAACTTCCCAAATCGGATCAGGAGTTAGTACAGGAGCGCCTTGAGGAATATTTTCGTAAAACCATTACCCAGCTCGAGCTGAAAAATCTACCCCAACAGACCAGTGGTGTTATTTTTGGTAAGGATTGGTTTGCCATTCAACGCGAAAAAATTGAAGAGAAAAGCCGTGAGGAGCGAAAGTGGGATATTATTTACCGAAAATTCTCTGCAATTGTGGTAATACAGCTCACTGGGCTTAACGAAATGGAAGCCATTCGGTTCATGGAGTTCTGCGATTTTACCGAGGCGTTCATACTTACGGCCAGTGAGTACGAGGTTCGAAAACGAATTTTAGATAAGTTTGCAGAATATAAAATTCTTAACAAAATAAATTCTGCAATAAACCATGAGTACAGCACCTCATAGCGAACTACTTCCCTCGATGGGCGACATTGAAAGGGCCCATGCCCTTATTGTAAAAATCATTCATCGAACACCAGTACTAACATCAACAGCCATCAATTCTATTCTGGGGTGCAGTGTTTTTTTAAAATGCGAAAATTTCCAGAAGGTTGGAGCCTTTAAATTCAGGGGAGCATCCAATGCGGTTTTTTCATTAAGCAGCAAAGATGCAGCAAAGGGGGTTTGCACACACAGTTCGGGCAACCATGCTGCAGCGTTAACTCATGCTGCTGCATTGCGCGGAATACCATCGTACATTGTAATGCCCGAAAACGCTCCATCAATAAAGCGCAAAGCGGTTGAGGGCTACGGTGCAATAATTACAACCTGCAAACCCACCCAGGCCGACCGCGAAGCTACACTTGCTCAAGTTCAGGAAGAAACTGGAGCAACATTTATTCACCCCTACGCCAATTTCGATGTAATTTGCGGACAGGGCACCGCATCGATGGAATTGCTTCAGGAGGTACCCAACCTGCATGCCATTTTAGCACCCGTTGGTGGTGGAGGCCTTTTTAGCGGAACGCTAACGTACGCAAAGGGTTTTAACCCAAAAATTGAAGCTTGGGGCGCCGAGCCAGCCAATGCCGACGATGCTTTTCGTTCGCTTCGCGATGGGGTTATTCACCCGTCAATTAATCCGAATACCCTAGCCGACGGCTTGCGAACCTCCTTGGCTCCCATTACCTTCGAAATTATTTCGAAAAAAGCCAACGGCATATTAACCGTTACCGAGGAGCAAGTAATCGATGCCATGCGGTTGGTTTGGGAGCGAATGAAAGTTATTATTGAGCCCTCATCGGCGGTTCCCGTTGCGGCAGTTATGGCCAACCGGAAGCAATTTAATGGCAAACGGGTTGGTATTATAATTTCGGGGGGTAATGTCGACTTAAGCAACCTACCATTTTAACCCTAAACTATATGAGAAAACCAGTGCGATACATTTTTAGTTGGCTTAGAAAGTTGGCCATTTTTACTCTAGTTACTTCTGGGGCTCTGTTCATTATTTTTCTTTTACTTTCGCTAACTACTCGCCCCTTTTTCATGCACCATAGTTTGGGAACAGGCATTGCGAGCGACACCTGCAGCACCGAGGCGATTGTTGTTTTTGGGGCATCGGGCATCCCAAGCGGTGAGAGTTTGGTAAGGCTTTATTACGCTGCGCAAATGCATAAAATGCACCCCCATTGTGCCGTCCATATTTGCATGGTAGGCGATACGGCAAAGCGCAATAGTACCATTGTTCAAATGGCAAACGAGTTAACCTTGAGGGGAGTCGGTTCGCAAAAAATATTTTTACACGGACAGGGGAAAAACACCCGGGGGCAGGTTATAGAACTGGCACAATTTAATGGGGGAATCCTAAAAAGTTCATGCTTAATGGTTGTGACATCGCCCACACACATGCGACGGTGCCTGCTTTCGCTAAAAAAGGAGGGCTTCGGTTCGCTGGTTGCTATACCCGCATTCGAAATCCCGCTCGATGGAGAATTGCTGTATAACGATGTGGATCTAGGGGGTAAGCAACGATTTGTTACACCGAAAGCGGGCCAGAGCATTGGGATGCGTTACGAGGTTTGGACCCAAATGAACTATTTGCTCAATTGCGCACGGGAGTACTCAGCCTTAGCTTATTACTGGCTTAGGGGTTGGATATAATTTACTCTGCAGGATAACCAACGGTTTGGGCAAAAACAACATGCTGATCGGGTCGGAGATTCATTTTCTTTTTTAATTCCTCTTTTTCAACCCTACCTCGTACAACGGTGGCCAATCCTTCGGAAGCACAGAACAGATATACATTTTGCGAAATGAAACCTACGTCGGCTGCGGCATACCATTTCTTTACATCCTCGGCACGATCGCCCATTCGGGTGTAGTCGGCCACAAAAACCAGATTAACAGGTGCATCCTTAACAAAGGGTTGTGGACCAGTTGCCCCGCGCAAATCGCCATGCATATAAAAATCGAGCCTATTTTCCTTGGCGTTATAAATGTAAACAGCCTTTGGCAAACAAACATAAATATCAACCTCCTGCCAATTAACTGCGCTGGGCGCAGTTCGGCGGCCATCGTCGCGAGTAACGCCAAAAGCAGCCCAGAGCATATTGGATAGGGTTTGTAAATCGAGTTCCTTTGCTGAGTAGGCCCTCGCCGATTGTCGTTTCGACAGAGCCTCCATAAGCGGCATTCCGCCTGTTTTTTTTGGTTCGGGAAGTTGAATGTTGCTGTTTTGCGAACAGCCTTCGATGGGTGCAACCATGGCAACAAGAATTATAGGAAGTACAAGTTTTCGAAACATAGCGAGCTATTTTTAGTTTCAGCTAAAATATTCTTTTCAGGGGAATTAAAAAAAATACTTAATGCAATTCGGTATTTATAAAAAGTATAGATTTGTTGAATAACCAAACCCCATGAACCCCAAGCAACTTGAACAGAGCATTCGTAACTTTTGCATTGAGCACGAGAACGAAGCAATTAAACAGAAATACGCCCGATACTTTAAGGAGGCTTACAATCCCTACGGGCTTACACAGGAACTGTTGGAACAGAAGGTTGAGCATTTAATTAAAATTGACAAAATAGACCTCGAAACCCTGTTGCAAGCGGCGCCAAACCTTATTAAAACCGGAATGTACGAGGAAACAAGCTTTTGCATTCTTTTGGCCAAAAAGCTAAAAAAGCAGTTCACTCCCCATGCGCTAAAGCGCATTGAACTTTGGTTCGACGAGGGTATTCAAAACTGGGCCCATTGCGACGGGCTTTGCGGTGAGGTGCTTTGGCTTTTTATCGATATGGGCATTGTGCCCATTGGGTACTTTGAGGCATGGTGCCAATCGCCTTTTCGATTCAAGCGCAGGGCTGTACCCGTTACGCTGATAAAGCCCATGAAACGAGCCGTGCAATTTGCACCCTTCTTTAAAATTATTGAACCCCTCATGGCCGACGAGGAGCGGGTTGTACATCAGGGAGTTGGCTGGTTTTTACGTGAAGCATGGAAAAAGCAACCCGAGGCTACCGAGGCCTTCCTGATGAAGTGGAAGGAAACTGCCCCCCGCCTTATAGTTCAGTATGCCACTGAAAAAATGACACCCGACCAGAAGCTTGTTTTCCGCAGAACCAAAAAGTAACTAAACCCATGGAAGTAATTGTTCGCCCTGCAAGCGTAGCCGATTTGGAATCGGTTTACGAGCTGCTAAACCAGCTAAAGGGTTCGCAGCATAATCGCGAAGCGTTCGAACGCAACTACACGCAAAACCTTAGCGATCCGCTAGTTCACTACCTGGTGGCCATATACAACCAAAAACCGGTTGGTTTTATTAGTCTGCATGTGCAGCGAATTCTTCACCACGAACACCGAACTGGCGAACTGCAAGAGCTGATAATCGACCAAGAATTCCGTGGCAAAGGTGTGGGTAAGCAGCTTATGATTGCTGCCGAGGGGCTTGCCCGCACGCTTAACCTCGAGGAAATAGAGCTAACAACCCGCCTGCACCGAACCGATGCGCAGGCGTTTTACAAAAGTTTGGGCTACTCCAATAGCCACCTTAAATTTGTGAAGGAACTATAAACAATCACCATGTTAATTATCCTTATTATTGCCTCGTTTCAAGCACTGCTTTTAGCTTTTTTGCTTTTCACAAAGAAGGGGCGAACTATATCCGACACCATTTTGTCGGCGTACTTTTTTGTAACTGCCCTAACCATTCTGTTTGCCTACCTCGAAATTTATAACCGTACCAAAGGTTTGCCCTACCCGTGGCTAATTAACTCGTCTATTCCGGTAATTCTGCTTATTGGTCCGCTGCTTTGGCTCTACGTTAGGTCGCTTACCAAGCAGCACTTTAAGCTGAATTGGAGCCACCTTCTGTTAGCCGTTCCCTTTGTGTTTGTTACAATTCTTTTCACTTTCCGGTTCTATTTACAGCCCAACGAGGTAAAATTAACCTTCGAGAGCGGCATGGCGCATAGAACCGATTTTGTATTTCCGCTGGTAGTGGGCATGATTGCCATTTCGAATGTTGGCTATGCGGCTTGGGGGTTGCTACTCATATCGCGCTACCGTGAAATGCTGAAGACCTACTTCTCGCATACCGATACAATTAATTTGGGGTGGCTGAAATTTGTACTAATCCTGTCGCTAATCAGCTCAATAGTAATTAGCGGTTTGTACTCAATCGAAGCAGCCATTGGGTTTATGGATTACGACAGTTTGCAAGTGCTAGGATACAGCATAATTTCGGTGTACATACTCATTTTAGGTATTTACGGGCTTAAACAGGGGGATGTTTTCGTTTCGGTGCCCCAAAAGTTTAGCATGAAAAACGCTCTCGAGAGCGTTCTAGGCCACACGGAGTTGAAAACCGAGGACGAGCAGTTTATTCGCAATTTGCTGGAGCATATGAAAGCCGAAAAACCGCATCGAAACCCAGACCTTACCCTGGCCGTTCTGAGCGAAGGACTAAGGGTTAATCCTGAGTACCTTTCGGCTATGCTAAACGGTAGGCTGAATATGACTTTTTTCGATTTTGTAAACCACCATCGGGTTGAGGATTTCAAAACAATGTGCAACAATGCCAAAAACAGCAATTTAACGCTAATGGGATTAGCCTACGATTGCGGGTTCAACTCCAAAGCCACTTTCAACCGCGTTTTTAAAAAAATGGTGGGGTGTACACCCAGCGAGTACATAACTTCAAAAGCTGAAAGCAACCATTAATCTTCATTACAATAAGTTTTGATCATTAATAGTATTGAAAATGGGCTACTACTGATTTTTCAATATATTTGTTGAAAATTGAAAAACTAGAGCAAAATGTTTGCAAAGAGATTCATTCCATTTTTTATCGTCTTTCTCATCTCTTTTTGCATTTCGATTGCTCAGAATAGCCCAAAGATTGATTCCCTTAACTTTGTACTCGATGTAACCAAAAGCGATTCGGTTCGTGTAAATACCCTAATTTTGCTTTCGAAAGAGCATTCCCGAACCAATTTAACCCTTTCGTTGCAGTATGGGCAGAAAGCGCTTGCCATTGCCGAAACAATAAAGAAGCGGAGTCTCGAAACCCAAGCCCTAATGAATATTGGTACAATTTGCTTTCAGCAGGGGCTACTGGAGCTATCGGTTAAAAACTTTTACAGAAGTTTATCGTTATACCGCGAAATTCAGAATGTGGAGGGCGAAGCCAATGTGCTCACCAACATTGGAGCCATTCAGTTGCAGCTAATAAATTTGAAAGAAGCAAAAAAGAATTTTTTCGATGCACTTGAGGTTTATAATAGAATTTCGGCCAACAGGAACGATTCGCTTCCGCCCTACCAGCTGGTAACCCTATACAATAACCTGGGCATTGTATTCGAAAACGAAGGTAGTTTTAACGAGGCAATTGAATACTACCAAAGGGGAATTGGCTTAGCTCGAAAAATACCCAACTCGAGCAGTAACCTAGCCATGCTATTCAATAATTTGGGGAGCACCTATATGAAAATGGGTAACCATTCCGAAGCGTTGAACGCTATGCAGCAGGCCCTTCGCATACGGCTGGCCGATGGCGATAGGCAGGGTGTAGCCATGTCGCACCGCATGATGGGAATTTTTTACATGGGAATTGGTAAGAACGACAGCGCATCGCAGCATTTCTGGCGAGGGAAAAGTTTGGCAACTTCTGTTGGAAGCACTCCGTTGCTTTCGAGTTTAAGCGAAAAACTTTATGAGCTGTATTCCAGGCAAAACAGGTACGATTCGGCTCTTCACTATCATATTTTACTCAAGGGCTATACCGACCAGCTGAATAAGGAAAAAACGCTTAAGGAGCTTAGTGTGCTCGAACTTACCTCGCAGTTCAACGAAAGGGAGAAGATTCGCGAAATTGAGCACAAAAAGCAGCAGCTGCGTTATTTCTACATTGGGCTTGTATTAGCTCTTATAGTTGTAATTTTTGGGCTACTGTATGCAGTATCGCAAAGCCGCAACCGCAGGTTGCTTCTTAAAAATAAGAACATTGAACTTGCCAGTAAGAATGCCGAATTGGAACGTGAAGCGTTGACCAAGGAGTTGGAAGTAAAGAACAAGGAGCTCACCACTAACGTTATTTATCAAATTCGAAAAAACGAGCTGATTAATAGCATTGCAGAACGTTTAATAAACAACAGCCACGGCTTTAAAAAGGAGAATCAGGAGCTGATTAGAGAAATTATAAGGGATTTAGAGAGAACACAGGAGGAAACCATTTGGGACGAGTTCGAAACCCGATTTCATCAGGTTCATAACCAATTCTATGCGCAGCTCAATGGAATAAATCCCGAACTTACCCCCAACGAACGGAGGCTATGCGCATTCCTGCGGCTGAACATGTCTACCAAAGAAATATCGTCGATTACTGGGCAAACGCCCCGAAGCATTGAAGTAGCCCGAACCCGGCTTCGCAAAAAGCTCAACCTTACCAATTCCGAAACCGGATTAATTGAATTCCTGTCGGGACTTTAAGCGTCATAAAAACAGTTTATTACATCAGCCTGTAGCAGTTTTGTGAAATTCAATCTGCCCGTTTGTTGCATTCAAGTGCATGCCCAATTTTTCCATTTCCAGCCATCGATAACTAAGATTGTGGAACATATTCAAGGTCAAGTTAAACCTGAATGTTCCCAATATGAAACCCACATGTTTTTACAAACACATACACGATAGTAATAAATCAGTTACATGTGGGTTCCATCATACCTTTTAAAATTAAATCTTATTATGATGAAAAGCAAAGTACTATTCATTTTCTTACTTCTTCAGTTAAGCTTTAAAATTGGCTTCTCGCAACACACCTATGCCAACTGGAGCAAACACATCGACGGGCACGAACCAAGTTCATTTAACAACATTCTGTTCGATGGTCAAACCATTATTTGCAATGGATATTGGACTTTAAACGCCGATTTCGAAGGAATTACCCTTCCCACAAGCACCAGTAGCAACGCCCTTCTTACCAAAATGGACTTGGAAGGGAATGTAATTTGGCACACCACCATGGTGGGCGAGGGTTACGAAAACTTTTTCGACATGGCACTTGATAACGACAAGAACATTATTGCTGTTGGATTTTCAACCTCTAATGAGCCTGTATATATAAACGGCGAATTAGTTTACCAGCCAAATATGGAATGGACTACTCGTGGAGTAGTAGCAAAGTTCTCGGGAACCGATGGTAGTTTGGTATGGTACAAACCAATAATCCCCAACGATGAGTATTACAATCTTATTACTAGCAGAGTAGCAGTTGATGCCGGAAACAACATTTACATAACGGGCTACACCAATGTGAGTTTTGAAATGG
>JBBIRB010000019.1:0-14799 GCA_037442025.1 Bacteroidales bacterium | reverse complement strand
AATTTGAATATTCGCAGGAGGGTTGGGGCGCGCTTACCTATATGGCTAAACTCAATTCGGATGGGGAAACCCAGTGGGGCAGGTGCTTCAACTTTGTCTCGGAGGGCGAGTCGGGGTGGTCGTTCCCCAGGACGCTTATTACCAATAGTGATGATGTTTATTTAGCGCTTCACTATTCGAAACCAATGGATTTAGATGAAATCATTCTTCCTTTTGAGGGTGATGGTTCCAACGATTGGATTGCGCTGGTAAAAATTTCGGCATCGAATGCCGAAGTTTTAAATGCCACTGCCTACGGAAGCGCCTCGAACCAAAATATTGCCCAGCTAAAATTCGATAGCAAAGGAAGTTTAATAGCAACAGGCTATTTCGAGTCGGAGTCGGATTTCAATATAAACGGTCAGCGGCCCATAACCTACGGTTACGACGATGCCTACGTGGCCAAGTTCAATAGCAATTTCGAGTTGCAATGGCTAAGGAGCATGGGTAGTGAGTTCGACTCGCGCGCCTTTAACCTCAGTATTACCGAGAGCGATAGAATTTTTATTGGTGGTGGGTTCGATAGCTATACCCCTTTTTACTTTCAGGGGCACAAGGTAATTGAAATGCAAAGCCCCAATAGTTTGGGTATGTTTCAGGTAATAATCGATGGCGATGGCGAATTCGAAAAGGCTTTTGCACTCTACGGTCAGGGCATTAGTTCAATTGTTGAATACAACAACTCGGTTGTGCTGGATAATGATATTGTAATGGCTATAGGTGCATCAATCGATTACGTAGATTTTATCGAGGGTAATACATTCTATTCCGACCACACTGCAGGTTTCTTGTTGCAATGGGATTTGTCGAAAAATTTCTACAAAGTTCTCTTCAACATTAAGGATGCCGATGGAAATACTCTTGAAAATGCCATTGTAACTCTTGGTAACACTACTAATGCAGCAGGTAGCTACTCGTTTTACCAGATAGATGACGGTACCTATACATACAGTATATCGTTGAGCGGTTACAACACCTTGAACGGCGAGCTAGTGGTAGCGGGCAGCAACGTTACCCAGAATATTGAACTAACACAAAGCGGTACGTCAATTAGCAGCGTTCAGATGCCAGTTGTAAGCGTTTATCCCAATCCGGCAAAAGGTAATTTTATAGTTAATTCCAATTCAGAAATCGTAGGAGTTCGTGTAATCGACGCCCTTGGTAGTGTGGTATTCTCAATGAATGTGAACTCCAATAATGTTAGAGTAAACACAGAAACCCTACAACGCGGGCTTTACATTGTTGTTGTTTCAACAAAAACAGGAACCACTAACCAACGAATCGTAATCGATTAAGCACTCGTATTTCAATTTCGAATTGAGACTAACAAATAGACAGACAGATAAATACAATTTATTGTAGCAGTATTGTAGCAAAGTAAAATGGGTTAAGTAGTTGTAAAGTGCCATCAACATCTTTGCAACAAGTTACAAACAACAATAATATTGTTTTGAAATTTTCAACCATGAAAAGGCCACAAGCAAGTTCGAAGGAAAACAGCAACACAACCCGAAGGGTTAAAAGCCTAATTGAGCAGAACCGAACCAAGAACATGGCTTTAAAAAAGTTGCTAAAGCATTTTGGTGGCCCCGATGCTTTTGAGAATACCGAGTTAAAAAAAGACCCAAACAAGTAAATATAAATAACCATATTACTCATTTTAAAACCGATATCGATGCTTAAAACCTCTACATTTTATCGAATTAGGCTGGCGGCTCTGGCTCTAATTCTATTTGTGTTTGGCGCCTCGGGTGTTTTCGCCTCACAAGAACGCAACGTTAATCGCACCAACAGCAAGGCCGTTGTTAAACCAAAGGTGACTCCAGCGCCTTTGGCATCAAAGTCGTCTCCCTTTGTGGAGGATTTTGAGCTAGGAACTTTTCCCCCTACGAGCTGGGCGGTTTATAACCTTCTGGACAACTCCGTAAACTGGGAGCAGAGTGCAACGCAGAATCATACCCCAAACGGGTCATCTTCTGCATACCATGAGTACACCACCGAAGCCAGTTCGGTAGACAATTGGCTGGTTACACCCCAGATAACCGTTCCTGCCAACGGGTTTCATTACCTTTCGTTTTGGAGCTTTTTGGGGAATGGGTGGTCGTACAAAAAGAATAGCGTACTTATTAGTACGGGCAGCCCCAACCCGGCCGATGGCCAATTCGTCGAAAAATGGGTAGGTGTTTCGAACGACGGATGGATTTGGACCCATTTCTTTGTGAACCTTCAGGAGTATGTAGGACAGGATATTTACATTGCTTTCAGGTACGAAGGCGACCAGTATGGGCACTTTTGGAACATTGACGATGTTTCGTTGGTCGACGATTCACCAGCACTAGGGTTGAGTAGTTTGGAGGTTACCAGTAACCTTGGGCTCGACGGAGCAGGCTCCAAAACCCTCGAACTAGCCAACTTCGGTTTAACAGAGCTTACATTCGACACAGAAATTGAGTATGCAGATGCCAGCGGATGGTTAGAAGTAGTTCCTGCTAGCGGAAGCGTTGATAGCCAAATGAGTACCGAAGTTATCCTCAATTTCGATGCAAACGGTTTGGCCGCTGGAGCATACCAAGCCAATGTAAATATTACTACCAACGACCCAGCAAACCCAACCGTTACGGTTCAGGTTACCCTTAATGTGGTTGATGTAAATGTGTATCCCTTTACCGAAAATTTCGAAGGGGAAGATTTTCCACCTATTGGCTGGTCGACTTACAATACCGATGGCGACGAAAATGACTGGACACTAAGTTGGTTTAACAATACACCAGATGGACAATATTCGGCTTACCATGGCTTTGGATGGACCCCACAGGACGGTTGGTTAGTATCTCCAAAAATCACCATTCCAACCGAAGGTTATTTCTACCTTACTTTCTGGAACTATGTGGGTGATGCGTTATATTATAGCAAGAATAGTGTTCATGTTAGCACCAACAGCGGCAATCCCACCGATGGCGATTTTGTGGAGGTTTGGACACCCGAATCGGTTACCGAGGGTTGGGTTCAGCAATTCATTAACCTTCAAGCGTATGCCGGACAGGATATATATTTTGCATTCAGGTACGAAGGCGAGTACGCACATTACTGGGTAGTTGACGATATTGCTTTAGGCGAAGAAATTGACGATTCTCCTGTAATTAGTATTAGTACACCTTCCATTAATCAGGTAGTTGGAGTTGAGGGCGCAGGTACAAAAAGCTTCAAAATTAGTAACGATGGTATCCAGAATCTTACCTTCGATATTGACATTGAATTCGTTGATGGCGATGGATGGCTTACTGCCAATCCCCTTTCGGGCAGCATTCCTGCTAAGTCGAGCAGCACCATATCGGTTGCGTTCGATGCTGCTGGGCTCGAATTGGGAACCTACAGCGCAAACATTAACATTACCAGCAACGACACCGAAAACCCAACAATTACAGTGGTTGTAAATCTTACTGTAAGGGAAGCACAAGTAACTAACTTAGAGATTATTTACCCTGAATATACATTCCCAACAGCTATTTCTGCCGATGGCAGGTACGTTTCGGGAAGCCAGTTTGGTGGCAAAATTAGCTACCAATGGGCCATGTTTAATGGTGCTGTTGACTTTGCAGGTGAAGCCTTGGGAATTACAAACACCGGCTTAGCTGTTGGAACATACGACACCGAATTTACTTTCGATGGGATTGAGGTTAGTACCGCCGGAATATGGGACAGGTCGAAGCAGCAGTGGCAGTTCTTGGGCATGAACCCAGAGGTTCCCGAATTTTTTGGTTCTTTCTACAACTCAGCATATGGAATTACACCCGATGGCACCACGGTGGTTGGTATGCAGTGGTATCCCGACTTTAGTGTTAAGGCCATAAAGTGGACCCAAGAGGATGGCTACGTAACCCTTTCGCCCGACTTTACTGCCAACACCAGAGCCAATGGTATTAGCGCCAACGGAAGTGTTATTTACGGATGGGCAGAGCCCAACTGGACTAGAACAGCAGCAATTTGGTACAACGACGAAATGATTTTAATTGACGAAACTCAGTACGGCGAAGCAGCTGGCGCATCGGCAAGTGGTAACTATGTAACAGGTTCAATTGGCAGCGATGGGTATTTATGGTCGCCAACCGAGGGTATTACACTTTTCCAAAATACATTGAACTCGGGTATCATTAGTCCTATTAAAGTTCTCGACGACGGAACCGTGTTTGGCTACACTAACGAAAGTTTTCCTCCTCTACCCCCTACCCGTCGTGCTTTTGTAAGGCACCCCGATGGCAGCATGGAAACCTTTAACGATTATGTGCAAAACAGGGGTTGGTTCGATGCAGCCGACTGGATTTTCTTCAGCGTGAACGATGTAACCCCCGATGGCAATAAATTCATCGGCGCAGCCGAATTACCCGGAGGCGTGTGGATTAGCTTTATGCTCGACCTCAGCCCAGGTTCGCCAACCATTGAGGTTAATCCTTTACAATTAAGTCAGAGCCTCGATTGGGGTGGCAGCTCCTCAACAACAGTAAATATTGGCAACGCGGGAACAGGTTTCCTTAATTACAATGCATTGGTTCTGTATACTACTGGCGAACCCAAGGTGAAGAGTGTTCCTGTTGGGAAAGAAACCAAATTGGGCAATATTAGTTTGGCTACTACTAGGGTAACTGCACAACCAAATGCAAAAGCCCAGCACAAGGGAACAACTCTTAACTACGATGGCGATAATGTAGATGCTATTGGACTTACAAGCGGGGGAACTTTCTTTGGTGCCTCCCGTTTCCCATCGGAACTAACGGCAGTTTACGAAGGTTACGAGCTGCAATCGGTCGATGTTTTTGTAAAGGACGCTCCAACCTCATTCAAACTTATAATTTGGAATGCGGGGACAACCACATCGCCTGGTGAAATTCTGCATGAGCAAGTATTCGTTCCAACCGATAATAGCTGGAACCGTATCGACCTTTCAGCGCCTCTTGCTATTACAGGAACCGATATTTGGGTAGGAGTTGAAACTACACATTCCGCCGGAAACTTCATTCTGGGCATCGATGCTGGCCCTGCTGCAAGCGATGGCAACTGGATTAGTATGAACGCAACCGAATGGGAACGCCTAAGCGATTATGGCCTGAGTCGTAACTGGAACATTCGTGCAAACCTTACATTCAACGGAATGGATTGGTTGTCGCTAAGCAACATTACTTCGGTAGTTGAAGCCAGCAATCAGGAAGAATTGGGCGTTCATTACAATGCCGAGGGGCTCCCATCGGGAACATACTATGCTAATATTCGAATAACCAGCAACGACTCCGAAAACTCGGTAGTTATCATTCCTGTAACGCTCGAAGTTGGACCTGCACCCATTAGCACGCTTACGCTTATTGCAAATCCGGCTGAGTGGGGTAGCGTTTTGGGAGGTGGAACCTTTGCAGCGGGAACCGTTGTTGAACTTTCTGCTTCACCCAACAGCGGGTATAGGGTTGTAAACTGGACCGAAACTGAATTGGGAATAATTTCCACGCTTCCTACCTTCAACTATACCATTCCAGCAACCAACATTACTTTATACGCCAATTTCGAAGTTGAAACTTCAATTAACGAAAATATGCTCGGATCCATATCGGTTTATCCAAATCCAGCAAGCCATGCATTAAATATTGAATCATCGCAACCCATTCAGCATGTTAAGGTTTTAAATATGCTGGGACAGCAGGTTCTGATAAGCAGCGCTAGTGGTTTTACTACACAATTAGATATTTCAACCCTGAGCGTGGGAACATACATTGTTCAGGTGCATACCACCGTTGGCCTAACTGTTAAGAGGGTTCAGGTTAAGCGGTAGTTTTTCTCTGGTTTTTGGTTTTTTTGGTTGAACAGGGCGCTTTTGGGCGCCCTGTTTTTAAATGCACTAAGCATAAGCAATTCATTTATTGATTAATAGGAGGGTATTACTTTATTTGACACCCATTTTTTGCTTTATTGATACCTCGTTTCGGCAAACTGATACTCTTAAAACTTCCTTATCTCCTTCCTTTGCATCGTAACATTAAAATTGAAAACGATGAAAGGATTTATTAAAACCTCACTGCTATTTGCAATTACCCTTGTATTGGGGTGTACTGCAACAAAAACGCCCACCAACGAAACAGCATGGAAACCGCGCTATCGCATTCAGGCCGGACTGAACAAGGGTGGTGTTACCGAAAATACCGATATGTCGGTGGTGCCTAACGCGCAGGTCGATGCCTACTCGGGGGCAACCAGAACGGGAGTAAACATTGGAACAAGGGTTCAACTTCCGGTTAAACGAAACGCCATTGAAACGGGTACCGACTTCATGTTCAGTAGCCAAACGTTCACATACAACGACCCAATTAATAGCTTTGTAGGTGAACGAAAACTGAGCGTTTCGCAGTTTATGGTACCAGTTGCCTACAGCCTCGGATTATTTAAAAAGAACCATCCCGAAGGGCTTTTTCAAATTAAGGTTGGGTACATGGCGCAATTCAACATAATTGGGATTAATAGTAACTCTGCAAATTTGCCCCACTACTCTACAAAAGCATTCAGCAATGGAGCACTATTTGGAGTTTCATCCACACCTTTTACCCTGAAGAGTGGTGCTAAACTGGGTTTCTATATCGAAGGTTACAGGGGTTCGAGAGCCTATACCGATTTCTACAACCGCACCGAGTTCGAAATGCCTGGCACCTCATTCGTTAAGTACGGGGTAGTTTATCAGTTTTAATAGAACGCTGAACACGCTAATTCAACTGCTTTTCTCCGATTTACATTTTGATACTTCAAACCATTAAAGTATTTATCTGCGTTAATCAGTTAAATCCGTGTCATAGGCGTTCCAACCAAAAACTTAAAAATATGAAAACAGCTATTATTTACGCATCGACACATGGAACTACCGAAAGGGTTGCCATGCAAATTAGGGATGCTCTTGGCGAAAGCGCCCACCTGTTCAACTTAAAAAGTAGTATTAACATCGACTTGAACGGATACAACCAGGTAGTTGTTGGTGGCTCCATTCATGCTGGGCAAATTCAGGGAAGGGTAAAGAAGTTCTGCAAACAAAACATGGTTGCGCTGCTCCAAAAGCGCGTGGCGCTTTTTATTTGTGGAATGAACGAACCCCAATTCGAGGCCGAACTTACGGGAGCTTTCCCCGAGTTGCTTCGCCGGCATGCCTTCAGTGCAAGAGCTTTGGGTGGCGAGTTCTGTATCGAAAAAATGAACTTCTTCGAAAAACTTATTGTGAGGAAGGTATCGGGGGTATCGCAAAGCGTGTCGAAGCTAAACCAGCCTCAAATAGATGAATTGATTCGCGACTTAAAAAACTAGTAACCATGAAATTTACACTGTTATCAACCACTGCAATTATGGCACTGAATTGCTCGTGCACCTCGCTTTTAACCACCTACAAGCGGGAGGTTGACACCGAAAAAGGGGTCAATTCCCTTGAAGTACCAAAAATTATTAATGAAACCGACATCGTTTCTATGCCAGAACCCGTTCAGAAGTACTTCCGCAAATGCGGATATGTTGGGCGCGAACTTACCTATAATTGCTCGGTTGAATGGGAAAATGTAGAGTTTAAAATGAAGCCCGAAAGGGATTGGATGCCCATTAAGTGCCTTCAGTTCAACTCGGTTAAGGAACCGGCACGGTTTGCCTACCTGTACGCTCCAAAAATGGGAATTAATATGTTTGTGGGGCGCGATAAGTATCAGGCTGGAAAAGGAAACATGCACATTCCTATTCTAGGGCTTTTCAACCTTCAAAACGCATGGGGAAGAGAAATGGACGAATCGTCGCTGGTTACCATCCTTTCTGAAACACTTTTCGTTCCAGGGTACGCTCTTCAACCATACATTTCGTGGGAGCCTATCGATTCGCTAAGGGCAAGGGCAACCATTACCCATAATGGTATTTCGGTAGGTGGGGTATTCCATTTTAACGCCAATGGCGAAATGACCCACTTTATTTCGTACGACCGCAACTTTGTGGGAACCGATGGCAAAGCCAAAAAGGTACCATGGATGGCCGAAGTCGATAGCTACACTCAATACCAAAATTTAGCCATTCCGGCTTACGTTCGTGCCACTTGGAAACTCCCCGAGGGCGACTACGAGTACTTCAGGGGCAAGGTTGTGGCATTGCAATTCAATCAGAGCAGCAAATAATTCAAATTACGATGAAATTAAAAATTATCTGTCTGGCAGCGCTGCTGGTTTTCAATTCGTGCCATTCGCATTCCAAGCCCTTTGCGTACAAGCAGTATGGTAATAGTAGCAGCAACAAGGGCAAGGTTCTGGTTGCCTTTGCAACTCGTGCCGAAAGCACCATTGAGGTGGCCGACTCCATTGCCCATACCATTGCAAAGCAGGGCTATTGGGTAACCCTAATGCATATTAGCGAGGTTGATTCGCTTACTAACTTCAACGCTGTGGTTATTGGGAGCGCAATACGCATGGGAAATGTTACCCCAGAGGTGACGCGCTTCGTTGAAAAGCGAAGAGTCGAATTGGAAAAGATACCAACGGCCTACTTCATCACCTGCCTCACCCTAAAGGACGATACCCCCGAGAACCGCGAAGCGGTTAAAAAGTACCTTGAGCCCCTTAGGGGAATGGTTACCCCCTTTGCCGAAGGCTACTTTGCTGGTAAAATGGACTACACTAAGCTGAAGCGAATCGATCGGTTTATAGCCAAACGCATTGTAAAGGCTCCTGAGGGCGACTTTAGGGATTGGAAGAAGATTCGTGAATGGAGTTTAGACCTTTTACAATAATACTAAGCCAACTGAGGTAATCTTTTTTTGAGGAAAAATTGCAATCTTGCTTTTTTCATTGTATATTTATGCAAAAATGAAATACAATTTCAGATATGCATAAATAATTGTATGATACCAAGAAAACTTTCAGCGTTAGTAAAAGATTACAGCATTAAATTTCCTGTAATAGCCATAACTGGACCTCGCCAATCTGGAAAAACTACCCTTGCAAAAAACGTTTTTCCTGATTACAAGTATGTTAATCTCGAAGAAATAGACAAAAGGCAGTTTGCACTGGAAGACCCAAGAGGTTTCCTTATGCAGTATAGTGGCAATTTAATAATTGACGAGGCTCAATATGCCCCCGATCTATTTTCTTACATACAAGCCTTTGCCGATAATTCAGGCCAAATGGGTAATTATATATTAACAGGCTCTCAAAACTTTTTGCTTTTAGAAAGGATTTCTCAGAGTTTGGCAGGAAGGGTTGCAATTTTTACTCTATTACCCTTTAGTTATGAAGAATTAGAGGCATCTGATTACAGAGAAGAACACTACCAGAACCATATTTTCAGGGGCTTTTACCCGGCCATATACGACCGCAAAATTGAGCCTCACGAATGGTATTCAAACTATATAAGCACCTACATTGAGAGGGATGTTAGGAATACTCTGAATATAGGAAATTTACTTCAGTTCAGGCAGTTTATGCAGCTGTGTGCAAGTTCGGTGGGTCAACTCATTAATTTCACTTCAATGGGGAATTCAATAGGCGTTTCAAATAATACTATTAAAAATTGGATTTCTGTTTTAGAAGCAAGCTTTGTTGTTTTCCGCATGCAACCCTATGTGAGCAACATTAAAAAAAGAATCATTAAAAGTCCAAAACTCTTCTTTTACGATACTGGATTAGCTTGCGAATTACTGGGAATTCAAAGCGTAAGTCAACTTAATACTCATTATGCAAAGGGAGCGCTATTTGAAAATTTCGTTATTGCTGAATTGCTAAAAAACGCACTTAATAGAAAAGAAAAACAGAATCTATATTTTTGGCGCGACAGCAATGCCAATGAGATTGACTGCGTAATTGATAAAGGCGACAGAATAGTACCCATCGAAATTAAATCTGCACAAACAATAAATGCTTCATTTTTTAAGGGGCTAGACCGGTTCGATGAAATATTTAATACCCAAAACAAAACTTTAGTTTATGGAGGATCTGAAAACCAGCACAGAACTTCGTATAATATTTTAAGTTGGAGGTCGTTATCCTCTATTTAGTTATCTTTTTTTAACGACTCATTTGTTAAATTATAAAGTATAAGTAATAAGTGGGCTAATAATATTTTGCCGTAATTTTATGCTTTGCCTTGGCTAATACTGTAAATTTGTTTTTAACTAATAATTTTAAGCCATGAGCAACCCCAATGCAAACGAACCCATTTGCTGTCCACCCTTCGACCCAGCCCAATGGGAAAATAAATCCATGGAGTGGTACAATAAACCTTTCATAAAGGATAAGGTTTTTACTATAATGTACATGCCCTTTGGGTTTGGCAAGGTTATGCAGCGACTCGACAAAAAGGTTCGAGAAGCTGGAGCCACAATGCCCGACTATCTGTGCCTTTCCGACCATACATCGAGTTGGAACATGAATGTTTACCTGGCTGTTGACAAGGATGTGCCCAATGCACAAAACGTAGAATTGTCGGGGAAATTCTTCAGTCGTGTATACGAGGGCCCCTTCAGCAATACCGGCAAGTGGTGTAAGGATTTTGAAAAGGAAGCTGCAGAAAGAGGAATGAAGATTAGGAAATGGTACATGTGGTACACCACCTGCCCCAAGTGCGCCAAGAAGTATGGCAAAAACTACGTGGTGGTAATTGGCGAAATGGAGTAGAACAAAGTTGCGAGATTTTTAAAAATGCGAGAGGGTGCCCACTATGAGCACCCCCTCGCATTTCAGTCGTTTTAAAGGCTAGGCATCGGTTTTAATTGGTTCCACCTTTTGAGCCAATACTTCGGTAATGAATCGGTCGGTACCAGCCTTATCGGTGTACTTACGGGTACTCAGTTTGCCATCGACACGCACTAGTGCACCCTTTTTCAAAAAGTCGGTTTCCGATTTTTTCCCATTGAGCCACAGCGTAATGTTATGCCACGAAGTGTTGTTAACCCATTCGCCCTTGTTATTCTTGTAGCTTTCGTTAGTGGCCATGCTGAATGTAACAAGCGCACGTCCGGTTTCGAATTGTTTTACTTCTGCATCGCGACCCAGGTAACCCTGAAGTTCTACTTTGTTAACAGTTGTTTCCATAGTTTTAGTTTTTATGTGGTTGAACATTGAATTCGATGATGCAAAGTAAAAACGACCCCAAAACGTTATTCGGTTTTTAAATAAGTGCTTTCGATTAATATTCGTTTGTAAACGGATAAAAACGGATAAAAAACAGTAATACAGAAATATGTAGGCGGGAAAATAATTGCTAAAAAATCGAATAATAATTATATGTGTTTAAAAATGGAGACATTTTCCGCTATTTGGATAGTTGAATTGAAGATGTTACCTTCGCTATAAGTTTTTAAATCTTAACTATAAAAAAACAATTATTAAATTTCTCTTTACTCTAAAGTCTTTTAACATTATGAAAAAGTTATTCTCCCTTTTTACCATAGTGGTTTTGTTTGTTGCCTGCGATAAGGTTGATGAGCAGGAGCAACTGATTTTCGATAAGCTTGTGAACAAGCATTGGGTTCGCCAGAGCGAGTGGTTCGAATCGTATACATTTACCCCCGACAAGAACTTCCTGAAGGCGAGGACGATTTCTAGTTACAATCCTATAAACCAGCAAATTGAAACTTTTAGCGACACGCTCATTGCCCGTTGGGACATTCAGGGGAATTGCATTGTTTTTAAGCCCTCGGGAGTAAACGATGTTTAGGCGCAACCAACCGACTGGAAAGTGCTGAACATTACCGACTCGGTGCTGGAGGTTAAGTTTGTTGCTGATGCCGACAATACTTACATATTACCAACTATTTTCAATGTTACTCCGAGATAGGCCCAACCATAAATTTTAATATTAAACAGCAAATAATGGATAATCGCGTTGCATTTATATTTGTGATGGCACAAATTTTCTTTTGCCTTTCCCTTTCTGCTCAAATTAACCGGCAGGACTCAACTGTACAGGTAATAGGATATTGGGACCATGGGGAGACCCAAAACTACACGGTTTCTAGAAATATATATAGCATTTCGGGTACAGATACTACAGTTATTGAAACTTCGAGTTACCAGGTTGACATTGCCATTTTCGATTCAACAGCCAACAGTTACACTATTGAGTGGAATTACAGGGACTACAAATTTAGTCCCGAAAACGAGGTGTACAACAAGGTGCTGGCCGCCATGCAGAATACAAAAGTTCTGATTCGAACCGATGAATTGGGATCGTTTCAGGAGGTAGTAAATTGGCAGGAGCTCCACAATTTTATCGATAAAGCGATGGAGGAGCTCAAGAAGTTCTATGGTGACGATGATAAACTGAACAACCTAATAGACCAAGTTAAGGCTCTTTACTCCTCAAAGGAGTCGCTCGAAGCAGCAGCCATTAACGAAATAAGGCAGTTCTATCTGTTTCACGGAGTAAAATACAAATTGGGCGAACACTTCGAGTACCAAACACAGGTGCATAATATGCTTGGTGGAGAACCCTTCGATGCTCAGGTTACGGCTTACCTCGACGAAATTGACCCCGAGTACGATAACGCTGTATTCCGTTTGTGGCAGGGAATCGAATCGGAGCAGCTCACAGAGGCTACCTACCAGTATCTCGTTAGCGTTTCAAAAACAATGGGAGTGGAACCACCCCTTCGCACCGACATACAGAACCTCGAAAGCAATACATGGGTTTCGGTTCGCATGCATGGGGGCTCAGGTTGGCCGCTTTACTCCATTGAAACCAAGGAGGTAAAGGCATCGGGAGTTACCCGAATAGAGGAGCGAATAATTGAAATAAACTAGTGGGGGCTGGGAAAGCCTAATCTATCGCCTCAAAGCCTGCTATGTCGGATACCTTAATGGGTTTGCCATTCTTTAAACCTACACCAATCACCCTGGCTTTCACAACGGTTTTTTGGTCGGGTAGTCGAACAATTTCCTGATGGAATATTACCCGCAGGTGCCCCTCACGGTTCATACTCGAACGAATAACGAACCTATCGCCACTGGTAAGCGATAGTTTATAGTCAATTTCAATGCGGCTCACAACCAGATCGATTCCCTCATTGTGCAGCTTGGCAAAATCGATTTTGCGTTCCAACAAAAAGGTGTGCCGGGCATGCTCGAGGTAGTTGAGGTAAACGGCATTATTCACTATGCCCTGCAGGTCGCACTCGTAGTCGCGTACGGTTAGTTCGAGTTCAAAAATGTTGCTCATAATCCATAGAAACAAAGGCGAAAGATACAAATACTTTTGTAGGCAGCTACAAGTTGCGCTATTTACAAAAATGGTATTGCTCTTTTCCAAATAACAACTATTATTGCAAAGCATTTAAAAAATAGAAATCCATTGTATAATGAAAGAAAAGCTACACCTTATTAAATCGCTTCAAGGAATGGTGGGAAATACCCCATTGCTCGAAATACAATATAGCTACAAGGGCGAAAATCGCAGAATATTTGCAAAAGCCGAGAATTTGAATATGACCGGAAGCATTAAAGACCGAATGGCTTACCACATTCTGTCGAAATCGTTGCAGAACGATGAGCTAAAGCCAGGCATGGAAATTTACGAAGCAACCAGCGGCAATACGGGAATTTCATTTGCAGCCATAGGTAGAGCGTTGGGCCATAAAGTGAATATTTTTATGCCCGACTGGATGAGCGAAGAGCGAAAAAATATAATTCGAGCGCTGGGGGCTAATATACGACTAGTTAGCAGGGAGGAAGGCGGATTTCTGGGTAGTATCGATATGGCAAATAAAGCAGCCGAAGAGGCCAATGGCTTTCTGCCCAGGCAGTTTAGCAATAAAAACAATCCCGATGCGCACTACAGCACTACTGGCCCCGAAATTTGGTGGCAACTCCAGTTCCGCAACCTAGCTCCCGATGCATTTGTTGCCGGTGTTGGCACGGGAGGGACAGTAATGGGTGTAGGTCGGTTTTTAAAGGAGAAAAACCCTAACGTAAAAATCCATCCCCTCGAGCCTTCGAATTCCCCAACCCTTTCTACTGGTTATAAAGTTGGGAAGCACAGAATTCAGGGTATATCCGATGAATTTATTCCTTCAATTTGCGAATTAAGTAATTTAGATGATATAGTAAGTGTAGACGATGGCGATGCAATAATTATGTCGCAAAAACTTTCGGCCGAACTTGGATTGGGTGTTGGTATTTCATCGGGAGCAAATTTTTTAGGTGCCGTAATAGCACAGGAGAAACTGGGAAAGGATTCGGTTGTAGCTACTATATTCTCCGACGACAATAAAAAGTACCTAACAACCGACTTGCTTCGAAACGAACCTGTAAAAGCAGATTTTTTGTCGACCCATGTGGAACTCAAAAGTTTCGTATCGCTTAAGCGGGTTTGTATGACCTGCTGCGATCCGCAGCTATGCCTCGAATGTGGAACTCCAATTGACGCATACAGCCTACCCAAATGCAACCGAAGGTAGATGGGTAATTTTTAGCAGTGCTTGCTAAGGACAGATTTTAAATGGGTTCTGACCTTTATTATTACTCGGGCGCTGTAAAATTGCTTATCGAAAGCGCTATAATCAAATTTATACAGTTGGAGAATTAATGACCAGAAGAGCCTGCTTCGCTGAACAGCAGGATTTATGTGTAAAAAATTATTTGCGGCTGCATTATTGGCACAAAAAAGAAATCCTTTTTTGGCCGTAGCCCCCGCTGCCGCACGACTCCTGTCGTGTGGCAACCACACCTCTACCTCGCAACCACAACATCCCTCAGCAAACCAACCTCTCCAGCATAGTCC
>JBBIRB010000018.1:32267-50785 GCA_037442025.1 Bacteroidales bacterium | reverse complement strand
TTGGCTACGACTCGAGTTGCCAGTACACAGAATTAAAACTTTCATATTTTAGTTATTTAATCGATTAAGTATTACACATATTGCTATTGGTGCTGCTAACCTCATCGAAAAACGAATTGAAAAGCGCAATGGCCCTCTCAAAGTTCTCGTTGCATATGCAGTAGCAAATCTTGGTACCATCAATTTCGCCATGAATAAGTCCGGCCCGTTTCAGCTCCTGAAGGTGCTGCGAAACTGTGGTGCGGCTCAACGGAATTTCGTCGCTTATATCGCCCGAAATACAGGCATTTGAACTTGCCAAAAAACGTAAAATAGCCAATCGTGCCGGATGCGAGAGAACCTTAGCTACGGCCGAAATTTGCTGCAAATCATTATCGAAAAGGGTGTTTTTGTGGTAAGTCATGGCTTTTACAATATGATGCAAACATACGACATAGATGATTCATTGTAAAAATTGAAGTAATTTTTTGTAGAGATAAGTATTTGTTACAATTAAATGTTTTACACTCTTCAACAAACGGCCGTCTGCCTATCGACAGGCAGGAAGAACCTCAAATTGCTCATCAGTGTTTGTGCTTGTGCACTAAAATGGGTGTTTCACAGGTTTATGTTATGATTACAATCCAAAATTTGGTTAGATGCATTGTGAATAAAAACGGATTGCGAGCTGTACTACTCTGAATTTGCAAAAAATGCAAAAATAGTTTTGGGATGGCTCATCACTTGTCATGTTTTTGCATTTTTTGCAACAACCCACCTAAAAAGTTGTATATTTCGCAAAAAAAAGTTTTTAATGAGCGAACCTGAAGCAATTACCCTGCAATCTCAATTTCTTAGAGGGATCGAGGACGTTATACCTTCAACAAATTCGTTGGTTAACGAACTTTCCGAAGTTCTTGAGATAAGTACCGATAGTGCCTACCGGAGGATGAGAGGCGACACTTTACTCACAATAGATGAGATTATTCGACTTTGCGATCATTATCAAATATCGTTCGATGCTTTCAGCAAGGTTAAGCCGGGCTTGGTAACTTTCAATTATACCCCCATTGAGCCAAGCGAAGAGAGTTACGTTGCCTATCTTTCCAACGTGCTTCGCGATTTAAAAGCAATTGAGGCAATGGGTGGGGCAAAGGCCACCTACGCTTGCCAAGATATACCCTTCTTTTATCATTTCAATTACCCGGTTCTTGCCAATTTCAAAACCTTCTATTGGATGAGAACCATAATGAATCTACCCGATTTAAATAAGCTTAAGTTCGATGCCGATTCAAATTTTTCCGAAATTCTCGAAATTGGAAAGCAGATTTACGATACCTATTTACGAATCCCATCCGTAGAAATTTGGACCAGCTCAACCATTCAGAACACCCTAATGCAAATTGCATTTTACTGGGACTCGGGCGTGTTCGAAACGGCCGACGATGCCTTGAGGGTATGTGCCGAATTGAGCAAAGAGATTGAGGACTTGCAGCACAAGGCTGACTCGGGGAACAAGCTAGCCGATCCATCTATTGCAATAGAAGAAAACAACGAAGACATATCGGAACAAACCGCCGGGGAACAGGTTAATTACCAACTTTACATAAGTGAGTTTGAACTAACCAACAACTGCATAATGATTAATGTTGGAAGTAGCAGTTGGATTTATCTCAGCCATTTTTCTTTCAATTCAATGGTAACTAGAAACCAAGCCTATAGTAAGAAAACAGAAATGTGGCTTAGCAATATATTAAAGAAGTCGACCCTAATTAGCGGCACAGCTGAAAAACAACGGTTCCAGTTTTTTCAGGCTTCCTTAACCCAAATCGATGAGCTCATGAATCGGATTAACTCTTCAGTTGAGAAGAAATAGTTTTTCAAGTTTTTTTAATGGTTTCTGTACATTATATTACTGTTTTTTTGCATAAATTGTACAGGAATAACGAACAGGCTATGAATAGATTACTTTCTAGATTTCTGGGAAGGGCATTACTGCTTTTAATGCTCTTCTCGCTTTGGGCAACTGCCTTTTCCCAGAATGGCACTCCTTACCTGCAGCACTTTAAACTTCCTGCGCACATTAGCAATCAGAACTGGGCATACCAGCAGGACCAGGATGGCCTTATTCTAATTTTAAACAGAAAGGGCATTTTCGAGTTCGATGGTTTTCAGTGGTTCGATGTAAAAATTCCAGGACGACCCATCGCTTTTAATTACAAAAAGCATCTTTTTTATTGTACCGACAGGGGAGTTGGTTATATGAAGGGCGATAGACGAACCCAATACTCCCATTATGATTTGCTAAAATCGAAGGGAACCGACCTGTATTTTAAATTGGTTGACTTTAATGATAATTTACTGGCCATTTCGCCCCAGTCAATCTGCAGAATTAATGTAGGTGAAACACCCACTATCGATACTTTATATCACGACAGCAGGCCCGAAGTATTTATTTCAGATGGCTTCACTTTAAATGGCAAGCTTTTCCACGTTAAAAACAGGGCACTCATTTATTTGTCGAATTCTGCTACCGATCATCAGTTATTAGATGGTTTACCCTTGGGGGAAGACTTCCAATTTTCTTTTCGTCATGGCGAAACAATATTTTTTGGTTCTACAAAAAATCGTTTATATACTTTTAATGGAGAGAGGCTCGAGCCGTTTACTTTTAGCCAGTTAAATTATGCTGCCGTTAGCAAAATGGTGGGGGGTATTTCAATAAACAACGAAAGCATTGCCTTTTATACTGTAAACGGAGGTTGTATCATAGTAAATACGAGGAACAAGTCTTCCCAAATTATAAATTATTTTACTGGCCTGCCAGACGATGAAGTTTATGCTTTGGGCGTCGACAGGGACGGCGGGTTATGGATATCGCATGCAATGGGTATTTCGAGAGCCGACATGGGCTTGCCAATTGCCAATATGACTTTTTACCCCGGCTTAAGAGGCAATATTTTTGCTGCCGTTGAGTTTCAGGGAAATTTGCTGGTTGGTACCAGCGAAGGGCTCTATAAACTAAATGAAGTTCGCGAGTATAGGGTTAAAGAAGTGATTGTTCAGAGTGCCCCCGAAACAAAATATGAGAAGCTGGACCAATCAGAAAAAACAGAAAATGAACAAGTTGACAACAAGGGGGTGGAGGCAAAAAAGAAATCGTTTTTACAGCGTCTTTTTAGCAGGAAAACCGCAGCAACCCCGGAAGAGGAAACTTCGTCTAGAGTATTAGCCGAAACCAAAATTCAAACAGAGCCTACGCTACAAACTCCTGTCCAGAAGAAAAAACTATACGAATTACAATCGATAAACTTCTCGTACCAAAAGATCGACGGACTTACAGGAAAAATCAGATCCCTCAATGCTTTTGGTAGTAAACTAATTATTGGCGCGTCTTCGGGGCTTTTCGAGATGCAAAATCAATCGATAGCAAGTATTGCCCAGGGCATAAATGTTCTTTTTGTTGAGCCTATCTCAAGTAGCAATCAACTCCTCGTGGCTACCGACCGGGGAGCCTTTCAGTTTAAATACATGAGCGGAAGTTGGGTGAAAACGAAAATATTTGAAACAGAGAACCAGATAGTAACCAGTATTGCCGCATTAAGCGAATCGGAAGCTATTCTAGCGACCGAATTCGAGGTTTTCTTGGTCAATATAAAAAATACAACGTCACAAAGAATAAGCTCTGACAATGAGTTTTCAGGGAATTCTAAACCCGTGGTTCGTTCCATAGGTGACGATGTGGTGATAATTACAACCAACAAAACAGTTAAATTCGACAGGCAAACAAAGAAACTTGTGGAATATAAATTAATTGAAGGGGAAGAAATTAGGGCGCTCATTTGCTCGCAGGAAAATTTGAGTTGGTTACAAACGCATTTTGGATGGCATTTTAAAGGAAACTATAGTAGTTCATTGCCCAGCAATGTTAATCTTCTGGGTTTGTTTGCGAACCTAAATGGAATTTTCGTCGATCCTAAAGGTGGGCTCATTGTTGTCGATAAGTTTTCGAGCATATACCGAATTGGAAGTACCCCAAGCGAGCTAAGCAGCAAACCACTTGCGCTTTACCTTCGGCAGGTCAATGGGTCGCTTGGCGAACTGATTGACCCCCAAAGCATCAAGTTGTCATACTCCAACAGTTCATTGAGAATTACCATTGGGGCTCCGCTCTTTGTAATTGAGGGTGGGGTTAGGTATCAGTACCGAATTGATGGGCTTAATAGTAGCTGGTCGGAATGGACAGACAACACTACAATTGATTTTCCTTACTTCCCCGCTGGAGAGTTTGTTGTGGTTATTAGGGCGCGCGACATGATTGGACGGTTAAGCGAACCGATTCTTTTACCAATTTCTATTTCGCCCCCCTTCTGGCAAACCGTTCCATTTTACATAGCAGCATTCTTTTTTCTTGCAATATTAATAGTAGTATTTGTAAGTCTAAGAGAGCAGAAACTAAGAAAGGAGCGAGACCTTCTGGAGCAGAAAGTAAAAGAAAGAACCCAAACTATTGAGGAACAGAAGGAAGAACTTATGGCTCAGCGCGACGAACTGGCCCGTTACAACGAGGAAATTTTACAGCAGAAAGAAGAAATTGAAGCCCAGCGCGATGAAATTGAAATGCAGCGCGATCAAATTTTCAAACAGAACGATGAGATAACCAAGAGCATAGTTTATGCAAAGCGCATTCAAACGGCAGTAATGCCGTCGGCACAATTCACCAAATCGCTTCTTGCAAAACATTTTATATTCTTTAGGCCACGCGATATAGTAAGCGGTGATTTTTATTGGATGACTGAGCGAAAGGGGAAAGTATTCATAGTTGCGGCCGATTGTACAGGGCATGGAGTTCCTGGCGCATTCATGAGTATGATGGGAGTGTCGCTATTAAACGACATTGTTAACGTTTCTGGTGTAACCGCTCCAAATGAAATTCTGAATCAACTCCGTACTAAAATTAAGTCTACCCTTTGGCAAACCGGCAAAGAGGGTGAGGCTCGCGACGGGATGGATATTGCTATTTGTTCTGTCGATCGGGAAAAGGGCATTCTTCAGTACTCGGGAGCGTATAACCCCCTGTATTTGTTCAGAAAGGGGCATTTTCATGAGCAAAAGGCAGATAAAATGCCGGTAGGTGTTCACGTAAATGAAAAGGAATCGTTTAGTTTACATGAAATAGAAATTGAAAAGGGTGATAGGTTTTATATCTTTTCCGATGGGTATGTTTCTCAATTTGGTGGACCCGACGGGAAGAAATTCATGGCCCGACCATTTAAGGAACTTCTTGCCCAAATTCAAAGCATGCCCTTAGCACAGCATGCTAAAATTCTTGCCGATAATTTGGATAGTTGGCAGAGCCATTACGATCAGGTAGATGATATTTTAGTAATTGGCGTTGAAATTGATTAGATGCTGCCAGCATTAGTATTCTTTTTTTAAAGTGTCCGAAATTTTGAGTTAACACAGAACCCTTAGTTTTATGGCGTAAAATAAACGCCATGAAGAAGAATGTTTTGATTGTTTTTGCTGTTGCAATCTCGCTAACCGTATTGCTCGGATTGGTTTCTCACAGACTTTCCCAAAGAAGATCTAGGTCAGTAAGCGCACAAAGAGCAACAATTGAATTCATCGGCGCTAATAACGCAAAAATTTCACCAAAGGACTCTACGTTTTTTAACCCATTCATCTGTCAGCATCCATGTCAGTTTTGTATAAAAACCTCAATAAAATAAAGAATTTTTTTAAAATAAAACGGGCCGATCGGATAGATCGGCCCGTTTAAGTATAATGAAGATGAAAATTACAATGTCAACGACACGCGTTTAAATGCAATCACCTTTAGTTCCTTGTCGGCTTGCTGAAGGTACTGCTTCACGGTCATTTTGCCATCTTTAATGAACTCCTGATTCATCAGAGTCGATTCCTTAAAGAACTTCTGCAACTTGCCTTCTGCAATTTTATCTAGCATATTCTCGGGTTTCCCTTCGAGACGAGCCTGTTCACGACCAATTTCGAACTCCTGCTTGCGAACCTTTTCGGGAACATCGTCAGCATCGATTGAAACGGGGTTCATTGCAGCAATTTGCATAGCTACATCCTTACCCATTTGTTCGCTTACATTCGATTTGTTAAAGCCTACCATGGTGGCAATTTTATTGCCCGGATGGATGTAGCAAACAACCTTTTCAGCTTTAACCATTTCGTAGTAAGAAAGTTCGAATTTTTCACCCGTAACGCCCGACTGGTCGGTTACCCAATCGATTACTTTTCGGCCTTCTAAAGGAAGGTTTTTTAGAGCTTCGAGGTCGGCGGGTTGGTTATCGATAGCAGCCTTTAGGATTTTGTTAGTTAGCCCAATAAAATCTTGGTTTTTCGCTACAAAGTCGGTTTCGCAATTAAGCACCACCATGGCTCCTATGGTGGCATTTGCATTGGTAGCTGCTAATGCAGCACCTTCGCCAGCTTCGCGATCGGCACGCTTGTTTGCAATGGCTTTTCCGCGTTCGCGGATTAGTTCAATGGCTTTTTCAATGTCGCCATTCGATTCTTCAAGGGCCTTTTTGCAGTCCATCATACCTGCTCCGGTAAGTTTACGGAGTTTGGCTATATCGGCAGTTTTTACTTCAGACATGTTTCTATGTTTATTGAATGTGAATTACTCGTTATCTTCCACTTTATCTTCAGCCTCGTCGAGGTCATCCTCAGATGCAACCTTTGCTTTTACTGGTTTACCGCCTTTACGAGCACGGGTGCGCGATGGTTGATCTTCCTTTTTCTCTTTTACTTCGGGCTCCTTCTCTTTTTCTGACTTGCGCTCTTCCATGCCCTCATGTATGGCTTTCGCCATTAGGTCAATAATAAGAGATATTGATTTTGCAGCATCGTCGTTTGCTGGAATAACGAAGTCAATGGGTGTTGGATCACAGCAGGTATCAACCATTGCTATAACAGGAATGTTGAGTTTGCGAGCTTCGTTAACTGCGATGTATTCTTTCTGAACGTCTACTACAAATAGAGCTGCTGGAAGGCGATTAAGGTCGGCAATAGAACCTAGGTTTTTTTCGAGTTTAGCTCTTTGGCGGGTAATTTGAAGCCTTTCACGCTTCGAAAGGTTATTAAAGGTTCCATCGGTAAGCATTTTGTCGATATTCGACATTTTCTTAACGGCCTTACGAATAGTTGGAAAGTTGGTAAGCATACCACCGGGCCAGCGCTCGGTTACGTATGGCATGTTTATTTGTTTCACGCGATCGGCAACAATGTCTTTTGCTTGCTTTTTAGTAGCTACAAAAAGAATTTTTCTGCCCGATTTGGCAATTTGCTTAACCACTGCAGCGGCTTCGTCAATTTTAGCGGCAGTTTTCTGCAGGTCGATGATGTGAATCCCGTTGCGCTCCATGAAAATATAGGGAGCCATTTTGGGGTTCCATTTGCGCTTTAGGTGACCGAAATGTACCCCAGCGTCAAGCAGTTCTTTGAAATCAGTTCTTGGCATTTTATAAAAAATTATTGGTTTAGTAATTATTGGCAATTGCTAAGTAGTCTCATGTTTGAGAGTCTGAGCAATTTAACAGTTAAACTGCTTGCCAAAAGAATGAATTAACGTTTGCTGAATTGGAATCTCTTTCTTGCCTTGGGTTGGCCAGGCTTTTTACGCTCCACTTCACGAGGATCGCGAGTCATAAATCCACTTGCTCTAAGAGTAGTTTTGTACTCGGGGTTCACTTCAACAAGGGCGCGAGCAATACCTAAGCGAAGAGCTTCGGCTTGTCCTTTTTCTCCACCCCCGTCGAGGTTGGCTTTAACATCGTAGTTGCCCACTAGGTTAAGAACATCGAGGGGTTGCTTTACTACATACTGAAGGATTTCTGACGGGAAGTAGTCTTTAAGGTCTCTTCCGTTTATGGTTATGTTGCCTTTGCCTTCGTTTAGGTAAACACGAGCGATAGCGCTTTTTCTTCTACCAGTTGCATTTAGTGCCTTCATAGCCTTTATTTAATGGTTTTAATGTTAATTTCTTTGGGCTTTTGCGCTTCGTGCGGGTGGTTAGGCCCAGCGTACACGTGCAGGTTGCCATAAATTTTTGAGGCAAGGCGATTTTTTGGTAGCATTCCTTTTACGGCATGCTCAATAACCCAAATGGGTTTACGCCTTAGCATGTCCTCGGGGGTAGCATTGCGCTTTCCTCCGGGGTAGCCAGTGTACCAGTAGTACTCTTTCTCGGTTAGTTTACGACCTGTGAGGCGTACTTTTTCGGCATTGATAATGATTACATTATCGCCACAATCGGCATGAGGGGTGAAGTTGGTTTTGTACTTGCCACGCAGAATATTAGCAACCCTGCTAGCCAAGCGGCCCAACACCTCATTAGTAGCATCAACCACAACCCACTCTTTTTGTACAGTGGCTTGGTTGGCTGATACCGTTTTGTAACTTAGTGTGTCCACGTTTTTAACTCCTTAATTTTTTAGTTAATACCTTTTCTTTTTCCGTGATCCAAACGGGTATAATAAGCGGGTTGCAAAAATACAGCTATTTCTTTAATTTACAATATGAAGTATTATTTTTTTAGGATAGTTGAAAGTCTAACCGAAATAGTTAATAAGAATTGTTGAGGCCAAATAATATGTTAAACGCAAAAACCCAAGAACTACTTTTGTTCCTGGGTTCGCCGTTAAAAAATTTAAAGTGATTATATTCTATAAAAATCGTTTCCTTTGTCGTCAATCAGAATGAATGCTGGGAAGTTTTCAACCTCGATGCGATAAATAGCCTCCATGCCCAGCTCGGGATATTCAATGAGTTCAACTTTTTTAATATTGTCCTGAGCTAGAATAGCTGCTGGCCCACCAATGCTACCTAAGTAGAAGCCACCATACTTTTTACAGGCATCGGAAACGGCTGAACTCCTATTGCCTTTGGCAATCATAATAAGGCTGGCTCCGTGCGACTGGAAGAGGTCGACGTACGAATCCATTCGACCAGCTGTTGTGGGCCCAAACGATCCGGAGGGCATTCCCTCTGGAGTTTTTGCAGGACCCGCATAGTAAATAGGATGGTTCTTTAGGTATTCTGGGAGTCCCTCACCCTTATCTAGCCGTTCCTTCAGTTTTGCATGGGCAATATCGCGACCAACAATTATAGTTCCTGTGAGGGATAGGCGGGTGCCAACAGAATGTTTAGTGAGCTGTGCAAGAATCTCTTTCATTGGCTGATTTAGATTAATCTTAATTGAGCCCTCATCGTTGGTTTTGCGGTTCTCGTTAGGAATGAACTGGCCAGGGTTGGCCTCTAGTTTTTCAATCCAAATCCCATTTTTATTAATTTTTGCAAGAATGTTCCTGTCGGCAGCACATGAAACCCCCATTCCAACTGGGCATGAGGCTCCATGACGGGGAAGCCTTATGATTCGAACATCGAGTGCAAAATGTTTGCCCCCAAATTGGGCCCCAATACCAATTTTGTAGGAAGCATCGAGAATGCGCTGTTCAAGAGCCACGTCGCGGAATGCTTGTCCTCCTTCATTTCCTTCGGTTGGAAGGCTATCGAGATATTTTGTTGAAGCAAGCTTCACAGTTTTCAAGCAAGCCTCGGCCGATGTTCCACCAATAACAAATACAATATGATAGGGTGGGCAAGCCGCGGTTCCCAAAGAGCGCATCTTTTCTACCAAGAAACGTTCTAGGCTTAAGGGGTTTAGAAGCGCTTTTGTTTCTTGGAAGAGCATGGTTTTGTTTGCGGAGCCTCCCCCTTTAGCAACAAAAAGAAAATTGTATTCCATGCCCTTAGATGCGTATATATCGATTTGTGCAGGAAGGTTTGTACCCGAATTTTTTTCGGTATACATATCGAAGGGGATGGTTTGCGAGTAGCGCAAATAATCTTCGGTATATACTCTGTATACCCCTTTCGATATTGCTTCTTCATCGTTGCCTAGGGTCCACACCCTATGCCCCTTTTTGGCAAAAACGGTTGCCGTGCCCGTATCCTGGCAATACGGAAGCATCCCTTTGGCCGATACCTCGGCATTTTGAAGCAGCGTTAGAGCAACAAATTTGTCGTTGTCGCTTGCATCGCTATCTTTCAGAATGTCGCCCAATTGCTTCAAATGGGCGGTTCGGAGCATAAAGGAACAGTCGCGTAATGCCCTGCGGGTTAACTCCTCAATACCCTTGGGGTCTACCTTAAGAATCTCTGTTCCTTCAAAATTCACTACCGACACATAATCGCTGGTTAATTGGTAGTAATCCGTTTGGTCTTCTCCAATGGGAAAAGGTTCGTAGTGCTTGAATGGAGGGGTTGGCATGGTTTGGAAGTTTATGGGTTATTTAATTTTCTCAATTTCTTCGGGTAAATGTCCAACAATAGCCTTGTAGTGCCCAACAATAATGGGGCGCTTGAGCAGTTTAGGATTCTCACATATTATTTTTATCCATTCGTTGTGGTGGAAGTTTTTCCCCTTCAGGAATGTTTTGTAGTATTCGTCGTTTGTGCGAACCAAAGAGCCAATTGGCAGGTTCAATTTCATTACAATTTCGTTCAATTCGCTTGGGGTTATTGGGGTTTTTAAATAATCGCGAATTTCAAAATTGTTAGTAATGGTTTTAAGTTTTTCGAGTCCCAAGCGACTTTGCTTGCACTTTGGATTATGATAAATTTTAAGTTTCATCAGTCAGTTTTGAATCCACAAGTTAATTCATTAAGCATTACATGGCAACAGAGTTAAAATGCTTTAAAGCATTTTTGTTTAAATGTGTGCTTTATTGAACCACAGCAAAGAGCAATTTGTTGTTACCTTTGAAAAAAATATGTGATGAAAGTTTACCAGTTTAACATTTGCAACTTCCTTGTCGACGGGGGTGCTATGTTTGGGGTTGTACCCAAGGTGCTATGGGAGCGAGTTTACCCTGCCAATGAGAACAACATGATTCCGCTTGCCTTGCGATCTATGGTAATTGAAACTGACAATAGAGTGTTTCTGATTGATACTGGTTTTGGCAATAAGCAGGATGCGAAATTTTTTAGACATTTTGGAATATTTGGAGGTGAAGGTTTGCTCGAAGGAATTGCAAAATTGGGTTTTAAACCAGAAGATTTTACGGATATAATTCACACACACCTTCATTACGACCATTGTGGTGGAGGAATTGCCCGAAACGAAGCGGGTGAATATAGTTTATTCTTCCCCAATGCAACCTACCATGTGGGCAAAGCCCAGTGGGAATCGGCAATGAATCCGAATGTTCGAGAAGCCGATTCGTTTTTGCCAGAGAACCTTATTCCTATACGCGATTTGGGTGCTTTAAATTTGATAGAAGGGGGAGGTTCTATAGCATCAGGACTCGAACTCAGAGTTTTTAATGGCCATACCCGTGGCCAATTGGTTCCTATTGTACGTTTACCCAATGGGAAAACCATTGTTTTTGCTGCCGATCTCTTTCCAACTACTGCCCACATCCATTTGGCCTGGAATATGAGTTACGACGTTGAACCCCTTATTACCATGAAAGAAAAGGAAACCTTTTTGGAAGAGGCCCTTGATAAAAACTATATTCTGTTTTATCAGCACGATTTCCATGTAGAGTGCAGTACTCTATACAGAACATCTAAGGGCATTCGTGCCAATGAAAGGATTACAATAGCTGAAGCATTAAGCATTTAATTGTTACAAACCCAATAATTCAACTAGAATAATGCACCAAAGAGTTGCAGGGTGTAAAGTATGAGAGGGAAGAAGCAGTAGCCAAAAAGCGAAATAGAAAAAATTGCATCGATATAAACAAGGCTTTTCGAGTAACTAGGGATACTCAGAGCAGCCACGATAAAAAATAGTCGGGCAAAAAGTTGCAACACAAAAAAAGAAAAAATTCTGATGGAGTGCTGGTTTATTGCCAAGGCATCGTTAAAATTTCCCCGAATTATTTCAGAAAAAGCGCTCGAAAGCCCCTTACTTGGGGGTACAATTCCTGTTTTTTCGGTTAGTAATGCCGGAATGGGATGGTGGTCGCCCCTGAAGATTAGAGAGTAAGAAAATACTGAAAGTACAACAAGGCCGAAGGTTATGTTTACAGCAATGTAGGGTTTAAATATGTGGTTACTGAATCCAATCAATTCGTTTTTATTAAAAAATTGCCGAATTTAAATCCATGGTGAATGTGGTATACCAGACGTGAGGGTACAGTAAATATTGTTTTTCCCTCGTCACATTCCATTAAAGTTACTTGCTGTCCTGCATGAAATAATCTTTCAAAACGGTTACTGCAAGTAAAAACTACACTCTCGGGTGTTTTGCTGCAAACAACCCAATTCAGTTTATTTAGCATTGAAATTACTTCGTCCGTGTTCAAACTTTCTTGGTGTGTTACCCGAATTATTTTTTGCTGAGATTGGAACGCAATGGCTAAAGCGAAAAAAGGAGTATAAATCCATATAAAAACCCAGCGAACAAAAAGGAAATGGAATAATGAGTTCATGGGGTACCCCATGATAAAGAAAGTAATTAAAGCCATTAGCATAAAAAACACCAATGAAAGCAAGGTGTAAAGCAACCACGGCCTCCATAGGGTTATTAAGGGCCTTGATTCCACAGAGAAATCGAAGTTCATTATTTGGGCAACTTAATGGAGTCGGATTTTGCCTTTGCTTCCTTTAAACCTTCGGCAGCCTTTTTGAGTGCTTTTGCTGCTGCTTCCCCAGCCTTGCGAGCAGTTTCCTTGTCGGTTGAGTTAGAACTATCCAATTTCTCCATCTCCATTTCAAGCTCTTTTAGGGCCTTAACAAGGCTATCGGAAAGGGTTTTGCGATCGATGTCGTCGCCCATTTCTTTTTCGAAAGCATCTTTAAATTCCTTGCCAAATACCTGAAACTTCTCAGATTTATTAAAAACTTGATCGGCAACAATGGCTGTGCCACCTATAATAACAACCCATAGTACAGCTATAATAACCGAGGCAATAGAAACGATAAGCGCAGCAATGCCGATGGCTTTTTTCCCATTTCCCTTTGAGGCTTGCGAAATAGAAATTGCACTAAAAATAATCGCAAGAATCCCCGGAAAAATGGCAACTTTGCCAACGCAAGGAATAAATGCTACAATTAGAGAGATGATTCCCAGTACGATGCCAATAATCCCCATTACTTGGCCTTCGGTTGATGTTCTTGGATAGTCCATGTTTAGTAATTTTATAAAGTACTGACGAAAAACCGACGTTAATCGCTGCTTAAAATCAATGCAAAAGGTTTAACAGATCCTCCTCGAGTGTAATTTGTGGAGTTTCAATAATTCGCCCTTTTTCAATACCGTTGACAAACACTATGAAGCTTGGAACAAAATCGACATAACCTGCTTGTATTCCAATTTCCTCGGCAGTTTTGGACCGATTTACACAAATTATTTCGAGAGTTAGCCCATCAATGGGTTCGAGTTGCGAAAGAATTTTCATAAAGCGGGGAAACTCTCTTTGGCTATCGCCACACCATGTGCCCAGAACGATTCGAATCTTGACTCCATCAATCAAAGGGTTTAGATTTTTTAGAATTTCAACATTTGGGGCGTACCCATCGAATTCGTAATTGAACCAGCCTTCGAAAATGGAACTCTTAAATGCATCGGGAGTACAGTAACCATAAAGAATCTCCTGATTAGCCCTTTCATCGAAAATAATTTTATTTAATTCCTGACCGTTTGAACTGTAAACCATTAGTACTAGCATTGCAGCAATGAAGGTTTTCATGGGTTAGAATTTTTGTGTAAAGTTAACTTTTTAATTGCATAGGACTACAATTGCTTCGATTCATTTAAGGGAAACGTTTTAGATCTTTTATATGGAATGTCCACTCTGGGGTTACCAGATTAGTATTTTCCTTTACATTGTACCAAGGCGTAAGGTTAGGTTTATTTGGGTTTGTTAGTATATGAATTTCTTGAGCTGGCATATAGCTTTGCGCAAGCAAGAAAATTTTCTCCCCCGTTTGAGGGTTTTGGGCCATGTCGACAATAATTACAGCATGCCCCGGCGACCCACCCTGAATGAAAATGTCGCCTATACGCATTTCTTCAACCGAAATGGATTTAAGTTCGGCATTTAACGACTGCGTTCCGGCATAAGTAAAAACCATTTCAAGATAACTCCAAAAATCAATATAACTTGTCGACCTTTGAGTGCCATTAACCCACTGCACTTTATTTCCTGAAACAACAATTCGGTTTCCCTCTCTCCATTTTGCGTATTCGGCCCTAAACCCGTTAGTAAAATTGAAGGCAATATTATTGAAATCGCCCTTTTTAAATAGCCATTCTGCCCTAAGTCTAATTATAGCATCGGCACACTGGTGCAGATTTTTTCTCCCAATTGGAAGGTCCACTACCCCAACATAAATTTCATGGTTTGGTTTTTCATCTCCATTGAAAAGCCGCACGATTGCTCCGTGTGGTTTAAGGGGTAGATGCCTAAGATAGTGTGCAAACGAATTGAAGTCGGCATTAGTTCTTATAAACCCGCTGGGAGTTCGAAGCCGGTTATACACGAAGTTGCCATTAGAATCGGTTAAAGTTTCTGCTTCAGCTAAATTCTTCTCATTAAAAAAGAAATAGTTTTTGTTTATTGAACCATTGTTTCTATCATTTATGCAACAAGTAAGAATCAGTAAGCCTAGAGGTATAAGTAACTTCATGGTTTAATTTATTTGATATTCGATTCAAAATTCTCAATATTGGGCTAGTAAGTTTAAAAAATGTTTACTTTTGAAAGTGGACAAAACCCAATTTACATGCCAACTGCATTTTTAACCCGAAGGGAACGTTTTTCATCGGCTCATCGTCTTTTTCAAAGTGAGCTTAGCGATGATCAGAATTACGAATTGTACGGTCAGTGCAGCCATCCCAATTGGCATGGGCATAATTACGAATTGTATGTGACGGTTAAGGGAGAGGTTAGCGAGCAAACTGGTTATGTAGTCAACTTAAAAACATTGGGTCGCACAGTTAAGGAGTTAGTTATAAAAAAACTCGATCATAGGAATTTGAATATTGATGTGGATTTTATGCAGGGGAATCTTACTTCTACTGAAAATCTATCAATAGCCATATGGCAGGTTCTCTTCAATCCCATAAAGGAAATGGGAGCATCATTGTACAAAATTAAAATTCAGGAAACTGAAAATAATTTTGTTGAGTATTTCGGAGAATAAGTTTAGTTCTAAATAAATTGATATTACATGAACAGTAACATCGATAATAGCGAATACTACAACGGCGAAGGTTATTCCAAGGTTGAGAGTTGGAATACTGAAACCACCGAGAAGTTGGCTCAGCATTACAAGGCTATTTTAGACCTTTTGGGTGAAGACACCCTTCGGGAGGGATTGCTTAAAACTCCCTATAGGGTTGCAAAAGCCATTCAATTCCTAACTCATGGTTACAACGTCGACCCTTCGCGAATAATCCAGTCGGCAAAGTTTCGGGAAGATTACAAGCAGATGGTGATTGTAAAGGACATTGAAATATACTCGATGTGCGAACACCATATGATTCCATTCTATGGGAAAGCGCACGTTGGCTACATCCCCAACGGCTACATTACAGGGCTTAGTAAAATTGCCCGAATTGTTGAAGCCTATGCTCGCAGGCTTCAGGTTCAGGAGCGGCTTACGGTTCAGGTGAGAGATTGTATTCATGAGAACCTTAACCCAATGGGTGTTGCCGTGGTTATTGAGGCCAGTCATATGTGCATGCAAATGCGGGGAGTTCAGAAACAAAATTCGGTTACCACAACATCGGCATTCACCGGTATATTTCTTTCAGAATATAAAACCCGTGAAGAGTTTATGCATCTCATTGGCGTAAGGTTGCATTAAAAAAATCTGCAAAAATGAAAACAAGGCTTCAACTGCTGGCAGTTCTTCTGCTTGTAATAATTAATAATCCATCCTGGGGGTGTAGCGCTTTTACAATAAGCAGCGAAAGCCGGGTTTTAATGGCCAAGAGCTACGATTGGAATGTAGGCAACGGAGTTGTGCTTACCAACCCAAAAGGCCCAAGGATTGGAATTCCAACGGGATATTCTGCTCCCATTGAATGGTTTGCTAAGTATGGAAGCATCACCTTTAATCAGTACGGAAGGTTTATGCCTAATGGCGGAATAAACGAAGCGGGCTTGGCCATTGAAGTACTTTGGCTCGATGAAACGCAGTATCCCACACCTACAAACAATGCGGTTGTTAACGAACTTCAATGGGTGCAGTACCATCTCGATTGTTTTGCCACTGTTGATGAAGTGGTGGAGTCGAACCAAGTAATTACCATTGTTCCTACTTTTGCTAAGTTGCATTATTACGTGGCAGACAAAACGGGAAATTCAGCTGTGGTTGAGTTTATTAATGGTCAACGTGTGGTACATTATGGAGCAAACTTAAATTGCAAAGCAATTACCAACGATACTTATGCAAACTCGATTAATTACCAGAACATATCTGAAAAAGGGAAAAGCAAAGCGCCCATGTCGTCGGTAAACAGGTTCACGCGCCTTTACAGCGAGATTTCTGGCACCCCAAGTTTTACCGATTCTACTTTGGTTAGCAAAGCATTCTCGCTGCTCGATGGGGTTTGGGTAAAAGGTTGGACCAAATGGAACATTTTGTACGATTTAACCAATGCGAGGGTATGGTTTAAAACCAACCATACTCAAGCGAGGAAAGAGTTTTCGTTAGCCAATTTCGAGCTAAATGAAGGCGCATCACTACAGTTTATCGACATAAATAACTTTTTCAATGGTAATGTAGCGTCCCATTTTGTTGTATTCAATGAGGCAATAAATTTCGAACTAATTAGCAATAGCGCTAAGCTTACTGGAATCGAACTCCCAGGAAACCTCGTTGAATTGATGGCAACCCACCCAAATAGGGTTAATGAAATGGCTGAGGCTATGAGTGCCTTCTACTCGAGCGTTGCGAATATAGTAGTTGAGGTTTCAGGGCTGAAAGGCAGTTTGGGTTCGGTTAGCATAGGTATTTTCGATAGTGAACAAGCTTTTACTAGGCAGAAACCAATAAATGGAGGCAGGATTCGGGTATCCGACGAAAAGGTAAGGCTTGTTGCGTATAATGTTCCCTTAGATAGGGAATATGCTGTTGGCTATTTTCATGATGCGAATAGCAACGATAAACTCGACACCAATTTTCTGGGTATACCAACTGAGCGTTATGGTTTTTCAGGTAAGGGGAAGCGTAAATTTCATAAAGCAAAGTTTAAAGTAATAGATAAAAATACGCATGTGGCTTTGTAAAAAAAAAGGAGCAATTTTTTGCTCCTTTTGGCCTATTAACAATAATGAATGGTAATATCTTCTCCTAAGAAAACTAAAAACTACTCCTTACCTAAAAGCAGTTCGAGTATCTGTTTGCCTGCTAGGGATACAGGTGTTCCGGGACCAAAAATGGCTGCAACGCCATTGTCGTAAAGGAACTGATAGTCCTGCGCGGGAATTACCCCGCCGCAAATAACCAAAATGTCGTCGCGCCCCAATTTTTTGAGTTCCTCCATTACCTGGGGCACTAAAGTTTTATGGCCTGCAGCAAGGCTCGACACCCCGAGAATATGAACGTCGTTTTCTACGGCTTGCTTTGCTGCTTCTGCTGGAGTTTGAAATAGCGGCCCAATATCAACATCGAAACCAATATCGGCGTAGCCGGTTGCAACTACTTTGGCTCCGCGGTCGTGACCGTCTTGCCCCATTTTGGCAATCATAATTCGTGGCTGCCGTCCCTCGAGTTTGGCAAACTTTTCGCATAACTCGCGGGCTTCTTTAAATGTACTGTCGCTCATGGATTCTGAAGAGTAAACACCTGAAATGGATCGTATTACTGCTTTGTATCTGCCAACAACCTTTTCGCAGGCAAAACTAATTTCGCCAAGGGTTGCACGTTTTTTGGCAGCATCAATAGAAAGTTCTAAAAGGTTGCCTTTTCCAGATTCTACGCACTGTGTTATGGCTTTGAGTGCAGCCTGCACTTCGGCCTCGTTGCGATTAGAACGCAATTGCTTAAGTCTTGCAATTTGCGATTCGCGAACGGCAGTGTTGTCAACATCCAGTATTTCAATAGGATCCTCCTTTTCTAAACGGTATTTGTTGAGGCCAACAATTATATCTTTTCCGCTATCTATGCGTGCCTGCTTTCTTGCGGCAGCTTCTTCAATACGCATTTTAGGAATACCTGTCTCTATAGCCTTGGCCATGCCGCCAAGTTCCTCAACTTCTTGAATTAGTGTCCAGGCCTTATGAGCAATTTCGTGGGTTAGTTTTTCAACATAGTACGAACCAGCCCAGGGGTCAACTGCTTTGCAAATATTGGTTTCTTCTTGTAAATATATTTGGGTATTTCGAGCAATTCGTGCCGAAAAGTCGGTTGGCAAAGCAATGGCTTCGTCGAGCGCGTTAGTATGAAGGCTTTGTGTATGTCCCAACGCCGCAGCCAGAGCTTCAATGCAGGTGCGTCCCACGTTGTTAAATGGGTCCTGTTCGGTTAAACTCCATCCCGATGTT
>JBBIRB010000018.1:8125-32257 GCA_037442025.1 Bacteroidales bacterium | reverse complement strand
GGTACGAAGTGCTAACGATTTTGGGTTCTTGGGGTTGAATTGTTTCACAATTTTTGCCCAAAGCAAGCGCGCGGCTCTCATTTTGGCAATTTCCATGAAGTGATTCATGCCAATGGCCCAGAAAAAAGAAAGGCGGGGGGCAAATGCATCAATATCAAGGCCCGAATTTACACCTGTACGCAGGTATTCGAGGCCGTCGGCCAGGGTGTATGCCAACTCAATGTCGGCTGTGGCACCCGCCTCTTGCATATGATATCCCGAAATGGAAATGCTGTTGAATTTGGGCATATTCTTAGCCGTATATTCAAATATATCGGCAATAATCTTCATCGAGAATTCTGGTGGGTATATGTAGGTGTTTCGTACCATGAATTCTTTCAAAATGTCATTCTGTATGGTGCCGCTGAGTTGGTCGAGAGTTGCGCCCTGCTCAAGCGCGGCAACAATGTAAAAGGACAAAACGGGCAAAACGGCTCCGTTCATGGTCATTGAAACTGACATTTTATTGAGCGGAATGCCATCGAAAAGAATTTTCATATCTTCTACCGAATCGATGGCAACACCTGCTTTCCCCACATCGCCCACAACGCGATCATGATCCGAATCGTAGCCCCGATGCGTTGCAAGGTCGAAGGCAACCGAGAGGCCCATTTGGCCAGCAGCCAAATTGCGACGGTAGAAAGCATTCGACTCGTGAGCGGTAGAGAATCCAGCGTACTGACGAACGGTCCAGGGCTTCATTACATACATGGTGCTGTATGGCCCCCGAAGAAAAGGCGGAATTCCTGCTGCATAGTTCAGGTGCTCCATATTCTCCAAATCAGATGCGCTGTAAACGGGCTTAACAGGAATTTGCTCGGGGGTTATGAATGGTTGCCCAGATTCGGTACGAGCGTCACCCTCGAACTTCTGGTTAATTGTTATTTTAGAAAAATCTGGTTTCATGCTGAATGGGTTTAATATTAAAACTTTACCGGATATATTGGCTAAAAACTAACCAATATTAAGCATCTGTTGGTATTGCTTAAGCGTTTCGAGCAGATTCGATTTTACGCTTATGTAGTTTTTAATTCCTTTCGCTTCGAGTTCAGGTTTGCATGCGGGTTCTCCGGCTACAACAAACAACGATCTGTTACCAATCTTATCGAATGCCTCTGGGGCGTATGTAGAATACTCGTCGTCCGATGAGCAGATAACAACCATATCAGCCTTTGCATCTAGTGCAGCCTTAACTCCTTCATCAACCGACTTAAATCCAATGTTATCAATTACCTCAAAGCCTGCACAGGCAAAAAAGTTGCAGCTGAATTGGGCCCTGGCCCTTCTGAAGGCAAGCCCGCCAATGGTGAGCATGAAAACCTTTGGGCGCTTCCCGCTGGCATCGGTTTTGTATCGGACTCCTTCAATTTGCTGGGCAGCTCGGAATGGCACCAAGGGTTCGGCTAAAGTTCCTTGGGGGCTTGCTGGAAAAGTCACATGTTCTTCTCGAATGATGCTTGTGTTAGCCACCTCGCCAAAATTGGGGTACTGATTGGTTCCGAGAACCGTTTCGCGGCGCGACGAAATATTAGTTAATTTTTTTTGAGCAACATTTTTTATTTCGTTCTGAATAAAACTTTTACTGAAAGCAGCCACAAAACCACCCATTTCATCAACTTTCAGGAACAGGTTCCAGGCATGCTCTGCAATGGATGCTGTTAACATTTCAATGTAGTAGCTACCAGCCGATGGGTCAACAACCTTCGATAGGTATGCCTCTTCTTTGAGTAGCAGCTGCTGGTTGCGAGCGATTCGTTCTGAGAATACCGTAGGTTTCTGGTACGGTGCATCGAAGGGTAGAACGGTTATACTATGAACGCCCCCTAGAGCCGCCGACATGGCTTCAGTAGAAGTGCGGAGCATATTCACGTAGGGGTCGTAAATGGTTAAATTAAACATTCCGGTAACGGCATGTATACTTATTTGTGCTGACTTCAAGTCGGATGGTTTGTATGCCTCAACCAGTTTTGCCCATAGCAACCTTGCTGCTCTGAATTTTGCAATCTCCATAAAATAATTTGGTCCAATGCCAAATGTGAAACGCAAGCTTTGGGCGCTCTTATCAATAGAAATTCCTTTGTCGGAAAGCCATTGCAAATACTCAGCACCCATTGCAATTGAAAATGCCAATTCTTGTACAGCCGAAGCACCTGAGTTGTGAAAAATGTATCCGCCAATTTCAAATAGTTTGAAACGAGGCAACTTTTGGCCGTTATTAAAATGCTCAAAAACTCTCTGGCGAGCAGTCTCTTCATCAACACTGAACTGGCCATTTAAAACTAGGTTGTTTAATGGGCTATAGTTGAATGAGCCATTGGCCTTTTCTGGTTTTTGGTTGCTTTTATTGAGGTATTCTACCAAAACAGGAAGAATTTTTCTCGACCCGCAGCCTGAAACGAAATTCACTTCGGTTTTGCTGAAATCAAATCCCGTTAAAAGTTTTTCTAACCCATCAACGCTTGGTTCGCAGTTTTTGCAGGTTTCAAATCCTATCGAATCAACACCTTGCGCTAAGGCTTTTAATGCTGATTGGTTCGCTGCTACAGAATCGCTTGTGTCGAAATCCTGGCGAATAAGCCAATTATTACCCTCCTTTTCATTGCCCCGAACGAAAGGAAACTTTCCAGGTGTAGCGTTAATAAATCCAATTCCTTGCAAATCTTCTGCTCGGTAGTAGGGTCGAACACCGAATCCCTCAAGAGGTTTCCAAACCAACTTTTTATCGTAGTCGGCGCCCTTCAGGTCTTGAAGTATAACCTCTTCCCACTCCTTTGTTGAAATGGGCTGAAATTCGGTTAAGAGTTTGCTATTCGTGGTTTTGTCTGCCATAACGTGATTAGTTTTTTAAAATAATCGAAGCGCAAAGTTACAAACTAATACCATTGAAAGCTTTATTGTTTGCAACGTTTTTGGACTGTTATGGAGCATAATGCTTTAAACTAACAACGGGGTATGATAAAAAAAGGCAGGATTTATGCCCTGCCTCTATATTTTGGTATAGCAACTACTTATTTTTCTCCAATATGCTTTTCAAGCCATGTGTCCATTTCCCATAGCGTATGGAGAATTGATTGCTTCGCTCTATATCCGTGGCTTTCGTGGGGGAGTATTACCAGTCTAGCATTGGCACCAAAACCTTTAAGTGCAGAAAAAAAGCGTTCGCTTTGCATAGGAAAGGTGCCACTATTATTGTCCGACTCGCCATGAATTAATAGAATTGGTTCATTTATTTTATTGGCATACATAAATGGCGACATTTTTAAATACACTTCTGGGGCTTCCCATAAATTCCGTTCTTCACCCTGAAAACCAAAAGGGGTTAGGGTTCGGTTGTAGGCTCCACTACGGGCAATAGCAGTTGCAAAAAGATCGCTATGGGCAAGCAGATTGGCTGCCATGAATGCACCATAAGAGTGTCCACCAATTGCAATTCTCTTTGGGTCGGCAACTCCCATGCTTGTTAGGGCATCAATTGCCGCCTTTGCATTAGAAACCAACTGTTCAATAAATGAATCGTTTGGAAGTAGCGAATCTTTTCCAATTATTGGCATACCCGGATTGTCGAGCACTGCATAGCCCCGTGTTACCCAGAGTATGGGCGATGTTTTGCCCGGTCGGATGAAGCGGTATGGCGATTCTTTCACCTGTGCTGCCAAATCGGGGTCGACGAATTCCTGTGGGTATGCCCACATGAGCACAGGAAGTTGTTTTGAACCCTTTACGTACCCCGAGGGGAGATATAGATTACCAGTAAGTTCAACGCCATCGGCTCTTTTGTAACGTACAAGTTCCTTGTTAACATTGGCCAGTTGGGGGTAGGGGTGAGCAAAGTTAGTAAATTGCTTAATGCTCTTTCTTTTTAAATCGCGAATATGGTAATTGGGTTGCTCGGAAACCGATTCCCGAATGGTTAGAAACTGGTTAGATTCCTTATTTAAAAAAGCAATAAATTGTTCGTAGAAAGGAGCCTGGCACTGCCATAGCCTTTTGGTTTTGAAAGTTGTCAGATCCATTTCGTCAACAAATGGCATGTTCCCTTTTGGCGATGCTCCTTGTCCTGTGAGGTACAATTTTCGCTTTGTTTTATCGGACATGAGCACGAAGAAACCGTTAAGGTTTGCCTCAAGAATTGGGCTTCCGGGGTCCCCATAGGCATCTTGCCACGAGCGGTCCCAAACTGTTTGCATAGGTTGATTTGAGTTTGAAGGGTTGAAGATACTTGCAATTACCCTACGGGTGTCCCACCACCGTTCATATGCTATGGCTACTGTTTCCCAGCCCCACTGAATGTCTGCAAATCTTAATTTCATTGAAATTAATGGTTGGGCTTTCGACTTAAATGGTGCTTCGAGAGTGAACACAATATCTCTTACTTCCACCTTCCTCTTTGGGTCGCCATCATCCTGGGCTTCAACCCAGTAAATTGAAGCAGGGGCATCGGCTCGCCACGAGAAATTACGTGGACCCTTTTGAACCGCACTGAAGCCCTGAGGAATATCTTCAGCTAAAGGCGTTTCGGCCAGCTGCTTGAACAGGGTTCCTTCAATTGTCCATATTTGTATCGACTTTGGGAAGCGGTTGTAAGGCACAATATATGAGAAGGGCCGCATTAACTGTTCAACCAGTATGTATATGCCGTTGGGCGAAACCGAGAAATCGGTTATCAAATCGGGGTTGCCAATAGGTTTGGGCTGCTGCTCCCCGTTGGCCAGCATAATTTGACTGTAAGCATAGTGTTCAAACTTTTCCTCATCGGCCTTGTTCTGTAAAAGATCCTGAAATGTTCGCACTTTAGAGGCTTTCCCTTGGCTCTCTTGTATCGATGGTCCTGTCGGTACTTTTTGTTGGTCCATAAAAGGCTCACGGTAGAGTACCCTCGAGGCAAAAAGTACACCGCTGCTGTTGGGTAACCAAACAAAACTATTCGAAACGAGAGCGCCGTGAAGGTTCGTTGCCCACTGAGTAGCCTTTCCCGAGTTAGCGTCGACTACCCAAAGTTCTATTGTCGATGTTCTGTATATGGCTAAAGCTATGCTTGTTCCGTTGGGCGACCACTGAAAACTAGCAATTCTTCCGTCAGCGGGCAATCCAGTTATTGGGTATTCTCCTTCGTTGCTTATTTTGCGTATAGTAATTCGCTCGATAAAGCTAACACGACTCGATCCGTAGTTGTTCGGATTTATTCTTAACCCTGCAAGGCGTAGCTCGTCCTGTGCAAGTTCAGAAATATCGGGCATTTCCTGAGGGTAAGCAAAAATGGCATGGCTGCGTGTTGGGCTTAACGAAAGGCGCGGGGTTGCCGGTGCATTCACTATTTCAAGGATCTCTTTTGGAGGCTCCATGTACCTAGTAGGTTCCTGACCGAAGATTGGAACGTATAGAAAAAATAGGAGAACAATAAAAATCTCTTTTTCTCGTCTCATGACAATTTAATTTGGGGTTGCCAGCAAATTTAACTGGAAAACGTTTGACAGGGATCTGCGTTGTAAGTTTAAACGGGTAAGGGGTCGAAGTATCGAGAAAAACAGTTACTTTTGGGGTTTGTTCTTAATTGAAATAGGATGAGCGATTTAATGCGAATTGTAGAAGAAGCATGGGAAAACCGAGGAGGTTCCTTATCGGCCGAAATGCATGTTGCCATAGAGAATGTAATAGATTTGCTCGACAAAGGAGAGTTACGAGTGGCCGAACCGAAAGAGGATGGGTGGCGAGTTAACGAATGGGTTAAAAAGGCAGTTATACTTTACTTTCCTATAAGAAAAATGCAAACCATTGAGGTTGGGCCTTTCGAATTTCACGATAAAATTCCCCTAAAAAAAGGTTTCGAGCAGAAAGGTGTTAGAGTGGTTCCCCATGCTATAGCTCGCTATGGTTCATACTTGGCGAAGGGAAGTATACTCATGCCTTCGTATGTAAACATTGGAGCGTATGTCGATTCGGGAACAATGGTCGACACATGGGCAACTGTTGGTTCGTGCGCGCAAATTGGGAAAAACGTACACCTGTCAGGAGGAGTTGGAATTGGAGGCGTTCTTGAGCCGGTACAGGCTTCGCCCGTAATAATTGAGGATGGCTGTTTTATAGGTTCACGATGTATAGTGGTTGAAGGGGCAAGAGTTGGAAAAGAGGCAGTGTTAGGGGCAAATGTAGTTATTACCCAATCAACCAAGGTAATCGATGTAACTGGCCCTATGGCTGTTGAGTACAATGGGCTTGTTCCTCCTCGCAAAGTGGTAATCCCGGGCTCCTACACCAAACGGTTTGCAGCAGGCGATTTTCAGGTGCCGTGTGCATTAATTATTGGAGAAAGAAAACCATCAACCGACCTAAAAACATCGCTTAACGATGCGCTTAGGGAATTTAACGTAGCAGTATAGAAATTAGTAAGATTGTTATAATTCTTTATATACATGGTAAGGCTATCGGCTGTAATAATTACTTATAACGAGGAAAAGTATATTGAACAATGTATCCGCTCATTGCTCGATGTGGCTGATGAAATTGTGGTTGTCGATTCCTACTCGACCGATGGCACACAGGAAATTTGCTTGCGTTACGGAGTTCGATTCATTCAACAATCTTTTTTAGGTTATAAGGAGCAAAAGAATTTTGCTCTTGCACAGGTAACTTATAATCATGTCCTTTCACTCGATGCCGATGAAGCTCTTTCGATTGAATTGAAAGACGAAATACTCCGTGTGAAATCCGATTGGCAGTACGACGGGTATGTTGTAAAACGACTCAACAATTACTGTGGCCGCTGGATGTATAACACTAGCCTATTCCCTGAGCGTAAATTGAGACTTTTTGATAGGCGCAAAGCTAGTTGGGGGGGCATAAACCCTCACGACCGCGTAGTATTGAAGTCCAACTCAAAAATTGGCAAGCTTAAGGGGAACTTGCTTCACTGGCTTTACGAAAGCTATGAGGAGCATCTGCAAAAAATCAATCATTTCAGCACTATTTCAGCAAACGACTATTTCAAACTGGGTATAAAGCCAAGCTATAGAAGGCTTATTCTTCATCCTACATGGCGTTTTTTTCATTCCTACTTTATTAAAACGGGTTTTCTTGAGGGCTTCGATGGATTTGCGGTAAGCGTTTTATTATCGGCTCATTGCTTTTTGAAATACTATAAACTTCGAAGAATCTATCGAAAAGCAGCTAATATTGAAAAGGGTAAGCTCCCCAACGTTTGCCAGTCGAAAAATATGGGGAGCAACAATGGTCATAAACCTATTGCCATAGGGTTCGATGCCAAAAGGGCTTTTTTCAATTACAGCGGTTTGGGTAATTACAGCCGCAATCTTATTAATGCCCTTGCCAATCTATATCCCAAGAGCAGCTACATTCTGTTTACACCAAAACTTCGAACTAAAATTTCATTAACCTCAACGGTGGATTTTCGTGTAGTTGGACCTTCCGGGTTTATTTTTAAATTTTTCAGGTCGTTATGGCGTTCCAAGTACATGGTTAACGATATAGTTCGCGAAAAAGTTGAGGTGTATCATGGTTTGAGTCACGAATTACCCTTTGGAATTGAAAAAACTTCAGTTAAAACGGTTGTAACCGTACACGATCTTATTTTCGTTCGCTTCCCTCATTTCTTTAACCCTATCGATGCATACATTTACCGAAAGAAAATAGTTCATGCATGTCGCGTTGCGCATAAAATTGTGGCCATTAGCCATCAAACAAAAAACGATTTAGTCGATTTGCTTGGCATCGATTCTAGTAAAATTGAGGTGATACATCAAGGCTGTGGAGCGCAGTTTTGGAAAGAATACCCTATTTCATTTCACGAGGAAGTTAAACAAATACATGGGTTGCCCCCTCGTTACCTACTTTATGTTGGAACCATTGAGCAGCGCAAAAACCTAATGGCCATAATAAAAGCTAAACACGAATTCAATATCGAGTTACCTTTACTTGTGGTTGGACGCAAAGCTGATTATTACCATAAAGTGGTAGAACCCTATTTACAGGCAAACAAAGTGAAAAATGTATTTTTTCTCGAGGGAGTAACAAACGAGCAGTTACCCATTGTATACCAAAATGCCGAATGTTTCATATATCCATCCCTATTCGAGGGATTTGGAATTCCACTACTCGAGGCCTTGGTTTCGGGGGTTCCTGTTATAACCAGCACTGGAGGTTGCTTCTCCGAAGCTGCTGGCCCCAGTAGTTTATATATCGACCCTGAGAATCACGAGGAACTAGCTAATGCCATCATTAAGTTGAACGGTAACCCCGACATGCGAAACAAAATGATAGCCTCAGGAAAAGAGTATGCTCAGCAGTTTAGCGACGAAATTATTGCCCAAAGGCATATGGAATTGTATCTCAAACTCACTAAAGAACCAGCGAAATGAGGGTTTGCGGGTTCACAATTGTTCGAAATGGCATAAAATATGGCTACCCAGTTGTTGAGTCCATTAAATCGGTGCTTCCGCTTTGCGATCACTTTGTTGTAGCCGTTGGCAATTCTGAAGACGAAACATTGAGCCTCATTAAGTCAATCGACCCTCAAAAAATATCGGTAATCGAAACGGTTTGGGATCAGTCGCTCCGCCAAGGCGGCAGGGTTTTAGCCGTTGAAACCAACAAAGCCTTCGATGCCATTGGAGCTGATTTCGACTGGTGCTTTTACATACAGGCCGACGAGATAGTTAACGAGAAAGATTACCCCGCCATTCGCAATGCAATGGCAGAGTGGAAAGACAACCCTGAGGTGGAGGGTCTATTGTTTAAGTACTACCATTTTTGGGGGACATACGAATATATTGGGGTAAACCGCCAGTGGTATCGCCACGAAATTCGAATAATTCGAAACGACAAGCGCATACGCTCGTACCGAGATGCCCAGGGTTTTAGAAAGGACGACAGGAAACTTAAAGTAAAGCAAATCGATGCACACATCTATCACTACGGATGGGTTAGGCCACCAGCGGTAATGGTAGCTAAGCAGCAGAACTTCGCATCGCTGTATCTTAACCAAGAACAACTTAAAAAAGAAGAAACGGAGTTGGCAAAGTTTAGCTATAATGAAGTAGATGCTGTGAAACGTTTCGATGGCACACACCCCAGCTGTATGCGAAATTTAATTTCAGGTATTTCGTGGAATGTGGATATTGATGAAACCAAAGTTAAAATGAGTTTCATGGATCGGGTTCTGTTTACATTCGAAAAAATTACTGGTTATCGGCTTTTTGAGTATAAAAATTATACTTTATTGTAAAGTTAATAAAGCAGCAATAATGAACGACATGATAAGTTGGCACCCTTTAAAAACAGGGATGAATAGTAAGTTTTCGATTATTATTCCTACATGGAACAATCTCGAAATGCTTAAGTTATGCATTGATAGTATTAATAAAAACTCGCATTTCGAGCATCAAATAATTATACATGTAAATGAAGGCGTTGATGGCACCCTCGAATGGGTAAAAAATAACAAGATCGACTATACCTATAGTTCGGTTAATGTTGGCGTTTGTTGGGCGGTTAATGCCTGCCGATCTCTTGTAAAAACCGAGTACATTGTATACCTAAACGACGATATGTACTTGCTACCCAATTGGGACCTTGAACTATGGAAGGAAATTGAGGCAATTGGGCATAATTACTTTTTTCTGTCGTCAACCACAATAGAGCCTCGAAAGTCGCCACACCCAGGAATTCTGGCCCCATTCGATTATGGTACTTCCCCCGAAAATTTTCGCGAAAGCGATTTGTTAAAAGAATTCGAGAGCATTTCTGCATCCGACTGGAGTGGTGCTACATGGCCCCCTAATATTGTTCATCGTGATATTTGGGATTTGATAGGTGGATATAGCATAGAGTACTTTCCTGGCCTTTATTCCGATCCAGATTTCTCAATGAAGCTGTTCGAAGCAGGAGTTAGGCTTTTTAAGGGTGTTGATAAGAGCAGAGTATACCATTTTGGTTCTAAATCGACCAAACGAATTAAAATGAATAATGGTAGCAAGCAGTTTTTAAACAAATGGGGAATAACTTCGGCAACCTTTTCAAAATTCTTCTTAAGAAGAGGGTTTCCCTTTGAGGGAGAAATTAAAGTTGATTACAAAAACACCATGCTAAAAACGGCGATAAGAAAAAGTGTTTTTAAAAGAATTTGGTGGTCGTTAAGCGGAAACGGACGATCCCAGGGACCTAGTTTGAAGTAGTTAATACATATACAAAATGTAAGTAACATATGGGAAAAATTAAAACATTATTTAAGAGAATATCCTCGCCCAAGTACAATTACGATGCGTTGCGATATGCGGGGAATTTCGTTTCAAATCAGCCCAACCTGAAAGAATTTAACGCGATTCAAGAGATTCCTCGAGTAGTTTATTGCTGCTGGACAGGCAACAACGAAATGAGCCCCGATAGAGCCAGGGCCCTCGATGCCCTTATAAAAACCATTAGTATTGAGGTTGTGGTTATTACACCTTATAATTTACCTAACTACATTCTGCCCGAATATCCATTGCACAAGGGTTACGATTATTTGTCGCTAATTCAAAAATCCGACTATTTACGATGCTACCTTATGCACCATTATGGCGGAGGCTATACCGATATAAAATTATTTAATAGGTCTTGGGGCCCAGCATTTGATCTGCTAGACTCGAGTCCCGATAAGTGGGTGGTAGGTTACCGCGAAATAGGAAAGCGGGGTGCAGCCTTGGTAGAAGGGAATATGGGGACCGACCTGAAAAAGCATTGGCACCTTTTGCTGGGGAATTGCAGCTTCATTTGTCGTCCCCAAACACCGTTTACAAGCGAATGGTACTCAGAACTACATAGGCGTATGGATTTTTTCTATGACGATTTGGTTAAAAATCCAGGCGATGCTTTTGGCAAAAATGCTGGTTATCCAATTCCATGGGCGTACATAATGGGGCATATTTTTCACCCTTTATGCTTAAAGTATAACAATAAGATGCTATACTCTAGCAGGCTGAAGTTTGTGCCATCATCATATAGGTAAAACGAAAGTAAATTTATGTTCACATGAAAAGCGAAATAACCCCTTTGGTGTCGATTATTATACCCTGCTTCAATGCAGAAAAATTTATTTTCCAAACACTCAGTTGCCTGCTAGAAATTGATTATTTAAACTGGGAATGTATAATTGTTGACGACGGTTCCACCGATCGTTCTGCCCGAATAATTAAAGAGTTTTGCAGTAAAGACAATCGATTTATATTATTTAAACAAGCTAATGCGGGGCCTTCCGTTGCCAGAAACATCGCTATTTCTAAAAGCCAAGGGGAGTTCTTGTTACCGCTCGATGCTGACGACCTGATATCGAAAAGTTATATATCAGAAGCAGTTGAGGTGCTCAAGAAAAACCCCAAGATAAAGTTGGTTTATTGCAATGCTCGAATGTTTGGAAGAAAAAATAAACCCTGGGAATTGCCAGTTTATTCCTTTAAATCGCTTTTAATTGAAAATATGATTTTCTGCTCAGCCCTTTTCAGACGATCCGATTACAATAAAACCAATGGGTTCGATCCGAACTTAAGGTATGGAAGGGAGGATTGGGATTTTTGGATAGAACTTTTAAAGTCGGGGGGCGATGTATATAAAATTGAAAAGGTCCACTTTTTTTACCGAACCCATAAAAAATCGCATAATAAAGTGGCTAACAGTAATATTGCATCCATACGAAAGTATGTTTTTCAGAAGCATCGAAGTCTTTACGATGGTGTTATTGATAATCCCATACAACTTTTTCAAGAGCATGCGCTTTTCAAAAAGAGCTACAATATTTTGAGGCGATTAACTTTCCGCAAACCTATCCCTTAACCGCTTCAATAACCACCTGCTTTTTAACGATCCCAGGGGAGTTGAATATGACTTTTGTAAATAGAGTTAGCACTTCAATTACTTTATTTGGGCTTAACAATCGGAAATTTTTAAGTTTTTTGAAGTAGTACCAAATTATGTATATTCGCTCTTTCTTTGCAAACAAATGTAACTTTCCCCCAATAAGGTAAAGTAAAAAAAGAATAGTTGCCTTATTCTTACCTTCACAATTACCTCGCTGTCCCGAAACGCTCATGTCTGTATATCGAATATATGCAGTAGAAGAGTTAATTGTGAACAAAGTCCCATACTTCGATATTTCTAGTATGAGCAAGTCATCTGAGTGCCATGCCTCGGGGAGGTCGAAGAAGCCAACCTGATCGAATGCGCTTCGACGGAATATATGCTCAGATAATGAAGCTCTAGATATTTGTTTTGCTTTATTTATATAAGCAGTAGTTGACAACTCCAATGTCGGGAAAGTATAATGGTGCGATATGCTGTTACTAAGCTTATCAATTATAATAGAACTGTAACGAATTACATTAAGGCTTTGAAGCTCAATGTCTGGTAAACACTTATAAAAATCTTCAACATAACGATTTGATATTACATCGTCGTCTCCTAAAAACATAACCCATTCCTCGTTCCCAATAAGGTTATAACATCTTACCCATTGCTTAACTAAAGATCGTCCTCCTAAATTGCTTTTAAACTTAACATAGTTAATGCTGATAAGATCACTATATTTTTCACTTAAAGCCTTGCAATCGTCAGGACTGTTATCATCGCCAATATATACTACAAACCGCTTATCGGATTGATTTGCAAGCGAGTGAAGCGTTTCTTCAAAAAATGTAATTTTGTAAAAAGGTATTATTATAGCCAGCATGCGAAAAAAATGTTAATTGAAAAATGAACGATTTCAAAATTTAGGATTTTAGATGATGGGATTTTAAAAAATTGCTCAAAGTTAATATTTCAGAAACATAAAGATAAACAGATAGTTGAAAAGATTAAAATTCAACTAAGTTTAAATCTGTTAATTAATACATACTTTTTTTAAGCAATAATTAATGAAACTATATGGTTGCAAACAAACACGACTAATTTATTTTATATTTGCTTGCTTTGTTCGTGTGAGTGAAATTAATAATGCGATGCCACATGAATATCAATTATAGTTCAATTTTTTATTCTTTTTGAATGTTCCCTTTTGTTGAAATTTTAAAACTTAAATGAAAACATCAGTAGCACTGTGTACATATAATGGTTCGCGTTTCCTTGAACAGCAACTTGACTCCATTCTAAATCAAACCATGCAAGTTGATGAAATTATTGTTTGTGACGACAGATCAACCGACGATACTTTAAACATCCTTACGCGGTATAAAGCAAAGTTCTCAAAAATACACGTATTTAAAAATGAATCAACGCTTGGAAGTGTAAAAAACTTTGAAAAGGCGCTCAGTCTTTGTAATGGAGAATTTATTTTTTTGTCGGATCAGGATGATTTATGGGTTGCTACTAAAGTTGAAGACTTTATTGATTATTTTACTAAACACAACGAATTTGCAGTTCTTGCGTCAAGTGGTTTTGGTATAGATGAAAACAATAATACCATATCCAGTCCTTCTGTTTGGGATATCCCTGACTTGCTAGAAATATTGAAAATAGAATATAACTACTTTACCCTAATTACCCAATTAGTAAATGTTGCAACGGGCGCTACAATGTGTTTAAAAAAATCATTTTTAAATGAAGTTCTTCCTTTTCCTGTTTCAGAATGGTTTCATCACGATGAATGGATTGCTACTATCTCCTCGAGTATGCAAAAATTTGCTTTTTTACGAGATAAAAAAATTTACTACCGGGTTCACCCAAATCAGCAAGTAGGTGGTGTTTTTATGAATATTAATGATGAAAAGCACACCCATTTTATTGAAATGTTTGGTCCTTTAAATAGGAAGTTTAAATTTGAAACTTACAAGAAAACATTAAATAATTTGACAGTTTGCTATAAAAAGAACTTTTTATTATACCGACTTACTAAAAATGATGTTTTCATAGAAAACCAAAAAGCCATAGAATTGAAGTTTCAAAAAACTAAGCGCAGTATGCAACAGCATTACCCCCTTTCAGCATTAATAACAAATACTTTAGACCGAATACTTAAAAAACGACAGTTAACCTGTTAGTAAATAAACAAGGGGTTCTTTGTTTAGCATTATCGTTGTAAGATTAATTTTAAGTTTTCAATTTAATCCCATTAGCGTTATTGCATAGTGTCTAAGTAAAAAAGACAACAATATTCTATTGTACATTTTCTCTAAAACCGACACACTTATAGTGATAATTCTAGAAGGAAAATATTGTATTTTTCTTTTCGCAATTTATGAAAGTTTTGGAACCCAATTTTTAGTTTAAATTTGCCCATAGTAAATTACACTCATGCGCATTCACTTTATAGCCATTGGCGGCAGTGCCATGCACAACTTGGCAATAGCCCTGAAGTTAAAGGGTTACGAAATATCGGGCTCCGACGATGAAATTTTCGAACCATCGTTGAGCCGCCTTCGTAATCACGGCATATTGCCCAAAACCATTGGCTGGCAACCCGAGTTAATAACAAGCAACCTCGATGCGGTTGTTTTAGGCATGCATGCCCGTGCCGACAACCCCGAATTGGCTAAAGCCAAGGAGTTGGGGCTAAAAATTTACTCGTACCCCGAGTATCTTTACGAGCAAACCCAAAATAAAACTCGTGTAGTAATTGGAGGAAGCCATGGTAAAACCACCATAACTTCCATGGTAATGCATGTTTTACAATCTACTGGCATCGAATTCGACTATATGGTTGGAGCACAACTCGAAGGATTCGAAAACATGGTTTCGCTATCCGAAAATGCTAAAATTGCCGTATTCGAGGGCGACGAGTACCTTACATCGCCCATCGATCTGCGCCCAAAGTTCCACCTATATAAACCCCATATTGCGCTACTCTCGGGCATTGCATGGGATCATATAAATGCATTCCCTACATACAATGTTTACCGAAAGCAATTCGAAATTTTTATCCACAGCATTGAGCCAAATGGCTCGTTGGTATTCTGCGAGGCCGACAATGAAGTGAAAAATGTATCGAGAACTGCTCGCCCCGATATAATACAAATACCTTACTCAGCCCACCCACATAAACAAATTGGTGAGGGTTACTCCCTTTTATATAACAACACCGAAGTGCCCATTAAGGTAATTGGCAACCATAATATGCAGAACATTGCAGGCGCAAAAGGGGTTTGCAATCAACTTGGAGTGTCCGACAGCCAATTTTACCAAGCCATTGCCTCATTTGCAGGTGCAGCCAAGCGGCTACAGGTGCTTGCTCAAAATGATAGAACCCGAGTATTTCTCGATTTTGCCCACTCCCCATCCAAGGTAAAGGCAGCCGTGACGGCAGTAAAGCAAGCCTTTCCAAATCGCAAGCTAATTGCCTGCCTCGAGCTGCATACCTTTAGCAGCTTGAACAAAGATTTCCTGTCGCATTACAACGGGTCAATGCTAGATGCCGATGAACCCATTGTTTTTTTCGACCCCCATACTTTATTTCATAAAAAGTTACCGAGCCTTAGCACCCAAATTGTAACCGAGGCATTTGGTGCTCCAGTGCCAAAAGTATTTAATCTCTCCACAGAAATACTGAAGTTTTTAAAGTCTCAAAAATGGGAAAACTGCAATTTACTGCTTATGACTTCAGGTAATTTTTCGGGAGTTAACATGAACACACTAGCAAACGAAATTGTTAATGGTCATTAAATCGTAACCCATGGAAATTAATACCCAAAGGTTATTGCTTAAACCTTTAAACAAAAAGGAACTAGAGTTGTACATTGACTCAAGGGAAAGGTTCGAGAAAGAAAAGAACCTAAAAGTGTCTGGAGTTATTCTCAATGAGGACTGCTGCGAGGAACTTCGTGAAATTATATCGTCTAACCCAAACGTTTGGGCCAAATCTGATGATTTTCTATTGTATACCCTTTGGTTGCTTATCGACCGGGAGTCGAAATCAATTATTGGTCAGTTTTGGTTCAATGGTAAACCAAATACAAATGGAGAAGTCGAAATGTTTTTTTCCATTGAAAAAGCCTATCGGAAAAAAGGGTATTCCACCGAATCGGTTTCCAAACTTATTGAATGGGCAAGGCATTTTAAACCCTTCAGGGTTCTAACGGTAGAGGTTTCCGATCACAACAATGCTGCTTTAGCTTCGTTAAAGAAGCTGGGGTTTAAAAAGTTCGATTATGACTCTGAAACCGCCCTGTTACTCGATGAATTGGATTCTGCAAGCGAATCACCATCCTTCTCGAAGTACTACATTGTTGTGTATAGTGCTAAAATTGATGATGTTAGCGATTTTGAAGTTTAATAGTTTTAAAAATAATGATGATGAAAAGATTGATTTTATTAGGTACAATTGTTTTTTTATTAGTTTTTGGGGCTGATGCACAGTATTCGTACAAAACAGGTGTTGGTTTGCGCGGGGGGTACCCCTCGGGTGTTTCTGTAAATCATTTTGTAACCAAAACGGCAGCAATAGAAGGTATAGTCTCTTTTGGTTGGGGCGGTTTTGGGGTTACTGGATTATATAAAATACACAATCCCTTCCCCGACATTGAGGGCGTGAAGTGGTATTACGGGCTAGGTGGCCATTTGGCTACTGCAAAAGCAGAAAAACGGAACCCTTGGTCGTCCGATCCTGGTGGTAAAATGTATATAGGTGTCGATGGTATTGTAGGTGCTGAATATGTTTTTGCAGACTACCCTTTCTCAATTAGCCTCGACGTGCTTCCCATACTAAATTTAGTAGAGGATACCTACCTTTGGTTCAATGCCGGAATTTCTGTTCGATACACTTTTAAGTAGCTCAATTTTATAAAAAGATTAATTTTTTTTTGGAAGGTAAATTTTTTCATTTACCTTTGCACCCGCTTTAATGGATAATCTGAAAGCAACTCTTTGAAATAATGGCCCGTTCGTCTAGGGGTTAGGACGCCAGGTTTTCATCCTGGTAACAGGGGTTCGATTCCCCTACGGGCTACTACTTAATATCAACTTTACAGTATAAGCGTCATGGCAAATCACAAGTCATCGATTAAAAGAATTAGGCAAACCGAAGTCCGTAGGCTTCATAACCGTTATTTTGCTCGTACAACTCGAAACGCTATTAAGGTTTTGAGGTCTTCTACAAATAAGGAAGAAGCAACCAGCATGTTGCCTAAAGTAAGTGCTATGCTCGATAAGTTGGCCAAGAAAAATATTATTCACAAGAATAAAGCGGCCAACCTAAAGAGTTCATTAGCCATTCATGTGAACAAACTATCGTAAATAAATTTTTATAACAGCTTTTAGGCTTGCCTTTAAAGGTAAGCCTTTTTTGTTTTCACCCCATTGGCTATATTAGCAGTAAAAAATGAAAGAAACTGGTAAGCCTCTGACCATAAAGGAGTGGGCACTCGACGATAGACCCCGAGAGAAGATGCTCTCAAAAGGGGTTAGCGCACTTTCCAATGCTGAACTCCTCGCCATACTTCTTGGGTCAGGCACACGAAATGAAACAGCAGTCGATATTTCGCAAAGAATTCTCAATGCCGCGAACAATAATTTAAATGAGCTGGGCCGGTTTGGTTTGACCGACTTTACAAAAATTAAGGGAATAGGGGAGGCTAAGGGAGTTACCATTATGGCCGCATTAGAACTTGGCAGGCGAAGAAAAGGTGCCGAAGCACTTAATCGGAAACAAATTACCTCAAGTAACGATGTAGTTGAACTTTTTCAACCCATTTTGGGCGATTTACCCCACGAAGAGTTTTGGGTTTTGCTTTTAAATCGTGCCAACCGAATAATTGACCAGGTAAGAGTTAGCCAAGGCGGAGTTACCGGAACGGTTGTCGATGTTCGAATTATAATGAAATCTGCGGTTAATGCTCTGGCATCTGGGATAATTATATGCCATAATCATCCTTCAGGTAATACGAAACCCAGCGATGACGATATAAAAATAACCCAAAAGCTAAAGCAAGCTTGCACCTCATTCGATATCTCATTGCTCGATCATGTAATTGTTACCGATCAAGGTTTCTATTCTTTTGCCGACGCTAGCATATTATAGCCATAAAAACATGTTCAAACAGAATGCTATACCAAATGCATTTGTTAAATTGCACAGTAATTATTTTAAAAAACCCTACCCCATGCTAATAAACTTAGGTGAAAAGAACTCCTTACTGAATAGGTTCGTTTATGAATTGCGAAGTGTCGATATTCAGAGCGATAGCATGCGATTTAGGCGAAATTTGGAACGCCTTGGTGAAATCTTTTCGTACGAAATTAGCAAGGCTATTGGATATAAAGAAGTATCAGTTCAAACACCGCTTGGCATTGCCGATATGCAAATTCCTTCCGATACCATAGTTATTGCATCCATACTACGCGCAGGCCTTCCTATGCACCAAGGTATGCTTAACTACTTCGATGGTGCCGAGAATGCGTTTATTTCAGCCTTTCGGAAGTATAGCAAAGATGGGACATTTCGCATTCAGTTTGAACACCTTTCGTGCCCAAGCATTAGCGATAAAGTTCTAATTATTGTCGACCCCATGCTAGCTACCGGTGCCTCCATGGCCTTGGCATACAACGCTCTGGTAGAAAAGGGGAAACCCAAACATACCCACATTGTTTCTGTTATTGCATCAAAAGAGGGCGTTGAATATGTAAAGAAAAACCTACCTCAAAAGGATGTCACCCTGTGGGTTGGAGCTATTGATGATGAGTTAACAGTAAAATCGTACATTGTTCCTGGAATTGGCGACGCTGGAGATCTCGCCTACGGCGATAAGGAGTAATAACTTTATAACCGGCACGATCTCGTTCTCTTCTCCCTATTCTTTTTAGGCCATGGTGCCACCTCCAAATCGTCTTTACATTCCTCAAGAAGCGAAGTAATGCTTTTGCCTAGTGTCGGATGCAATGTGTTGGGAGCTATTTGGGCCAATGGTTTCAGCACAAAAAGCCTTTCATGCAAATGGGGGTGAGGTATAGTAAGTGCTTCAGAATTAATTATCAAATTGTCAATTAGCAGCAAGTCAATATCGATGGTCCGAGAACTGTAACTTTTACCTTCCCTTTTGCGTCCCAACACTAGTTCAATGTTTTGAGTTGTTATAAGTATTTCGTTTGGACTCATTGAGGTGTTTACTGCTATTACCTGATTAAGAAACCAATTTGCAGTAAAAAACCCCCATGGCTCCGATTCGAATATGTCCGATTGGCTCACTATTGGACCTATCTGTGTTGCTATAAGTTCTTTTGCTTGCGTTAAATAGTCAAACCTTTCGCCGAGGTTGCTGCCCATTTGTATGTAAGTCAGATGCATCAAAATTAAAATATTTGGTAAAATTCAGCTTTTATTAACAACTTCACAACTATCTTAAATGTTCTTTTTAATACTTTTACAATCAATACATTTGTTATTAACCCCTTAAATACCTATTTCAATGAAAGACTTTTTCAAATACCTGCTGGCCACTATTGTTGGTCTTTTTATTACAGGCTTCATTACTATGCTCATATTCTTCGGAATAATTGGAGCCATTATGTCTAAATCCGAAAAAGTTGTGGAGGTAAAAGAGAATTCTGTACTACTCTTGAAACTCGATAACCCCATTGTCGACAGGGCATCGAACAACCCTTTCGAAGGTTTCGACCCGTTTAGCATGAGTGCTTCGCGCAATATTGGGCTGAACGATATTCTTAAGGCCATTAAAAACGCCACCGATGATCCCAAGATAAAAGGGATTTATATCGAAAACCGAACTATTCCTGCTGGTGCTGCAACCATTGAAGAAATTCGCAACGCACTTATAAAATTTAAGGAGTCGGGCAAATTCATTGTTTCATATTGCGATAGTTATACTCAGAAATCCTATTATCTAACCTCTATTTCAGATAAGATTATGCTTAACCCAGAAGGTATAGTAGAATGGACTGGGCTTAGCAGCGAGGTTATGTTTTACAAAAATGCTTTCGAAAAGTTGGGAATTGAGCCTCAAATAATTCGTCACGGAAAATTTAAATCGGCTGTGGAGCCCTTTATGCTCGATAAAATGAGCCCCGAGAACCGTGAGCAAATATCGACCTATATGGGTTCCATTTGGAACCATTGGGTGAAAGGAATTTCGGAGGGCAGAAACATTTCGGTTGAACAACTAAAAGCATTTGCCGATGGGATGGTTATTCGAAATGCCAAATCCTCGTTCGATAATGGGTTAATCGATAGTATTGTTTATAAGGATCAGGTTATTGATTATTTGAAGTCGCTCACTGAAACCCCGCTTAAAGACGATCTTAATGCTGTTGAGGTTGCCAAGTACGCTAAAGTACCTGCACAAAAGAAACATAAGGGCTTAGCTAAGAATAAAATAGCAGTAGTTTATGCATCGGGACAAATTGTCGATGGTAATGGAGGTGCTGGTGAAGTTGGGGGAGATAATTTTGCCCGGGCCATTAGGGAAGCACGCCGCGATAGCACCATAAAGGCAATAGTTTTACGTATTAACTCCCCGGGGGGAAGTGCACTGGCATCGGAAGTAATTTGGCGCGAAGTAGCCCTTGCAAAGCAAGTTAAGCCAGTTGTTGTTTCAATGGGCGATGTGGCTGCTTCGGGAGGTTACTACATTGCTGCCCCTGCCGACACAATTTTGGCAAGCCCAACAACCATAACCGGTTCAATTGGCGTTTTTGGAATGTATTTTAATGTAAAGGAGGGAATGAACAAAAAGCTCGGGTTAACGGTTGAAACCGTTAAAACCAACAAAAACTCCGATTTTGGATCCCCTTTTCGCGCCATGACCGCAGAGGAAAAGGCTGTTGCACAAGGTTTTGTTGAGGAAATTTACCAGACCTTTGTTAACCATGTGGCAGAGGGCAGAAGCATGTCCTTCGAATCGGTTGATAATATTGGTCAGGGTAGGGTTTGGAGTGGTGCAAACGCCATTGGCATTGGTCTTGTCGACCAGTTTGCTGGTCTCGAGAGAGCCATAGAGATTGCTGCCGAAAAAGCGGGAATTGATAAGTACAGGGTTACCGAGTTGCCCAAAATGCCCGACCCCTTCGAGGCTTTAATTAAAGATTTAACCGGTTCAGCTAAAGTTTGGCTACTAGGAGCCGAAGCCAATGAGTTTTACGATGCCTACGAAAACATGAAGCGAATGGTTGCAAACCCTGGCGTTCAGGCTCGTATCCCTTACGATATTGAGATCTACTAAATCGTATTTATATTTTTCATGACGAGGGGGAAGCTTTGGCTTCCCCCTTTTAACTTAGTGATTCGAAAAAAATTCATTTCTTTGCTAAATAAACCAATTCAGTAAATGGTTAGCCAGATTCGTATATTGTTGTTACCCTTTTCCTTAATCTTTTGGATAGCGATTCGGATTCGCCATCTTCTTTTCGATTGGGGAATAATAAAATCGCACGAAGTAGGCTCCAAAACCATTTGTGTTGGCAACCTAACAGTTGGTGGAACAGGCAAAACACCCCATGTTGAGTATTTGCTGAAATTATTAGGAGATAGATATCGTTTGGCTATGCTGAGCCGTGGCTATCGAAGGCAAACAAAGGGGTTTCAATTGGTAACCCTGCATTCAAGCGCTGTAGAGGTAGGCGATGAGCCATTGCAAATTAAGAATCGTTATCCAAAAACAATTGTTGCAGTTGACGAGAAAAGAGTGCGAGGGGCAGAAACAATCCTTGCCCAGCACCCCGAAGTTGATGCCATTATTCTCGACGATGCTTTCCAGCATAGGTATATTAAACCCGGTTTGTCCATATTGCTAATTGATTATTCCCGCCCGGTTTGGAGCGATTTTCTATTGCCAGCAGGCAATTTGCGCGATATTTCAAGGGAAATGCGCAGGGCTAATGTAGTTGTAGTTACAAAGTGTCCTAAGGACATAAAGGATTCGGAGATTTTGGCATTTTCTAAACGAGTGGAGGTTAGTTCGAATGCGAGAGTGTTCTTCTCAACGTATAATTATGGAGAGCCTATCCCTGTATTTCAAGAGAATTGTAAAAACGAGGTTCCAACAAAAAAAGTAGTTGGATTGGCAGGTATTGCTAACCCCCTTCCTTTCAAAAATCACTTAATTGAAAATTACAATTTAACCGAATTTCATACTTTCTCCGATCATCATGCCTTTTCAAAAAAAGAAATTTGGGCTATATTTGAAAAATTTTCTAAAAAAGGCAATGAGGAGCTTTGCATTCTTACTACTGAAAAGGATGCAACCAGAATCAGAGGAATCGATATTGGGAGTTTCGATATGGCATCGCGATTCTTTTACATCCCAATTCAGGTTGGTTTTTTAAACTACAACGAAGTTGAATTTAATAATATAGTTGAAGAGTATGTTAGAGCAGATAAAACAAACTACCGAGTACATTAGGGCTCGGGTTAGTATTACCCCCGAAGTTGGGATAATACTTGGTACAGGGTTAGGCGGGTTGGTTAAGGATATTACTGAGCAAGAAGTGCTCGAATACGCATCGATACCAAACTTTCCTGTGTCCACTGTTGAGGGACATTCTGGCCGGTTAATATTTGGAATGCTAGGCGGGAAAAGAGTAGTAGCCATGCAGGGTAGATTCCATTTTTACGAGGGCTACGATATGAAGCAGGTAACCTTCCCCGTAAGGGTAATGAAATACCTAGGAGTTAAAAACCTTTTTGTTTCGAACGCAAGCGGAGGCGTGAATCCCAATTTCGAAATTGGCGACTTAATGATTATAAACGACCATATTAATCTCATGCCCAATCCGCTAATAGGCCCTAACAACAGGGAGTTTGGTGTTCGTTTTCCCGACATGAGCCAGTCCTACGACCACAAACTGATTGCCTTGGCAAAACAAATAGGAGCCGAATTGGGCTACAAGTTGCAGGAGGGATGTTACGTTGGCACCACTGGCCCAACCTTCGAAACGCCTAAGGAGTATCAGTATTTTCGAATAATTGGCGGCGACACGGTGGGTATGTCCACCGTACCCGAAGTTATAGTGGCGCGGCAAATGACCATTCCTGTATTTGCAATATCAATTATTACCGATTTGGGTGTTCCGGGTAAGATTGTTGAAGTAACCCACGAGGATGTCCAAATAATTGGTCAGCAAGCAGAAAGGAAAATGACTCAAATTATGGAAGAAATGCTCCGAAGACTATAGATCGTCCTTCGAAGCATTTCTTGCATATACCTGCGGTGTGCTATCGGTTAAACCGTGTTGCCACAACGCAGGTTTTTTTATAGTGTTTCACTTGGCCCTTCAGGTCGAAAACCTCGATGAAAACCACGTAGGCTCCCAATTTCGCCTTTTGGTTTGAATCGTTAGCTCCTTCCCATTTTATAGTACCGCTTGTGCCAAGCGAAAGGTTCGAAACCAACCTTCGAACCCTTCGGCCCTGCGAGTCGAATACAATAATATTAGCCAAGTATCCCGATTCGGGCAGGTGGTAATTAATTATGAGGACATCGTTAAAGCCATCGCCATCGGGAGAGAAAACCGTTTCAACCAGTTCAAATGCTTCTTCGGGGGCTTCAATTTCTTTGTACTGCGAATTTTTAAACCCAGGTGTAGCAAAACCAGCCGTTTGAGCAGCCGACTGCCAGTTGGAGGCGTCGTTGGTGGGGAGCGAAGGGTTTATTCTTTCCAGCGAAACACCTTTTCTATCGGATAGTAAACTCAAGTGCATTTTTTCTGAGTATGAGAACTCATCTAGAATTGAACCACTTTCATTCAGTAAAACAACATAACCATTGTCGTTGGGGTACGAAGGAAGTTTACTTAACCAAATAAGCGTTCTGTCGTTTTCTACAGAATAAAATTGGTTTATTGCCCTCGGATTTGTACTGAGCGCAACGTAATCGCCAGGGAAAAGAAGCCTCGAAGTATCCGCAGCCACATAGTTTTCGTTCAATGCTAGTGTAGTCCGATTCCTATTAGCAATTCGTAATTTATTAAGGTCAACTATTTTATTCGATCGATTTAAAAGTTCAACAAAATCGACCCCTCCAGCATATGGATTGAATAATACCTCGTTTATTATTACATCCTGTGCAAGTGGCTGCTGATGAAGCGCTATGGTATGGCAGTAGGGTGCGAGCGCATTTCCCGAAAAGTCGGTAATTTGACCGCTAAAGCAGAGGGTGTAAGCCTGGCCCTGCA
>JBBIRB010000018.1:0-8081 GCA_037442025.1 Bacteroidales bacterium | reverse complement strand
CGATGGCCCTGGGTAACAACCGATAGGGGGTTGCCAATGCCATTGCTCAGTGCGTAGTTGGTAGGTAGAGTAATTTGAAGGCTATCCATTGTTTCGGAGTAGAGCACTTCAACAAGTGTAGGTGAAAGTAATTTCACTTCGGCAACAAAGGGTGCCAATTGATCGGGATTTGCCGCAAAAGTAGAATTCGTTCTTCCCGGTGTTCCACCCGATGGGTCGTTTGAGCCAATCCAGTTCCGTTTCCCTTCAACCATATTGTTCGGGTCAATCTTTTCGAGAGAGTAGCCACCAGCTTTTTTTATATCGCTGCCGTACCAAGTATCGCTGTATTCAACCCACGACATAAGTTTTGAGTCAGCATCGTATAGCCCTAAAAACATTCCAGCATTGAGTAATGATGGGAAAGAGGTGACTCCTACTGCTGAGCCGTATGCGCTTAGTGCCCCCACGCTTCCTGTGCTGCAAAGCAGAATAAATCCGTTGGGCTCAATGGTACGTTCCGGTATTGTAACGGTAGTTGTATTTCCTTTCAATTTCCAGTTTTTCAGGTTAATTGGGCTGGGTGTTCGGTTGTACAGTTCAATGTACTCAACTGCAGGAAGTTCTATAGCAGGATCGGGCTTTGCCATTACTTCGTTGAACACAACGTTACCAAATGCTCCAAAGGTTCCAATACCAAATTGTAAACTGTCGGGGGCAGAAAAGCCTTGAGCGTCTCTAATGTTTTTCGCTACGAGCCATAGGGCCTCCATAGGTAAGGCTGATGTTCTTAGTGTAACAATTTTGGGATTTTCAGTACTAGGCAATGCCTCCAAAACAGCAATGTTTTCACCATTGAGTTTTTTTACGGTAAAATTTTGTAGATTGCTTGCATCAGCTTGGGTTACAGGCTTTGTAAATAAAATTTCAATTGATGTTAGGCTTCTTGCCCTTACGGTTTGCAATGAAGGGGGTGTTAATGTTTGGCAAATTTTAAGGTTATCAACCCAGAACTCACCAGCCCTCGAAGAAGTGAACTTGAACACAGGCCCACAGCGCTTTGCGGTTGAATATTGATTATCGGTTTGTTTGCCCGCCAACCGGATTTCGTTTTGCCCGTAACGGTTCTGTATCCAGAGGCTCCAAAGTCCGGTGGGCGTTCGGGTTACTTTAATCTGAACCGTCTCGCTTTCGTCCCAATCGAAGTTAGATTGAATAAGTACCTGGGGCGATTTCCCCCGATTCATTTTCCAAAGGGTTAGCATGTCGGTTGTGCCACTCAAATTTACCCCAACGGCATAGCCGTTATAATCGCCACTTCGTATCGAGACGGTATCGCTCATTAGAACAAACCAAAAAGCATTGTCGGCCGATGGGTCCCATTTCCCGTTACGCATAACCAGCGACCATTCCATGGACCCAATCGATATATCGGCTTGATTAAAAGGGATTGCAAGGTTGCTCTCACCTGCAACACTGCTCAGCATATGCTTTAATGACATGGCTCCGTCGATGGGCGAAACCGTGGATACACCCCACGCGGGGGATACAGGAAAACTGAGGGGGTAACCCAAATCGAAGTTTTCATCTATAGGGCAAGTAGTACTGTAGCCGCACCATATTTCTTCGCTAAAACCTGTAGCATTCTGGGTGAAGCTGGCCGTTGCCCTGAATCGATACTTTCCTATACCGGCAACCATTATGTTTGTCCATGTGGCCTTGCCATTTATAAGTTCAATTGGGTTTGCTGGCGTTTGAAAAGCGCTAGACCCATAGTCCAGTGAAAGCGTTACCATGGCATTGGCGTCTGTGGCCACATTGCCAAAGATGTCGGTAGCGGTTGCCGTGAGCGAAAATTTGTGGGGCGATGGCATAATGCCCAAGGGTTGGCTGCTGAATGAGAGTTGGGTGGGTGCAACAGCAATGCTAATTACAGGGCCATATACATTGGTAGTAAATGTAGAAGAAAACCCCGATCCATTAGGCGCAGCAACCCATCCATGCCCTGTTGCCGGAATGTACAAGTTAATAGTGCTGCCGCTAACCAACCCCCCTTTGTTCAAGAAAACTTCCAAGGAAACCTCTGCGGTTTCTCCATTCTCAAGGGTTAGCGATCCAAAGGCTAATGTAAATGTAATCTGGTCGCCTGTAATGGTTACTGATTCTGTTGCTACTTGTTGCCCGTTTCGTTTCAGAAGAGCACCTGCAATGCTTCTGTTTAATGGCGTTGAAGTAGGTAGCCCGAAGGTTTTAAAGGTCAATTGGGTAATGTATGTTGGTAGCCCATCGGTCGATGCGGGATCGGAAATTCGAAAACGAAGCACCTCAGAAGCCATCGATGACTCCACGGCCAAACTGCTAATTATCCCATCTTCGATCGGATTTTCTGGGGGAAGTGCGGTAGTGGTCCGGTCGGAGCAATATATTAAAGTCGATACGGTATTGTTTAGCGCAGATGTTGATGCTAACAACGTAAAGGGCTCCGCCTGAAAATAGCGAAGGTCCCACCACGTGGCAGTTCCATTTTGTAGGCTGGTAGTAGGATTTGGAATAGTAAGCAAACCTAATCCTGAGTTCTTTGAAATTGTAACGCTATTGATTGCATGAATATCTGTGTTGCCTGCCTCATCAACAGCCGTTACACTAACGTTAAAAGGCACATCGATACCAACCGAAGCAGGAACCGTTGTAAATAAAAGCCGAGTGGCTACAACATTAACCGGGAAAACGGACGAAGAAATTTGATTTGCAAATGTGCTTGCAAATTGTGAGCCTATGGGAAAAGCCAAAAAACCATGATCGTTGGGGTCAATTGTGAACGCAAGGTTTTTTCCATCTTCAAGCCCCGTTGACTTTAAAAATACTCCCATCGAAAGCTCAACCTGGGTAGCATCGGCAATGCTTAGTGCACCCAATTGTAATGGTATGGTTATCGATGACGTGCCAAATGTAGGATTTCCAATAGGGATTAAAATGCCATTGCGACGAAGCAAGACTCCTCCAATGTTTCTGCTAAAGGAAGCTAAATCGGTTCCTGTTGAACGCTTAATGGTTATTTGGCTAACGTGAGTAGGGCTCCCATCGTTTGTGCCTGGGTCGGATATTATAAAGCGGAGGACTTCAACGGCTTGTCCGGGGGCTGTGTTAACCGACGATATACCAACTCCTACGGGCTGTGTAGCTGGCGCTATAGCTATTGATGTGTTGTCGTTAGAAACCGTAATTGCGCTACCGGTTATCCCAATTAGCCCTTGACCTAGCGCTCTGATGGAAAAGGCGTCTCTGGCAGAGTATCGAACACCGCTCCACGTTGCCACCCCTTCAACGCATCCGGTAACGCTACCATTGTCGAAAGAAAGCACTCCTTGGCCCTGTGCCAATTGCAATTCCATTAGCCCTTCGTACGAAGCGGCTTTGTTCCCCTGGCTGTCGGCAGCGTATGCACTTATGCTGAATGGCGAGTTAACCACAACTTGTTGTGGGTAGGTTTGAAAGAAAACATGGGTTGGAATTACCTCAATTGAAAAAACATTCGATGTTACACTTTCAGCAAACTGAGGAGCAAATTCGGTTCCCGAAAGGTCGCCTTCCCACCCATGGTTTTCATTAGGTACGTTTATTTGAATGGTTTGGCCATGGGTAATGCTGCCCCCCTTTAGAAACAAAGCTAAAGTAAATTCTTCGCTTGCACCATTGGCAACGGGCATGGCTTCCTTTTCTACTTCAATCTGTATGAAATTATTTTGAATGGTGGTATTGGCAATGGCAATGGGTTGATTTAGGTGGTTTTTCAGAACAGCCCCACCTATTACAGCAGGCCACAAGGCTGCATTGGTCCCCAAAGATCTCCTAAAAACTAACTTACGCGGATAGGTTGGAAGGCCGTCACTGGTTCCGCCATCGGTTATACGGAAACGGAACATATTAACTGCCTGAGCCGAACTGGTTGCAAGTGAACTGATGCTGCCCGATGGGAATTGTAAAGCAGGGTTGCCAACAGAGGCATCGTAGTTATTCGTATTAACAGGCTTGAAGGAAATCGAAATATCGTCGGCCATTAACAAACCAGCAGCGGAAGTAGTGTAGCGGTAATAAAAACCAAAATGGCCCCCAAAACTATGAGTTGTACTGTTAACAGACCCAAGATTAACTAAGTTTGAAAATGAGCCAACGGAAGAGACATTTACCGAAAAGGTGCCATCGTTCTTGCGCACAACCTCAACGGCACCAATTGACGTAAGTGCTGTGCCCACCTGTGTTTCCCAGTTAAGAGTTGTAGAAAGAATGGGAGTAAAAACGCCATTGGTTACCAAATAAAGTTTGAGCAGATCATCGCTACCGGTTAGGTTAACCCCAATAGCGTATCCATTTGGAGTTGAAGTGGGTGCCGCCGCCATGCCAGAAGCATCGAGATTGCTACTTAAAAATACAGCCCAATGGTTTGTGCCCGATGGGGCAAACCGATGGCGAACTCTGAAACGCCAGGTTACTGTTCCCTCGCTACCATTCCAGGCAGGGAGTGGGAACGAAATCCGATCGACATCCGCTCCCGAGGTTGGAGCATGCTTAAGCGAACGGGTACCTCCCAGGGGGCTTGATGTGCTCACTTCCCAGCGGCCAGGAGTCGATTGGGTCCAACCCGAAAGATTTCCATCTTCAAAATCGAACTGTAAAGTCTGCGCAGTGGCAGTAAAACAATAAAATAGAATAAAAAATAAGCTTAATAGAGTTCTCATGGTTTTAGTGTAGTTTCAATCCATTATTTTTACAAAGAAATAAAAAAAAAGTTACTATGCGCATTGCTATTGTTGGTTGTACCGGTTTGGTAGGTGCCGAAATGGTTAAAGTGCTTGAAGCATCGAGCTTGCAAGTATGTGAAATAATTCCCATTGCTTCAGAAAAATCGGTTGGGAAAGAAATTCAATTTAAAGGAATGTTGTATAAAGTAGTCGACTTGGCTACGGGTGTTATTTTGAAGCCTGACATAGCTTTGTTCTCGGCTGGGGCATCGGTGTCGAAGTTGTGGGCTCCCCGTTTTGCTGAAATGGGAACATTTGTAATCGACAACTCTAGCGCATGGCGAATGTTTCCCCATGTGCCCCTGGTTGTTCCCGAAGTGAATCCTGACGCAATAACATCAGAAAGCAAAATAATATCAAATCCCAACTGTTCAACCATACAACTGGTTGTTGCAATAGCGCCTCTTCATCCTAAATACAAAATAAAAAGGATAGTGATTTCTACCTACCAGTCGGTTACAGGCACTGGGGTTAAAGCGGTAGAACAAATGTTCGCCGAGCGAAATGGAGAACCAGCAGAAATGGTATATCCGCATCCAATCGATTTGAACTGTTTTCCACACGGGGGCTCTTTCCTCGAAAACGGCTATACAACCGAAGAGCAAAAACTAATTGATGAAACCCGGAAAATAATAGGCGATAATTCCATTATGGTATGTCCTACTGTTGTGCGAATTCCTGTGGTTGGGGGGCACTCCGAATCGGTGAATTTGGAATTTGAAACCGATTTCGCCATTGAAGATGTTTTCAAGACCCTAAAAAACGCACCGGGCATAGTTGTTCAGGACGATCCGTTGAATAATATTTATCCCATGCCCCAAAATTCGCAGGGGAAAGACGAAGTTTTTGTGGGGCGCATTCGTAGGGATTTTTCACAACCCAATAGTTTGAACCTCTGGATTGTGTCGGACAACTTACGGAAGGGTGCTGCAACAAATGCAGTTCAAATAGCAGAACTCCTGTTTAGGAAGGGAATGATTTGCTAATAAAGCAAATTGTCGTAAGGGTAGCGCTTAACGTGTAACTCTTTGGCCATTGAATATATTTTCCCCCTAAATTCGTCCAGGTTAGTTTTATACTTTGCCGATATGAATACACAGGGCGAATTACTTTTGGCCATCCATGTTCTTTTCATTTGCTCAAGGCTAAAGTTGGTCTTATCTTCAGGGGTGGCATCGAACTCATCCTTCTCGTCCCATTTATATGAATCTATTTTATTGAAAACTAAAAGTGTGAGCTTGTCGTTTGTGCCAATTTCGCGAAGGGTTTGGTTAACTATTGCTAGTTGTTCCTCAAACGTGGGATGAGATATATCGACAATGTGTATAAGAATATCGGCCTCCCTAACTTCGTCGAGAGTCGATTTGAACGATTCAACCAGCTGGTGTGGAAGTTTACGAATAAACCCAACGGTGTCAGACAGCAAGAAGGGGAGATTGTCGATTACTACCTTTCGAACCGTGGTGTCGAGAGTTGCAAACAATTTATTCTCTGCAAAAACGTCGGACTTACTCAGCATATTCATAATTGTACTTTTCCCAACGTTGGTATAACCAACCAGTGCCAGCCTAATCATACTCCCACGACCTTTGCGCTGGGTGGCCATTTGCCGGTCAATTTGTTTCAGTTCAATCTGTAATTTCGAAATCTTGTCGCGAATAATTCGACGGTCGGTTTCAATTTCTCTTTCACCCGGCCCCCTAAGTCCAATTCCACCGCGCTGACGTTCTAAGTGGGTCCACATACCAGCAAGCCGTGGAAGCAGGTACTGGTATTGGGCAAGTTCAACCTGCGTTTTAGCATAGGCAGTTTTGGCGCGTTGAGCAAAAATATCGAGAATGAGGTTAGTGCGGTCAATTACCCTAATGCCAAGTTCTTTCTCAATGTTTCGAAGTTGAGTTGGCGAGAGTTCATCGTCGAAAATGGCAATGTCAACATTGTTGCTTTCCACAAACAACTTTATCTCCTCCACTTTCCCTTTACCAATGAATGTTTTTGGATTGGGGTTGTCGAGTTTCTGAATAAAACGCTTTAGGGTTAGTGCCCCTGCAGTTTCGGCAAGAAAATCGAGTTCGTTAAGGAAGTCGTCAATCTCTTCAAAAGCCTGTCCTTTAGTCTGAACACCAACTAAAATGGCTTTCTCTTGCTGAGTAATGGTTTTAATATTGTCAATCATTCAACAGTGCTTATTGAAGCAAAAAAAACCCTGACTGAATCAGGGTTTTCAGAACATTTATATTTGTTTCTACTGCAATACAAAAATAATGGGGAAAGTAAATGAAACACGAACCGCTTTTCCTCTTTGCTTTCCAGGTTTCCATTTAGGGCTGGACTCAACAACTCTCACGGCTTCTTTATCAAGAGCCGGGTCAACGCTTCGAACAACCTTTACATTGGTTACTCTGCCATCGGGTTCAACCACAAAAGCAACAAAAACACGACCCTGTATGCCATTCTCGGCTGCAACTGTTGGGTAATTCAGGTTTTTCTGAATGTACTCGCGGAACTTATTGCTATCGCCACCAGCAAATCCGGGCATTTCTTCAACAACAACAAAAACTTCTTCTTCTTCAACATCCTTCTCCCTTTCCTGGTATTGAACAATCTGAACGGCAGCTGTTTCTTTAAACTCAGAATCGAAAATGTTCGAATTGTCTTGAATGTCAACGTTGTCTTCAACAATGTTGATTACGTCTGAAACCTGGATGGGAGCGGGGGGTGGGGGAGGAGGCTTAACCTCTTCCTGGCGGGTAATGTCCATAATTTCCTCCTCAATCTTCACATCCTGAAGGTTGGCAAGATCGGTATTTATTTCGCCTGAACTGGTCCACTCAAACGCGAGTAAAATAATTCCAAGAGAGGCAACCATGCCGATTTGCATGAAAAGAAGTTTCATCTTTTCAAGATCGGCCTTGGGGGATTTTTTAACTTCCATATTTTGACCTAATTGGTGGTTAGTGGTTTTTTTAGAATATGCAAAGCAACAAAAAAAAATACTTTCGTCAAACAATTTACGGAAGAAAACATATAAAGTTGTTTTTTTTTAGTTAAAGTGTTTTTACAGTTTAATTTTTTTATAGTTTTGCAGGACATTACAAGAAACTTGGTTCTTTACAATTATGGGGGTATAGCTCAGTTGGCTAGAGCGCTTGCATGGCATGCAAGAGGTCAGGGGTTCGACTCCCCTTACCTCCACAAACTTCGAAAGGTCAATCCAACTCCAGGGTTGGCCTTTTTTTAAAGGCGGAAATAGCTCAGTTGGTAGAGCATCAGCTTCCCAAGCTGAGGGTCGCGAGTTCGAGC
>JBBIRB010000017.1:0-52920 GCA_037442025.1 Bacteroidales bacterium | reverse complement strand
CGTGGTGTACGGATGGTTAACTGGGATCCTCAGGCAAAAACAGCCGTGTCGGACGAGGAGGTTATATACCGCGAGGTTCAAAGTAAACTATACTACCTCAAGTATTTTATCGATGGTGAGGATGGCTTTGTTACCATTGCCACTACTCGCCCAGAAACCATACTGGGCGATACCGCCGTTTGCGTTAACCCCAACGACCCTCGTTACGCCAACCTAAAGGGCAAACGAGTTTTTGTTCCGCTTATTAAGCGTAGCGTTCCCATTATTTTCGACGAGTATGTTGATATGGAGTTCGGTACAGGTGCGCTAAAGGTTACACCCTCGCACGATGTGAACGACTACTTGCTGGGCGAAAAGCACAATCTCGAAGCCGTTGATATTTTCAACGACGATGGCACCATGAGCCCCGCTGCTCAACTTTACGTTGGAATGGATCGTTTCGAAGTTCGCAAGGTGATTGTAAAAGATTTGGAAGCAGCCGGAAATGTTGCGAAAATTGAGGATTACGTCAACAAGGTTGGATACAGCGAGCGCACCGATGCGGTTATTGAACCCAAACTTTCGATGCAGTGGTTTCTTAAAATGAAGGATCTGTCGAAACCCGCCCTCGATTCGGTTATAAATGGCGACATTAAATTGCATCCGCCAAAGTTTGTCAACACCTATCGCCATTGGATGGAAAACGTGAAGGACTGGTGCCTTTCGCGTCAGCTATGGTGGGGACACCGAATTCCTGCTTGGTACTTGCCCGAGGGTGGTTATGTAGTTGCCGAAAACGAAACCGAAGCGCTGGAACTGGCTCGCCAGAAAAGCGGAAATGCTAACCTGAGCCTTGCTCAGCTAAGGCAGGATGAGGACGTACTCGACACATGGTTCAGCTCGTGGCTTTGGCCCATTTCGGTTTTCGATGGAATTCGCAACCCCAGTAACGAAGACATTAAGTACTACTACCCAACCAACATTCTGGTTACGGCTCCCGAAATTCTTTTCTTCTGGGTTGCCCGTATGATTATTGCTGGCTACGAGTACATTGGCGAAAAGCCATTTCACGATGTTTACCTTACAGGAATTGTTCGCGATGCGCAGCGCCGCAAAATGAGCAAATCGTTGGGTAACAGTCCCGATCCGCTCGATTTGGTGAAGCAATTTGGTGCCGACGGAATGCGCATGGGCATGATGCTCTGCTCGCCTGCAGGTAACGATGTGCTTTACGACGACAGCTTGCCCGAGCAGGGACGCAACTTCTGCAATAAAATTTGGAATGCATTCCGCCTAGTAAAAGGTTGGAATGTAGATGAAAGCATACAACAACCCGAGCATTCAGAAAGGGCAATCGAATGGTTTAACAACATGTTGAGCCGAGAAATTGAGCAAATTAAGGACCATTTCGACAAGCACCGCCTTTCGGAGGCCATGATGGCAGTATACAAGTTGTTTTGGGACGAATTCTCGTCGTGGCTACTCGAAATTGTAAAACCAGCATACCAAGCGCCAATCGATGCTAAAACGCATCGTGAGGTTCTCGATATTTTCGACAAAATGCTTCGCCTACTTCATCCCTTTATGCCTTTTATAACCGAGGAACTTTGGCAGCTCATTGAGCCCCGTAAAAAGGGCGAAAGCATTATGGTAGCCCGATTGCCCGAGGCGAAGCCCTACAATGCCGAGCTAATTGCCCGTTTCGATATAATGAAGGAGGTTGTTGCAGGTGTTCGCACCATTCGTCAGGAAAAAAACATTCCTAATAAGCAAAGTTTGGAACTTTACGCCAAAACATCGGCGCAGTTGCTCAACGGCATTCAAAGCGTTATTGTAAAACTTTCGGGATTGAGTAAATTGCACACAACAACCGAAAAGGTTGAGGGTAGCGCAAGTTTCATGGTTAAATCCGACGAGTTTTTTGTTCCGCTTCAGGGTCTTGTTAACAACGACGAAGAGATTGCCCGCCTAACCGAAGAGCTCAAGTACGCTCAGGGTTTCCTCGAAAGCGTAATGAAAAAACTGGGCAACGAGCGTTTTGTAAATAGCGCGCCTGCCAATGTGGTTGACATTGAGCGCAAGAAGAAGGCCGATGCAGAGGAAAAGATAAAGGTAATTGAGGAGCGCTTAGCAGCACTAAAGTAGTTTGAAATGAGCCATAAATCGGGATTTGTAAACATTGTAGGGAACCCCAACGTGGGTAAATCGACCATAATGAATGCATTGGTGGGCGAGAAGCTTTCCATTATCACAAGTAAAGCGCAAACCACGCGGCACAGAATAATGGGGATAGTAAACAGTTCCGATTTTCAGATTATTTACTCCGACACACCTGGCATTCTGAAGCCTGCATACAAACTGCAGGAATCGATGATGCGATTTGTATCTTCGGCCTTTGAGGATGCTGATATTGTGCTTTTTGTTACCGACACCGTTGAAACACCCCTGCGTAACGAGGAGTACGTGCAAAAACTATCGAAGTTGAAAATACCAATTGTTGTGGTTATCAACAAAATCGATTTGGCCAATCAGGAAAAGCTCGAAAAACTTGTTGAACTTTGGCACAATAGCATTCCGCAGGCCGAAATAATTCCTATCTCGGCGCTTCACGGCTTTAACCTCGATATGCTTCTAAAGAAAATCGTTGAGAAAATTCCCGAGGGGCCCGAGTATTTCCCAAAGGAAACGCTAACCGATAAAACGCTTCGGTTTTTCGCATCGGAAATTATACGCGAGAAAATTCTGACCAACTACCAAAAGGAAATACCCTACTCGGTTGAGGTGGCCATTGAGGAGTACAAGGAGGAGAAAACCATCGACCGCATTAGGGCAATCATATACGTTGCCCGCGAAACGCAGAAAGGAATCATTATTGGCCATCAGGGCAAAATGCTCAAAAAGGTGGGACAGGAAGCGCGAAAGGATCTGGAAGCCTTTTTAGAAAAAAAAGTATTCCTCGAAATTTATGTGAAGGTGGATAACGAATGGCGCAACGACGACAAGAAGCTGAAAAAATTTGGATATTTACAGTAAAACAACGAAACATGGGAAAAATTGTAGCAATAGTTGGCAGGCCCAACGTGGGGAAATCGACTCTTTTCAATCGCTTGGTGGGTAAAAAGCAGGCTATTGTTGACGAAGTGGCGGGTGTTACGCGCGACAGAATTTATGGCAAATCCGATTGGAACGGGAAGGAATTCTCGGTAATCGATACAGGAGGTTACATTATGAACTCCGAAGATATTTTTGAGGAAGAAATTCGCAAACAGGTAAACCTAGCCGTTGAGGAGGCCGATGCCATCCTATTTCTTGTTGATGTTGTGGATGGAATTACCGACATGGATATTGAAGTAGCCAACCTCCTTCGGCGTAGCCAAAAACGAGTTATTCTGGTTGTAAATAAAGTAGACAATAGCAAACGGCACCAGGATGCCTACGAATTTTACAAACTGGGACTTGGTGACCCTATGTGTATTTCCTCAATGAATGGTGGCGGCACCGGCGATCTGCTCGACGAACTTGTTAAGCCCTTTCCACTCGAAGAGGAGGAAGAAACCTTAGACATTCCCCGTATTGCAGTTGTTGGTCGACCTAATGTTGGAAAGTCGTCGCTAATTAATGCCCTAATTGGCGAGGAGAGAAATATTGTAACTCCCATTGCAGGCACTACGCGCGATTCCATTGATACCCATTACAATAAGTTCGGCCACAACTTCCTTATAATCGACACAGCCGGCTTACGCCGTAAAGCAAAGGTTTCGGAAGATTTGGAGTTTTACTCCGTACTCCGCTCCATTCGCTCCATCGAGTCGTCCGACGTGTGCCTTATGCTGGTCGATGCCACCCTGGGTCTCGAAGCGCAGGACATGAACATTTTCAATTTAATTATTAAAAACCGCAAAGGGGTTGTTCTGGTTGTTAACAAGTGGGATTTGGTTGAAAAGGAAACCAAAACATCGAAGGAGTATACCGAACTTATTAAAAAAAGGCTAGCACCCTTTCAGGATGTACCCATTGTTTTCGCATCGGCACTTTCAAAGCAGCGCATTCATAAAATTCTCGAGGAAGCCATGCGAGTTTACGAGAACCGTAAGCGGAAAATCTCAACCTCTAAGCTAAACGAGTTTACCCAAGAGGTTGTTGGCATGTACGCTCCACCCTCATTCAAAGGTAAGCAGGTTAAAATAAAGTATGCTACTCAGTTACCAACCCATGCTCCTTCGTTTGCTTTCTTCTGCAATTTGCCGCAGTACATTAAGGATCCCTATCGCAGGTACTTAGAAAATAAATTGCGCGAACAATTCGATTTCTGCGGGGTTCCCATGCAAATATTTTTTAGGCAGAAGTAATCTATTCAAAAAAGGTTTTAAACTTTCAGTGGAACAACTTATCAAACCCCTGAAAGTGTAATATTTTATGCCATTCACTTGACTTAGTGACAGAATTAATGTAAATTGCGTCATTAAACTGACGGTATTATGCAATACTTGGCAAGAGAACTCGAGAATAGCGTTATAGAAAAGTTACGACCCAACAAAGTAGTTTTAATTTTTGGTGCCCGAAGGGTAGGAAAAACCATTTTGGCAAAAAAAATATTGGAGAAAATTGGGGAACCCTCAATAATTCTTAATGGCGAGGACATAAATGTACACGACAAACTTGCAACAAGGTCCGCTGAAAACTATAAGCAACTTTTAGGAACCTATAAGTTATTATATATTGATGAGGCGCAAAAGATTCCAGACATTGGTCTCAAACTAAAGTTGATGATTGATGAAATTGAGGGCTTGCGAATAATCATTTCGGGCTCTTCGTCTTTCAATATAAAACAGGAAGCAGGAGAACCTTTAACCGGCAGAAAATATTCGTTTAATCTATTAGCATTATCTGAAAGGGAGTATAATCAAATAGAAGACAAAATATCGAAAAGAGATAAAGTAAAAGAAAGGTTAATATTTGGTAACTACCCCGAATTACTTCAACTCCCAAACAGGGAAGACAAGATTGAGTACTTAAATGAAATGGTCAGTTCTTACTTGCTGAAAGATATTCTGGCATACGACAACATAAGAAACTCACATAAAATTTTCAATCTACTTCGTTTAATCGCATTCCAAATTGGCGGTGAAGTATCGATGCAGGAATTGGGTAAGCAATTGAGCATTAGTAAAAATACGGTTGAAAAGTATCTCGATTTGCTCAGCAAAGTTTACATACTTCACAGGGTGGAAGGATTCAGCCGAAACTTACGCAAAGAGATTACAAAAAATGCAAGGTGGTATTTTCTCGACAATGGGATTCGGAATGCTGTTATAGCAAATTTCAACTCAATTGAATACAGAAACGACTTAGGCCAACTTTGGGAAAACTACATGATTAGCGAGAGATTGAAATTCCAGGTGTACAAACGAATACCATCAAACAATTACTTTTGGCGAACCTACGAACAACAGGAGATTGATTGGGTAGAGGAAAGGGAAGGAAAACTGTATGGTTACGAGTTTAAATGGAAAGAAAAAAACAAAAAAACGCCCACACAGTGGATAAAAACCTACCCCGATTCAACTTTTGAGGTAATTAATATTTATAATCACGAAGATTGGTTGAAATAATAAGGAATGGAAAACTTTGCAATTAATTAAAAACACGGCGTTACAATATTCCAACTTAAAAAAATCAACATATGAGGCACTCAAGGCTTAATAGGTTTATAATTCATGCATTTACTGCTTGCTTGCTAATTAGCACTAAAAGTTCAGCACAAGTGTTTGTTAACAAACTATCTCTCAGCGAAGTCATTACTATGGCCAAGGAGAATTCGCCCCAGTCGGTGTTAGCCAAACATCAGTTTAGGGCCGCCTATTGGGAGCACCGAACCTTTGAGGCAGAGTACCTCCCAAGCTTATCGTTTTCGGGCACATTACCCAATTTCAACCGAAGGCTTACCGAAGTTTATTCTACTGTTGATTCGAGCTACCGTTATGTAGAAGAAAACACGAATCGCACTTCGGTTGGCATAACTCTCAATCAGAATATTGGTTTTACAGGAGGTAGAATTTTTGCCCAATCGAACCTCGAAAGGGTAGACGATTTCAGCCGGAAGGGCACCACATACATGTCGGAGCCTGTTCGCATAGGATTTGAACAACCCATTTTTGGGTTCAACCGTTTAAAATGGAAGAAAAGGGTTGAACCCCTAAAGTACCTTGAAGCCAAGAGAACATATCTCGAGTCGATGGAGAACATTTCGGCAGAGGCTGTTAGGTTATTTTTCGACCTAATACTGGCTCAACAAAACCTAAAAACGGCAAAGCTCAACTTTGCCAATACCGATACCCTATTCCAAATAGCCAAGGGGCGCTACAATATTGGCACTATAGCTGAAAATGAGCTGCTGCAAATGGAGTTGAGTTTCCTGAATGCAGGTAGTTCGGTAAATGAAGCCGAGGTTGACCTGCAACTTAAGAAATTCCGTTTGAAATCGTTCCTGGGCTTAAACGATCAGTTCGACCTTGAACTGATTGTTCCCGCCGACTTTCCTCGTATTGAACTAAAATATCAGGATGTACTCGATTTGGCAAAAGCCAATAACCCACAAATGGTAAATTTTGAACGTAGATTGGCCGAAGCTAACATGAATGTAGCACAAGCCCTTGCCGACAGAGGGTTTCGAATGAACCTGAATGCATCGTACGGACTCACCCAAAAATCATCGGATCTTCCCGATGCCTACAGGCATCCAATGGACCAGCAGGGTTTACGAATTGGGGTAACCATGCCAATACTCGACTGGGGCTTGGGGCGTGGTCGTGTTAAAATGGCCCAATCGAATCGCGAAGTGGTTCGAACCACTATTGAACAGTCAACTATCGACTTTGAACAGGATGTGTTCCTGAAGGTAATGCAGTTCAACATGCAGGACGACCAGTTGCTACTGGCCACTAAGGCCGACGCTATTGCCCAGAGCCGCTACAATGTAACCAAGGAGCGGTTCCTGATTGGCAAAATCGATGTGCTCGATCTGAATGTGGCCCAATCCGAACGCGATGCAGCCCGCGATCGCTACATTGCAGCTATGCGAAACTTTTGGACATTCTATTACAATATGCGCAAGCTTACGCTTTACGATTTGGTAAATAGCCAACCCCTCGATGTGGATTTTGAAATGCTAATTCGATAGGAATTTAAACCTCTTTAGCAGTCCATTTTGCTGAACAAAAATTTTCTTGACGAATGATTTACATCTTTTATAAAAAAATACTGCATCAATCAGTCCTTTAATTTAGGGAAGTTCATATTTTTATAGGACAATTGTTAATGTTACAAACCTTTTACCAATAAAAAACAACCCAATGAAAAGAATTGCCTGCTTAATTTTGCTTGCTACAGTTGCTTTTGCAGCCATGGGGCAGGAAGAGGAGAACCCTTTAAACTTGGATATTTCTGCCGATATTGTTAGCCGATACGTATGGCGCGGCATTAATCTTTCGGAATCGCCCGCAATTCAGCCAACATTAAGTTTAACTTACAAGAATATAACATTCGGCACCTGGGCATCCTATACCTTTTCAAGGGAGATGCTTCAGGAAGTCGACCTATTCCTATCATATGAAACCCGTTTTGCCACTTTCACACTAAACAATTACTACAATCCCCCTTCCGATTCAATTGGTTTTATTGGAGATTATTTTGAACTCTCGAGCAAAAAAACACCGCATATACTCGAGGGAGTTCTCAGTTTGAATGGCCCCGAAAAATTTCCGATTGTAATTACAGCAGCAGTTATGTTTTGGGGGAACGACAAGGATGAAGAAAATAAAAGTGTTTACTCCACATACATTGAGGCTGGCTATCCGTTTGAAGTTCACGAAACCAAAACCAATTTATTTTTAGGCATAACACCCTTTGAGGGTTTCTATTACAGCAAATTCGGATTTGTAAACACCGGTGTAACCGTTTCGAAAGAAATTAAAATAACCGAAAATTATTCGCTACCCATAAAGGGAAGTTTCAGCATAAACCCTGCACTCGAAAAGGTTTTTTTGGTTTTCAGCATAACGCTCTAAAAAAACGAACATGGAATGGAATAGTTTAAAAACAAGGATGCTTATAAACATTCTTGGTGTTGGTGCAGCCATATTCACAGCCACCATTCTGGTAATAACCCTTACCAATCGTAAAAACGCATCGGAGTTTGCCGTGGAAATGAGCATAAGCAAATCGCGCGAAACGGCCTCGCAGGTTCGTTTGTACTTAGAGAAGCCCCTTGAATCGGCACGAAATTTAACATACAGTTTTAGTGCACTTCGTAAAAATGGTAACACCAATCGCGAGTTTTACAAGCAAATGATTAGGCATACGCTAATGGGCAACGATGCTTTTTTAGCAGTTTGGTCTATGTGGGAACCCAATGCGCTCGATGGCAATGATGAAAATTATGCTGGAATCTTTCCATTCGACGAACAAGGACGCTTTAACTATACAGTTTACAAGGATGCCAACAGTTTAAAGGAAGAGCAAACCTCAGCAGATCAGTTCTCAGAACCATTTTACACAATTGCTGCAAGCACTCAAAAGGATGCTATATTGGAACCATACTATTACTCTTATGTTAATGACGAGAATAACCAATTTTTTGAAACCAGCATTGTTGTTCCAGTTATCGAAGGAAATAAATCCCTTGGGGTTATAGGAGTTGATATTGACCTGCAAGAACTTTCGCAAATTATAGGTCAGCTGAAAATATACGAATCGGGTTTTGGCGTACTCATTTCCAACAATGGAATAATTGCTGCAAGCAAAAATTTAAATGAACTCGAAAAGGATTTTAGTTCAATATACGATTTTGCCAATGAACGCTTATTGGACCTTATTAAACAGGGCAAAACCGATAATTCATTTTTTAAATCAAAACAACTTGGTCAAGAGGTGCTTGTATCAGTTATGCCCATTCAAATTGGCAACTCATTAACACCCTGGTCGCTTTGCATTGTGGTTCCCAAAAACGAGGCATTAAGTCAGGCCAATAAATTACTGATCAGAGGATTGCTACTTGGGTTATTAGGGCTAGTAGTGCTAAGTTTTCTGATTTATTTTCAAGCCAATTATTTTGTAAAACCCATTCATAAAGCTGTTGAGTTTGCTCAGCAAATTGCATCGGGTGAGCTCTCAAACCAAAATGAAATTGACAGGAAGGATGAACTTGGCAAACTTCAAATAGCACTAGGGTCTATGAACCAAAAATTGGTGGAAATATTAGAGGAGCTTCAGGCAGCCATTCAGAGCATAGCAGGTTCGAGTATGGAAATCAATGCAACTTCCCAGAAACTTTCGTCGGGAGCCAGCGAGATGGCTTCATCAACCGAAGAGGTTTCGGCAACAATGGAGCAAATCGTTAGCAACATTGAGCAAAACACCCAGAATGCCATTGAAACCGACAGCATTGCCCTTATTGTTGCCCAAAGTGCCAAAAAAGTAAAGGATGCTTCGGCTGAAAGCATGAATTCAATAAAAATTATTGCTGAAAAGGTTCAGATAATAAACGATATTGCTTTCCAAACCAACATTCTGGCATTGAATGCAGCCGTTGAAGCGGCAAGGGCCGGAGAGCATGGAAAGGGTTTTGCTGTGGTTGCTGCTGAAGTTCGAAAACTGGCCGAAAGAAGTAAATTGGCTGCCGATGAAATTAACCGCATTGCTGGCGACAGCGTTTCGCTTACCGAAGAATCGGGTAATTTACTGAGCGCTATAATTCCACAGATAGAGAAAACTACAATGCTCACTCAGGAAATAACCTCGGCAAGCAAGGAACAAAGCACCGGTGCCGAACAGGTAAACTCTACCCTTCAGCAGTTGAACGACATAACTCAGCAAAATGCTGCCGTTTCGGAAGAACTGTCGACCAATGCTGAGGAAATGGCCAGCCAAGCAGAACAACTTCGCGATTTGGCCTCATACTTCAAAGTTAAATAATTGATTATGATCAGGTTCAGAACACAATCAAGTGTCCGGTTAGCCATTATTGCCGCCATCTTCACGGCAATCATCTTCATTACGCTATTTGTATATTTGGGCATCAACTTCACCCAGTGGAGCTACAACGACTCGAAGCTGCTAGCCAAGGAAATTTCGCGAAAGGCTGCTGCCGAAAGTAAAAACTACTTTACGTCCGCAATAATGACTGCCCGTTCGATGGTTCAAAGGGGTACCCTTTACCAGAGTTTTGGCGTTGAGCGGAGTGTGATAGTTGAAATGCTGAATTCTTCTCTGAAGCGAAACCCTAATTTTCTAGCTGCATGGACCATGTGGGAACCCAATGTTTACGATGGAAAGGATAAACAGTATGCCTCGACAAAATACTTCGATGAACAGGGAAATCTTTCCGTTGCTTTTTTTCGCAAAGGTGATTCGATTCTTTACGAAAAAACCCAACCCTCAGAATACCTGAATGATTACTACACCTTACCAAAAGCCAACGAGGCGGAGCTGATACTTGAACCTTATTACTATCAATACTCAGGGCATCCCTACATCTTCTTCGAAACTTCAGTAATTGTACCAATTATGCTGAACTCTAAATTCGCAGGCGTATTCGGTATAGATTTAGACCTCGATTCGCTTCAGCGGAACCTAAATAAAGTAAGGATATACGAACAGGGATACCTTTCACTTATTTCAAACAGCGGCGTTATAATTACTCATCTCGATTCGACCCTGATAACCCAAAATGTATTTTCCATTCTAAACCCAAGCGACAGTTTAACTCCTCGCGCAATTAGAGAAGGACAGGAGCTAAGTATTGAAACAGTATCGGAGTTCACCGGCGAAAAGGTATTCCGATTCTTTTATCCAATTAATATTGGCAAAGGCGGAAAACCCTGGAGCATGATGGTTGAAATTCCCATAAACGCTGCAACCTATCGTTCCAAACAGCTGCAATACGTTTCGTACGGCATACTTGCCATTGGCCTTTCGTTGCTGCTATATTTAATTATCAACATTATCGACCGTAGAAACTACGAAATTTCGCTGCAATCATCGTATAGACAGATTCAGGAAAGCGAACGAAACTACAGAACCATATTCAATTCAACCAGCGAAGCAATTTTTATTCACAATTCTATTACCGGTGAAATAATAGATGTTAACGAGGTTATGCTTCAGATGTATGGGTACTCGAGTAAAAGTGAAGTTTTAGACCAAACTGTTGCTGAGTTTTCATCGAACCAGTTTGAATACACTATAGAATTTGCCAAGAAAAATTTAGACAAGGCTTTAACTGAAGGCCCCCAAACATTCGACTGGCAAGCCAGAAGAAAAAATGGCGAACTCTTTTGGGTGGAAGTTTCGCTACGCAAGGCAATTATTCAGGAAGAAAATAGAATTTTAGCAGTAGTAAGGGATATTACGGAAAAGAAAAAAGTTACCATCGAACTCAATAAATACAAAAACCATTTGGAGTATTTGGTTAAGGAACGCACAGAGGAATTGGCTGCCGCCAACGAGGAGTTGTCGGCCAATAATGAGTTGCTCTACGAGCAGCGAAAAGAATTGGAAACATCCCTCGAAAACCTTAAAAACGCTCAGAATCTTCTTATTCAGTCCGAAAAAATGGCCTCTCTGGGCGTGCTGGCTGCCGGGGTTGCCCACGAAGTAAATAATCCACTAAATTACATTCAGGCTGGCGTATCTGCACTTGAAGTATTAATAAAAGAAAGAGGGATTGATACAGCAGATTTTAAAACACTAATTAGGAACATAGAAACCGGAGTGAAGAGGGTGACCGATATTGTAATTAGCCTCAATCGGTACAGCCGGAACGATGAATCGGTTTCCTTCTCATGCGACCTGCACATGATAATTGACAATTGTCTCCTGATGCTCGAGAACCAAACCAAAAACAGAATTAAATTGATAAAAAATTTCACCCAAAGCCAGTTTCAACTATTTGGCAAAGAGGGAAAACTGCATCAGGCATTTTTAAATTTGCTTTCCAATGCAGTTCAGTCGATCGATGGACCTGGTACCATTAAAATATCAACTACTATTGATAAAAAATATTTAATAGTCACCATTTCCGATACTGGCTGTGGCATTGCCGAGGAGAATATGAGAAAAATAACCGACCCATTTTTCACTACCAAGGAGCCTGGCAAAGGTACCGGCCTGGGGCTTGCAATTACTTATAGCATTATTCAGGAACACAATGGGTGGTTAGATTTTGAATCGGAAGTTGGCACTGGAACCACTGCAACAATTCATCTGCCCATTAAAACAAGTTAAAATTAATGTCATGAAAAAATTTTTAATCGCTACTTTTTTAATCGTTCAGTCAATTAGCCTACTTGGCCAGGGCAAACTATGGATTGGCATTGAATCGGGCATTGCACTCAGCAATTACCAATTCGTAAGCAACACCGCACCTGCTTCTAATGCAGCCACTACCGATGGGCATATTGGATTCCGCTTAGGTGTAAATTATAACCGCTTCAACTTTGAAACGGGCATTGCGGGAATGTCGAATCGCACCCCCTATTTCATCCCTAACAGCAGTGGAACTCCATCAGTAAATCATGGAGCAGACAGGTTTTTTCATATCGACCTGCGTCATTTCACATTGAATGCAGGCTATAGGTTCGAAATTATTAAGAATATGGAAATTGTTCCAAAAATTGGGATCGGATTGCTCACCTCTCTCAATGGGAGCAGAAACATTTCGTTTTGGGCCGATGGCCCAATTACATTTGAGCAAATTGTATCGGGCAATATCCCTCAGGATCCAGGTATTACTGTTGCCAATGGGCACAGACCAAACTCAACATTTTTCACCATGCAGGCTATAATAGAAACCAATTATTTAGTTAGCAACTTCATACAAATAGCAGCGGGTGCTAATTCAACAATGCCCGCTAAAACCATATATTACGAAAATATTACTCAATATACCACATCGCAACCCATTGAGGGAACAGCCCTTCAGAATGGGCCATTGCTAATATTTTACGTATCGATTAGGGTTTTTATTCCCTCTTTTAAAGGCGCTCAGTAGATAGCGGGCAAGAAAATAGCGAGAACAATAAAATGTTATATTTTTGCAGGATAAATTTAAAAATTAACCAAACATGAAAGCATTCGTTTTCCCAGGCCAAGGCGCACAATTTGTAGGTATGGGCAAGGACCTATACGAGAATTCTGCTCTGGCAAAGGAACTTTTCGAAAAAGCCAATACAATTCTTGGGTTTCGTATAACCGACCTTATGTTCTCGGGTACCGACGAGGATTTACGACAGACTAAGGTTACCCAGCCAGCCATTTTCCTTCATTCTGTAATTTTAGCCAAAGTGTTGGGCGATAAGTTTAAACCCGAAATGGTTGCAGGCCATTCTCTTGGTGAATTCTCGGCTCTGGTTGCTGCCAACGCCCTTTCGTTCGAAGATGGATTGTTGCTCGTGTCGAAGCGTGCCATGGCCATGCAAAAAGCCTGCGAGAGAGAACCATCTACAATGGCCGCTATTCTTGGGCTCGATGATGCTGTTGTTGAAAAAATATGCGCTGAAATTCCAGAGATTGTAGTACCTGCAAACTACAATAGCCCCGGACAACTTGTTATTTCGGGCTCAATGAAGGGAATTGAAATTGCCTGCGAAAAGCTAAAAGAGGCTGGTGCAAAGAGAGCATTGCCTTTAAAAGTGGGAGGTGCTTTTCATAGTCCGCTTATGGAATCGGCCCATATTGAACTTGCAATAGCCATTGAAGCTACACCATTCAACGAACCTATTTGCCCAATATATCAAAATTTCGATGCTAAGGCCCATACAGATCCAAGCGAGATTAAGAAAAACCTTATTTCGCAACTAACCTCACCCGTTCGTTGGACCCAAATAATGCAAAACATGGTTTCCGATGGCGCCAACGACTTTACAGAACTTGGTCCGGGCAACGTATTGCAAGGGCTTATAAAGAAGGTTAGTCCACAAGCTATCGTTCAGTCAATTCAAACCTTAAGCTAATTCATTTTATCGTGTTTCCAAAAAGCCCGGCAATCGTCCGGGCTTTTTTATCGCTTAGAAAATACTTTTCATAGAACCAAAAGGCATTTTTAAAAAAATGGGCAAGGATTTTGACCATGCCTTGCCATATTTTCATAACTTTCGCAATACATAAAATCAAATTATCGCTTATGCAACAATATTTACTTTCTTTTTTCTTTTCGGCATTCATGTTCTTATTTCCATTATTTACCTGGGCTCAGGGTTCTGATTTCGAAAAAATATTTCAGAAAGAAACACAAGCCAAACAAACGGGCATAGCCACATTCGGTACATTTAAAAATATAAACAAACTCAGCTACTACCCCGATACCATCCCCGCTTGGTTTTTCAATCCCCCCAAAACCTCAGAAGAGTCAACCTATGCTATTGGCATTTCCGACCCCGATATGCCTAAGGCGCAAGCAATTCAGCAGGCAATATACCGAGCAAAAGTGATGGCCACTGTTTTTAGCAGGGCCAAACTTCAGTATTTTCGAGATGTTTACACAACTGAACATAGGGATGGCAGGTACACAACCTACCGACAGCGATTCGACACTTACTTTAAAATAACTGGAGGTGCCATTGCCGATAGCACTCATTTTGTAATAGTTGACCAACACTTTACCCGCTACAACGAAGCCATTGTGATTGTTAAGTATACAACCAATAACTTTAGTAACGAACAACAAATGTTCTCCGCTGTTGGAACGGTGCTTTATATTGAAACTCAGGTGAACGAAGCTTTCGAACCTCAAGCTGAGTACGAGCTATCGACCTCGGTTCGAAAAATTGGACAATCGCCAATGAACTCTCACAACCTATACAGAGAGAAAGGAAACAGGTTCCTTTACCGCTCCGATTTCGGTGGAAAAGAACAAGAGTTTCCTTTATACTACTACAAGTACATTGGAGCTAACTCACAAGGCAAAGCAACGCCCCTTATATGTTACAATGGGTTATGGAGCCAATATGTGAAGGAGCTTCTGCGAACTTTAACCCTAACCACCGAACAATCGAAAGTACGCATTAAATCGGTAGGGAATCAACAGTCAGCCAACAACGCAGCCCTATACAGGGAGGTGGCAGTAAAAAATGTTCAAATGAATTTAATTGGCATTGAATTTGGAAGAGACAGCATTGGTTTCAACTTAAACCTCAGAGATTTTCCATTGAAATAGTTTTTTAGGCAAAAAATTCTATTAATAACATAATAATTTGTAGGCATGAAAAGGATTGTAGGCACCCTGACAACACTTGTAGCATTGCTTCATTTTGGCTCTCTGAATTCTCAGGATTTTCAGGGAATAAGAGTAAAACAGCTGGGCGAAAAGGTAAATATTGAGTACTCTATATCAGGTGAGCAACTCGGTCAAATTTTTAATATCTCGCCCTCCTACTCAACTGACGGTGGCCGCACATTCATTCCCATGAAATCCATGGTGGGTAATGTGGGAAACAATGTTTATGGTGGGAGAAACCAAATTATTGTTTGGGATGTTCTTAAAGATTTACCCTCGCTTCAGGGCGATGTGGTTTTCAAGGTAACTGGCAACACCCGTTCTACTAAAGCACTACAGGAAGATTTCAGCAAGTTCGACTTTAAACTGGTAAGCCTGCACCGTTTGCCAAATAACCAAATTGAACTTGTGCTGAGCATTACCAACAATGGGCCCCAGCGCGACCTTAAACTTATAAACGGACTAATAACGTTAACCGACTTTAAAAAGCGCAACATCGATGCACAAAAAGGGAAACTAGGTGAAGTTATTGGTGGACAGCGCTACTCAACCCCTCAGCGAACCTTCAAGGCAAACGAAACGGTACAAGCAACCTTCACCTTTGAGCAGGTTCCTGTTGATTTTGAAAGGGTTATGCGCCTAAACGTTGGTGCCGAAGTGCTCACATTCTCACAGTTCGGTTTGGATAAACTTGAAACCAGCAACCTGCAATTCCGCGACCTACCCATATCCGATAAGCCTACCACGTCGATGGCTACTAGCGTATCGAAAAAAATTGAATCGACTGTTACCACAACCATTAATATTCAGAAACCGAAACCCGCAGAGCCCGCCGATACTAACCCTCCTGTTGTCTCTGTTATTTCGCCCGAGGGCGTTAAACTTACCGGTAGCGAAACAACCCGCGGCAGACCCTACGCACAATCGTCGCAAGGGCTCGATGACAAACGCTTGCGTTCAGTTGGAACAGCCCCCGAAGGCATAACCGTTACTGAAAGAGTCATTACAGTGAAAGGTACAGCTACCGACGACAGCGGCCTTTTCGATGTTGTAATCAATGGGCAAAGTGCCCGTATTCTGGCCGATGGTGTATCTTTTGAAGCCGATATCCCCCTAAAAACAGGAAGAAACGACGTTGTAATACGTGCCATTGATAAACGGAAAAACAGCGTTGAAAGGCGCTTCATTGTTTTCTTTAAGGATAAGGCAACCCCCAAGGCGGTTTCTGACACCGAGGAGCTCGATTTGGTTTTCGACACACCCAGGGCACCAAAATTCTATGCATTTATAGTTGGGGTAAATGAATACCCCGATCCTAACATTGCATCACTTAGCAATCCGGTTAGCGATGCCCAAAAACTGTACAACGTACTAACCCAAAAGTACACTTTCGATCCTAACGATATTATTTTCATTAAAAATGCTACTCGTGCTCAAATAATCGATGAATTCGACAGGTTAACCCGAAGGGTTGGAAAAAACGACAACCTTTTGGTATTTTTTGCAGGCCATGGTTACTGGGATCCCGAAACCGAACTTGGTTACTGGCTACCTGCCGATGCAACTGCTCGCAGCACTTCTAACTGGATGGCAAACAGCCAAATTAAAGACTATGTAGCCGCAATAAAAAGTAAACACACACTTCTAATTGCCGATGCTTGCTTCAGTGGAGGTATTTTTAAAACGCGCAAAGCATTCAGCGAAGCTGCCGAAAGAATAAATAAGGTTTATGACAAACCCAGTCGCAAGGCAATGACCAGCGGAAACCTAACCGAAGTACCCGATAATAGTATGTTTCTCAAGCATCTCGTTAACCGGCTCGAAGAAAACACGCTTGGTTACATTACAGCCGAGGAACTTTTCAGCAGTTTCAAACAGGAAGTAATAAACAGTACTACAACTGTTCCTCAATATGGCGACATTAAGGACACGGGGGATCAGGGTGGCGATTTCATTTTTGTTCGCAAATAGTTTAAAAAGGGAAGCGCTAACTTCCCTTTTAAATTTTCTTACCATTTATTTCCAAACTTTCCAATCCTTTTCCTATTTTTGAGCGTATACCAAGAAATTTTAAATCTAACTCGCAGCCTATGAATAAATTTACCCTGTTCTTCGCAACATTATTTTTGCTACTTTGTATTAGTTCCCTTGCACAGGATAAGAAGCAAGACAAAATTGCATCGATGCAATTGAAGGTTGACCAAGCCGATGCCCTTATATTTTCTGCCGATAGTCTTATTGAAGTAGGAACAAATATGATGAAGGAGACCGAAATAGAATTGAAGGCCCTGGCCGCTGAGGAAAAAAACCTCAATCGCGACTATTTCAACGCCAAAAAACCGTTAGAGAAACAGCTTCGCTCAAAGGATAAGGAAGAGGTTGCTCAAGCCAAAGCCGAATTGAAGCAGGTTGAGGACCAGTACAAGGCCGACATGAAGGATTGGAACAACCGCTATAAGGTTGCCATAAAGAATTACGATGGTGGAGCCAAACTGGTTCAAAAAGGGAAATCAAACCTTTCGAAAGCGAAGGAAAAAAAGAAGGGCGCTGAAAAAGCACTGAAGGATGCCGAAAAGGCTGCAAAGAAATAAAGATTAGTTATTTAAACTTGAAAATGCTTAGCCAATGGTTAAGCATTTTTGTTTTCCATTTTTTTTCATTTTCTTCGGGCAACTTTCTAACAGAATTGCAAAGGGTATGGATAAAAAAGCAAAAAGCGGAATCTGGTCGTTTCCTAAGAATTTTTGGACAGTTATTGTTATGGAGTTCTTCGAAAGGGGCTCGTACTACGGTGTAATGTCGGTGCTTTCGGTTTACCTTGTGCTCGACACGGCGCACGGTGGACTGGGCTTCTCGAAGGAGAGCGTGGGCGTTATTAAGAGTACAATTACCCCTTTGCTCTATTTGCTTCCTATACTCAGTGGTGCCATTGGCGACCAGTTTGGCTACAAAAAAACGCTGCTCTTTGCCTTCGTTGTAATGTCGCTGGGCTATTTCTTTACAAGCATTAGCACGTCGTACTCCATGGTTTTTCTGAGTTTATTGCTCATGGCTACCGGTGCCGGTTTCTTTAAGCCGCTAATATCAGGAACCATTGCCCGAACCACCGACGAAAGCAACTCGGGACTCGGATTTGGTATTTTCTACTGGTCGATTAACCTTGGCGCATTTGTTTTCCCGTTAATTCTGGTTCCTATCCTAAAAGATATGGGCTGGAATTACATATTCCTAATGGCTGCCATTGGAACGGGCTGGCTTGTATTCCTCAATATTTTTGTTTACCGCGAACCCGAAAGGCCCGTTGTGCCTAAAAAAATTACCGATGCTTTAATTGGTGTAGTATCGGTTCTGAAGGACTACCGGTTCGTGTCAATGATTGTTATATACTCGGGCTTTTGGATTCTATATTTCCAAATGTTCGATACGGTGCTCTGGTATCTTACCGAACACATGGATATGACTCCTGTAAACAATGCTGTTAACTCGCTGCTGGCATTCTTTGTTGAAAACCCTTCGTGGAAATTCGATGCCGAGCACGTTACCGTTATTAACGCTGGAACTATTATTCTGCTTCAACTTATCATTTCGAGCATTGTTAAGAGCACCAAACCTCTTCCCACCATGATTATTGGAATTGCCATGGGAACAGCGGGTATGGGTATTTTGGCTATCTCGACCCATGCATGGGTTTTTATGGCGGGGATGATTATTTTCTCAATTGGTGAAATGACTGCTCACCCCAAATTTATTTCGTATGTTGGGCTTATTGCACCACCCGATAAAAAGGCACTTTACCTTGGCTATTCGTTTCTTTATGGCGTAATTGGAAGCTTTGTTGGAGGAATTCTCGGTGCATTTACGTATGTTCGGTTTGTAACCAACATGGGTCGTCCGGGCCTACTTTGGCTTATGTTCAGCGGCATTGGAGTGCTAACTATTATTGGGTTGTTGCTTTACAATAAATACATTGCTCACAAAAAGGAGGCTTAGCAGCATGAGTTTTTTCAAAGGAAAGGTTCGACTTAACCGAAACGAATTTTCGGGTGCGTTTGGCGACATTGGCACCGATCTGCCCCTTATTGTAGGAATGCTTCTGGCAACCAACCTCGAAGTTTCGACTACGCTGGTTGTATTCGGAATTCTACAAATTATTACTGCGTACACTTATGGCTTGCCTATGCCCGTTCAGCCGCTTAAGGCTGTTGCCCTTATTGTTATTACTCAAAAAATTAGCGCTTCGGTAATTTTTGGCGGAGGATTGGCCATTGGGGTCATAATGCTTACCTTTACCGTTACAGGGTTGCTCACTTGGCTTAACAAGGTTATTCCAAAAACTGTAATTCGGGGCATTCAACTTGGCTTGGGTTTGCAGCTGTGTTTGCTTGCCGTAAAGGACTATATCCCGTCCGATACCAATGTGGGCTATATATTTGCCGCTGCTGGCTTTGTTGTTGGTATAGTGCTAATAGGCAATAAAAAGTACCCTCCTGCCATTTTCATCTTACTACTGGGTCTTCTTTATATAGCCCTCTTTAAGTTCGAAATGGTTTCGCACATTTCCCCATCGTTGCCAAAGTTCTCGCTGCCATCGTTGAGCTTTAGCGATGTACTTACGGGCCTAGTAGTGCTTGCCTTACCCCAAATTCCATTGTCGTTAGGCAACTCTGTTTTTGCAACTAACCAGCTGGTTAAAGATTATTTTCCCGAAAAAAAGGTAACGGTTAGTAAAATTGGAGCAACCTACTCGTTTATGAATATTGCCAGCTCGTTCCTGGGGGGAATTCCTGTTTGCCACGGTTCGGGCGGAATTGCTGGCCATTACACATTTGGTGGACGAACAGGTGGGTCAACACTAATTTACGGACTCTTTTTTATAGTACTTGGAATTGCATTTAGTGGCGACTCCGCTTCGGTATTACTAGTTTTTCCAAAACCAATTCTTGGCGTTATACTGCTTTTCGAGGGCATAGCCCTTATAATTTTAGTGAAGGATATAATTGTAGACAAAAAAATGTTCTTCATTGCCATTTTTGTTGCGCTTTGCGCCAACGGGTTACCCAATGGCTACCTTATAGGTTTGGTTTTAGGTACTGCGCTATACTACTTGTCCGATAAATTTATTTTGAAGCATTACGGCAAGCATTAGGGAGATAGTTTTATAATATTTTCACTGGCAACTCCACAAAAAACGAAGTGCCAACATTTTGCTGCGATTCGAACCAAATTTTTCCGCCGTTGGTTTCTACAATTTCGCGCGACATGGCTAGGCCCAACCCCATGCCTCCCGACTTAGTGGTAAAGTTAGGACTGAATATGCGATGCTTGGCTTCCTCGTCCATTCCCATACCGTTATCGGAAATTTTCACCACAACTTTATCCTTAGTCTCCTGTGCGCAAACCTCAATTAGGCCTTTCTGTCCTTTCGGAATTGCCTGAATGGCATTTTTCAGAAGGTTTACAAATACCCGCTGCAGCTGCTCCTTGTCGACAAAGACCTTAACCCCATCGGTCACCGTACACGTGAAAACAATTTCCAAATTTCGATAACTCGAGAAAAGGCTTACCGACTCGTCAACAAGCAACTGAATGGCAATTGGTTCGGGTTTCGAAATGGGCATCTTAGCAAAATTCGAAAACTCGGTAGCAATGTTGCTTAAGGTGTTTATTTGCTGAATGAGCGACCCCGAGAACTTATCGAACAGTTGCTCCCAGTTGGGTTGATTCTCCTTTTTTGCTTTTATTAGGTGCTGAATGCTCAGCTTCATGGGAGTTAGCGGATTTTTTATTTCGTGGGCAATCTGCTTGGCCATTTCGCGCCATGCGCTCTGGCGCTGGCTCTGAGCTAGTTTCTCGGCACTTTCGGCTAGTTCGGCTACCATTCGGTTATACTCCTTAACCAAAAGCCCAACCTCATCGTTCGAACTGTACAATATTGGCTCGTTATGTTTCCCAATATCAATTTTGCGCAACTTAATACGAATAAACTCGAGCGGACGCGTTATTTGATTGCTAATTATAATAGCTACAAAAAGAGTAAAAAGGATAAGAAGCGCATAAATGTTAATTAGAGCCACTAGTACCGAAAAAACCTCGCGAATAAACTCATTCTGACGAGTAAAGTAGGGTAAATTCAAATAGCCTACAACCTGACCACCAGCATTGGAAAGAGGCACATAGGCCGATGTATAGTTCATATTCCCGATTCGTTCGGTTTGCACCAGTCGCGACTGGTGCTTATATACCAGTTCGTACCATGCTACAGGGTCGATTCGAGGGCCCAATAGTTTTCGCTCAATAATTTCGGGCCGCGATGATGCCAAAAGGTTTCCTTCCGCGTCGAACAAATTTATATCTGAATAAAATATATTCGAAAGGTAAATCATATAGTAGGTAAGGTAATCGGTGTATTCAGCCGACAACCAATTTTCAGCCACCAAATTCCTCTCTACATCTACCATTACCGAAAGCAATTTTTCCGTTAAATTTTCGCGGCTCTTTTTTTCGAAACTTTGGATATTGTATGCTATAGTAACCAACCCCACAAGCACCATGGACAAAAGCAGAACAAGCACCATGGTTTTACGGATTCGGTTGCTAAAATTCGACGACGATAGTTTGGCCCTTATTGGGAAACGTGCCAATCGAAGCCATGTAAAAAGGGTTAAATAAAAGAAAAGGAACATCCAAGCAAACGAAGCAGTAATATTGAATAGGCTTACGTTGGGCCTACTAACCACAAGGGTTATATCGCCCTCGGACCGGTAAACCAAATGATTGTACCCTCCATCGTTAAAAGCGGAATATCTGCTTAGGCTATCGGAAGGGAAAACGCTTCGTATTGGATAATTAAAGCTGCCTGTGCGGGCTATCAGATGGCCCCCACTGTACTTTGCAGTTGAGTAATCTCTAAAATTTTCTTTTGCGCTACTCTTATTTTCGAGCAGCAATTCGGGATACCCAAGCAATTCTCTGCTTAGTTTCGTATCGAGTTCGAGGTAAAGAGTGGTTTCCTCACCATCGTCGAGCGTGTATTCCAGAATTCCAAGGTAACTTATTCGACCGTTCTGGTTGTTGAGGTGGTAAAAATTCGAACCGGGTATTCTAAACCCAAATTCATTTAGCATCTCCTCGAAAAACGAGTAACAACCAACCAATTCGCTGCTCTTTTCAATTGAAAGCTGCGACGAGGGCATACAGGCGGTTATTTGAAAATCGTACTTTTTGAAGTAACCATTTAAATAATTATCGGATAGGTAACTGTATAGAGAAGGTAAAGATGCAGAAAAGTCGTCGAGAGCCCTTAAAATTTCCTTGTCGAACTGTAGTTTGCGGGCTAAACTGGGAAACATTACTTCGGCAATTGGGTCGCGCTCATTGCCCAGATTCACGGCCATTACCTTACGAATTGCCTTATCTTTCTGCTCGGCATTTTGCGATACAGTTAGAACTGAATAAATAGAGAAAAAACCAATGAGCAGTATGAATACCCTATGCGACATTCGGCGCATACGCCATGAGTAAAACCCTACCACAACAACAACTGCCAATACAAATGCCAATCCGTATGATGAAAACTCATTGAATATTACAAACCTAAGCCCTACAATTAGCAAAAGGGCAATTAGAAAGGAAACAATAACAACCTTAGAATTCTGTCGCCAAAGCAGTTTTACCACCCAATGAACAAGCATAATAGCCGACGCAAACCACAGAGATATGGAAAGATACTCAACTAAACTGTATAGAGACAGGTTAAATATCCTATGCGTTTCTAAGTTTACGGTAGAGTTCAGAATCAACGATTCAAAAAGATTGTCGGTATATAAAAGCGTTAACAGAACAACCGACCCCAGCAGAAGGGCTGCAATCCATTCCATTGGTTGCTTCATTTTTTCAAGCACAACTGACACATTATTGTATGCATAAAGCACTACCAAGAAAACTAGAATTGCATTCACCATAAAATCGCCAAGCGATGGATAAAGCCATGAGTGAGCATATATCTCGGCACTGAACAAAGGCAAAGGCAAACCAGGAAGCACCTGCCAATAAAGCAACGCGGACCTTGACCCCAATAGAATTAGAAATAAGATGAAAGAACTTAGAAGGCCTCTTCGAGTAAAAAAACTGGCCCAAAATAGTATGTAAACAAAAATCAATAGCGATAGGTAAATTGCCCACGATATGTAGGACCTATATACTTTACACTCGATCTCAAAGTCCCTTGAGTTGTGAGCAAAATACATTAAAGGGGTTCCTCCGAAAACCCTTAAAGGGAAGGCCCCCTCGGTAAAATAGGGTACTAGGTTGAAATCGTTCAGAAACGAGAGCGATTGGTGATATTGGTTTTTTAAAAATTTATTCTGAATGGGGTACTGGTCTTTTATTTTTATAAGGGCAAGCACATCGAGTTGGTTAAAATCGATCCAAAGTGCTATGCTCCATGCATTGTTTAAGAATACCAGGGTTGCTTTTGCACTTCGCTCAATACTTGAAACATAATTATTATCTGTCCAAAATACGAGGCTATCGCCCTTAAAAAGATAAAGATTAATGCCATGGGAAGTCAGCTCCTTTCCCCTTTTTCCCGTTAGAGAAGCGAACATTTCATTGCTTCCACCCTTTTCAAATAGGTAAACTAAATCCTTCGAAATATTTAGAGCCTTGTTGCTTCGGTATAGAATAACATTCTCAGCTTCGGCCAAATTGGGTGGGGAGGCCAATTGGTTGCTAACCAAATAAGGAACCTTAGGCAGTATGGCCAATCCAAAAATAGCTACGCCAAGGGAAACAATAATTAGGGCAACATTTATTTTTTTCACTTTTCGAAAATATGAAGCCAACTTGTATCAAAAACTAAGCCTAAAAACTCAAGCATGGTGGTAGGGCTCTCCTTTTATAATTGTGAAAGCTCTGTAAACTTGCTCTAGCAAAATTACCCTCACCATTTGGTGCGAAAATGTTAACTGCGAAAGCGATAAAGAACCAGTTGCCCTCGACCTTACTGAGGCCGAAAAGCCATATGGACCACCAACTACCAATACTAACTCTTTTAAACCCATAAGCATTCTTTTTTCGAACCAATGCGCCAATTCTACTGAAGTCATTTGCTTCCCATTCTCGTCGAGGAGGTAAACTTCGGCAAGGCTTGGCATGGCCTTAAGCAATTGTTCCCCCTCCTTCTCACATTGCAAACTGGGTGTTAACGACTTAGCATTTTTAAGCTCTGGAATAATTTTCACTTCAGTCGTAATGTATCGACCAACCCTCTTAGAATAATCGGTTACCAAAGGCAAAAAAGCAGAATCGGTTTTCCCCACAAAAAATATGGTCAATTTCATGGTTTCACAAATGCTTAAAAAACACTTTAAAAATTTTCATTTTGCTTTTATTGGGCTAAATTTACATTTTATTTAACTCAGTACTTCGATTAATCCCCCTTTTGGCTCGAACTTTGATGTTTTTTTCTCTCTTTTCACAAAAAACGCATGTAATGAAAAATCTATTTAAATCAACCGTAATTATATTATGCTTCGTAATGCCCATAGGCATTTTCTCGTATTTTAGCGACAACGATGTTGTAACAAAAATAACCGAGGCATTTAAAAGCGGAAGCGCTAGCGAATTAGCTAAACACTTCAATTCTAATATTGAGCTTGATTTGCTGGGCGAAGAGAACATGTACAGCAAGGCTCAGGCCGAACTAATTATGAAAGATTTTTTCACCAAAAACAAGCCAACGTCTTTCAGAATTAACCACCAAGGCTCGAAGTCTGCAACAAGTTTTGCCATTGGCAACCTAGTATCGGCAAATGGGAATTTTCGCGTTTCCATTTTCATGAAAACCGATAATAACAAAACCCTTATACACCAACTGCGCCTCGAACGGAGCGAGGAAACTGCCCCTTAACCTTTCTTTCCCCTCAACATGAATCAACTAAAGGCTATTGAAAGGCTCATTGAACTGGCCATACTTGAGGATATAGGCGATGGCGACCACTCATCGCTTTCGAGTATTCCTGCCAATGCACAAGGTGAGGTTGAACTCATGCTAAAAGCCGATGGCATTATTGCAGGGATTGAAATTGCGCAAATGGTTTACCATTCTATCGATACAGATATTCTGTTTATCCCCCTTATTGCCGATGGTAAAAGTGTTAAATGGGGCGATAAGGTTTTTCGAGCCCAGGGCCGGGTGCATTCGCTTCTCAAAGCCGAACGCATTGTGCTAAACATAATACAGCGCATGAGTGGAATTGCCACACAAACCCATAAGTACGTCGAATTGACCAAGGGCACCAGAGCCAAAGTGCTCGACACACGCAAAACCAATCCCGGTATGCGAGTGTTCGACAAAATGGCTGTTAGGTTTGGGGGTGGAACAAACCACCGCATGGGGCTTTACGACATGATTATGCTTAAGGACAACCATGTTGATTTTGCGGGTGGGGTTGCCAACGCCATCCGGAAAGCTAAAAATTACCTTGCCGAAACAGGGAAAAAACTTGATATAGAAGTTGAAGTTCGAAACCTCGAAGAGGTTAAGGAGGCGCTAAACGAGGGTGGGGTGAAGCGCATTATGCTCGATAATTTTTCGGTTGCCGAAACCCAACGGGCCGTTGCACTCATTGGCGGAAAGGTGGAAGTAGAATCGTCGGGGGGAATAAATATGGCCACCATCAGGGCCTACGCCGAAACAGGGGTCGATTTCATTTCGGTTGGTGCCCTAACCCATCAGGTTCCTTGCCTCGACATGAACCTGAAAAAAGTTCGATAGTTCCAAAGCAAATGTCAAGGTCGACGCCAAAACTTCTTCATTACCTAATAGTTCGCTGGAGGCTCGCCATTCGCCGTGCCAAACGCGTTACCATTATTGGGTTCAATGGAGTTCCTGTTTACTACGTTATTAGTTTCTTTTTAAAAGGAATTATTCAGGGAAGCATCACTACCAGAGCTTCAGCAGTGGCTTTCAGTTTCTTTGTGGCTATTTTCCCGACCATCATTTTCGTATTTACACTTATTCCATTTATCCCCATCGAGAACTTCCAATCTGAATTATTAGGCCTTATAAAAGGTATAATTCCGACCAATGCTTTTGCATTGATGGAGGAAACATTGGTTGACGTGGTAACACGTAAAAGCGGGGGGCTTCTTTCTTTTGGTTTTCTGGCTGCCCTTTTCTTTTCACAAAATGGCATCAGCTCGCTAATTGATGCGTTCAATGCCACTTACCATACCATTGAAACCCGGAGTTTCTTCAACCAACATTTAGTTGCTCTACTTTTAACATTAGTCCTCCCGTTACTTTTTGTGGTTGCTGTTGCCCTGATTTTCTTTGGGCAAATGGGCCTAAACTATTTGGTTACAAAAGGGTGGTTGCAAATGAACTTTACCTACTATCTAATTGTTTATGGCAAATGGTTGGTAACCATTGCGCTCATTTTTTTCTCAATTTCATTGCTTTATTTTATGGCTCCCGCCAAACGTACCAAATTCAGGTTCATTTCGTTGGGGTCGATTATGGCAACGCTTTTAATAATGGTTACCTCGTTAGGGTTCTCTTATTTTGTCAACAATTTTGGCCAGTACAACACCCTTTATGGTTCAATCGGAAGCTTGCTGGCCCTAATGGCATGGATGTATTTTAATGCCATTGGTTTTATTGTTGGCTTCGAACTGAACGCCAGCATATCGAGCGCTGGAACACAGGTTTTTAGTATTAACACGAATAATAGCAATGGGCAGAAAGAAACTTTCGGAAATTCGTAGCGACTATCATCAGAGGCAGCTCAACGAAACGGCCATTAGTCCTAACCCTTTCATGCAGTTCGACCTTTGGTTTCGCGAAGCCATGGAAGCAAAATGTAACGACCCCAACGCAATGACATTAGCAACCAGCACCTTCGAAGGGAAACCATCGGCAAGGGTGGTGCTACTGAAAATTTACGACGAAAAGGGCTTTGCCTTCTTCACCAACTACAACAGTCGCAAATCGAAGCAAATACTCCAAAACCCTTACGGCGCAGCCGTATTCTTTTGGCCCGAATTGGAACGTCAGGTTCGTATTGAGGGGAAGATTGTAAAATCGACCGATAGCGAATCGGACCAGTACTTCCGAACACGCCCCGAAGGGAGTAAAATTGGTGCATGGGCTTCGCCCCAAAGTCAGGTCATACCAAACAGGCGATACCTTGAGCAGCTCCAAGCCGACTTCAAGGAGGAGTTTAACGGAAGAACCGTAAAACGCCCACCCAACTGGGGTGGTTACAGGCTTGTTCCAACCCTGTTCGAGTTTTGGCAGGGCAGGCTAAACAGGCTTCACGACCGCATTCAGTACTCACTCAACAACAATCAGTGGATTGCTGAAAGGCTCGCGCCTTAGAGAAACTACTCAGCAATTAAAGCATTAAAAAGCAGCTTATAGGAAACAGGGGTACTACCTCTGAATTGCGGACTGAAAGCCATAAGAATGAGCTGTCCCTTATTCTTTTGCACCCAAACAACGGCTGCCCTATTTTCGAGCAGTTCACCCTTTTTAACGTAGCCGCTCAGGCGTGGGTCGCCGGTTGGGAACTCCAACACAACTCTCCTATCGGTATCGAAATAGGGTACCGAAGTTTCAAAAACAACATCATCTCCCATAAGAATGGGAATGGAACTTGGCATGCCCCAAGTAAAAGGGCCAGGTTTTACACTCACATTAACATGAGCCTCAATAATCTCCAATCCGTTTCGTTGGAGCCCTTTAGCCACATTCTGAATGGGCAATGTGAACTCCTCCTTTCTATCCTTGTCCAGCTCAATTTCAAGTGTCCCCATGAACAGTTCGGTAGACTGCCCCCATGAAATTACCTTCCCCCCTTCATCGATAAATTTGAGCAAATTACTTTTTCCCTTCTTACCCATTCCCTGGGCAAATTCGGGAGGCAGGTTCATAGGGTAGTAATCGTCGTCGCGTTTGCGCTTGCCAGTAGTTAACAAATCGGCATTCTGACTAGGAAATACAATGATTTTGAATTCTTTAGTTAAATTCAAACCAGCCAAATCGACCGGACGAATTACCCTGTAAGGAATACTATACTTATCGAAAATATAACGGGTCCACCCGGCATCCATATCGTGGAAGTATGTTTCTACAAGTCCAATGGCTGGCAATTTTATCTCTTTCAATTTCGACTCATCCATTGTATTAGTACAGAATGGTGCAACCTGCAGGTTGAGAGAACCTATTTGCTGTGCCAACGAAGTTGAAATAACAAAACTTCCCTCCCTGAAAATCTGTCCATCAACTTCAGAGGCCTCACCCGTTCGGAATACCCTTCCCCCCTTCGCCAAAACTGCGAAGGCTACCCTAAAACTTTCGTTATTCGACGAGCAAAATACCATGTGCTTCGAATTGCCCGGTGCATTACCTAAAACCTTGAATTCATTAATGGGTTCTAAGGCATTTTCAAGTTCGATCGAACGAGCATTCACTTCACTACAGTTGAGGCCCATGCTCAGCGGCAGCGACCAGCTGGTAACATCGTAGGGCTTAATAATTTCGCCACCGGGCACGTATCGTCTTTCGGGATACTCCTGACGTTCCAGCACTTCCTTTACAAATGCCCTGAAAGGTTGAGCCAATGGCACCACAATGTCGCCTTTTCTGAACTTTCTATTATCAACTAGCAGATCTGCGGAGAGCCTTTTAATTTCAACCCCATGCTCGCGCAAAAGGGAAACCAACCGACCCAGTTCGCTCCTATCGGTTTGGTGCTGGGAGAAGATGAAATAGAACGGTGCCTGATTGAGCCCCTTTGCCACTTCCCTGCGACACATGTCGTTGCGGTGCTGAAGAATTTTTTCGCGGTTAAGCGAAGCGGTTCGGATAATCGAGAATGTAGAGCTCAGCTCGTACTGAACCAAATCGGACAAGCGCCACCAGCCACCCTCCCAGGGTGCTATAAAGTTAGCCCCCTTTTTGTACTCCGAAAGCCCCTTGCCCCAGACTTTTAGTTCATTCTTTTCGATATAAATGGGGGAAGCAGTTTTTACCGAAGCACCTTCGGTAAGGAATGCTATAACATTTTTCCAAAGGCATGTTTCAGTTGACCCCGGCCAATAGTTGTCGAAAATATACCGCTGCGAAATTCCCTTCTGCCCCATGGCAGTCATGTCGTTGAGCATATTGGCTCCAAAAAGGCCAATCCAGCTCCATAGGTTTTCATCAATATTTTGCGCAATAGGATCGTGGTTGGGTGGCACAAAGTAGCGAGCCCCGGTAGAGCCCATCTGATGCTTTTCAACCATAACCTGTGGAAACCATTCGATACTAGTTAGGTTCGAAACTGCTTTATTTTCGGGCTGGGTAAGAGTTATAAAATCGCGGTTAATATTATGGCCCACATACTTATGATAAACGCCCGGTAAATTGGTGCCTTCGAACTTGCTGCCCTTGTTCTTCATGTAGTTCTCGTTCACCATGTTCATGCCATCGGGGTTGTGGCAGGGTACCATCATGTAAACCACATTTTTGAGCCATGCAAGCGTATCGGTTCCTCGCGAAGTGGCTAATTTGTATGCAACCACTGGTGCTGCCTGCGCTGGCGCCACCTCAGTGGAGTGCATGGATAACGTTCCGAGAAAGAAAACTTTTCCTCTGCCCTTCAATTCGTTGAGTTCAGATTGGGAAAGATTCGGTTCAAGGGCTAACTTTCGGTTTATTTCTTTCAACTCGTCGAGGTTTTTCAAGTTCTCCTCATCCGAAATGCAAACCATGTATATGGGTCGCCCCAAAGCCGAAGTTCCAATATTGAAAAGTTTAACCCTACTGCACTGCTTTTCGAGTAGCTTTAAATAATCGATCATTTTTTCGTAGCCAAACAGCATGCCGTCGGCACCAGGCTCAAAACCAAAGAACTGGCTTGGGGTAGTAATGCTTTGAGCAAAAACGGGACATGACGCAATTACAAGGGCTGCAGAACAAAATAGCCCTACTGCCATTCTTCTGAGGTGGGTAAGCATAAGGTAAGGTTTTAGGGTTATTTAACTTGCTCAACCTTAGAGAGTAAAGAGAGTAAAAGGTTTAAACTTGTGATTTAATAATATAATTTCAAACTTGAAAGATCCGAACTTAAAGGACTGGCCTTGTATAATGATATTTCGAAAAACAAGTCTGGCTTTAAAAATTGGGTAACCTCACCAAAGCAATCCTTCCAAATCCTCTTCCACAAAAAATTGAGTTTTCAGCTCATAGCCATTACTTGCAATCCCATACGGAACGTAAAAAACTGACAACTTTACAACATTTCCACTGTGTGTATAGGTTCCGTATATGAAAGCGTCGGGGATATGATTAACTTTTTCGAAAAGCTTTTCGCTTAACTCCGTTAGCGAACGAAAGTTTAAGCAATCGATAAGCGCCCATTGGTTTCTTTCGAATTGTTCGTTAACCAAACTCTGGCTAATAATCTCTATCCCATTACCATCACGGAAAGCCAAGTTAAACTCGTCTTGGATAACATAGCTAAAACGGGTAACCATTTGCTTTTCGTTATAAAACTGGAGAATAGCCACAAAAGCCTTGCGTTTTGTTGCGTTTTGCGCCTCAATACTGTGCGCTAGATGCTTTACCGATTCTCGAAAAGGTTGTAATTCCTGTGAAAATGCGAAGTTGACTAAACAAATTAGTGCAAGAGTTATAATTTTTGCTGTCAATTTTAAATAGTATTTTTGATTTTTTTTAAACCTTAATCAAAGGTAATTAAATTTCCCATTCGCTCAAAATGGAAAAAGTATTATTATTAACAGGATTAGTTGCCATACTGCTAGCTATTGCCCTGCTGGGCATGGGGGTAAAAATCCTATTTCATAAATCGAAAAAGTTTCCCGAAACATCGGCGGGGCATAACAAGGAACTTCGGAAACGGGGCATAACCTGTCCGCGCCACGACGAAATTAAATGCTGGAAAACAGACGACGACAACCGAGCCTGTGCAACATGTTACGAGGGTGCTCGCGATTAAACTAGTTTTTTTAAGCCGACTAAATAACAAGTCGATTTAAACAATTCTGCTGAAAGGGTGTTTTGCATGTTGACACCAAACCAAAAAACCTAATGGAACTACTGAAACTCATTGGAGTTACCCTTGCCATTGTGGTACTCATTTTTGGCGGCTTAGCACTTGCTCTGACTCGACGAAAGAAAGTTAAGGATGAGGGCAATTGCAACACTCCCTTTTACGAGGAGACTTCGCACGCCAGTTGCGGTTGCGGAAGCGGTGCCTGTGGGCTACCTGCCGAGAAAAGCGCAACCTAGTCGATAATCATTTTTTGCAACCCGTGGGTCATCCATACCTGATAATCACCCAACGAATCGGAATAAATTAAGTAGGCATCCACAAGGGGGTATTGCTTTAGCCACTGCTTCGATTTTTCAAGCCCCATAACCATGAAAGCGGTGGCCAGAGCATCGGCTCTAGCGCCTGTTTCGTCAATTACAGTTGCGCTAAGCAATGTGTGATTCGCGGGATATCCGGTCTTGGGATCGATGCTATGGCTATATTTAATGCCATCGCGAACATAGAATTTTCGGTAGTTCCCCGATGTTACGAGCGATTTATTGGTAATTGCAATTATCGTTTGGAAATTCTCGCCAGAAATTGCATCGTCAACCGGTTTATCGACCCCAACAGTCCATAGGGCATTTCTATTATTTCGGCCTAATGTCCGCACCTCACCACCTACCTCAACCAAATAATCGGTTACACCATTCTTTTCGAAAAACTCTCCAATTACATCTACTGTATAACCTTGGGCTATTGCATTCACATCTATCATTACACGAGGGTTAGCCTTGCCTAAAAATAGTCCATTGAGCCAAATTTTATCGCTACCAATTATCGAAAGCATATCGGCAACCTGCGAATGTGTGGGCATTTCGCCTTGTTTTATATGGAAGCCCCATGCTTTAACCAATGGACCCACCGTAATATCGAATGCACCCCCGGTTTCCTGGGTAATTTGGAGCGAAAGGGAAACTACCCGTGCCAGCATGGAGTCGACCTCAATGCCCGAAGGGCTATTGTTGAATGCTGTAATAATTGAATTGGCATTATAAACCGACATGGAACTATCGATTGCAAATAGAATTGAGTCGACTTGTGAGGCAAAATCGAAACCCTTAGGGTGATGATATACAATACTGAATGTTGTACCCTGCGTAAATCCATTGAACTTTTTGTAATATTTCTCTTTTTTTGTTTGGCATGAGTTAACGATTACTAAAACAATAAGAACCAAGCCTATGCGAAACAGGGATTTTAGAATTTTCATTTTAATTTTGTTATGCAAAGAAGTGTTTAACAAAGAGAAGTAAATCGTTCTGTATTTTGAAACTTCGGGCATACATTAGGTTAATACGAAACGCCTCCTCTTTGGTTTTAGGAGCATGACCGGGCATAAAAGCGGGAAAAACGCCTCTTGCCACCTTCGGGAGCCGATTATAGAGTTCAGGATTGTCCATAGTAGCGTATCCAACCCAGGTCATCCGTCCTACCAGAACCAACAAGGCGTGTTTTATTAAATTAATTCTATGAGGTCTGAAGAGCAACAAGAATGGGGTGAAAACAAAAAGTAAAAACGTTGCAATCACATCGAAAATGCGCTTCTTTCGCCTGTTGGTTGGCTTCGATATGGCACTTATTTCTACAGTATACAATTCGCCCTGCGTATCGATTGAATTGCTACCTATAACGGATAAACTATCGGGTGGGGCAATTTTATAGTCAACCCCAGTTGAAACCAGCTGAAGCATATTGCTGATAATATCCTGCGAAGCCATGTCGTTTGCACAGAATATCACCTCGTTCACCCCATTAACCCTCACAAAGTCGGTTAATTGATCAATGGTAGCAATTTGCTCCCTTTCATCGAAGTTTTGACTGGGAGATATAAGGCCAACAAAATCGAAGTCGAATGCTGCCTCACGAACAATGCTTAGCACTCTTTCGGCCTCTGCAGACTTTCCAACAATTGACACTTTTTTCTTCTTTCTAAATGCAGTAAAGTAGCCATTAATAAACACCCCAATTGCCCAATGGGCAAATTGAACGCTCACAATGGCCCAAACCGACGAAAGCAATGTAATTACGCGGGAATAACGGTACCCTTCGGGAAGTAAGCCATAAATAATTAATAGAAGCATTGAACTAATGGCAACCCCCTTAGAAGCAGCAAATGCTTTTTGAGGTTTCTCGAAAGCACCTACAAACCAGAGTGTGAAAAGGGTGGAAAGAATAAAAAATAGGGCCATAAAACCAATGGCACTATCGGGATAGTAGTTCTCGGTATGGTGCCAGTATCGCTCCCAAAAGGAAGGAATAGCCCAAAAACCCAAAGCCATCAGAACCGTATCGATTATGGGAAGGTAAATCCTCTCGACCATGCGGCGTGTAAGGCTTAGAAATGCCCTAAAATATATAGCCAGATATATTAAAATGGTATAAAGCCGTGCATTGTTTCGGCTAAAATGCTTGCGAGCAAAAATTATCATGGCCTGATAAAAAATCAGAACATAGTTAATGCTGCCCTTTTTTGTGCTTTCGCCTTTATAATGGATAATTGTAGTATTAGGGAAGTAAAAATTTTTGAAGCCTGCCTTCAAAAAGCGGTACGAAAGGTCGATATCCTCACCGTACATAAAAAAGGTTTCGTCGAGAAGCCCTACCGTGTCGAGTGCCCGCTTGCGCATGAACATGAAGGCACCGGGCAAAATTTCAATTTCATTAATATCATCGTTGCTAAGGTGCCCCAAATGGTACCGAGCAAACACACGCGAACGTGGAAAAAGTTTGCTAAACCCGAAAATTTTAAAGAACGAAACCATTGGTGAAGGTAGTGCTCTTTTCGACTCGGGAAGAAAGCGCCCCTTACCATCGATCATTTTAACCGAAAGGCTCCCTGCCTCAGAGTGGGCATCCATAAAGGCAATACATTTCGAAAAGGTTTCCTCCTCAACTACTGTGTCGGGGTTTAAAAGCAATACGTATTCCCCTTTGGCCAGTCTGATTGCCTGATTGTTGGCATACGAAAAGCCTGTGTTTTTAGCATTACAAATGAGTTTAACTTGTGGAAATCGTTCGCGCACCAATTGGCACGATCCATCGGCCGAAGCATTGTCGACTACAAAAACCTCGCTATCAATTCCTTTAATCGCATTGAATACTGAAATAAGGCACTGCTCCAGAAAGAACTTAACATTGTAGTTTACAATAATTACCGAAAGTTTCATTCAATTTTCAAATTAATAAAGCTTTAACGGAGAATAACGGAGCGATAAAGGTATAAAAAAAACAAATCCTTGCCACGGGACAAGGACTGTTTAGGAAGTAGGTATTTCTTTACAATTTACATCATTCGTTTTATAGCGCTGGCCAATCGTTTAACGCCCTCCTCGTTAAGTTCCTTTGACATGAACGAGAAGTTAATGCGCATGGTATTACGGCCACTTCCATCGCAATGGAACACGAGCCCCAGCACAAAAGCAACATTCTCTTCAATTGCAATGGCAAATAGTTTTTCGGCATCCATGTAATCGGGTAGTGTGAGGAATAGGAATAGGCCACCCTCGGGTTCGGTCCAGCTAACCCCAGTGGGCATATACTTACGGAAGGCTGCAAGCATACCGTCGCGTTTTTCACGGTAGCTGTTAATTATGCCCTTCAGGTTCTGGTCGAAGTAACCCTTTTCGAAATATCGGGCAGCAATTTTTTGTAAAAAGGGCGAAGTACACAGGTCGGTTGCCTGCTTGGCCACAACTATCTTATCAATTATTTCGGGATGAGCCACCACCCAGCCAATGCGAAAACCAGGAACGAAAATTTTCGACATGGTTCCCAGAAGAATCACCTGCCCTGTGCCATCGAGCTGATAAATGGTTCGCTGGGGCTTGCCATTGAAACGCAATTCACGATAGGGGCTATCCTCAACAATCAGAACATCGTACTTTCTGGCCAATTCGAGAATTTCAATCCTTCGCGACTCAGGCATGGTTATACCAGCTGGATTCTGGAAATCGGGCACCAGATAAATAAACTTGGGCTTTTCACCTTTTGCCTTTAGGTTGGCAAGGGCTTCCTCCATAAGGTCGGCTCGCTCTCCCTTTTCGTCGAGGGGAATACCAATAAACTGGGCCCCATAATTACCAAATGCTGAAAGCCCTCCCAAATAGGTTGGTAATCCGCAAATGATTTTATCGCCCGGATTAATGAAAATCTTGGGAATTAGGTCGAGTGCCTGCTGCGAAGCAGTTGTTATTACCAGATTATCGAGCGTAATGCTCAGCCCCTCACTGTTGTACCTTTCAACCAGTATTTCGCGCAAACGGCTATCGCCTTCTGTTGCTCCATACTGAAGGGCCTGAGCACCCTGAAGGTCGAGTACTTCAGAAGAAATCTCTTTCAGTTGCTCTATTGGAAAAGTATCGGCTGCAGGCAATCCTCCTGCAAAGGAGATCAAATCCTTCTTCTGCGTAAGCTTAAGCAATTCGCGAATAACCGAACGCTTCATGCTTTTTACGCTTGTCGAATAAATGGAATTCAAATCGCTAATCATGGTAATTACTGTTTATGTTGAAAAATGACAATTTACTAATTAAATATAACTATTTATGTGTTGCAAGTTATAAAATGAAATTGAATAGGGCAAAATAATAACAAATTATTTAAAAGTGCAATCATAACTCTTTTTCTTAACTTTGCCCACTAAGCATACTCGCATGATTAGAATTGAAAAAGTTGTTAAGTCGTTTGGCGACCTCACCGTACTGAAAGGGGTCGATGCAATTATTCCTTCGGAAAAGGTTGTTGCCATTGTGGGCCCTAGCGGAGCAGGAAAAACTACCCTTCTGCAAATTATGGGTACACTGAGTAAACCCGACACGGGGAGTATATACATTGGAGAGACTGATGTAGCTTCCCTTTCTGAGAAGAATATGGCTGCCTTCCGTAATTTAAACATCGGATTTGTTTTCCAGTTCCATCATCTACTGGCCGAATTTACTGCCCTCGAAAATGTTTGCATTCCTGCATATATTGCTCGGGTTCCTCAGGATCAAGCCGAGAAACGCGCCAAGGATCTTCTTCAGTTTTTAGGATTAGAGCATCGGCTTGAGCATAAACCCAGCGAATTATCGGGTGGTGAACAGCAACGTGTAGCTGTTGCCAGAGCGCTCATTAACAACCCCAAGGTTATCCTTGCCGACGAACCATCGGGCAATCTCGATTCGAAAAACAAGGAGGAACTGCATAAGCTCTTCTTTTCGCTTCGCGACAATTTTAAGCAAACTATAGTGGTAGTAACGCACGATAAGGAGTTAGCCCAAATGGCCGACCTGCAGCTTACCATGAATGATGGGCTTTTTGTTCAGTAGTTGCATTGAATAGGAATAACGAAATGGTAAGGGAATTTCTGGAAGAAAAGTATAGGCAATACGCCTCGCCTACCTTCCTCGAAACCGACCCTGTACAGGTGCCACACCAGTACGAAGCCCCCAACGATATTGAGATTGCAGCCCTGTTAACAGCAACCCTTTCGTGGGGGCAACGCACTCAAATCATTCGCTTTGCCCGCAACCTAATGAATGCATTGGGCCATTCGCCCTTCGACTTTATATGCAGTTACAGCCAACGTTCCGAAAAGCATACGGTTCGATTTCAATATAGAACCTTTACACCTACCGATTGCAATGCCTTTTTTCATGCTCTAAGGCAGCTATATTTACGAGATAACGGATTACGTTTATCGTTCACCGAAGGATACCAAAGTAACCAAACCATTAAAAGCGCCATTGCCAATTTTCGAAGAAAAATGTTAGAAACTAACCTGCCCAAACGCACTCACAAGCATCTTTCGGATCCCATCAATGGTTCGGCAGCCAAAAGGCTTAACATGTTTCTTAGGTGGATGGTTCGGCCCGCCACCGAAGGGGTCGATTTTGGCCTTTGGACCGAAATACCAACAAGCCACCTGATGCTCCCTGTGGACCTGCATAGTGGAAGGGCTGCACGAAACCTCGGGCTACTTAAACGCAATTCCAACGATTGGAAAGCAGTTGAAGAGGTTACTGCACAATTGGCAAAGTTCGACCCCCACGACCCCGTGAAATACGATTACGCCCTGTTTGGGTTAGGAATTTTCGAAAAGTACTGAGCCATGGGTAATAGCTTCTTTCGTTTCAAACAATTTACCATCCGACAGGAGGGTGCCAGTATGAAAGTTGGAACCGATGGGGTTCTCCTGGGGGCATGGGTGGACTTAACCCAAGCCAACAGCATTCTCGATGTGGGGTCGGGTACCGGCCTAATCTCAATAATGCTTGCGCAGCGATGCAGTGGAAGTATCGATGCAATAGAGATTGATACGGAATCGCACCTTCAGGCAATGGAAAATGTGAAGCGTTGCCCATGGAGCAATCGAATTGCACTGCATAACATTTCGTTTCAAGAATTTTCCCGAGAAACCCCAAGTCGCTTCGACTTAATCGTATCCAACCCTCCTTACTTTGTCAACTCGTTAAAACCTAACGCCGAAAGGCGGGCTAACGCTCGCCATGCCGAAAGCCTCCCTCACTCTGAACTGCTTCAGGGTGTAGCTGCTTTGCTTACATCTACTGGTCGTTTCTGCGGCATTTTCCCCTACATAGAAGGCAATGTATTTGTTGCCAATGCTGCCAATAGTGGTCTATATTGTCGTAAAAAAATCAATATTTCGTCGAGACCCGGAGGACAGATTAAGCGTATTATTGTAGAATTTTCTCAGGAAAAGGGCACAGTAGATGAGCAATGGCTTGCTATTTACAACCATACGGGTGAGCACACCCAGGAATACCGAGCCCTAACCAAGGAATTCTACCTGGCCTTTTAATCTTCGTTATTACCAAAACGGGTTAACAACACGCTTAAACCGAATGACGGTATATAGAGAAAGTACCAAATAGGAAAACAGGAAGTTTATTGCCGAAATAATGGTGGCGTAAACGAACAGGGCACCAAATGTTCCTACCCATTTATTAATTCCGGTTGCATGGCTTTCGAGTTTCAGATTGCTCCACCAGTCCCCAAGCCAACCAGTCCTGTCGAGCGCAAGCACTACAAGGTTAAACAAAAACAGGAAAATAACCAGGGTAAGCAAACCCCGCCAGGCACCCTTTATGTCGGGAGGGCTAAGTTCCATATGAGAAGCCACACAAAGGGAGAGGTATAAGAACAGCCAGAATCGCCAGTCGGAAAAGTTAGATGAATTGAAAAGCGCTTTTAAAGTGCCCAAGGTTGATGCCCAGAGCCCCGAGAAAAGACCTGAGAACTCTCCCTTAACACCCTTAACCAGCATGTGGCTCTGGGTTTCAATATTCGAAAAAACCTGACCCGTATTGGGCACTAAGTAGTAAAGCAGGGCGTACAAAACAAGAGCCCCAAAAATTATTGGGCCAACTCCAATAAAGAAATTGCCAATTTTCTGGTAAGTACTTTTAGGGTTATACGAATGGTTAACGTACCCCAGGGTTCCGTCGGTGGTATTTGGTGAGTATAGTTTCATCTCAACAATTTTATGCCTGAATAACAGGCAGAACAGAGCGTGACCCAGCTCGTGAATGGGAACACCAATCCACCCTGTTACCAGTATATCGAACTGTTGCCCTACGGTTTTAACAAAAACCGTTCGGGTGAAACGAGCCAGCAGATAGAGAATGAGCCCAAAAACGAAAAGCAAGCCCAAAAGCCAGGCCAAATGGCTAACGGTTGTAAAGAGTACCGTTTTCAGAAAATCGAGAATCGAATTAATGTCGTTCATACGGCAAAATTTTTATGGCAATAAATGTAGCTAAAAAAAAGGCTGAATACTCGAACGGACAACATGCATTGACTAAAACACTTTAAATGTAGACCAATACGTGAACAATCAAACCTTTTGTACCCTAAATTTGTGTTAGTATTAAAAAAACAAACGATCATGAGAAAATCAATCCCCATTCTTCTCCTTACTCTGCTGGCTTTAGGGGCCAATGCGCAGCTGTTTAAAATTGGCAAATTCGACGTGGGTTTTGTATATGTGGGCCCAAAGATTGGAATGAACTTTACAAAGATAAACCGATGGTCATATGACTACGTTGATACTAAAAGCAAATTTGGATATCAGTTTGGTGCAGTTGGCGAATTTGGTTTCACCAATAAGTTTTCAATTCAAACCGAGTTGCTTTTTTTATCGAGGGGAACCAAAACCACTGAATTCGGTATAGAAACAACTCGAAAAACAAACAGCATTGCTATTCCGATTCTTGCTAAGTATGCCTTTAGAGCCTTTGGCCTATCTAAAGTTTATGCTACTGGGGGAACATATACTACCTTGAAAACAAGTGGTGTTGAAATTTTCGAAAACGGACAAACAGGGGACGATTACCATTGGAAAACTTTGGACTGGGGTCTTTCCTTTGGAGTTGGTGGCGAGTACGATGCCAAACAGGGTATTTGGGGACTCGATGTACGTTACGACCTTGGGCTTGTTGATGTTTATAAGCAAATGGATGAGAATACCCGGTCGCAGTTTCGCAACCTTAACATAACCGTTACCTACAAATACGACTTGGTAGACCTTGTAAAGCGCATTAGAGCCAAAAGAACCGACCCCGACAAGAAGTAAAGGTACAATAGGCAATTTTATTAAACGCACAAATCTTCTGGTTCATTAAGATTTGTGGGTTTAATTTTTTTGAGAGTGATCCTGAGAAAAAGCTAAACTTCAATCCCCATAACGGTTACGTCGTCAATTTGCTCATGCACCCGGCCATTGCAATTCACCCACTCCCTAAAAGCCGTTTCCAATGCCCTGCCCTGCTGGTCGATGGGTAACCCCGAAGTTGAAGCAACTAGTTCTTTAAATGCCTTCGACATGAATTTGCGGTAATCGTTACCGCCAAACTGGTCGGTATACCCATCGGAAAACATGTACAGCCTATCGCCAGCATGTAATTGCACCTCATGGCTCAAAAAATCTTCCATAATAGTATGAATTGCCACAGGCATTCTATCCTGCTTCAGTTCCAAAAGGGTGCAGCAATCGAATTAACCAGCTTATTCCTTTCGTTCATATTTGTTAAAGGGGCATTTACAGTTCTACTTCGCACTATATATAGAGGATTATTGGCTCCCGCCCATTTGCAAATACGTGTTTTTAAATTAATGGCTACAATACTCATGTCCATTCCATCCTTCTGGGTGGCATACTCCGAGCCTTGCTTGAGGGCCTCTATAATTCCCTGTCGCATATCTCCAAGTATTCGACTTGGCTCTACAACGCTCTGTTTTCCTACTATTTCGTTCAGTAGCGAAATGCCCAACATGCTCATAAAGGCACCCGGCACTCCATGCCCTGTACAGTCGGCTACAGTAACAACTACCCAATCTTTCACTCTTGTTGCCCAGTAAAAATCGCCACTTACAACATCGCGGGGGTAAAAAATAATGAAATGCCCGGGAAGAAACTTTTCAATCAGGTCGCGGCTGGGAAGTAAAGCCTGTTGGATTCGTTGGGCGTAATTAATGCTGGCTCTAATATCCCTTAAAATATCCTCTATTCTCTCCTTCTGCTGTTCTATATGTTCCTTTTGCTCCACCACCTCGCGGGTGCGCTGCCGAACCAGTTCTTCTAATCGTTTATTTTGCGCCTTTAGCCTCTTAATGTTCATTTGAACAAGTAGGTAAACCAACGCAATTAATGCCAAGGCATATGAAATATAAGCATAAATTGTACGATACCAGGGAGGAAGCACCCTAAAGGAGAATGTTACCATTTCGCTCTGCTGACCATGAATATTTCGGGCTATAGCTTCGAAAACGTATTGCCCCTCGCGCAGGTTATTAATTTCAACTGTTCCCAATGCGCTCCATCGCGAAAAATCGCTATTGGTTCCTTTTACACGCCATGAGTACTCTGCTCCAAGCCCATTGTCGTTGTATGGTGAGGTTAACAAAACAACCAAAGAATTCTTTGTATAAGGAATATCGATGCTTTTCATGCCCTGAGGGGCATCGCCCCACCACACCACCGAGTCGGAACCAAAACTAATAGACCTTAGTAGCAACTGGGGGATAGGATAGCTACGTTTGAACCGATTTCCCAATTGGGCAATGGCTAATCCATCGCGTCCTCCTATGAGTAATTTTTCAGAATGTTTTTCGAGAGCATTCAATTTCCCCACACGGAGTGCTTTCAATTCAAAATCCGACGAAATACTATCGCGCATATTAACCACATGCACATTAAAATCAATTCCTATAAATGTAGTATCGGGGCCATACAGAAGTGCAGTTATGGCATTATCAACTGCATTTTTTGGCAAATCGATGGGACTAAACATTCCTCGAATATCGAAAATACTCATAGTGCTATCGTTAAGCATTCGGTATATTTCTTCGGCCGATATGAATTTAAGCAGGCCTCTCGAAGTGGCAAAAACTTTTGAATTACCCAATGAATAGGGGCACACCCAGTCTTCCTCGAGCCCGTCGAGAGGGCCATACACATCGAATAGTTTTTGCTTTAAATCGGGGGTAATTACAATCTGCCAAACACCGCTGGTTTTGGAGCCCACCCACAGTTCACAATCGCCCTTTGGAGTAATACTATAGGCTAACCCATACGCATCCACCTTTATGTCGGGAAGAGTTTGCATAACGGTTAAGTTCGAATTCAACACATAGAGTCCCCTTGGACCAACTCCTACCAGCCAATCCTTTTCTTTAACATAGGCCAATGCTGTGGTTGGAGTTCGGTTAACTTTAAAGTAATCTGTTCCATTATACCTCCACAAGCCATTATCGGTGGCTATCCATAGCGAACCTTGTGCCTCAATAATTTTCCAAACACTTCCACCTACCACTTCTACTTCTGCAAATGCTTTAATACTTTCACCTGCACTAACAAAAAGGCCCGAGGTGGTTCCAACAACGTAGCCCTTGCCAAATGAAGAAACTGTGAGCACTTCACCATAAAGCCCTTGGGCAGGGCCGAAAAGGGAGAAAGCCGATGTGTATTGGATTCTGTTTACCCCTTTCTGAGTGGCAGCCCACAGATCACCGGTTCCATCCTGCACTAGGTCGAATATTTCGGAAGAGAGCAACCCGGTGCTTGATGAGAAGTTAGAAACGAGCTGCAGATTGCTGTTTAAAATCAGAATTCCATTTTTCAATGTATTTATTGCAATATTCCCATCGTCGAGCCGTAAAGCGCTTATAATATCGGAGCGAAGAAGAATACTCTCCAACTCCTGGCTCACTTGTAATTTACTGAATATTTGATTTTCCCACTTCCAAAAGCCCGATTCACGAGTTAAAAGAATACTTGAGTTACCATTAGGGATAACGGCAAAAACACCCAAATCGGCAAACATTTCGCTTCGTTTAATAGCTTCAAAAGATGAACCGTTAAAAACCGATAGGCCCCTACCCCGCTCCCTAACCAAAAACTGGTTATTTAATCCGAACGAAAGATGAAAGGAGGTTGTAGGTTTAAAAATTTGAACTGAATCGTTACGGAGCAGAAAAATTTTTTCTTCGGCCTGAAAGGCAATATTATTATCAAATGCTACAATTTTCCATATTCTAGTAAACTCCAAATCCTCTTCCGGAACCTTATCGACTAATGAATGGTAGCGAAAAAGGCCTTTTTCGTCGGGCTTAAGGTAGCCAAACTCACCATGGCAGCCTACAAAAACTGTATTATTTATAACCTTTATGGCAGTAACATAGGTTCCGGCTTTCACATTTATGAACCTCCAAGTTGCCCCATCGAATTGCAGAACGCCAAAAGCTGTGCCTACGTAGACCATCCCATTCCTGTCGACATCAACTGCATAAGTATTTGCAGAGTATTGCTGGCCGAACTCGCTGGGAGTGAACTTTTGAACAAATGGCCTTTGCGGTTGGGCTCCTAGTTGAACAATTATGAATAAGCCCCCAAAAAATAATACTGTACTTTTCATGGTGTTGTAAAAAAACTTGCCCCTGACTATTGTCAAGGGCAAGTTAGTGATTTTAAGTTGGATTTCAATAATATAAACTTTCCGCTACAATGCAAATTCTGCTTTTACCCATTTCTCAACCATAGCCTTGTCTATCGATCCGTAAAAAGAAGTTAGGTAGTCGTAAACTTCGCCAATAATCTGATCGGTTGGTTTTCCTTTAAATTCATCGATAATTATTGCAATCTCGGGCTTAATGTCGTTGGTTCTCACAAAAATTGGGGTGAAACTGCTAATAAAAACCGACTCGGGTGTTTCGCTACCCTTCCGGTAGTAGTAGAGATTCATTTCATTCTTATCGGGCGGCTCAATAGTTTTGCCATCAACCGTGTAAATATCTGCTTTATTAACAAACAACATGTTCCCCTTAAAAGGGAGCCGTTTGTTTATGGTTTCGCCATTGTATATATATCGGACAAAGAAGAAGTTGTTCTCGTTGAGCGGGTACAAATCGGAGCCAATTTTTACTTCTAACTTATCTAAAACTAGAAGTTTGTCGCTGAAAAAGTTTTTAATGTCGGCCTGATTAATCATAGTACTGCTACGAGAACTAACCGCACTGATGGCTGGGGCAAATGCCGCTTTCGAAAAAGCATCGTTGGCATTTTGCTCAGTAAGAACAATACGGCCCCTCTCAGAGTTAATCATGGCAGCACGGGAATTGGGTTTTTTAAAGTCGAAATTCTCGTTGCTCAAAACCTCAAGTCCGTTTTGTAGGGTAACATTGGCCTTAACGGCAACAATTTCGCCATTTACAGTAATTACTTTGAATGGCAACTGCCCAAAAAGTATACTGGCAGACATTAGGAATAGAGTTAGTATTAATATCTTTTTCATGGCATTATATTTTAGGGTTTAAACGAGTCACGTATATGGCAAATTTAATGCCTTTTTTTCTGTAAATCAAATTTATAACTCCTCAATTTAACTTACTCCAACAATACAAAAGCAGCCCAGTAGTATGGGTCGTACTTAATCCGCATAGCTTTTTGGGAAGCGGCAAAAGCTTCGCGAATGTTTTTAGATACTAGAATTTGGCGGTAAAAAGCCTCCATGAACTCTGCTGTTTCCTTGTCGGGCACCTGCCACAGGCTCATAACAATGTACTTTGAACCTGCCATTTTAAAAGCTCGCTGAAGCCCATAAACCCCTTCGCTTCCGGCTATTTCGCCCAATCCTGTTTCGCAAGCCGACATGACAGTAAGTTGATTTTTACGCATATCGATATTGATAACCTCCAGGGCTGTTAGCACTCCATCGTGGGAAGAAACGGGCTTTGCTCCATTCCAGTAGTCGTTCACACCTGCAAACACCAAACCCGAACGCATGAGTGGATTGAGATTGCGCACAAAACTGGTTAGCCCGTGAGTTCGGGCACCACCTCTAAACTCAATTTCACCGTATTCTTTTACCATTTCGGTTGCAGCATCTACCTCTTTAGGATCGGGGAAAAAGAAACCATGGGTGGCTACATGAAGAATTTCGCAGGCTTTTGCCAACTCTCTAAATCTTGCTTCGGTGGCCAGCGTATCGGTTACCACCTGCAAACCCTTTAATTCTGTCGCAAGCATACCTTGCAGCAGGTTCGCTTCGTCGAGAGTGCCCTTAAGGTATGTCCACGTTTCGGTTACTCCGGGCATAATGGAGTAGGCTATACCACCAAAAATCCCTATGGAGGTTTCAGGTGTAAAATTCATGCTTCTTTCAGCTGCAATTTGTCCTGTACTGCTGAGCAAATGCAAATCGTAAGCATCAATAAGCAAAGTTTTTGAATTTGGGTTAAGTGCCGACATTGAAATTTTATGCAGCAGGCCGGTTGGAGAATAGTAAACCCTTTTAACCCCTTTCAGTATGGGCTCAATGGGTTTCCAAATCAATTCGTAAAGTTTCAAGTTGGGCTCACTCAACTTTCCATAAATGCCATTAATATACTGAAGATTATTCCCTCCATAGGTTCCGATTAATCGAACCAGCTGACGCTGCTCGAACAGGGGCACCATTCGGGGCGCATCCATACCAGGGAGTAATACTATAGCACAGTACAGAATACTATCGGGTGTATGAATAAAATGGGTATACTCAATGGCTGCTTCCCCCTCGCTCATTTTATTGCGTATGTCGGTCCATGTAATGCGCATCGAACGGTCGAAGTCGCTAAACTCCGATGAATTTCTGACCAGCATTCGCTCGAGATTGTTGGCCTGTTTTTCCAACTCTTCGGGCCTAACCTTTCTCTCTTCGGCAGGTAGGGCATACAGTTTGGCAATTTCCTGTCGGAGCATAATCCATCGCTCAAAATTTTCAATCAGCTCATTATTGTTGCTGCTCAGAATGGCATTGCGCATTGAGGTACTCGACTTTAAAAGCAGCCCTTTATTTCTGAGAATATTATTATATACATCGTGCATTATTGCTGGGTTCGAATGCTGACGCTTTAAAGCAAAGGAGTGGAAACGATCGAAGTCGAGGGCCAGCGTTTTAAAGAAGAGCTCCTTCTCGCTCTCGGAAAGAACAGAAAAATTACGTGTGATTTCGGCGTAGTTCATTTCCATCAGGTTCAGGTAAGCCTCTTCTGCCCATTCCGAAAAGCCCATGAGAGCGTAGGTCCAACCCTTTTGTCTATACGATTCTTTGATAACATTTTGCAAATCGATTTCCTTAGCAATAGCCAAACTTTTATTGGCATACTCAATGGCCTTGTCGTAATTTTTGCTTTCAATGGCCAAAGAAGCAATGCTCCCCAATGCCAATGCCATCCCCTGGCGGTCGCTAATATCCTCGCATAAGGCAAGGGAACGCATATAGTTCTCTTCTGCTTTACTATAGTTTTTCAGGTGCTTGTAAACATTTCCTATGTTCATAAGGCTAGTCGCAAGCCCTTGCTTGTCCTGTCCGCTCTGTTTTATTTCTAGCGATTTCTCGTAATACTCGTTGGCCTTAGGAAAATCGCCTAAATTCTCGTATACAATACCCAAATTATTGTATGCGTAAGAAGTTGCTTCGAGGTTCTTATCAATTAAAAATATATCCAGTGCCTTTTCGTAGGAGTCGCGTGCTTTATTAAAATCGCCCAATCGCCTATAAACTATCCCTAAGTTATTGTAAATGGCTGAAACACCTTCCTTGTTGCCCTGGCTACTGGCCAACTGAAGAGCCCTTTCGTACGATTCGAGAGATTTGGGAATATTTCCGGTTACCTCGTAAATAAAACCTAATGAGTTTAAGCATGCGGTAGCCTGATTGGCATCATTCATTTTTTCTCGAATAACAAGGGCTTTAATATATAAGTCGAGTGCTGCCAAATACTGAACCTGAGCCCGGAGGGCATCGGCTTTACCCTGATAAGAATCGGCCAATAGCTTCTCATCAATTTCTTGGCCCCTTTCAATGTTAGCGTTGAAGAAATCGGTAGCCGACTGGAAACGTTGCTGCAACAGGAATGATTGCCCAATGGCAATATTGGCCGAAGCAATTCCGCTTGCATCATTATTTTGGTTGTATATATCGAGTGCCTGTCCAAAGTACTCACGTGCTTTATCAAAGCCCCCTGCTTTAACCTGCATTTCTCCCACATTAAGGTAAGAGTTGGCTAGCGTTTTAACATCGCCAATTTGTTTGCTTACTGAGATATATTTTTCGTAATACTCCGAAGCTTTTGCGAAGTTTTTCAAATGGTAGTGTATATTGCTTATATTGAGCAGAGCATCGAGCACGGCTGGGCCATTGGCCATTTCCATTGACAATGCAAACGCTCCCTCCCAATGCTCCAAACTTTTTTCGAAATCACCCTGCGTATACTCTATCGCTGCTAAATTCTGCTGCGCTAAAAGTTGATCTCTTTTATTGTTTGTTTGAACCGAAATTGCTGCAAGTTTTTGGTAGGTCACTCCCGACTCAGCCAATTTACCCATTTTAAAATAGTTCGATCCCAACGTTGAGTATATTAAACCTAGCGCATCGTTATACCCAATATTGGTTGATAACTCCAGAGCGTTTTCTAAAAAACTGTTCGATCGGCTATGCTCTTCGAGTTTTTGATACAGCTGTGCAATGTTTATTAGGTCGGTTACACCATCGGTATTGGCATGCGCACCGCCCTGCAGGCTCATTAATTTTTCGTAATAACTTGCAGCCTTGTAGTATGCCCCCCAGTTAGCGCAAATGGCTCCCAAATTACTCAAACAGAAGGCTATTCCCTGCGGATTATTTAACTTTTGGTAAAGAGCCAACGATTTTTCGAAATAGTGTATCGACTTTTCATAATCCTTCTGCTTTGCCAGTTCTACTGCTGCATTATCGGTACAATACAGCGCAAGTTGAGGCTGATCGATGCTTGTAGCCATCTCAATAGCCCCATTAAGCCTTCCAACTGCTTCGGGGAGTTCTCCCTTTTTAAGCAAAATTATACCAGAGTAGCCAAGCGCAACCGCAACATAGTATTTGGTTGCATTTTCGGTCTGGTTAATCCATTCGGCAAATTGCAATGAGTCCCGAAAAGTAAATGGCAAAACCCTGTTATACCAGTAAAGGGCACTATCGGAGTTTTGTTGGAGAAAAGCATCACCTATTTCAAGGCTAACGTGCATGCGACCCAATTCGGTTGTTTGCTGAAGAAGTTTTACTTTGAGCGGGCCAAGTTCCTGCTGGGCATTTGCTAAAAACCCAATAAAAACAATGGGAATAATCGTAAATATTCCGATTCGCAGTTTCATTGTTGCTCTCCTTTCGTTTGTTAACTTGGTTTGTTAAATATACACTATAAAACCTTTCAAGTCGCTATCAATCCTTCTGATTAACATACTAATATCACATATTTTGGCAATACTCTTTAATATATGCAAAAAAATCTTATTTTTATTGTTCAAAAAATATTTTTTAGCAACCGTGGTTGCTGAACTACCATTTAATTAAAATGAATTGCAAATGAAATTTCAAAACTTAAAGCTGCGGTTCAAGGTTCTGGTAGTAATTGTTTTTTTGAACTTAACACCCCAGTTACTCCTCCCGGCTTCGTTTCCCGAACGGGTTGGAACATGGGAAAATATTACCAGTTTTTCGGTAAGCCCTTCCGAAGACTATATTGTTATGTCAATTTCTATTATTGGGCGTAATCAGTTGTATGAATCGTATTTGAAAGAAGGAGTTTGGACAGAACCCGATCCGATCGAAACCATAAATGTTCACTTTGGCGAGGGATTTGAAATTGCAGGTCCTTTTCTGAGTTTCGATGGTAGAAAACTATACTACCATGCAAATTTCCCCGACACAAAGGGTGGGCTCGACATTTACTACTCTGAAAAAACTGCAAAGGGCTGGAGCCCACCTAAAAACATAGGAGAACCCATTAACACAAGCGCTAATGAACTATTCCCCAGTATCGATGCAGGGGAAAGTCGAATGTTTTTTTCACGTGAAATTGCTACAACCGAAATTCGCAAACCGAAGGATAGCCCAAACTGCACCACCATTCACATGGCTCTAAAAAACCCATTGGGAAGATGGGATGCCCCTTCGGTTTTGCACGAGCAAATAAACAGAGGATGCGAACATGGCGCTCGCATAGCAATTGATGGTAAAACCCTTTATTTTTCGGCTGTTGAAACAGCCAATGCCAAGGAGGGCTTCAATTTATATTTCACCCAGGAAATTTTAAAGGATAGTTGGCTGTTACCCATGAAAATTGACTTAGGCATTGATGAGGACTCGCGAATACTACCACAGCTAACAAAGGGTAATCTGCATTTCCTTAAACGCTCAGTTGTAAAAAAAATACCTGTAGGAAGTATTTTCAGAGTACAACTAGACGAAAACCTAATGCCTAAAAAAACCATCGTTTCGCGTGGCAAAATAATTGATCTGGCAACTAGGCAACCCATTGAGGCTGAACTTACCGTTTTCGATCCTACTACTCTCGCAGTAATTGGAAAATTTTCGAGCGACAAATTATCGGGGGAATTCGAAATTCCTCTTCTCGACGGGCAAAACTACATTGTCGATATTCGCAAGCAGGGATTCTCATTTGCCAGTTTTCAACTCGACTATCGTAAAGAGGACGAAAAAATAACCAACCCTGAAATCATTGAACTTTTTCAAAAAATTGAATTGGTCCTAGCCGTTTACGACAATGAAATATTCCGCCCATTAGAGGCAAAAGTTTACGCAGAAAACCCAAACCAAAAGGGAAAAAGAACCGAGGGCGTTCGAATAGCCCCCGGAATATTCTCTTTTTCAATTCCTATGGGGCAACAATACATAATTACGGCTGAGGCCGAAAAGTTTGAGATCAATTCTTTCGATTTCAACCTAACAGGCGACATTGTTTTTGCCAAATTTGAGCGGAACCTTCCGCTGGTTCCCCGAAAAAAAGCTTTCGACATTGTTATTTCCGACAAGGACACCCAGGAGGGGGTAATGGCTGAAGTAGTTATTACCAATCTGAATCGCGAAGAAACTATATTCTTCAGCGCCAAGGATGTGAAAGATGGGAAAATAACAGCCATGCTTCGCGAAGGCGATCAGTACGAATTTACCATTAGGGGGGCACAAGGATATTCGTTCCATAATCAGATTGTTGACCTTGGCAAACAGGAAACCAGCGAACTCAAAGCCGAACTGGTTTCGCTCAAAGCAAAAACAACAATTCGGCTTAACAACATAAATTTTGGAAGCAACTCTGCAGAGCTCGCTACCGAATCGTTTCCCGAGCTCAATCGGGTTGTTCAGCTGCTGAAAGACAACCCCGCCATAGTTATTGAAATTGGTGCCCATACCGATAATGTAGGAAGCGACAGGTACAACCTTACGCTTTCTGAAAAGCGTGCCCAATCGGTTGTAAACTACTTGCTCGATAATGCCATACCCACCGACAGGATTGTTTCAAAGGGTTACGGAATGAAGAAACCCATGGTACCTAACACAACCGATGAAAATAGGGCTTTGAATCGAAGGGTTGAATTCAACATTCTCGAAGTTAGGGAGGATGGCACTTACTCAGCAGAAAGCAATTAATCAATTATAACGATCCGATTGCCATGAAAAAGAATTATAAATTAAGCATAAACCGTATAGTAGCTGTTTCAATAATCATTGCCTTTTGCTCAATAGGGTTCAACTCAAAGGCACAAGCGCTCCGTTACGACGACATATACAAGCAGCTGCCCAACCTTTCCCCATTAAACGCATTTTCGCTTCTTTACAAATTTCAGCAGCAGGATCCTTATTTCTCAAACACATACATTCAGCTGGGGCATGTTTCGGAACAAATGTTTAAGAATATTGACCCGCTGAGAGAATTCGAATACCTAAACTATTGGTCAAATAATGCAGTGCTTTACTATGGTTTATTCCCGGTGTACCTTCAGGCCAATGAGGTTCGACGAACCAGAGAGTACTATACCAATTTACCCATTGCACAACCTGGCAAAAAAATTGAAAATGAGGATGTGTTGGCTTACATCAGCCAGCGTTTAGAATTTTGTAAAAATTTTAAAGACTCAACTACAACTATTTTCGAAACCCTTCGCAAATCGAAAGATCATTACAATAGCGCGGTACGGACTTTCAACGAAATAAACGACCGTTTCGAGAACTATAATGAAGCCCTGCTCCAAACAAACCCCGAATACCTTGGCTTGCTCGCATCTCTAAAAAACGATTATGCCGAAAGCATTAATAAATTCAACGAGTACCAAAAAATTATCAGCACATTTCCCATTGGAAAATACAATCAAACCTACAAGATTAGAAATATTGAAACCTTTCGGCTCGATGGGCTAACCAATAGCGATTTCCTAAAAGACACTTTCGATATTTGGAATTACGATAAATGGGCAGACGAGTACCTCGAGATTTACAATAAAGAAATTGTACCGCTCCGTCAGGAAATTAACTCAATAAACCGAACCTTTGCCGACAACAAACGAAGAATATCATTAGCAACTACCCTCGAATCCGATACCAAACTAAAATCTTTCGACGAACTATTTCTCTTTAAACTAGGCAAATACGATAACAGTTCGCTGGTACGCGAACTCTTTAAGTACTTAGACTCGCGACAAGACTTTCTAACTTTAAGTAAATCGGAATTAAACCAAACCACCGATAGCACTACCGCCCTTATGAGTCGAAAGGTGCGGTATTATAATCGCTTAGCCATGCAGTATAAAAGTGCGAATGAGAACCTTCAATTGTTCAACAAAGCGATTGTGCCTGAAAAAATAAAGCGATTCAACGATTTTTTCATGTCGCAGTACCAGGGTGAACCAGGCCTGAAAAATTTTTATCGACAGGAATCTGAACAGTTGAGTCGTTCGTTCGATACCGATTTATCCAACTTCGCCAGCTACCTCGAAGCCGAACAGAGCTATAGAAACTCAATGGGAATGGCAAGTGCCGCAAGAGGTGTTAATATTCCGCTATATCCAATAGATGAAAACAGCCCAGAGTATGCAAAAACATCCCATGTAACCCAGTTCGTTTCATATGCTCAAGGGCTCCCCAATTATGTTGCTGGCTTCATAAAACGCCCCGGAAATGTCACAATGGCCTTTGTGGCTAAAATTGATAAAGAAAAAAAAATAGAATGGCTTCGGGAAATAGGAGCAAAGGGAAAGGATGCACTCCCTTCTGGCGACAAGGCTCCGTATGTTTTTGGCTACGATAACGGTTGCGTTGTAATTGTTTCCGGATTTATCGACAGTAAGCATCGGAATACTTTGGTTCGGCTCGACAACAATGGCAAAGAACTTAACTCAACCCGAATTGCCATAGAACTCGCCCCTGCTTACCTTAACTTCGACGAGATTGGGCAACAAAGCATAATGGCTTTTGGCCGTAATTATAGCGACAACCCCAAACTTTTCAATTCTTACGTTGTTTGCCAAACCGATTCGGTTGGGAATTTGGCTTGGAGCAATGCCCTCGACCTGCAGGGACAAATTCTGGAAATTTTAAAAGCCGATAATAAACTGCTGGTTTTTGCCAATTACGAATGGTACAGTATCGAGGGACAACGTAAAACAGCTGGTTTAGCTGCCAATAGTTGGTCGCATGCGCTTTTCACATTTTCAACTAATGGTTCACTACTTGCTCACAAGCAAATTGAAACCGATAGAACCCTATTTATCAACCGGATATTTACACTTTCGAGTACCGAATTCAACTTGGTTAGCCTTGAAGATAGCCCCGGAAATAGATCGAGCAAAATGAAGTACCTCATTGTTTCGCCCTTAGGCGAAAAGGTATTCTCAAACTACTAGTAAAACTGCCAATGTTTTTGCTACTTTTGCACGAACACAAACCCTTGAACTATGTCGAAGATTTTGGTAATTGACGATGAAAGAGCCATTCGCAACACCCTAAAGGAAATACTTGAATACGAAAGCCACGAGGTAGAATTAGCCGAAGATGGCATTGCAGGAATTGAACTATTTAAAAAGGATAATTTCGATGCGGTTTTGTGCGACATAAAAATGCCACAAATGGACGGCATTGAGGTACTCGACAAGCTGATGGAACTTTCGGGGGAGGTACCCGTTATCATGATTTCAGGCCATGGCAATATTGAAACTGCTGTGGATGCAATTAAAAAGGGAGCTTTCGATTTTATTGAAAA